>NZ_LAVA02000020.1 GCF_000974985.2 Streptomyces mangrovisoli | reverse complement strand
AGGCCGTTCTGGGTGATCTCCTCGCCGGTGACCGCCTTGACGACGTCCGGGCCGGTGATGAACATCTGCGAGGTCTCACGGACCATGAACACGAAGTCCGTCAGCGCCGGGCTGTAGGCCGCGCCGCCCGCGCACGGGCCGAGCATCACCGAGATCTGCGGGATCACCCCCGAGGCCCTGGTGTTGCGCTGGAAGATGCCGCCGTACCCGGCGAGCGCGGACACGCCCTCCTGGATCCGGGCACCCGCACCGTCGTTGAGGGAGACCAGCGGGGCACCCGCCGCGATGGCCATGTCCATGATCTTGTGGATCTTCGTCGCGTGGGCCTCGCCCAGCGCGCCGCCGAAGATCCGGAAATCGTGCGCGTACACGAAGACCGTACGGCCCTCGACCGTGCCCCAGCCCGTGATCACACCGTCGGTGTAGGGCTTCTTCGCCTCCAGACCGAACCCGACCGCACGGTGCCGGCGCAGCTGCTCGACCTCCTGGAAGGAACCCGCATCGACCAGCAGCTCGATCCGCTCCCGCGCCGTCAGCTTGCCCTTGGCGTGCTGCGCCTCGGTCGCCTTCGCACCGGGGCCCGCCAGGGCCTGCGCACGGATCTCGCGCAGCTCGGCGACCCGGCCCCGCGCGTCCGTCGGCTCCGCCGCCGGCTCGGTCGTGGGCTCGGCGGTCGATTCGCCCGTCGTCTCTTCCAAAACGGTCATGTAGCGACCTTACGAAGCCCCGCAAGAAAAGCGAGCCGTCGACTCCGTACAGTCTCCGGCCCGTTTTCCTGGTAGCACTTAACAGAACTTCAACGCCATGCAGGCGTTCCGACTGCTCAGGGGGCCCTGGGCTTGTAGGGGTCACACAAACGCGAAGGCTGAGACCCGGCTCACACCCGGTGCCGTACATGCGGTCAGCGGAGTGACGCGCACGTCCGTGGGGGCGGGTGAAGGGTATCCCGGCGGGGCCCGACCGGGTGATCACCCATGGCTCCTGACGGGTGACACGCCGAAGACATTGAATCGGCCCGGGAATGGGTCTACGGTCGGACACGTTGCTAGTCATTGAACGTTAAACAACCTGTCGCCGCGACCCGTCACGAGCCGCGACCATCCCCCCTAGGAGAACGTCATGGGCCTCTTCGGCAACAAGAACGACGACGCCGAGACCGCCGGCACCGACCTGGCCTCGGTCACCGGCGAGTACACGCTCGACCCCGCGCACACGAGGATCGGCTTCGTGGCCCGGCACGCGATGGTGACCAATGTGAAGGGCAGCTTCCACGAGTTCTCCGGCACCCTGCACCTGGACGGCGGCGACCCCGCGAAGTCCACCGCGTCCATCGACGTCGCGATGGCCAGCATCGACACGGGGAACGCCGACCGTGACGGGCACCTGAAGTCGGCGGACTTCTTCAAGTGCGACGAGTTCCCGACGATGACCTTCCGGTCGACCTCGGCGGAGGACCTCGGCGGCGGCGACTACCGCCTCACCGGCGACCTCTCCATCCTCGGCGTCACCAAGCCGCTCACCATCGACCTCGAGTTCAACGGCGCCGCGAAGGACCCCTTCGGCAACGAGCGGGTCGGCTTCGAGGGCAAGGCGGAGATCCTGCGGTCCGAGTGGGGCCTGACCTGGAACGCGAAGCTGGAGACGGGCGGCGTGCTGGTCTCCGACAAGATCAAGCTGACGTTCGACATCTCGGCGATCAAGCAGGCGTGACGCCTGCGGCGCGCTCGACGACAACGCCCGCCCCTCCGCTGCCGCGGCCGGGGCGGGCGTTTCCGTCACGGGATACGACCGCGACCCGGCGGGGCTGACGGCACAGTTCCTTGCGGGCCGATGGGGCTGGCCGCACAGTTCCCCGCGGGCCGGTGGGGGCTGGTCGCGCAGTTCCCCGCGCCCCTGACGGGGCCCGACCACCACCCCCTAGGGGCGCGGGGAACTGCGCGACCAGCCACGACGCAGCCGCACGGGGGCACCACGCCCGGCACGCGGCCGCGGGAAGGCCGAGGCGGGCCGGGCTCGCTGACGGGGCCCGCGGCCGTCACGCGTCGCGGAGGCGGAACGCCACTCCCCCAGCCGTCAGCAGACCCACCGCATAGGCCGCCAGCACCCCGAGCCCGGCCCACGGCCCGATGACCAGTCGGTCGAGGTCCCGGGTCCACTGGACGGACAGCCCGGCCGGCATCGGCGCCCAGCGCTGCAGCCGGTGCTGCCAGCTGACCGAGGGCAGCAGCTCGGCCAGCAGCGGCACCGCGTAGAGCAGGCCGAGACCCAGCGTCAGCGCGGCCGCGGTGTCCCGCAGCAGCGTCGCGAGGCCGAGGCCCAGCAGCGCCACCAGGACCAGGCAGAACACCGAGCCCACCGCGGCCCGCGCCTGCGGACCCGGCACCGGCACGACCAGCCGGGCGGCGGCGAGCGCGAGCGGCACCGCGGCGGCCGCGGCCACGCCGGTCGACAGCGCCACCACCGCCGCCTTCGCCGCCAGCACCCGGCGGCGCAGCGGTACGGCGGCCAGCGTCACCCCGATGGTGCCCGTGCCGTACTCCGCCCCCATCGCGAGCACCCCCAGGACCAGACAGAGCGCCTGGCTCAGCCACACCCCCGTCAGGCTCAGCCGCACGGTGTCCGCGTGGCACAGCGCCCGCGACGGGCAGGTCCGGCTCGCCGACGCCGCCGCGGCCGTGCCGAGCACCACCGTCAGCACCGGCACCGCCGCGAGCAGCCACCACGTACTCGCCAGGGTGCGCAGCTTCGTCCACTCCGCGTGCAGCGCCCTCACGCACCCCGCGTGCAGCGCCCTCACGCGTCCCTCCTGCGCACGGTCCACACCGCCAGGCCCAGGGCCGCCGCCGTGTACGCCACCAGGACCAGCAGACCCGGCCACGGATCGAGCGGATAGCACCCGCTCTCCGGCAGACAGGTCTGCCGGCCGAACCCGTAGTGCGGCACGCCCTGCTGCACGGCGAACGCCGCCGCCGGGGTCACCCGCAGCAGCCACCGCGCGAGGCCGAGCGGGAGCGCGAGCGACAGGATCTGCGGGAGGACCACCAGCACCGTGACGGTCGCGATCGCGCCCGCCGTGGACCGCAGCACCGCCCCCACCGCGAGGGCCAGGACCGCGACCAGGGCCATCAGCAGCGCGCTGCCGACCACCGCGCGGGCGGCCGGGCCGTGCAGCAGCGGCAGGTCGGGGAAGGCGGGCTCGGCGTAGCCGTTGCGGCGCAACCCGCGCTGGGCGAGGACATAGCCGAGCGCGAGGGCCGGAAGGCAGGTCACGACGGTCACACCCCCGATGACCAGGGACTTCGCCCCGAGCACCGCCGCCCGGGACGGGCTCGCCGTGAACGTCGTACGGATCAGGCCCCGCTTGTACTCGCTGGTCATGAACAGCACGCCCACCGCGACCAGGAACAGCAGACCCACGGAGACGCCCTGGAAGCTCATCTGGACCCGGTCGGGCTGCAAGGTGTCGGGCGCGATGTCCCCGTGCCCGGTGAGCGTGTAGGTGCCGGCGGCGGAGACCTGGGTGCGGCCCTCGCCCGGCGCGTTGTGCGGGGTGGGGCCGTCCGGCGCCGGAGCGCCGACGTCGGTACTGGCCCAGTCCGCGTCCGGCGAGGTCCCCCGGAGGGAGAGGTGGTCGAAGGCCGCGGTCACCGAACCCCCGCCGGAGGTCACGCTGCCGCCGCCGATGGACCGGCTGACCTCCTCGTGGTCGGGCGTGGCCACGAAGACGCCCGCCTGGACCGTGCGCGCGAGCCCGGACAGGCGCACGGCGGCGATCCGCGTCCAGCCCCGGCCGTCCGCCGACGCGTACGCCGTCACCGTGTCGCCCTTGCGGGTCAGGCGCAGCCACTGCGGGGAGGCCGTCGGATCGGCGGCGGGGCCCGCGGTGTCGTGGGTGAAGTTCCATTCGGCGCGCACGCCGTGGCCGGGGGTGACCATCACGGCGGCGTAGGGCGCGCCCCGCTTCAGGCTCTGCTTGATCAGCAGGCCCGCCTTGGCCCACGGCTCCAGGCCGCCGCCGTCGGCGCGCATCGAGGTGACGCGCACCGTCAGGGTGCCGTCGCCGGTGAGCGAGCGGTGGGTGGTGCGGAAGGAGTCGCTGACGACGGTGCCGTCCGGGCCCTGCACGAACGGCGGGCTGCCGCTGGTGTGCGAGCCGCTCGCGGAGAGCATGGAGATCAGCACGGTGACGACCGCCGCCGCGAGAAGGACCAGGGGCCAGGCGCGGACCGTGCGGAACTTGGTCCACTCCGCCCGCAGCAGGTGGAGAAAGCCCGCGCGGGCGGGGTGCAGGCGGGAGCGGTGGGGCGCGGGCGGCCCGGCCGGGGTGGCGGGCGGCGTGGAGGTCGCGGTCATCGCCCCGCCCCGGTGTCCGTGGCGTCCGCGGCCTGCGCGCTGTCCGTGGCCTGCGCGCTGTCCGTGGCCTGCGCGCTGTCCGTGATCTGCGGCCTGTCCGTGCTCTGCGGGCTGTCCACGCTGTCCGCGGTGTCCGCCGTGTCCGTGTCCCGCTCGCCGTCGGGAGCGGTCTCCCGGGGGGCCGTGGCCGTGAACTCGGCCGACGTTCTGGTGAGTTCCATGTACGCCTCCTCCAGGGTGGCCCGGTGGGCGCCGACCTCGGCCACCGGTATGCCCCGCGCGCTGAGCAGTTCGACGATCCGCTGGGCCGGCAGCCCGGTGACGGTCAGGGTGTCCCGGTCGGTCACCGCGACGGTGGCGCCCTCCCGGGTGAGCAGTTCCATCGCCGCCGTACGCGCGTCGGTGCGCACCCGCACCCGGTCGCCGGAGGCGGCGGACAGCAGGTCCGCGACGGACGTGTCCGCGATCAGCCGGCCCCGCCCGATGACCACCAAGTGGTCGGCGGTGTCCTCCAGTTCGCTCATCAGATGGCTGGAGACGAGGATCGCCCGGCCCTCGGCGGCCAGCCCGCGCAGCAGGGCACGGATCCACTGGATGCCCTCGGGGTCAAGGCCGTTGACGGGCTCGTCGAGCAGCAGGACCGAAGGGTCGCCGAGCAGTGCGGCGGCGATGCCGAGGCGCTGGCGCATCCCGAGGGAGTAGCCGCCGGCCTTGCGGCGGGCCGCGCCCTCCATGCCGACCTGCTCCAGCACCTCGTCGGCCCGCCGGGCGGGCAGCCCGTGCGAGTGGGCCAGCCAGAGCAGGTGGTCCCGGCCGCGCCGGCCGGGGTGCACGGCGGCGGCGTCGAGCAGCGCGCCGACCTCCAGCAGAGGGGTGCGCAGCGCGTGGTAGGGGCGGCCGCAGACCAGGGCCCGGCCCTCGTCGGGGGCGTCCAGGCCCAGCAGGGCGCGCAGGGTGGTGGACTTGCCGGCGCCGTTGGGGCCGACGAAGCCGGTGACCGTGCCGGGCTCGACCGTGAAGGAGAGTCCGTCGACGGCCAGAGTCCGGCCGAACCGCTTGCGCAGGTTGCGGACTTCGATGGTGGCGTCGCTCATGGCGAGGAGGCTAGGCCGGGCGGCGGGGGCGGGTCGTCACGCCCTGGGGGTCCCTCGCACGGGGGATGCGCCGGGCGGCCGTCCCGGCAGAATGGCGGTCGTGGGTGAGAGCACACCGGTCGCGGCCGGAGCGGCACGGATCGCCGGGATCGACGGTGTGATGGCGCGGCGGGAGGTCCGGGCGGTGCCGTTCGGGCTCGCCCTGCTGTCGCTGGGTGAGGTGCTGCTGCGCGGGAGCGCGGCGCCGGGCACGCTCGCGGCCGTGCTGCTGCTCGCGCTCGCCACCACCCTTCCGCTCGCCCTGGTACTGGGTTCCGAGGGCGCCGTACGGGCCACCGCCGGCGTCGCGCTCAGCGGTGGCGGGGTGCTCGCGCTGGAGCCGTTCCGCGCGCTCACGCTGGCCGGTCTGGTCGCCCAGCCGCTCTGTGTGTACGTCCTCGGGCGGGCGGGCCGGCCCCGGCTGTGCGGACTGCTGCTGCTGCCGTACGCGGTGATCGCGCTGGTCGACGGCGACCGGTGGGCCCGCGTGATCGCCGTGCTGGCGGTGACGCTCGGTTCGGCGGCGGCCGCGGCGGGCCTGTCCCGGCACGCCCGGCTGACCGCGCTCGCGCACAGCGCCACCGAGCGGGCCTTCGCCGACACCCTGCTCGAACACGCGGCGCGGGGCGAACGGGCGCGTATCGCACGGGAGTTGCACGATGTCGTCGCCCATCACATCTCGATGATCGCGGTGCAGGCGGAGACCGCGCGGCTGACCACGGCCGGGCTGCCCGCCGAGGGCGCGGCCCGGCTGCTGGCCATCGGCGACACCGCGCGCGCCGCGCTGACGGAGATGCGGCGGCTGCTCGGGGTGCTGCGCGAGGACGCCGACCCCGGTGTGCAGCGACGGCCGCAGCCCGGGCTGCGCCAGCTGATCGACCTGGTGGACGAGGCGCGGGAGGCGGCGGGCTGCCGGGCCCGGCTGATCGTGAGCGGCACGGTCGTACCGCTCGACCCGGGCGTGGAGGTCACCGCGTACCGCATCGTGCAGGAGGCCCTCACCAACGCGCGCCGCCATGCGCCCGGGGCCGCCGTGGACGTCGAACTCCGCTACGGGGGCGAGGACCTGACCCTGTGCGTGCGCGACAACGGACCGGGCCCCGGCGCGGCGCGGCCGGGCGCGGCCGGGCACGGCCTGCTCGGCATGGCGGAGCGGGCCGCGACGGTCGGCGGCTTCCTGCGCACCGGCGCGGCCCCGGCCGGCGGCTTCCAGGTGGAGGCCCGCCTGCCGGTCCGGCCGGAGGAGACGCGGTGAACGAGAGTGCCGGCATCCGGCCGGAGGAGGCACGGTGAGCAAGGGGGCCGGTATCCGGCTGGTGGTCGCCGACGACCACGAGATCGTCCGCGCCGGTTACGCCGGACTGCTCGCCACCCAGCCGGACTTCACCGTGGTCGGCACGGCGGCCGACGGGGCCGAGGCGGTGCGGGTGTGCCGCCGGGAGCGGCCCGACGTGGTGCTCATGGACGTACGGATGCCGGTGCTCGACGGCATCCGCGCCACGGCGGAACTCACGGGCCCCGACGCGCCTCGGGTGCTGATCCTGACCACCTTCGACCTCGACGAGCATGTCTACGACGCCCTCGCGGCCGGGGCCAGCGGCTTTCTGCTCAAGGACGTGACCGCCGAGCGGCTCTTCGAGGCGGTGCGGGTGGTCGCGGCCGGTGAGGCGCTGCTCGCCCCCGGTGTCACCCGCCGTCTGATCGCCGAGTTCGCCCGGCTGCGCCCCCGCGGCCCCGCCCCGCGGCCGCCCGCCGGGCTGACCCCGCGCGAGACGGAGGTGCTGCGGCTGCTCGCGGAGGGCCTCTCCAACCCCGAGCTGGCGGCCCGGCTGCACGTGGGCGAGGAGACGGTGAAGACCCATGTCAGCCGCATCCTGTCGAAGCTGGGGCTGCGGGACCGCACCCAGGCGGTGGTGCTGGCCTACGAGTCCGGGCTGGTCGTACCCGGCGGCGGCTGAGCCCGCAGGGGTTCAGGTCGCCGGGACTCGGGCCTCCGGGACCGGGGGCGCGGGCGCTCGGGGCGCGGGGGCTCGGGGCGCGGGGGTTCAGGTCGCCGGGCGGAGGGCGGGCGTGGTGCGTCGGCGCGGTACCGGGAGCAGCCACCAGGCGGCGGCGACGGACACGGCCGCGCCGATCCCGATGGCCGCGAGACGGGTGAGCAGCAGGGACTGTGCGTCCTGGCCGAAGTAGCCGAGCAGCAGCGACAGCGCGGTGGTCATCCCGGCCGCCCAGTAGGCGTAGTTGAGCGGCCGCAGCCACAGCGCGACCGCGAGCACCCCGAACATCACCGCGACCGAGGCGTGCCCGTCGATCCCGGCCGCCGCCACGCCGGTGGCGAGCAGGGTGCCCGCGGCGGCGCCCAGGCAGCGCTCGACACCCTTGCGCAGCACGTCGGTCCTGCCCCGGTTGCCGCTCGCGGCGACGTACGCGGTGAGGACCATCCACGGCCAGTGGTGGTCGTAGCAGAGCCGCCCCAGGGCGAAGGCGGCGGCCACCCCCGCCGCCATCTGCAGCGCCATCCGGGTGCTGGGGCGCGGGTGGAGCCGGGAGGGGCGGCTCGGCGCGGCCGGTTCGGCTGCGCCGGGCCAGGGGCCCCAGCGGTCCGCGACGCCCTGAACCAGCCAGACGCCGGCGCAGGCCACGGCGCCGATCAGGGCCGACCAGGCCCAGTTCAGCAGCCGGTCGCCGGCCTCCGGCGGCAGCGCGGGGCCGGGGACCACGAGCAGCGCGACGAGCGGCAGCGTCAACAGGGTGCCCGCCTTCGTGGCGACGGGGCCGTAGCGGCGGATCCAGATGGCGAACGCGAGGACCGCGGTGAAGACCGCCGCTCCGGCCGCGTAGTGCGTCGCGATCAGCCGGCCGAGCAGTTGCGCGAGGCCCGCGGCGACGGGCAGCAGGGCCAGCGCGGTCAGCCTGCGGCGGGTGTCGGCGGTGCGCTGGGTGGAGGAGAGGGTGAGGGTCAGGGCGACCGCGAGGACCAGTGAGTCCGTGTGCAGTCCCGCGGTGGTCTCCAGGATGAGGGCGATGCCCCAGGAGAGCAGTACGGCGGTCATGGTCAACGCCGCTTCGTACGCGTTGCGTATTAGTTTGGCGGTCACGGGGCAAGGATAAAGGGATTCTCAGCCTCACCACCCCGCACAATAGTAAGCCGATGCGTATGATTCCGTCATGGATCAGCTCCCCGTCGCGCCCGCCGCCCATGAGTCGGAGGCCGAGGCCTCGCGTCTCGCCGAGGCGGCCCGGATCCGCCGGGGGCTGATCCGGCTCGGCCGGCGGCTGCGGCAGGAGCGCGGCGAGGGCAGCCTCAGCGCGAACCAGCTCGGCGTGCTGGGCCATCTGCACCGCGACGGCCCGGCGACGCCCGGCGAGATCGCGGCGGCGGAGCGGCAGCGCCCGCAGTCGCTCACCCGGGTCTTCGCCGAACTGGAGGCGGAGGGGCTGATCGCGCGCGAGCAGGCCACGGGCGACCGACGCCGGTCGCTGCTGCGGCTCACCGAGGCGGGCCGGCGGGAGCTGGAACGGGACATGGCCGAACGGGACGCCTGGCTGGCGGCTGCGCTGCGGTCGCTGGGCGAGACCGAACGGGGGGTGCTGGCGCTGGCCTCGACCATCATGGAACGCCTGGCGGAAGCGCCTCCGGCGCGGGGTTGACCACGACAGTCGACGCATCGGCCCGTCGTGGCCACCCGTCGAGCTTGGTGCCCCCGTGCGGGCGCGTCGTGGCCGGTCGCGCAGTTCCCCGCGCCCCTCAAGGGGCACAGCCCCAACCCCCCAGGGGCGCGAGGAACTGCGCGACCAAGCCCCACCGGGCCGCGACCGCACAACCCACCCAGTGGCCCCCCGCGGGCCCGTCGTGGCCGAGCGCGCAGTTCCCCGCGCCCCCAAACGGGCACAGCCCCACCCCCCCAGGGGCGCGGGGAACTGCGCGAACGAGCCCCACCGGCCCGCGGCCGCACGACCAACCCAGTCGCCCCCCGCGGGCCCGTCGTGGCCGAGCGCGCAGTTCCCCGCGCCCTAAACGGGCACAGCCCCACCCCCCCCAGGGGCGCGAGGAACTGCGCGAACAAGACCCACCGGGCCGCGGCCGCGCGGGGCGCTCAGAAGCCGCCGCCGAAGTCTCCGCCGCCGCCTCCTCCCCCGAAGTCCCCGCCGTCGCCGAAGCCGCCGCTGAAGTCGCCTGGGTCGAAGTCCGCTCCGGAGAGGTCGCCGCCCTGGTGGGGGCCGCCGAAGTCGGCGGGGCCGTCGCCCGCCGCGTAGGCCGGCGTGGCCAGCATGCCGCCGAGGACCGTGCCGACCAGCAGACCCGGCAGCAGGCCGTCGCCGAAGTAGCCCCCCGCCCACGGGCCGTAGGCCGGACCCGCGTCCCAGTAGGGGCGACGGCCCCGCGCGGTGTCGACCTCGCGGACCGCCGGGTCCTGGCCGTCCGCGAGCCGCGCCGCGTCGGCCGCGCAGACCGGCACCTGACGCGTCGCCCCGCCCGGCGGCGTCCACCCCGCGTCGGTGACCGACGGCCCGTGCCGCGGGTCGAAGAAGCACGGCGGACGCCGCTCCGGCAGCGGCCGCCCCTCGCGCCGGGCCGCGAGTTGCGCCAGGCAGAACCGGCCGTCCTCCAGCGCCTGGGTGACCGCGCGCACGTCCTCCGGGCCGCGCGCCTCGGCCATCAGCTGCTTCGCGCGCTCGTAGGCGTCGAGGGCGCGCTCGTAGTCCGCGCGCATGGCGTCGTCCGCGCCCTGTTCGGCCGGATGGAAGTCGAGGCGGTCGAGTTCCTCGCCGAAGGCGGTGATGTCCTCGTCGACGACCGTCCGCAGCCGTTCCAGCGCGGCCGTCCGCTCCTCCTCCCGGCGGCGCCGGCCGCGCCGCACGGCGATCACGGCGCCCGCGCCGCCCACGACCACGACGGCGCCCAGGGCGATCAGCGCGGCGGACGACGTGCCGCTGCCACCACTGCCGCCGCGGCCGCCCCACCCGGCCGGGGCCGTGCCGCCCATGTTGGTGAGGGCACGGTCGGTGAAGTCGGTGAGCTGGGTCGAGGCCGGCTCGCCCTGGACGCTGGAGGTCAGGTTGGTGACGGCGGTGCGCGACAGCACGGAGGAGTCGGCGCGGGCGTCGAAGCGGGCGCCCAGGCGGACGGCGTACAGGCCGGTGATCCCGGTGGCGGTGCGCAGCTTGGAGAAGAGGTTCTCGGTCGGGTATCCGGCCGGCAGGACGACGACGAAGAGGGGCTTGCCGGCGTCCTCGATCCGCTGGGCCAGCGCCGCGGCCTCGGGGGCCGACAGCTGTCCGGAGGCCTGCGGGTCGACGTAGACCGGACCCTGGCGCAGGGCGCGGGCGATCGTGGAGATGTCGGTGGCCTGGTCGAGCGCACCCGCCGCGCGGACCGGCGCGGCGCCGCGCCCCGCGGCGCTCGCCGCCCCCGCCGGTGCGACGGCGAGGGCGGCGAGGGCGACGAGCAGCAGCGTCAGGAGCAGCCCGGACAGGCTTCGGATGCGTACGACGGCCTTCATGGTTCGAAGCTACCCGAAGCCCCACAGATGCGTTCAGACCTGTGGATAACGGCTGTACGGCGTCATGCGGCCCGGTATGCCTGCGTCAGCGCGCGCACCGCCTCCCCGTAACGTCCGGTCAGCAGCAGGTGGTCGGCGTCGGCGAACGGCTTGGAGACCGCCTCGGTGAGATGGCCGCCTGTCTTCTGCTGGACGATCAGCCGGGCCTTGTCGACGAGGGCACGGCCGGTCGCGTCCGCGCCCCGGCGCTCCGCCGCGGAGGCGGCGGCCCCGAGGGCGGCGAGGGTGGCGGTGCCGCCCGAGGGCACGTCGGTGAGCGTGGTCAGGCCCCAGCCGTACGGGAACTGCGGGTCGTACGACGCGTCGCCGACGTTGATCGGCAGCTGGGACTCGGACCTGGGCCAGGTGACGGGGAGCTGTCCGGTGAAGGCCCGCTTGCCGTAGAGCACGTCGGCCACGCCGTCGCCCTCGGTGCCGGGCAGCCAGGACGCGACGAGCGAGTCGATCTCGCCGAGCCGGTCGCCGATCAGCTGGGGGCGTCCGGAGACGATCAGCACGGCGCACTTCATGGCCGCGCAGACCTTGTCGACGGCCGCCTGGTCGGCTGCGGTGAGTTCGAGGTCGTTGCCGTTGCCGACGTCGCCGACGCCCTCGGCGTAGGGGGTCTCGCCGACGACGACCACGCCCACGTCGTAGCCGCTGGTCGAGGCGGAGGCGTCCTTGGAGTAGGTGACGTTCCCGCCGGCGTCGCGCATCCCCTGGAGGATGGTGGTGCCGGTGGTGTGGGTGCCGGACTCGCCCTGCCAGGTGATGGTCCAGCCGCCGGTCTGGTTGCCCAGGTCGTCGGCGTTGGAGCCGGCGACGTAGACCTTCTGGCCCTTCTTCAGGGGCAGTACGCCGCCGTCGTTCTTCAGCAGCACCTGGGACTCGGCGGCCGCCTTGCGGGCCACGGCCCGGTGCGCGGTGGAGCCGATCTGCGAGGCGTTCGCGGTGTCCGTGTAGGGGTTCTCGAACAGGCCCAGCTGGAACTTCTGGGTCAGGATGCGGGAGACGGCGTCGTCGATCCGCTTCTCGCTGACGTGGCCCGCCTTCACCTCGGCCGTCAGGGTGGAGGTGAAGCTCTGGTAGCTGTACGGCACCATCATCATGTCCAGGCCCGCGTTGACGGCGGTGTCCACCTCGGTGGCGTAGTCGCCGGGGAGCTGGTCGATGGCGTTCCAGTCGCTGATCACGAAGCCCTTGAAGCCGAGCTGGTTCTTGAGCACGCCGGTGATCATGTCGGCGCGTGCGTGCATCTTCACCGCGCCCTTGCCGTCGCCGACGATCTCCAGCGACGAGTACGACGGCATGACCGAGCCGATGCCCCGGTCGACGGCGGTGCGGTACGGGTCGAGGTGGATGGCGTCGAGCTGCTGCCGGGTGACCGTGGTGACGCCCTGGTCGGTGGTGTAGGTGCCGGTGGTGGAGGAGCCGTAGGCGGTGCCGCCGTCGCCGACGAAGTGCTTGGCGGTGGCCAGGACCTTGTCGTCGCGGTGCAGGTCGGAGCCGTCGGCGCGGCCCTGGAGGCCCTGGATCACGGTCTCCATGGTCTTCACGAGCGCCGGGTCCTCGCCGAAGGACTCGTAGGAGCGGCCCCAGCGCTCGTCGCGGGTGACGCACAGGCAGGGCGCGAAGTCCCAGGTGACGCCGGTGGAGCGGGTCTCGGCCGCGGTCACCTCGGCGGTCTGCTGGGCCAGTTGGGGGTCACGGCTCGCGCCGATGCCGATGTTGTGCGGCATCACGGTGGCGCCCTGGAGGTTGTTGTCGCCGTGCACCGCGTCGACGCCGTAGATCAGCGGGATCTGGTAGCGGGTGGCCTGCGCCTGGATCTGGAAGGAGTCGATCATCTGCGCCCAGGCGGCGGGGGTGTTGGGCGTGGGCGTGGAGCCGCCGCCGGAGAGCAGCGAGCCGAGGCCGTAGGCGGCGACGTCGCCGCCGGTGCCGACGGCGCCGCGCTCGGCCTGGGTCATCTGGCCGGTCTTCTCCTCCAGGGACATCCGGCCGAGCAGGTCGGCGACGCGCTTCTTCACCGGCAGCCGGCTGTCGAGGTAGGGCAGGTCGTGGGCGTTGACGACCACCTGGGGGTTCGTGGCGGGCGCCTTGGCGCCGGTGACGGTGAGCTTGACGGGCACGGTCTCGGCGGGCTCGCCCGATCCGCTCTTCCCGCTCTTCCCGCTCTTCAGGGTGCGCACCTTGATGACCTGGGCGGCGCCGGAGACGGTGCCGGCGGGGAAGGTGAGGGTGCCGGAGACGGGGGTGTAGTCGCTGCCCGCGGTGGCGGTGCCGCCGGAGGTCTCGTAGGCGACGGTGACCGGCTCGTCGAGGGGCGCGGAGCCGGTGGTGGCGACGGTGACCTTCACCGACGCGGTGCCGCCCTCGTCGACCGGGTAGACGCTCTGGTCGGTGGTCACCGAGGCGCGCAGCGACTGGTCGGCCTTGCCGTACAGCTCGACGTCGTCCATGGCGAACTGCGCCTTGACCCCGACGGGCAGGGTGACGGCGTAGCCCCACATCGAGGTCAGGTTGAGGATGTGGTCGATGCCGCCGACGGGCTGGTAGTCGGTGCGGTAGACGAAGTCGGTGAAGGGGATCTCGATCTGTTTCCAGCCGCTGAAGTCGTCGGTGAACGAGGTCGTCCACAGCTCGGAGGCCTCGCCGTTCGCGCCGCCGTCCTTGATCTCGAAGTTGGTCTTCTTGCCGTTGTCCTGGCCGTCCCACCAGAACCGGATGCCCTTGTGGGCGGACCAGTCGTGGCCGGGTTCGCCGGCGGCGAAGTCGTGGCTGAAGCCGCCGTACCCGCTGATGTCGTAGGTGCCGGAGAGCACCTTGGCGCCCTCGGGGGCGTCGGAGCGGTCGGCGAACTGGAGGGTGGGCGGATCGTCGGAGTCGCTGCCCCAGGTGAAGATGCCGTCGGCGGGCTGGGACGCGAAGGGCACCTCGCCCTCGAAGCGGTCGACGGGTACGGGGGCGGGGTCGTCGGCCGCGTGGGAGACGGCGGCCGGTGACACGAGCGCGGCGAGCAGGGCAGTGGTGGTGCAGACGAGCAGGGCGGTTCTTGGCATGGACCTTCCCTCGGCTCTCTGGTTCACTCTGGCTCGAGCAGTTCACTCATGACTTAGATCACAACGTGAGTTAACTGTCGGCCCGCACACCCGTCAAGACGTCCCGTCAGGAAGGGCGAGGCACACCATGAGGAGAACCCCCCACACCGTCCGGCTGTTACTGGCCGGGCTGCTCTCCGCGGCAGGCCTGACGATCGCCGTGCCGCCCGCGCACGCGGCCGGCGAACAGGTCACCGCCTATCTGACCACCACCGACGACGCCGCCGGACGGCATGTCGTCCGCGGTCTCCAGGCGCAGACGCCGTTCGCCTTCCAGTCCGGGGCGGGCGGTGGCGGCGAGAACATCACCGTCGACGAGAACACCCGGTACCAGACCTTCACGGGCGGTGGCGCGTCCTTCACGGACACGGCGGCCTATCTGCTGAACAGCAGCGGCGCGCTGTCCTCGGCCACCCGGGACGCGACCATGCGCAAGCTGTTCTCGCCCACGGACGGCATCGGCCTGTCGTTCCTGCGCAACCCGATGGGCGCCTCGGACCTCGCGCGCTACGGCTACACGTACGACGACGTGCCGTCCGGACAGACCGACCCGAACCTCACGAGCTTCTCCATCGCCCACGACCTCACGGACGTCCTGCCGCTGACCAAGCAGGCGGTCACCCTCAACCCCTCCTTGACTGTCATGGCCTCGCCATGGACGGCGCCCGCGTGGATGAAGGACAGCGGCTCGCTCAACGGCGGCTGGCTGAAGGCGGAGGACTACGGGGCCTACGCCTCCTACTTCGTGAAGTACCTCCAGGCGTACAAGAACCAGGGCGTGAACGTCTCCTACGTCACCCCGCAGAACGAGCCGACCTGCTGCTCCGGCTATCCGTCGATGAGCTGGAACGCCTCGGGCCTGCAGTACTTCGTGGGCAGCGAGCTGCTGCCGAAGCTCCAGGCGGCGGGCCTGTCCACCAAGGTCCTGGTGCACGACTGGAACTGGGACGTCTACGACTCCTACGCGGCCGCGCTCGTGAACGACGCGACGATCCGCAACTCCCCCAACTTCGGCGGCATCGCCTGGCACGGCTACGGCGGCGACGTCACGAAGCAGACCACCGTCCACAACCAGTACCCGGCTGTGGACGCGTTCGGCACCGAGCACTCGGGCGGCACCTGGATCGCCGACCAGCAGCGCGAGGACATGTCCAACATCATCGACTACACCCGCAACTGGGCGAAGTCGGTGACCAAGTGGTCCCTCGCGGTGGACCAGAACATGGGCCCGCACAACGGCGGCTGCGGTACCTGCACGGGTCTGATCACCGTGCACAACGGCGACGGCCAGAGCGGGACCGTGGACTACACCGTCGAGTACTACGACATGGGCCAGCTCACCAAGTTCGTCCGGCCCGGCGCGCAGCGGATCGCCTCGACCGCGTCGACCGCCGTGCCGAACGTCGCCTGGCGCAACCCCGACGGCTCCAAGGCGCTGATCGCCTACAACGACTCCACCAGCGCGAAGACCGTGACGATCAACTGGGGCTCGGAACACGCCACCTACTCCCTGCCCGGCTCCACCTCCGCCACCTTCACCTGGTCCGGCACCCAGTCCGGCACCACGACCCGCACGGGGTCGTTCGTCGGACTCGCGGGCAAGTGCCTCGACGTGGCGGGCGGTTCGAGCACCAACGGCACCGCGGTGCAGCTCTACGACTGCAACGGCAGCACCGCCCAGCAGTGGACCGTGGCGGCCGACGGTTCCGTCCAGGCGCTCGGCAAGTGCCTCGACGTGACATCGGGTTCGACCGCGGACGGGGCCAAGGTGCAGTTGTACGACTGCAACGGAACCGGTGCGCAGCAGTGGTCGTACAACTCCTCCACCGGTGATGTCGTGAACACGGCGGCGAACAAGTGCCTCGACGTCACGGACAACTCGTCGGCGAACGGGGCACGGGCGCAGATCTGGTCGTGCACGGGCGCGGCCAACCAGAAATGGACGTTGCAGTAGGGCGGGCCATGCCCCGTCCGTGAGGGGGTGGGGCATGAGACGCGCGAGCGCCGCGGCGGCGGGGGTCGTCGCCGCGGCGATGCTGCTCACCGGGTGCGCGGCGGTCGACCTGCCGCTCGCGGGGGTGTGGATGGGCGCGGACCGGGTGCCCCGCGCGCTGATCCGGCCCTGCGGGGACGACTCGTACCGCAGGCCGTCGCTCGACGGACGGGCCGCGGGGGCTCAGGAGGGCCCGGTCACCACGGGGTGGGACGTACGGCTGGAGAAGCTGAGCGGGGACGCCTGGTTCCCGCTCTTCTCCCCGCCGGCCGACTGGCGGGCCCGGCACCGGGGCGCACAGCGGCTCCTCCCGGACCACCGCTACACGCTGTCCTTCGGGCACTACGTCACCGGTGACTCGTACAACGGCGTCGTCGAGTTCACCACCGAGGAGATCGGCAGGCTGAAGTCCGGCCAGGTCTGGGCCGACGGCCGGGTGATGAGCCTCGGCGAGTTCGAGAAGCTCGCCGAGGACTCGTGCTGAGGGCCGGCTACGCGGCCGGGGTCACTCCTGCGCGGAGGAGGCCGTAGGTGTAGGCGTCCTCCAGGGCCTGCCAGGAGGCGGCGATGACGTTCTCGGCGACGCCGACCGTGGACCACTCGCCCGTGCCGTCCGAGGTGGAGATCAGCACCCGGGTCGTGGACTGCGTGCCGTGGACGCCTTCGAGGATGCGGACCTTGTAGTCGACCAGTTCGAGGTTGGCCAACTGGGGATAGATCTTCTCCAGCGCCACGCGGAGGGCGCGGTCCAGCGCGTTGACCGGGCCGTTGCCCTCCGCCGTGGCGACGATGCGCTCGCTCTTGGCCCACAGCTTGACGGTGGCCTCGTTGGCGTGGGTGCCGTCGGGGCGGTCCTCGACGATCGCGCGCCAGGACTCGACCTCGAAGTACTTCAGCGGGCGGCCCTCGACCTCGGCGCGCAGCAGCAGTTCGAAGCTCGCGTCGGCGGCCTCGTACGTGTAGCCCTTGAGTTCGCGCTCCTTGACCCGCTCCACCACGCGGCCGACCACCTCGCGGTCGCCGCCGAGGTCGATGCCGAGCTCCTTGCCCTTGAGCTCGACGGAGGCGCGGCCGGCCATGTCGGAGACCAGCATCCGCATGGTGTTGCCGACCTGTTCGGGGTCGATGTGCTGGTAGAGGTCCGGGTCGACCTTGATCGCGGAGGCGTGCAGGCCCGCCTTGTGCGCGAACGCGGAGACGCCGACGTACGGCTGGTGGGTGGAGGGCGTGAGGTTCACGACCTCGGCGATGGCGTGCGAGATGCGGGTCATCTCGCGCAGCGCGCCCTCGGGCAGGACGCTCTTGCCGTACTTCAGCTCCAGGGCCGCGACCACCGGGAAGAGGTTCGCGTTGCCGACCCGCTCGCCGTAGCCGTTGGCCGTGCACTGGACGTGGGTGGCGCCCGCGTCGACGGCGGCGAGGGTGTTGGCGACCGCGCAGCCGGTGTCGTCCTGGGCGTGGATGCCGAGCCGGGCGCCGGTGTCGGCGAGGACGGTCGACACGACGGCCTGGACCTGCGCCGGGAGCATTCCGCCGTTGGTGTCGCAGAGGATCACGACGGAGGCGCCGGCCTCGGCCGCGGCCCGTACGACGGACTTGGCGTACTCGGGGTTGGCGCGGTAGCCGTCGAAGAAGTGCTCGCAGTCGACGAAGACGCGGCGGCCCTGCTCCCGCAGGAAGGAGACGGTGTCCCGGACCATCTCCAGGTTCTCCTCCAGTGTGGTGCGCAGCGCCAGCTCCACATGCCGGTCGTGCGACTTGGCGACCAGCGTGATCACCGGGGCACCGGAGTCGAGCAGCGCGCGGACCTGCGGGTCGGACGCAGCGGAGGCCCCCGCACGGCGGGTGGCGCCGAACGCCACCAGCTGGGCGTGCTTGAAGTCGATCTCCTTTTGGGCGCGGGCGAAGAACTCGGTGTCCCGCGGGTTGGCGCCCGGCCAGCCGCCCTCGATGAAGCCCACGCCGAAGTCGTCCAGGTGCCGTGCGATGGCGAGCTTGTCGGCGACGGTGAGGTTGATGCCCTCCCGCTGGGCGCCGTCGCGCAGGGTGGTGTCGAAGACGTGGAACGAGTCGTCGAGCTCGCTGGTTGCCGTCTCGGTCATGGTCTCAAGGCTCCTGTTGTGGATCTCGGTCTTACCGGAAAACCCGGCTCCACCGTCCCCTCCTGGTCCCTCGCGCCCCCTTCCCGGCTGCGGGTGGGCCGGGAAAAAAGAAAACCTCTCGCGGGTGCGAGAGGTCTGCGCGCGGGTCGAGGACGACGGTGGCCGCCCGTACCTGGTCGTACAAGGGCGGTCACTGCGGACCGGCGCGCCTGCTGCCAATAATCATGGCGAACGAGAGCACGGGGGCAGTCTGGCACAGGGGCGCTCCGCTCTCACGCCCCGTCTCAGAATGCGGGCGTTCGTCACCGTTGCGCGAGATTGGCCTGCGGCCCGCACCACGTATCCGGAGGCAGGTGTCCGTCTGCGGGCGGTGGTGGGTCGCTCGCGCAGTTCCCCGCGCCCCTTGGTGGGCAGGCCCGAGCCCCGTAAGGGGCGCGGGGAACTGCGCGACCAGCCGACGACGGCCGTCAGCCGAAGACCGACCGCCCCGTCACCGCCCTCACAGCGGCAGCGTCAACGTCGAATCGAGAAACTCGCGGACATGGTCCAGGACCTGTCCGCGGTCCGTGCCGCGCAGGCCGATCGCCACGTGGATCGAGAAGCCGTCGAGCAGCGCCCGCAGCCGCGCCGCGTACCGGTCCGGGTCGACGGGCCGGAACTCCCCGCGGGAGACGCCCTCGGCGAGCAGCGCGACGAGGTCGCGGTGCCAGACGCCCTCGATGGCGGCCTGCCGCTCCCGCGCGTCGTCGCCGGCGTTCTGCGACCGGTTCCAGACCTCCAGCCACAGCGACCAGTGCGGGTCGCGGTGGCCGTCGGGGACATAGAGGTCGACGTAGCCGTCCAGGCGCGCGCGGGCGTGCGCGTCACGGGCCAGCAGCCGCCCGCGTTCGGCGCCGAGGCCGCGCTCGCTCCACTCCAGGGTCTGGAGCAGCAGCTCGTCCTTGGAGTGGAAGTAGTAGAGCAGGTGGCCGCTGCTCATGCCGACCTCACGCCCGAGCGCGGCCATGGTCAGCTGCTCCAGGCCGCGCTCGGCGATCATCTCCATGGCGGCGGCGAGGACGTCCTCGCGAGGCGGGGCCTGTCTGCGCGCGCCGGCCATGTGGTGGTCTCCTAGATCCTCGGCTGCTGCTGGGTGATGCAGTGGATGCCTCCGCCGCCCGCGAAGATCGTACGGGCGTCCACCAGGGTCACCGTCCGCTCCGGGAAGAGCTTCCGGAAGATGCCGGCGGCGGTCTCGTCGCGCGGGTCGTCGAAGCCGCACAGCACGACGCCGTCGTTGCAGAGGTAGTGGTTGATGTAGGAGTAGTCGGCCCAGTGGCCGTCGGCCTCCAGGACGGTCGGGGCGGGCACCTCGACGACCTCCAGGGCGCGGCCGAGGGCGTCGGTCTGCGAGCGCAGGATGCCGATGACCTCCTCGGTGACCGCGTGGTCGGGGTGGGCCGGGTCGGGCTGGGAGTGGGCGACGACGACGCCGGGGCGGGCGAAGGCCGCGACGATGTCGACGTGGCCGAGGGTGCCGTAGCCGAACGGGGGGTAGTCGCCGGTCAGGCCGCGCGGCAGCCAGATCGCCTTGCGGGTGCCGAGCTGGGCGTGGATCTCCGCCTCGACCTCCTCGCGGCTCCAGCCGGGGTTGCGCTCCGGGCCGAGCTGGACGGTCTCGGTGAGCAGGACGGTGCCCTCGCCGTCGACGTGGATCGCGCCGCCCTCGTTGACCAGCCGCGAGGCGTACGTCTTCGCGCCCGCCAGGCCGGCGACGAAGGACGCTATCTTCGCGTCGTGCTCCCAGCGGGCCCAGTCCTGCGCGCCCCAGCCGTTGAACGTCCAGTCGACGGCGGCCAGTTCGCGGCCGTTGGTGAGGAAGGTGGGGCCGATGTCGCGCATCCAGGCGTCGTCGAGGTCGCGCTCGACGGTGTCGACGTCCGGGCCGAGCAGGGCGCGGGCCTCGGCGGACTGACCGGGGCCGCAGACCACGGTGACCGGCTCGAAGCGGCGCACGGCGCGGGCGACGGAGGCCCAGGCGGCCCGGGAGGCCGCGAGGTCCTCGGGGTCGTCGAAGGTCGGGTTGGGGCCCGGCCACGCCATCCAGGTGCGCTCGTGCGGCATCCATTCGGCGGGCATGCGGAAACCGTCTGCGGCGGCCTTGGTCATCTGGGGGGTCCTCACAGGAAGTACAGGCGGTTGAGGGAGACGGACTCGGCCGGCTCGGAGCGGATCGGCTCACCGTCGAGGGTGACCAGGCCGGTGCGCTGGTCCACGTCGACGGCCCCGGTACGGGAGTTCAGGCGCAGGTCGGCGGGGCCGATGCCGCGGGTGCCGCGGACCGCGACCCGGCGGCGGCGGGTCGGCATCAGGTCGTGGCCCTGGTCGAGGGCGGCCTGCGCGACGAACGCGACGGAGATCTCCGCCGGGGTGGCGCCGTGCGCCCCGAACTGCGGCCCCAGTACCAGGGGTTCGCAGGTGTCGGTGGCCGCGTTCGGGTCGCCGACGACGCCGTACGCGGGGAACCCGGCCTTGAGCACGAGCTGCGGCTTGGCGCCGAAGTACTCCGGCCGCCACAGCACGATGTCGGCGAGCTTGCCGACCTCGATGGAGCCGACCTCGTGCGAGAGGCCGTGCGCGATGGCGGGGTTGATGGTCAGCTTCGCCATGTAGCGCAGGACGCGCTCGTTGTCGTGGTCGTCGTCGGGGGCGCCGAACTCGGCCTTCATCTTCCCGGCCATGGCGAAGGTGCGGCGCACGGTCTCGCCGGCCCGGCCCATGCCCTGCGCGTCCGAGGAGGTGATCCCGATGGCGCCGAGGTCGTGCAGCACGTCCTCGGCGCCCATGGTCCCGGCGCGGATGCGGTCGCGGGCCATGGCGGCGTCGCCGGGCAGGTCCGTCTTGAGGTCGTGGACGGAGACGATCATGCCGTAGTGCTCGGCGACGGCGTCCCGGCCGAACGGCAGCGTGGGGTTGGTGGAGGAGCCGATGACGTTGGCGACGCCCGCCATCTTGAGCACGTTGGGCACGTGTCCGCCGCCGCAGCCCTCGATGTGGAAGGCGTGGATGGTCCGGCCCTCCAGCACCCTGAGGGTGTCCTCGACGGAGAGGCACTCGTTCAACCCGTCGCTGTGCAGGGCCACTTGGACGTCGTGTTCCTCGGCGACCCGCAGCGCGGTGTCGAGGGCGCGGGTGTGGGCGCCCATGTCCTCGTGCACCTTGAAGCCGGACGCGCCGCCCTCGGCGAGCGCCTCGATCAGCGGGGCGTCGTGCGAGGACGAACCGCGGCCCAGGAAGCCGATGTTGACCGGCCAGGCGTCGAAGGCGCCGAACGCGTGTCCCAGTGCCCAGGGGGAGTTGACGCCGACGCCCCACACCGGCCCGAACTCCTGGCCGATGATCGTGGTCACGCCGGAGGCGAGCGAGGCCTCCATGATGCGCGGCGACAGCAGGTGGACATGGGTGTCGACGGCGCCGGCGGTGGCGATCAGGCCCTCGCCGGAGACGATGGAGGTGCCGGTGCCGACGACGACGTCCACGCCGTCGAGGGTGTCGGGGTTGCCGGCCCGCCCGATCGCGCAGATGCGCCCCTCACGGATGCCGATGGACACCTTGCGGATGCCCTGGACCGCGTCGATCACCACGACGTTGCTGATCACGACGTCGCAGGTGTCGCGGACGGCCGCGGCCTTCAGGTGCAGCCCGTCGCGGGCGGTCTTGCCGAACCCGGCGAGGAACTCGTCGCCGTAGGCCTGCGCGTCGGACTCGACCTTGATCGTCAGCCCGGAGTCGCCGAGGCGGACGCGGTCGCCGGCGCGGGGGCCGTGGGTGGCGGCGTACTCAAGCGGGGTGAGGCGTCGGGCCTCGGCGGGGTGGCCTCCGGGGCGGCTCATCGCTCGGCCTCCTGGTCGGGGTTCTCGGACACGCCGTCCGGGTTCTCGCGTAGGGCTTCGGGGCTCTCCGGTACGCCGAGATAGCCGCAGGCGGCCGCGCGGCGCAGCGCCTCTTCGCGGGCGCCGGGGGCGTCCAGCGGTCCGTCGACCAGACCGGCGAAGCCGATGGCGACGCGGGCGCCGCCGATCGGCAGCAGGCCGATCTCCAGCGACTCGCCGGGCCCGAACCTGACCGAGGAGCCGGCGGGCACGGCCAGCCGCATCCCGTAGGCGGCGGGGCGGTCGAAGTCGAGCCGCGGGTTGGTCTCGAAGAAGTGGAAGTGGGAGGTGACGGAGACCGGGACCGGGGCGGTGTTGGTGACGGTCAGCCGGAGGACGGCCTCGGGGTCGGCATGCTCGGGGCCGGGCAGCAGCGCGCCGGGGGCCTCCTCGCCGAGTCCGCCGCCGATCGGGTCGCTGACGACCGCGAGCCGCGAGCCGTCGTCGAAGACGGCCTCGACGTGCACCTCGGTGACGACGTCCGCGACGCCGGGCAGCACGTCGTCGGGGCCGAGCACGGAGCGGGCCCGTTCGATGGCCTCGGCGAGCCGGGCGCCGTCCCGGGCGGCCTCGCACACGGTGTCCGCGATCAGCGCGGTGGCCTCCGGCACGTTCAGCCTCAGGCCGCGGGCGCGGCGGGCACGGGCCAGCTCGGCGGCCCCGAACAGCAGCAGCCGGTCGCGTTCCGTGGGGGTCAGTCGCACGGCACGGCACCTCCTGTCATCCATCCGTTTAGAGCAACACTCTAAACACAGAAGAAGAGAAAGAGAAGGATTGACGAACGGCCTGGGTGGGCGTCACATTGAGCGTCGCTCAAAAAACCGGGCGGAGACACCAGGCGGCCGTCGAAGGAGACCAGCCATGCCGATCGAACAGCGCGGGGTAGACACCATCCCGGACGTGGAACGCACCAGCGGTCCGCGGGATCTCGTCTCGATCCTGCTGGGCTCCAATCTCTGCCTCGGTGTGATCATCTTCGGCTGGCTGCCGCCGTCCTTCGGTCTCGGCTGGTGGGCCTCGGTCAGCTCCATCGTGGCGGGCACCCTCGTCGGCACGGTGCTCACCGCGCCGCTCGCGCTGATCTCGCTGCGCACGGCGACCAACCTGTCGACCTCGTCCGGCGCCCAGTTCGGCGTCCGCGGCCGGCTGGTCGGCTCGGTCGTCGGCCTGCTGCTGGCGCTCGGCTACACCGCGCTGACCGTGTGGATCGGCGGCGACGTGATGGTCGGCGTGCTCGGCCGGCTGTTCGGCCTGGAGGCCGACGGGGTGTCGTACGCCCTGGTCTACGGGCTGCTCGCGGCGGCGACCGTCGCGGGCGCCGTGTACGGCTACAAGGTGCTGCTCACCATGTCCCGGGTCCTCGCGATCGGCATGACGGCGCTGCTGGTGCTCGGCGTGGTCGCCTACGCGCCGCACTTCACCACCTCCGCGCTGCCGGAGGCCGGCGGCTACCTGCTCGGCGGCTTCTGGCCGACCTGGTGTCTCGCCGCGGTGGCCGCGGGCCTGTCCGGTCCGATCGCCTTCATCACCCTGCTCGGCGACTACACCCGCTACATCTCCCCCGCCCGGCACACCAACCGCCGTGTCCTGCACGCCACCTGGCTCGGCCTGATGCTCGGCCTGCTGGTCCCGCAGCTGTTCGGCACCTTCACGGCCTACGGCGCCCACGCGGCGCTCGACTACGCGGGCCCGCTGGTCGACGCCTCCCCCACCTGGTACCTGGTCCCGCTGCTGCTGTCCGCCTCGGCCGGCTCGGTCGGCAACGCGGGCCTGATGCTGTACTCCATGGGCCTGGACCTGGACGCGATCCTGCCGCGCGCCTCCCGTGCCCGGGCCACCTACACGGTCGCCGTCGTCGCCACGGTCTGCGTCTTCGTCGGCCACTACGCCTGGAACGCGCAGTCCGCGATGACCTCCTTCGTGCTGCTGCTGACCGCGATCGGCACGCCGTGGGCGGTCATCACCCTCATCGGCTTCGCCCGCTCCCGCGGCCGCTACGACGCCGACGCCCTCCAGGTCTTCAACCGCCGCTCGCGGGGCGGGATCTACTGGTACAAGGCCGGCTGGAACGTGCCCGCCACGGTGTCCTGGGCGATCGGCGCGGGCGTCGGCCTGCTCGCCGTCTCGCTGCCGTCGTACGAGGGCCCGCTGCTGCACCTGACCGGTGGGGTGGACTGCTCCTTCCTGCTCTCCGGCCTGGTGGGCGGCGTCGCGTACCTGCTGCTGGCGCCGCGGGGGGCCGTCGTACCGGAGGAGACCGCGGCGGAGCCGGTCCCCGCGGAGAGCGGCGCCTGAACCGGGGCTCCGGGGCCGGTCCCGGAGCGCACCGGAAAGCCTGCCCCTGCGGTGCCTGAAGCCGCAGGGACACATGACGGAAGGGCCCGCCGCGCGTCGTGCGCGGCGGGCCCTTCCGTCATGCGTCCGCCGGGGGTCAGCCCACGCGGTGCATCCAGCCGTGGGCGTCCTCGGTGGCGCCGCGCTGGATGCCGAGCAGGGCCTCGCGCAGGCGCATCGTGACCGGGCCCGGCGTGCCGTCGCCGTGGGTCCACTCGCCGGACTTGGTGCGCGCGGCGCCGATCGGGGTGACGACGGCGGCCGTGCCGCAGGCGAAGACCTCGGTCAGCGCGCCGGAGGCGGCGTCGGCGCGCCACTGCTCCAGCGTGATCACGCCCTCCTCGGCGGCGTAGCCGAGGTCGCGGGCGACCTGGAGGAGGGAGTCGCGGGTGATGCCCTCCAGGATGGAGCCGGTGAGCTCCGGGGTGACGATGCGGTCGCCGTAGACGAAGGCGACGTTCATGCTGCCGCTCTCCTCGACCTTGGTGCGGGTGACCGCGTCGAGGTAGACGACCTGCTGGCAGCCGTGCGCCGCCGCCTCGGCCTGCGGGAGCAGGGAGGCCGCGTAGTTGCCGCCGGTCTTGGCGTCGCCCGTGCCGCCGGGGACCGCGCGGACGTGGTCCTCGGCGATCCAGATGGTGACCGGGGCGACGCCGCCCGGGAAGTAGGCCCCGGACGGGGAGGCGATCAGCATGAAGAGGTACTCGTTGGCCGGGTGGACGCCGAGCGCGGCCTCCGTGGCGAACATGAACGGGCGCAGGTAGAGGGACTCCTCGCCGCCGTGCGGCGGGACCCAGTCGGCGTCCTGGCCGAGCAGCGCGTCGAGGGCCGCGATGAACAGCTCCTCGGGCAGCTCCGCCATGGCCATGCGGCGGGCGGAGTTGCGGAAGCGGCGGGCGTTCGCCTCGGGTCGGAAGACGGCGACGGAGCCGTCGGGCTGCCGGTAGGCCTTCAGCCCCTCGAAGATCTCCTGGCCGTAGTGCAGGACATGGGTGGAGGGGTCGAGGGAGATCGGCCCGTACGGAACGAGCTGCGCGTCGTGCCAGCCGCGCCCCTCGGTCCACTTGATCGTCACCATGTGGTCGGTGAAGTGGCGGCCGAACCCGGGGCTGGACAGGATCGCCTCGCGCTCGGCGGCGGCGAGCGGAGTGGCGGAGGGCTTGAGCTCGATCGTGGGCGTCGTCATGAGTGGTTGTCCTTCACCGGTTGTAGTGACGGGCCGCGCTCACGTCCCCACCGGCCGGTGGCCGGTGCTAGGACGTCCGAGCTTTCCCTCATTCCGCGGCTCCGCGTCCGATTATCGCGCGCGGGGCCCTCGGTGGAGGAAACGGGGTGAAGGCGGCCCAGGGAAGATGGTGGCACCCGGTGGCGGACAGAGGAAAGCCGCCGGGTGCGGATGCGACCCGGCGGCTTCGAGGGTGTCGAGTGACCGGGGCGTCAGCCGGCTACTCGTGCGGCCAGCGCGTCGCCGATCTGCGACGTCGAGCGGGCGGGCTTGCCGGTGCGCTCCGCGAGGTCGGCGGAGACGGCGTCCTCGATGCGGGCGGCCTCGGCGTCGTGACCGAGGTGACGCAGCAGCAGGGCGACGGACAGGACCGTGGCGCTGGGGTCGGCCTTGCCCTGGCCGGCGATGTCCGGGGCCGAGCCGTGGACCGGCTCGAACATGGACGGGAACGCGCCGGTGGGGTTGATGTTGCCGGACGCGGCCACGCCGATGCCGCCGGAGACGGCCGCGGCGAGGTCGGTGATGATGTCGCCGAAGAGGTTGTCGGTGACGATCACGTCGAAGCGCTCGGGCTGGGTGACCAGGTAGATCGTGGCCGCGTCGACGTGGATGTAGTCGGTGGTGACCTCGGGGTACTCCGCCGCCACCTTGTTGAAGACGTTCGTCCACAGGTGACCCGCGAAGGTCAGCACGTTGTTCTTGTGGACCAGCGTGAGCTTCTTGCGCGGGCGGGCCTGGGCGCGGGCGAAGGCGTCGCGCACGACACGCTCGACACCGAAGGCCGTGTTGACCGAGACCTCGGTGGCGACCTCGTGCTCGGTGCCCTTGCGGATGGTGCCGCCGTTGCCGGTGTACGGGCCCTCGGTGCCCTCGCGGACGACCACGAAGTCGATCTGCGGCTCGCCGGCCAGCGGGGTCGCGACACCCGGAAGCAGCTTCGACGGACGCAGGTTGACGTGGTGGTCGAAGGCGAAGCGGAGCTTCAGCAGGAAGCCGCGCTCCAGGACGCCGGAGGGCACGCTCGGGTCGCCGATCGCGCCGAGCAGGATGGCGTCGTGCTGCTTGAGCGCGTCCAGGTCGGCGTCGGTGAGGGTCTCACCCGTCGCGTGGTAGCGCTTGGCGCCGAAGTCGTACTCCTTGGTCTCCAGCTTCACATCCTGCGGAAGGACGGCGGAGAGGACCTTGAGGCCTTCGGCCACGACCTCCTGGCCGATGCCGTCACCCGGGATCACTGCGAGATTGAGGCTGCGAGACATGTCGGCACCCTACTCCTCGTCCCATCTCATGACACGGGGTGTCCGCCATACGGACATCAGCGCCACCCGAAGGGCGGTCCGGCGTCATCCTGTCGGCCGCCGTTCACCCGTATGTGGGCCTGGTGTCGGGGTGCGCTGGGAACTTCTCGGACATGGAGACCCCCGACTTCGGCATTCCGGTGCATCTCGCCGAACGCATGACCATGGCCGAGCAGTACGAGTACCTGCGCACGAGGATGACCCGGCGCCGCACGCTGGTGACGGCCGGCGCGGTGGCGGGCGGACTGCTGACCGGCTGCGCGGGCCAGGGCGGTCACGGCGGCGCGGCCGGGGCCCCGATCCCGTCGCCGGCCACCTCGAAGGTGAGCGGTTCCGCCGTCACCCCCTTCGGCCGCCATCTCGCCTTCGGGGCCGACCCGAAGACACAGATGCGGATCTCCTGGCAGGTGCCGTTCGCCGTGCGCAGGCCCTATGTCCGGATCGGGCTGCGACCCGACGCCCTGGACCGGAGGATCAGCGCCGACCTGCGCCACCTGCACACCCCTGGGGTCAGCGGGGTCCGGCTCGCGGTCGAGCAGTACTACGTCCACGCGGCCGTGGACGGGCTGCGCCCCGGCACCACGTACTACTACGGCGTCGGCCACGACGGCTTCGACCCCACGTCCTCGGCGCACCGCGCGGGCATCACGTCCTTCCGCACCGCACCCGCCCACGCGGAGACGTTCGCTTTCTCGGCCTTCGGGGACCAGGGCGTCAGCACCGGCGCGGCGGGCAACGACAAGCTGCTGCTGAAGGTGAAGCCCGCCTTCCATCTGCACGCGGGCGACATCTGCTACGCGGACGTGAACGGCCAGGGCAAGAAGTCCGACGGCTACGACCCCACGTTCTGGGACCAGTTCCTGAAGCAGACGGAGCCGGTGGCGCGGTCGGTGCCGTGGATGGTGACGACCGGAAACCACGACATGGAGGCCTGGTACTCCCCCGACGGCTACGGCGGCCAGCTCGCCCGCTGGTCGCTGCCGGACAGCGGCTTCGACGCCCGCACGGCGCCGGGCGTGTACTCGTTCGTCTACGGCAACGTCGGCTTCGTCGCCCTCGACGCGAACGACGTGTCGTACGAGATCAAGGCCAACTTCGGCGTCAGCGACGGCCGGCAGACGAAGTGGCTGGACAAGCGGCTCGGCGAGCTGCGCGCCACCCAGGGCGTGGACTTCGTCGTGGTCTTCTTCCACCACTGCGCCTACTCCACCTCGGCGCACGCCTCGGACGGCGGGGTGCGCGAGGCATGGCTGCCGCTGTTCACCAGGCACCAGGTGGACCTGGTGATCAACGGGCACAACCATGTCTACGAGCGCACCGACGCGATCCGCGACGGCAAGGTGGGCCGCACGGTGCCGGTCGGCGGCTCCACCGACCCGACGCGGGACGGCATCGTGTACGTCACCGCGGGCGGCGGCGGCCGGGACCTGTACTCCTTCCCCACGGAGGCGAAGGAGAGCTACGAGGGCCATGTGCACAAGGTGGAGTCCGTGTCCACGTTCCACTGGACCAAGTCGGGCAACGCCCACCAGGAGACGGTGGAGTGGTCCCGGGTCCGCTACCGCGGTTTCTCGCTGCTGTCGGTGGAGGCCGTCGCGGGGTCGAGCCCGCGGCTGAAGGTGTCCGCGCTCGCCGAGAACGGCACGCGGATCGACCACTTCGAGGTGCGGCGCGGGAGCTGAGGCGGGCGGGGCACGGCACGGAAGCCGGGCGGCCGGCCGGGGCACGGCACGGAAGCCGGACGGCCGGCCAGGGCACGGCACGGAAGCCGGACGGCCGGTGGAGGTACGGCGCGGCGTCGGGCGCGAAGGCCCGGCCGCGCCGCACCTCCTCGGGTGCGGCTCCCGGTCAGTGGGTTCTACCCCGCGGGGCGGGGCAGTCCACGTCGGATCAGTGGCCGGTCTCGCCGCCGTTGTCACGGCGGTCCAGGGCCCGCTGGAGGGCGGCGGCGGCGTTCTTGCGGTCGGACTCGCTCGTGCGGGGCACGTGACGGACTCGGCGGCGGACGGTCGTCTCGGGCATGAGGGATCGACTCCTTCGTACATCCGGGAGTTCGGAAAGGGGGATGCGAGACGCCGGAGGGGCGGGGAGCGGTGCCACAGGGGTTGCCTGCACGGGGCCCGGCTCACGACCGCCATTCGCTGGATCGAGCGAGACGTTCGGCTCCTACAAAACTAAGGGAGGACCGCGCTTCTGTCTCTACAATTACTCGGACTTCCTACTATCTGAGACGGCGTCGTCGCCCACCTGGGGTTTCGCCATCGCTCGACCGGCGCGCCGCGGCCACCGGGTCGTCAGAGCACGTCGCCGTCGCGCCAGTCGAAGAGCAGTCCGTGGGCCGGGTCGAGCGGGCCCGCGAGGGCCGGCCGCAGGTAGGTGCCACCGTCCTCGTCGGGCAGCGGCACGATCCCGCGGGGGCCGAGCGCGCTCATCCGGCCGGGCCAGCGCTGCCAGCCGCGGGCCGTGTAGAGGCGGGCGCCGTCATCGGTGGCGGAGAGCATCCCGGCGTCGTAGGCGCGGTCCACGATCCGTTCCAGGGCGCCCATCACGCGGCCGCCATGGCCCCGGCGGCGGGCGTCGGGCCGGACGCCCACGGCCTCGACGTAGCCGACGCGCAGCCAGCGGTCCCGGTGACACACGCGCCGCATGACCACCGAGCCGTGCGCGAGAAGTCCGGAGCCGTCCTCGACGAGGGCGTGCATCCCGCCGAGCCCGTGCTCGAAGTCCTGGTCGTCGAGGTCGCCGTCGAACGCGGCGTCGAGCAGGGACCGGACCGCGCGGAGTTCGGCGGGGGCGAGGTCGGCGGTGTGGGCGGTGCGCAGAGAGGCGGCGGTCACCTGCCCAGTATCCGGCCGGGCGGGGAGCCGGGCATGGAAGCGGGCATGGAAACGGGCCTGGAAGCCGGTACAGGGGGGGTCAGGCTTCCAGGCCCGTGCTCGGGGTGGGGCGCGGTGGCGCCCCGGGGGGCGTCAGCCCATGTGCGGGTAGGTGTAGTCGGTCGGCGCGACCAGCGTCTCCTTGATGGCGCGGGTCAGCGTCCAGCGCATCAGGTTCTGCGGGGCGCCGGCCTTGTCGTTGGTGCCGGAGGAACGGCCGCCGCCGAAGGGCTGCTGGCCGACGACGGCGCCGGTCGACTTGTCGTTGATGTAGAAGTTGCCCGCGGCGTAGCGGAGCTTCTCCATCGTGTACGCGGCCGCCGCGCGGTCGTTGGAGACGACCGAGCCGGTGAGCGCGTAGTCGGACACCGACTCCATCTGGGTCAGCATCTCGTCGTACGTGTCGTCCTCGTAGACGTGCACGGCGAGGAACGGGCCGAAGTACTCGGTGCGGAAGACCTCGTTCTCCGGGTCCGAGCACTCGACGACGGTCGGGCGCACGAAGTAGCCCACCGAGTCGTCGTAGGAGCCGCCCGCGACGATCGTGCAGGTGGGGTCCTCCTTGGCACGGTCGATCGCGGCCTTGTTCTTGGCGAAGGCACGGTCGTCGATCACGGCGCCGAGGAAGTTCGACAGGTCGGTGACGTCACCCATGGTCAGGTAGTCGACCTCGGCCGCGAACTCCTCCTTGAAACCGGAGTTCCAGATGGAGGCCGGGATGTACGCGCGGGAGGTGGCCGAGCACTTCTGGCCCTGGTACTCGAAGGCACCGCGGGTCAGGGCGGTCTTCAGCACGGCCCGGTCGGCGCTCGGGTGGGCGACCAGGAAGTCCTTGCCGCCGGTCTCGCCGACCAGGCGCGGGTAGGCGCGGTACTTCTCGATGTTGTTGCCGACCGTCTTCCACAGGTGCTGGAAGGTCTTGGTCGAGCCGGTGAAGTGGATGCCCGCGAGGTCCCGGTGCTCCAGGACGACCGCGGAGACGTCGATGCCGTCGCCGGTGACGAGGTTGATGACGCCCTTGGGCAGACCGGCCTCCTCCAGGAGCTGCATCAGCAGCACGGCGGCGTGGGTCTGCGTCGGGGACGGCTTCCACACGACCACGTTGCCCATGAGGGCGGGGGCGGTCGGCAGGTTGGCCGCGATGGCGCTGAAGTTGAAGGGCGTGATCGCGTAGACGAAGCCCTCCAGCGGGCGGTGGTCCATGCGGTTCCACACGCCCGGGGAGTTCGCCGGCGGCTGCTCGGCGAGGATCTGGCGGGCGTAGTGGACGTTGAAGCGCCAGAAGTCGACGAGCTCGCAGGGGCTGTCGATCTCGGCCTGCTGGGCGGTCTTCGACTGGCCGAGCATGGTCGAGGCGGCGATGGTCTCGCGCCACGGGCCCGACAGCAGCTCGGCGGCGCGCAGGATGATCGCCGCGCGGTCGTCGAAGGACATCGCGCGCCAGGCCGGGGCGGCGGCCAGGGCGGCGTCGACGGCGTCCTGGGCGTCCTGACGGGTGGCGCCGCGCAGGGTGCCGATGACGGCCTTGTGGTTGTGCGGCTGGACGACCTGGAACGGCTCGCCGCCGCCCATCCGCTTCTCGCCGCCGATGGTCATCGGCAGGTCGATCGGGTTCTCGGCCAGCTCCTTGAGCTTGGCCTCCAGGCGGACCCGCTCGGGCGAACCGGGGGCGTAGCCGTGCACCGGCTCGTTGACGGGGGTGGGGACCTGGGTCACAGCGTCCATGAGATCCGTAACTCCTTGACGTGAGCGGGTGGTTCGGGCTCAGCCCTTGGTGATCATGCTGCGCACGAAGAAGCGCAGGTTCGCCGGCTTCTCCGCGAGGCGGCGCATGAAGTAGCCGTACCAGTCGGTGCCGTAGGCCGTGTAGACGCGCATGCGGTGGCCCTCGGCGGCGAGGCGCAGGTGCTCGTCGCCGCGGATGCCGTAGAGCATCTGGAACTCGTACTCGTCCAGCTTGCGCCCCGCCTGGTGGGCGAGCTCCTGCGCGATGGAGATCAGGCGCGGGTCGTGGCTGCCCACCATCGGGTAGCCCTCGCCCTCCATGAGGGTGCGCAGGACGCGGACGTACGCCTTGTCGATCTCGTGCTTCTGCTGGTAGGCGACCTCGGCGGGCTCCTTGTAGGCGCCCTTCACCAGGCGCACCCGGCTGCCGTTCTCGGCGAGGCGGCGGGCGTCGGCCTCGGTGCGGAAGAGGTAGGCCTGGATGACGCAGCCGGTCTGCGGGAAGTCCTTCCGCAGCTCGTCGTGGATCGCGAACATCGAGTCGAGGGTGGTGTGGTCCTCGGCGTCCAGGGTGACCGTGGTGCCGATCGCGGCGGCGGCCTCGACGACCGGGCGCACGTTGGCGAGCGCGAGCTCGTGGCCGCCGGGGAGGGCCTGGCCGAACATGGAGAGCTTGACCGACATCTCGACGCGGGTGCCGAGACCCAGGTCCTTGATGCGCTCGACGAGCAGGAGGTAGGCGTCCCGGGCGGCCGTCGCCTGCTCCGGGGTCGTGATGTCCTCGCCGACGACGTCCATCGTGAGTTCGAGGCCCTTGGCCGTCAGGTCCTCGATGATCGGGACGATCTCGTCCACGGTCTCGCCGGGGATGAAGCGGTCGACGACCTGCTTGGTCACCGGCGCGGCCGACACCAGACGGCGCATCCGGTCGCTGCGCGACGCGGCGAGAATCACGGGACCCAGCACGGGGCACCTCCACTACACATGCTTGAACGGCCGCTACCCGAACGCTTCGGGTCCGGCACGGAGAACCACCGTGAAACCTAGAGATCTCTTCGATCGTGAGCCATCGACAGCTGTCACGCATCCCTGCCGACGTTCTCAGACATATGTATGAAGGGGCCGTCGGAGTGCGGAAGAATGGCGGTCGTGACGTCCGAACACAGGGGTGACTACCAGGAGCTCGTGGACGAGATCTCCGAGCTGCTCGGCGCTCCGGCCACGCTGGAGAACCGGGACTTCGAGCTGATCGCCTTCGGGGCCTACGACAGCGAGGGCGACCTCGACCCGAGCGCGCTGGACCCGGTCCGCACCCGCTCGATCCTGACCCGGCGCTCGACCGCCGCGGTGCGCTCCTGGTTCGAGGGGTTCGGCATCACCCGGGCGACGGGGCCGGTGCGCATCCCGCCCACCCCGGAGGCCGGCGTGCACCGCGGCCGGGTCTGCCTGCCGGTGCGCCACCGCGGCGTCGTCCTCGGCTACGTCTGGCTGCTCGACTACGACCCCGGGCCGACCGATGCCCAGCTGGCCGCCGCCATGGACGTCACCGTGCGCATCGGCGCACTGCTCGCCGACGAGGCGCAGCACGGCGCCGACCTCACCCGGGAGCTGCGCGCGGTGCTGACCGCGGAGCACGACTGGCAGCGGGACATGGCGGTGGCGGAGCTGCGCACGGCCCTCGGGGCGCGCGCGGACGGCCCGCACACGGTGGTGTGCGTGGCGCCGTGGCCGTCCGCCGATCCGGAGGACGCGCCGTCGGTGCGCGCGCTGGCGGGCGCCACGGCGCTGTGCACGGTGCCGTGGGGCGCGGCGGGGCACTCGCTCGCGGTGCTGGTGCGGCTGCGCTCGACGGACACGCTGACGCCCGCCACCACGGCGGCCGCCCGGCTGCTGGAGCGCGCCGGGGCGGCGGCCGCCGGGGTCGCCGCCCCGCGCTCCGGGCTCGCGGAGCTGGGCACGGCGTGGCGGGAGGCGTCGGCGGCGGCTCGCGCGGCGGGCGCGGAGCCGCGGCTCGGGCCGGTGGCGGAGTGGACGGCGCTCGGGCCGTTCCGGCTGCTCACCGCGCTGCCTCCGGAGGCCGCGCAGGATCCCGTCGTACGGTCGCTGCTCACGCCCGCGCACCGGGAGCTGGCGCGCACGGCCGAGGTGTATCTGGACCGGGCGGGTCAGGCGGGCCGCGCGGCGGCGGAACTGGGCATCCACCGGCAGACCCTGTACTACCGGCTGTCCCGGGTGGAGCAGCTGACCGGCCTGGACCTGGCGGACGGCGAGGACCGCCTGCTGCTGCACATGGCGATCAAGGGCGCGCGGCTGCGGCCGGGTCCGTGAGACCGTCGGCCCGGAGCGACCGCTCCGCGGGGCCCGCCCGTCCCGGCCGGACCCGCGCGGCCCACCGTCCCGGCCGGACCCGCGCGGCCGACGGACCCGGGCGGGCCCGCGAAGCCCGCCGACCCTGCCTGGACCGTGCGGCCACTGCCCCCGCCTAGACCGTGCGGCCCGCCGTCCCCGCCGGATCGCCGAGGCCCGCGGCCCCGGGCGGATTCGTGGGATAGGCCGTCCAGCCCGCCGGTGCCGGTCGGTCGTGCCAGAGGGCAAGGAGGGTCTCGCTCGCCGGGTAGAGCGGTCGTGGCGGGTTCGCCGGGTCGGCCCAGCGCCACTCGGCGAAGACGTCGGGCTCGGTGAGCCGTGCCTCGGCGGGCTCCCGCAGCCGGGCCGCCACGCAGGCGGTGACCGCGACGGCGGGCGCGTCGGTGCGCAGGGTGACGGCGAAGGCGCGCACGTCGTGCAGGGCGTCGGCCGCGATGCCCGTCTCCTCCGCGGTCTCGCGCACCGCCGCCTCCTCGAAGGTCTCCCCCGGCTCGACATGGCCGCCGGGCAGGCACCACGTCTCGGGTTCGCCCGGCTTCACGCGGCGGCCGATCAGGATGCGTCCCGCCGGGTCGAGGAGCAGGGCGCCGACGCCCACGACCCCGTTCACGCCCGCTCCGCCGCGGCCAGCACCCTGCGCAGCCCCTCCGTCAACTGGTCGGCGTCCGTCGCCGATTCGGCGTCGAAGACCCACTGGAGCATCAGCCCCTGGAGAAGCGTCTGGTAGAGGCGGCCCTCACTCGCGATCGTCTCCTGGTCCAGCTCGTCCTCCGGGACGTCGGAGAAGAGCGGGATGAGCCCCGAGCGGCCCTGCACCTGCGCCTCGGCGAGCAGCCGGCGGATCTCCGGGAGCCGGTCGCCGTCGACGAGGAGGAGTTCGAAGCTGAGCATCCACACCGCACGGGACTCGGGGAACGAGCGGATGATGCTCGACCACACCTCGCGGAAGCGCTCCAGCGAGCCGGCCGGGGCGCCGGAGCGGACGGCCGCACCGGGGTCGAAGCCCTCCCCCATCTCCTCGATGAGCGACACGTAGGCCTGCACGAGCAGGGCGTCCTTCGAGCCGTAGTGGTAGCCGATCGAGGCCAGGTTGGTGCCCGACTCCTTGACGATGTCGCGGGCCGTGGTGCGCACGAAGCCCTTCTCCAGCAGGCAGCGCTTGGCGCCTTCGAGCAGATCCTCACGGTGTCCCATGCGAGCAGCCTACCCCGGTCTATACAACCGTCCTAGACGCATGACTTATACAATCGTTCTAGACAAGCGTTTAAGACGCCCGTACATTCGCTGACATGACGAATCCGACGAGCACGACCCCCGCCTCGCTCGGCGCCGACGGCGCCCCGGTCCGCGCCGGCCGCCGTGAATGGACCGCGCTCGGCGTGCTGATGCTGCCGCTGCTGCTGGTCTCGATGGACGTCTCCGTCCTGTACTTCGCGATCCCCTCGATCAGCGCGGACCTGCGCCCCAGCGGCACCCAGCAGCTGTGGATCTTCGACATCTACGGCTTCGTGCTGGCGGGGCTGCTGATGACCATGGGCTCGCTCGGCGACCGCATCGGCCGCCGCAGGCTCCTGCTGATCGGCGCCGCCGCCTTCGGTGCCGCCTCCCTCGTCGCCGCCTACGCCGACAGCGCGGCCACCCTGATCGCCGCCCGCGCCGTCCTCGGGATCGGCGGCGCGACCCTGATGCCCTCGACGATGGCGCTGCTGCGCACGATGTTCACCGACCCCGCGCAGCGCGCGAAGGCGATCGGGCTGTGGTCCGGGGTGATGACCGCGGGCATCGCGCTCGGCTCCGTGCTGAGCGGGGTGCTGGTGCAGTGGTTCTGGTGGGGCTCGGTGTTCCTGGTCAACCTGCCCGCCATGGCGCTGCTGCTGGTCCTCGGCCCGTTCCTGCTCCCCGAGTCCAGGGACCCCGCGCCGGGCCGCTTCGACTGGCCGAGCGTCCCGCTGTCGATGGCCGCGGTGCTGCCGGTGGTCTACGGCCTCAAGGAGATCCCGTCCGAGGGCTGGCACGTGCAGTACGTCGTCTCCGTCACCGTCGGCCTCTGCTTCGGCGCCCTGTTCGTCCACCGTCAGCGCACCGCCCGCTCACCGATGATCTCCCCCGCGCTGTTCGCGGGCCGCGGCTTCGCCCCCGCGGTGGTGCTGAACCTCGTCTCCTCGTTCGGGATGATGGGCTCGGCGTTCTTCACCACGCAGTACCTGCAGTCGGTGCTCGGCAGGAGCGCGCTGGAGGCGTCCCTGTGGGCGCTGCTGCCCTCGGTGCCGATCGGGATGGCCGCGCCGCTCGCCACGGCCGCGGTCCAGAAGGGCGTCGACCGCGCCTACGTCGTCACCGCGGGGTTCGCCGTCGCCGCGGCCGGTTACGGACTGCTCGGCCTCGCCGGCACCGACTCCCTGTGGCTGGTGCTCGTCGCCGCCGGTGTCCTCGCGTCGGGGATCGTCGTGGTCATCTCCCAGATGACGGACCTGGCGATCGGCGCCGCCCCCGCCGAGCGGGCGGGCTCCGCGTCCTCGCTGCTGGAGACCGGGGCGGAGTTCGGCGGCGCGCTCGGGATGGCCGTCCTCGGCTCCGTCGGCACGGCGCTCTACCGCCACCAGATGCCGGACTCCGCGCCCGACGCGGCCCGCGAGACCCTCGGCGGCGCGCTGGCGGTCGCGGCCCGGCTGCCGGGCGGCGCGGGCGAGGCGCTCACGGCGGCGGCCCGGGAGGCGTTCACCGACGGGATGCGCGGGGCGGCGCTCGCGGGGGCGCTGGTCCTCGCGGGGGCCGCAGTCGCGGCCGCCACGACCCTGCGGAGGATCAAGGCCGACGGCACCGCGGACAGCGCCGCCGAGTGAGGCGCACAGCGCGACGGGGCGGGTCGGGCCACCGGTTGGTGGCCCGACCCGCCCCGTTCGTCGTACGCGCCGGCTGTCGGCCGCCGGCCGTCAGACCAGGTTCACCGAGCGGGCCGACGTGGCGCCGATCTCCTCGGCGAGCTCGGCGAGCACCGCGGCCGGGACCGTGTCGTCGACGGTCAGCACGGCGAGCGCCTCGCCGCCCGCGACCGCGCGGGAGACCTGCATGCCGGCGATGTTGATGCCCGCCTCGCCGAGGATGCGGCCGACGGTGCCGACCACGCCCGGACGGTCCTCGTAGCGCAGCACGGCCATGTGGTCGGCGAGCGCGAGGTCGACGTCGTACTCACCGACGGCGACGATCTTCTGGAGGTGCTTGGGGCCGGCCAGGGTGCCGGAGACCGAGACCTCCTCGCCGCCGCCGAGCGTGCCGCGCACGGTGACGACGTTGCGGTGGTCGGGCGACTCGGAGCTGGTGGTCAGGCGCACCTCGACACCGCGCTCCTGCGCGAACAGCGGGGCGTTGACGTAGGACACCGTCTCGTCGACGACGTCCTCGAAGACGCCCTTGAGCGCGGAGAGTTCGAGGACCTTCACGTCGTGCTGGGTGATCTCGCCGTAGACCTCGACGTCGAGGCGGACCGCGACCTCGCCCGCGAGGGCGGTGAAGATGCGGCCGAGGCGCTCGGCGAGCGGCAGACCCGGCTTGACGTCCTCGGCGATCACGCCGCCCTGGACGTTCACCGCGTCCGGCACCAGCTCACCGGCGAGGGCGAGGCGCACCGAGCGGGCCACGGCGATGCCGGCCTTCTCCTGCGCCTCGTCGGTGGAGGCGCCCAGGTGCGGGGTGCACACGACCTGGTCGAGCTCGAACAGCGGGGAGTCGGTGCACGGCTCCTTCGCGTACACGTCGAGGCCGGCGCCGGCGACGCGGCCCTCCTTGAGCGCCGCGTACAGCGCCGCCTCGTCGACGATGCCGCCGCGCGCGGCGTTGACGATGCGGACGGTCGGCTTGACCTTGCGCAGCGCCTCCTCGCCGATCAAGCCGAGGGTCTCGGGGGTCTTCGGCAGGTGCACGGTGATGAAGTCGGAGACCTCGAGCAGCTCGTCGAGGGTCAGCACCTTCACGCCCATCTGCGCGGCGCGCGCGGGCTGCACGTAGGGGTCGTAGGCGACGACCTTCATGCCGAAGGCGGACATGCGCTGCGCGACCAGCGCGCCGATGCGGCCGAGGCCGACGACGCCGAGGGTCTTCTCCGCGAGCTCCACGCCCGTGTACTTGTTCCGCTTCCACTCGCCGTTCTTGAGGGCGGAGTTGGCCTGCGGGATGTTGCGGGCCGAGGCGAGCAGGAGGCCGCAGGCCAGCTCGGCGGCGGTCACGATGTTCGACGTGGGGGCGTTGACCACCATCACGCCGGCCTTGGTGGCGGCGGAGACGTCGACGTTGTCCAGGCCGACACCGGCGCGGGCGACGACCTTCAGCTTGCGCGCGGCGGCGATGGCCTCGGCGTCGACCTTGGTGGCGGAGCGGATGAGGATCGCGTCCACATCGGCGATGGCGGGCAGCAGCTCGGCCCGGTCGGCCCCGTTGGCGTGCCGGATCTCGAAGTCCGGGCCCAGCGCGTCCACGGTGGCGGGCGACAGCTCTTCAGCGATGAGTACGACAGGTTTCGAGCTCACGTGAGTCCTCACAAGTCCAATGCGGACGGCCGTCCCGACGGCCGCAGGCGGTGGAGGGGGAGCGGCACCGAGAGGGCGTGCCGCGGTTTCCTCGGTGTCGCTAAGCCGCGTGGAAGACGCACGACGCTGTGGGCCTGACGCGTATTAGTACGGCAGTGTAGTGGCGCCGCCGAGGGCGGCTTGCGCCTCTGCGGAAGGATCACCCGTCCGTGATTCGACGGGGTGGACAACGCAGGTGACGGGCTGGACGGCGAAGGCCGGAGCGGATCGCCCCGGCCCCCGCCGCACGAGGCTTACGCCTCCTCGTCGACCCAGCTCATCAGCTTGCGCAGCTTCTTGCCGGTGGTCTCCAGCAGGTGCTCGGAGTCCGCCTGCTTGTACTCGTTGTACTTCTTCAGACCGCCGTGGTACTCGTCCATCCAGTTACGGGCGAAGGTGCCGTCCTGGATCTCGGCGAGGACCTGCTTCATCTCGGCCTTGGTGGCGTCGGTGATGATCCGCGGGCCGGTGACGTAGTCGCCCCACTCGGCGGTCTCGGAGATCGACCAGCGCATCTTCTCCAGGCCGCCCTCGTACATGAGGTCCACGATCAGCTTCAGCTCGTGCAGGCACTCGAAGTACGCGATCTCCGGCTGGTAGCCGGCCTCGGTCAGCGTCTCGAAACCGGCCTTGACCAGGGCGGCGGTGCCACCGCAGAGGACGGCCTGCTCACCGAACAGGTCGGTCTCGGTCTCCTCGGTGAAGGTCGTCTTGATGACACCGGCGCGGGTGCCGCCGATGCCCGCGGCGTACGACAGCGCGAGCGCGAAGGCGGTGCCCGTGGCGTCCTGCTCGACGGCGGCGATGCAGGGCACGCCCCGGCCGTCGCTGTACTGGCGGCGCACCAGGTGGCCCGGGCCCTTGGGGGCGACCATGCAGACGTCCACGCCGGCCGGGGGCTTGATGAAGCCGAAGCGGATGTTGAAGCCGTGGCCGAAGAACAGCGCGTCGCCGTCCTTCAGGTTCGCGGCGATGGACTCCTCGTAGACCTGGGCCTGGATCGGGTCCGGGACGAGGATCATGATGACGTCGGCCTCGGCCGCGGCCTCGGCGGGGGTGACCACGCGCAGGCCCTCCTCCTCGGCCTTCGCCTTGGACTTGGAGCCCTCGTGCAGACCGACCCGCACGTCGACACCCGAGTCGCGCAGCGACAGGGCGTGGGCGTGGCCCTGGCTGCCGTATCCGATGACCGCGACCTTGCGGCCCTGGATGATCGACAGGTCGGCGTCGGCTTCGTAGAACAGCTCGGCCACTTTGGGTTCTCTCCTTGTGTGCAGGTGTTGCGGTCCACCGTATGACGGCGGGCGTAAGGGACGTTTCGGGGTCTCGCGATGCGAGCGGCGGACGGACGGGCGGCCGGGGGTGTGCCGGCCGCCCGGATCCGCCTAGGCCGACCGGTCGAGGGCGCGCAGCGACCGGTCCGTGATCGAACGGGCGCCACGCCCGATCGCGATGGTGCCGGACTGGACGAGTTCCTTGATGCCGAACGGCTCCAGCATCTTCAGCATGGCGGACAGCTTGTCGCTCGATCCGGTGGCCTCGATGGTGACGGCCTCCGGGGAGACGTCGACCGTCTTGGCGCGGAACAGCTGGACGATCTCGACGATCTGGGAGCGCGTCTCGTTGTCCGCGCGCACCTTCACCAGGACCAGTTCGCGCTGGACGGCCTGCGCGGGCTCCAGCTCGACGATCTTCAGGACGTTGACCAGCTTGTTGAGCTGCTTCGTCACCTGCTCCAGGGGCAGGTCCTCGACATTGACCACGATGGTGATGCGGGAGATGTCGGGGTGCTCGGTGACGCCGACCGCGAGGGAGTCGATGTTGAAGCCGCGGCGGGAGAACAGCGCGGCGATCCGCGCGAGGATGCCGGGGGTGTTCTCCACCAGGACGGAGAGCGTGTGCTTGGACATGTTCGTTACTCGGCTCTCTGTCAGTCGTCTTCGTTGTCACCGAAGTCCGGGCGGACGTCCCGGGCGGCCATGATCTCGTCGTTGGAGGTGCCGGCGGCGACCATCGGCCACACCATCGCGTCCTCGTGGACGATGAAGTCCACGACGACCGGGCGGTCGTTGATCGCGTTCGCCTCCTCGATGACCTTGTCGAGGTCCTCCGGGGACTCGCAGCGCAGCCCCACGCAGCCCATCGCCTCGGCCAGCTTGACGAAGTCCGGCACCCGCGTGCCCTTGGCCTGCGGGTTGACGTCGTCCGGGCCGCTGTGCAGGACCGTGTTGGAGTAGCGCTGGTTGTAGAACAGGGTCTGCCACTGGCGGACCATCCCGAGGGCGCCGTTGTTGATGATGGCGACCTTGATCGGGATGTTGTTCAGGGCGCAGGTGGTGAGTTCCTGGTTGGTCATCTGGAAGCAGCCGTCGCCGTCGACCGCCCAGACCGTGCGCTCCGGTGCGCCGGCCTTGGCGCCCATCGCGGCCGGGACCGCGTAGCCCATCGTTCCGGCGCCGCCGGAGTTCAGCCAGCTGGCGGGCTTGTCGTACTGGATGAAGTGCGCCGCCCACATCTGGTGCTGGCCGACGCCCGCCGCGAAGATCGTGTTCTCGGGGGCGAGGGCGCCGATCCGCTCGATGACCTGCTGCGGGGAGAGCGAGCCGTCGTCGGGCAGGTCGTAGCCGAGCGGGTAGGTCTCGCGCCAGCGGCTGAGGTCCTTCCACCAGGCGGTGTAGTCGCCCTTGTGGCCCTCGGCGTGCTCCTTCTGGACGGCCTGGACCAGGTCGGCGATGACCTCGCGGGCGTCACCCACGATCGGCACGTCCGCGACGCGGTTCTTGCCGATCTCGGCCGGGTCGATGTCGGCGTGGACGATCTTGGCGTGCGGGGCGAAGCTGTCCAGCTTGCCGGTGACGCGGTCGTCGAAGCGGGCTCCGAGGGCGACGATCAGGTCGGCCTTCTGCAGCGCGGTGACGGCGGTGACCGAACCGTGCATGCCCGGCATTCCCACGTGCAGCGGGTGGCTGTCGGGGAATGCGCCGAGCGCCATCAGGGTGGTGGTGACGGGCGCTCCGGTGAGTTCCGCGAGGACCTTCAGCTCGGCCGTGGCGCCGGACTTCTGCACGCCGCCGCCGACATAGAGGACGGGCCGCTTCGCGGAGGTGATCAGCTTGGCCGCCTCGCGGATCTGCTTGGCGTGCGGCTTGGTGACGGGCCGGTAGCCGGGCAGGTCCAGGACAGGCGGCCAGGAGAAGGTGGTCTTCTTCTGGAGGATGTCCTTGGGGATGTCCACCAGGACCGGACCCGGGCGGCCGGTCGAGGCGATGTGGAACGCCTCGGCGATCACCCGTGGGATGTCCTCGCCCTTGGTGACCAGGAAGCTGTGCTTGGTGATCGGCATGGTGATGCCGACGATGTCCGCCTCCTGGAAGGCGTCCGTGCCGATCGCGGCGGAGACCACCTGGCCGGTGATCGCGACCAGCGGCACCGAGTCCATGTTGGCGTCGGCGATCGGGGTGACCAGGTTGGTGGCGCCGGGACCCGAAGTCGCCATGCAGACGCCCACCTTGCCGGTGGCCTGCGCGTAGCCGGTCGCGGCGTGACCGGCGCCCTGCTCGTGCCGGACCAGGACGTGGCGCACCCGGGTGGAGTCCATCAGCGGGTCGTACGCCGGAAGGATCGTGCCGCCGGGGATGCCGAATACGGTGTCGGCGCCGACCTCCTCGAGAGAGCGGATGAGGGACTGCGCACCCGTCACGGTCTCGGGCGCGGACTGGTGTCCTCCGGATCGGGGCCGCGGCTGCGGATGGTGGGCCCCGGTGGCCTGCTCGGTCATCGGCATTCTCTTCTCGATGCTGAGGGTTTTGCTGGGGGGTCGTGCCGGGTGCTGCTGGATCGTGCCGGGTACTGCTGGGTCCTACTGGGTCGTACAGGGTCTTACGGGGTCGTACGGGGCCTTCGCCGGCAGCGGTCCGACGGTCCGCTGGCAACAAAAAACCCCTCGTGCCGGGAGGCAAGCGAGGGGAGCGCGCCGGTGTGGTCGCTGGGGGGTCCGGATCGTTTCCGGTCGTTCCCAGTTCAGCCGACGCGCTTGCCAAGTACGAGAATTCGGGTGCGCATGGCACTGACCCTCCCCCCGCCGCACATCCACTGTCAAGTGGGTGGGACGGGAGTCTCAGCATGTGAGCGGAGGGTGGTTCCACCCAGTGCCCCGCCGCCCAGCACCACCGGCACACCACTGGTGTACACCCCCGGGCGCCCGCCCGCGAACGCGGGCTCGGCCGGGCCGTGCGGAACCGGAAAACGGCCGGATGTGAGCGCCCGGCGCAGCCGCACCTCGTCCAGCGGCCCGGAGAAGGCCATGCCCTGCCCGTGGGTGCAGCCCATCGCGCGCAGGGTCACGACCTGTTCCGGCAGATCCACCCCGTCGGCCACGGACTGGAGCCCGAGGTCGCCCGCGATGCGCAGCAGCCCGCTGGTGATCTTGTGCAGCCGGGCCGACTCCACCACGCCCTCGACCAGACTGCGGTCGAGCTTCAGCACGTCGACGGGGAGCTTGCGCAGCGCCGTGATCGCCGCGTAGCCGCTGCCGAAGCCGTCCAGGGCGATCCGCACGCCGAGCCTTCTGAGCGCGCCGAGGCGGCGCTCCAGCTCGTCCAGGGAGACCCTGGGGTCGGTGTCGGCCAGTTCGATCAGCAGCGCGCCGGAGGGCAGCCCGTGCCGGGTGAGCAGGGCCTCCACCGAACCCAGCGGCAGTGACCGGTCGAGCAGCCGGCGGGCGCTCATCCGCACCGCGACCGGGACCGACAGGCCGTGCGCGGTGCGCTCGGCGGCCCGCTCGACGGCCTCCTCCAGCATCCACCGGCCGAGTTCGGCGGTGCGGTCGCCGTCCTCGGCGACCCTGAGGAACTCGGCGGGGGTGAAGAGCACGCCCTGCGAGGACCGCCAGCGCGCCTGGGCGGTGACCGACGTGATCCGGCCGTCCGCCAGGGACACCACCGGCTGGTGCAGCAGCGTGAACTCGCCGTCGTGCAGTGCGGCCCGCAGCCGCGTGGCCAGCTCCGCCTTGCGTACGACGTCCTGCTGCATCTGCGGCTTGTACAGCTCGACCCGGCCCTTGCCCGCGGCCTTGGCCCGGTACATCGCCAGGTCCGCGTTGCGCAGCAACTCCCCCGCTCCGAGCCCCGGTTCGGCGAAGGCGACGCCGATGGAGGCGGCCACCCGGACATCGTTGCCGTCGATGAGGTAGGGCTGGGAGAGGGTGATCCTGAGGCGGTCGGCGAGCTCCAGGATGTGCCGCTCCCGGGCGGTCCGGTCACGGGTGCCGTCCCCCACGATCAGGGCCGCGAACTCGTCGCCGCCGAGCCGGGACGCGGTGTCGCCGTGCCGGACCGCGTCCTGGAGTCTGCGGGCGGCCTGGACGAGCAGTTCGTCCCCGGCCTGGTGCCCGATCGTGTCGTTGACGGCCTTGAAGCCGTCGAGGTCGATGAAGAGCACGGCGGTGCCGCGCAGCCGGTCACCCCGGTCGGAGGCCCGGCGGCCGGACAGCGCCTGCTGCACGCGCCGGGTGAACAGGGCGCGGTTGGGCAGGTCGGTGAGCGGGTCGTGCTCGGCGTTGTGCTGGAGCTGCGCCTGGAGGCGCACCCGCTCGGTCACGTCCCGGCTGTTGAAGATCAGGCCGCCGTGGTGCCGGTTGACGGTGGACTCCACGTTGAGCCAGCCGCCCCCGCCGGAGCGGAAGCGGCACTCGATGCGGGTGGTGGGTTCCTCGGCGGGGCTGGTGGCGAGGAAGCGGCGCACCTCGTGCACCACGCAGCCCAGGTCCTCGGGGTGGATCAGGCCGGCCAGCTCGGTGCCCACCAGGTCCTCGGCCGGGCGGCCGTAGACCCCGGCCGCGGCCGGGGAGACGTAGCGCAGGACACCGTTGGGCGCGGCGATCATGATGACGTCGCTGGAGCCCTGCACCAGGGAGCGGAAGTGGTTCTCCTTCTGCGCCAGTTCCTGGGTGAGGGTGATGTTGTCGAGCAGCATGATGCCCTGGCGGACCACGAGGGCGAGCACGACGGCGCCCGCGGTCATCAGCACCACGCGGTCGGGGCTGCGGCCGTTGAGGACGTTGTAGAGGATGCCCAGGGTGCAGACGGCCGCGGCGAGGTACGGCGTGAGCGCGGCCAGGGATCCGGCGATGGGCCGGCCGGCCGGATACCGGCTGTGATCACCCCCCGGTACGGGCGGCCGCGGGCGACGGGGGTCGCGCGGGGCGGGGAGCTGCTCGCGGAGCTGATCCCGGAGCGCGTAGCCGTGCTCCTCGCCGGGGTCCTGCGGTTCCCCGGCCGGGTCCGCGCGGCCGTCGCCGTGGTCGGGGCGGTTCTCGCCGTGGTCGGGGTGCTGCTGGCGGTGGTCGGGGTGCTGCTCGGCGTGGTCGGGGTACTGCTCGGCCTGATCCGCGAGCTTCTCGGCCCGGTCCGCGAGCTGCTCGGCCCGGTCCGCGCGGTCCTTGCCGGATTCCCCGCGCTCCCCTCGTTCCCCTGGCTCCGCGCGCTCCTTGCCGAGGTCCGGGCCGACGGATTCCGGCTGACCGTGCCGGGGGCCGACCCAGGGGGCCGCGGCGAGCAGCAGCGAACCGGCGAACCAGCCCGCGTCGAGCAGCTGCCCGGAGTGGTAACTGCTGTGCAGCAGCGGCGAGGTGAACAGCGCGTCGCACATCACGGTGAGGGCGAGCGCGCCGACCGCGGTGTTGACCGCGGAGCGGTTGACCGCCGTCCGCCGGAAGTGCAGCACGAGCACCATGCTGACCAGGGCGATGTCCAGCAGCGGATACGCCAGCGAGAGCGCGGTGTGGGCCACGCTCGGCCCGTCGAACTTGGCCGCCTGGGCGAGCGCCAGACTCCACGACAGGGTGAGCAGCGAGCCGCCGATCAGCCAGGCGTCGAGCGCCAGGCAGACCCAGCCGGCCTTGGTCACCGGCCGCTTGGCGAGGACCAGCAGGCCCACGATCGCCGGCGGGGCGAAGCACAGGAAGAACAGGTCGGCGCAGCTGGGGCTGGGCACGGGCTGGTCGAGCACCACCTCGTACCACCCCCAGACACCGTTGCCGAGGGCCGCCATCGCCGAGGAGAGGGCGAACAGCAGCCAGGCGGGCCGAAAGCGGACCCGGGGTCCGCGGGCGTAGACGAAACAGGAGACCGCGGCGGTGCCGGCCGCGGCGCTCAGCCCGAAGTCCCCCATGATCAGCGCGAGTTCGGTGGAGCCCCAGTCGAGCGCGGAACCGACGGCGTATCCCGCGCACACCAGGGCCAGTGCGAGCTGGTGGACCAGGCTCGTCCCGTCCGGTCCGCCGGACGGCGACCGGGGCAGCAGCACCCTCGGGGAGGGCTGCGGCCGCAGCCTTCCGTGGAGGGCGGTCGTGGGCGACGGGAGCGCGGTCACCGGGTTCCCCCGGTCCGCAACGCCCCAGGGTCCCGGGGCTCCGGGTGTCCCGGCTGCGCGTGCCGCCTGCGGCCGCTGTGCCTGCGGTGGTGGTGTGGACCGTGATGGCCGCCGTGGTGGCCATGGTGACTGCCGTGACGGCCGCGTCTGCGCGCGACCGTGTGCCAGGGTCGCCGTCGGCGGCTTCGCCGCGTCGGATCGTTCGTCCATAGGCCGTGCATCGCCCGTCGCCCCCCTCACAAGTCTGCAATGTCCATCCCCGGCGCCGAACGGTGCGCGGCGCAGCCCCTGTCGGGACGATACACCAGTCTCGTCACTCAGGGACATAGTTCCTCTACGCTCCGTGACGACCAGCGGGAACGCGCGCACGCACCGCGTTCGGGGAACTGCGGAGGGTGCCCGAAGCGGATCAGATGCGCGCGCGGCCCCGGGTCATGCGCCGGCCGAGCCCGTCACCAGGATCACGTGGCCGAGCGGCCGATGGTTCACGAAACGCCCCAACTGGTCCACCAGAAGCCTTTTCGCGCGCGGCAGATAGGCGGAGGTGGGGCCGCCGACGTGCGGGCTGATGAGCACGCCCGGCGCGCTCCACAACGGGTGCTCCGGGGGCAGGGGTTCGGGGTCGACGACGTCCAGGGCGGCGCAGATCCGGCCGGTCGTCACCTCCGCGAGCAGGGCCTCGGTGTCCACCACGGCGCCGCGCGCGACGTTGACGAGCAGCGCGCCGTCCTTCATCCGGGCGAGGAACTCGGGTCCGGCCAGGCCGCGGGTGGCGTCGTTGAGCGGCGTCGAGAGGATGACGACGTCGGCCTCGGGCAGCAGGGCGGGCAGGGCGGCGATCGGATGCACCGGGCCGCGCGCCGCCGTGCGCTCCGAGCGCGCGACACGTGTCACCCGCGCCACCTCGAACGGGACGAGCCGGTCCTCGACGGCCTCGCCGATGGCGCCGTACCCGACGATGAGCACGTTCTTGTCGGCGAGCGCCGGGTGGAAGCCGCTCTGCCAGCGCCCCCGGTCCTGGGCCCGCACGAACCCGGGGACGCCGCGCAGGGACGCGAGCGTGAGGGTGACGGCGAGTTCGGCGGTGCTGGCGTCGTGGACGCCGCGCGCGTTGCACAGCGTCACGCCCGGCGCGACGAGGTCGAGCACCGAGGTGATGTCGTCCACGCCCGCGGTCAGCGTCTGGATCAGCCGGAGGTTGGTCATCCGCGCCAGCGGACGCACCTTGACGGGCTGCCGCTTCATGTACGGCACCACGTACACCGCGCAGTCGGCGGGGTCCGCGGGGAACTCCTGGCGGCCGTCGTCGCCGCCGTCCCAGAACCGGTAGACGGGGCCCTCGGGGAGCCCTGGGATCTCGTCCGGCGGAATGGGCAGCCATACGTCAGTACTCATGGTCAGGAGGCTATGTCAGCTCCGGTGGCGGCAGAGGTTAGGTTGGGTGTGCCAACAGGGAGGTTCACGAGCAGGTGGAGCGCAGGACGATCGGCGCGGGGGCGCTCGCGGTGGGGGCAGTCGGCCTCGGGTGCATGCCGATGAGCTGGGCCTACAGCGGTTCCCGGCAACGCGGCGAGGAGTCGGTCAGGGCCGTGCACGCGGCACTTGACCTGGGTGCCACGCTGCTCGACACCGCGGACATGTACGGCCCCTTCACCAACGAGCTGCTGCTGGGGCGGGTGTTGAAGGAGCGGCGGGCGGACGCGTTCGTGTCGACCAAGGTCGGCCTGCTGGTGGGCGAGCAGCACATCGTGGCCAACGGCCGCCCCGGGTACGTGAGACGGGCCTGCGACGCGTCGCTGCGACGGCTCCAGACCGACGTGATCGACCTCTACCAGCTGCACCGCGCCGACCCCGAGGTCCCGGTGGAGGAGACCTGGGGCGCGATGGCGGAGCTCGTACAGGCCGGAAAAGTAAGGACGTTGGGGCTGTGCGCGGTCGGGGCGCGCGGCGGCCGGCGCTCGGGTTCCGGGCTGCACGACGCGACGATCCGTCAACTGGAGCGTGTGCAGCAGGTGTTCCCGGTGAGCGCGGTCGAGGCCGAGTTGTCGCTGTGGTCGGCGGAGGCGCTGGACGCGCTGCTGCCGTGGTGCGAGGCGCGCGGGGTGGGCTTCCTCGCCGCGATGCCGCTCGGCAACGGCTTCCTGACCGGCACGCTCACCCCGGGCGAGGGGTTCGAGCCGGACGACCTGCGCGCCCGGCACCCCCGCTTCACGGCGGAGATGATGGCCGCGAACCAGCCGATCGTGGCCGGTCTGCGCCGCATCGCCCGGCGCCACGGCGAGCAGGTCACCGCGGCCCAGGTGGCGCTCGCCTGGGTGCTGGGCCAGGGCCGGCACGTGATCGCGGTGCCGGGCGCCAAGCGGGAGCGCTGGGTGCGGGAGAACGCGGCGGCACCGGCGCTGCGGCTGACCGAGCACGATCTCAGGACGCTGACCGGCCTGCCGACGGCCCAGGGCTCCTGGGACTGAGCGGGGGCGTCGGACCGCCTTCGCCGGGCACGCGTATCGCCTTCGCCGGGCACTGGGATCGCTTTCGCCGGGCACGCGGGATCGCTTTCGCCTTGCACTCGTATCGCCTTCGCCGGGAACTCGTGGGGCGCGAGCGGTGTAATGCAGGGTGAGGCCGTTCGTGCGGAAGTGGGGAAGGGGTCGAGATCGTGGGACGTCGAGGTGGCTCCGCCGTGTTGTCCGCGACCGTGCTGCTGCTGGTGGCCGGCTGCTCGTCGGGCGGGGGCGGTGCGTCCACGGGCGAGGGCGCGAGCGCGTCCGCGACCTCCGCCGCGCCGTCGACGGCCGCGGGCACGAGCGCGTCGGTGCCGCCCGCCAAGGGCTCGGTCACCGTGTTGCGCACGCTCACCACCGGTCTGAAGACGCCCTGGGGCGTGGCCGTGCTGCCCGGCGGGGATCTGCTGGTGGCCTCGCGCGACGACGGCACGATCACCCGGGTCGACGCCACGACCGGGAAGAAGGCGGAGCTGGGCTCGGTCTCCGGGGTGTCGGCGGCGGGCGAGGGCGGGCTGCTGGGCCTCGCGCTCTCCCCCGACTACGCCTCCGACCACATGGTCTACGCCTACTTCACCTCGGCCTCCGACAACCGCATCGTGCGGATGCGGTACGACGAGAAGAAGCCCGCGGGCGAGCGGCTGGGCGCGCCCGACACGATATTCAAGGGCATACCCAAGGGTTACATCCACAACGGCGGCCGGATCGCGTTCGGCCCGGACGGGATGCTGTACGCGGGCACGGGCGAGAGCGGGCAGCGGGGCCTCGCGCAGGACAAGAAGTCGCTCGGCGGCAAGATCCTGCGGATGACCCCGGAGGGCGAGCCGGCGCCCGGCAACCCGTTCCACGACTCCCCCGTCTACACCTATGGCCACCGCAATGTGCAGGGCCTGGCCTGGGACGACAAACAGCGGCTGTTCGCCTCGGAGTTCGGGCAGGACACCTGGGACGAGCTGAACGCGATCAAGCCCGGCGGCAACTACGGCTGGCCGGACGCGGAGGGCCTCTCGAAGGACCCGGCGTACCAGAACCCGATCGCCGAGTGGCACACCGACGACGCCTCCCCGAGCGGGATCGCCTATGTCGACGGCGTGATCTGGATGGCCGCGCTCAAGGGTCAGCGGCTGTGGCGCATCCCGCTGGACGGCACGAAGGCGTCGGCGGCCCCGCAGGCGTTCCTCACGGGGAAGTACGGCCGGCTGCGCACGGTCGTGGCCGCGGGCGACGGCAAGGTGTGGCTGACCACCAGCAACACCGACGGCCGCGGCGACCCGAAGCCGGGCGACGACCGGATCCTGGAGCTGAAGGTGTCGTAGCGCGTCACTCGCCCTCGGGCGCGGGCGGGCGTACGACGACCGTGCCGGAGTCGAGGTCTATCGGGCCCCGGCCCGGGTCGCTGTCGCCTATGTCCTCGCGGCTGAGCTCCAGCCGCTTCTGCTCGTCGTGCGTGTGCTTGCGGCCGGGTGCGAACAGTTCCTCGAAGGCACCGAACATGTTTCTTCCTCCCCCGCGGCAGGTGCGTCGTGCATCGTCCCTACGACCGTACGTCCACCGGCACGCGAGGCGGTAGCTCGGACCCCCGCCGGGGCGGCCGCCCGGCGGCCCGCTCAGCCCGTTTTGGCCCGGTCCCCCTCACCCGGCGGGAACAGACCCATGCGGTGGGCCACCGCCGCCGCCTCGCCGCGGCCCCCGACGCCGAGCTTGGCCAGGATGTTCGACACGTGCACGCTGGCCGTCTTGGGCGAGATGAACAGCTCCTCGGCGATCTGCCGGTTGCTGCGGCCCGCGGACACCAGCCGCAGCACGTCCCGCTCCCGGCTGGTGAGGCCGAGCGCCTCGGCCGGGTCGGTGGCGGCGGGCGGCCGCGAGAGGTGCCGGGCGAGGACCAGGCGGCCGCGCTGGGCGAGCAGGGCGGCCGCGTCGGCGAGCGGCCGGGCGCCGAGATGCTCCGCGACCGCGCCGGCCAGCCGGAGCAGCTCGGCGGCCCGGTCCCGTTCGTCGTCCCCGCCGGCCGCGAGCAGCGCCTGCGCGAGCCGGAGCCGTACCCGGGCGAGGTCGTAGGGCCGCTGGAGCTGTTCGAAGGCGCCGACCACCTCCGCCCAGGCGTCGGCGGTGTCCGCGCCGTCGGCGCGGGCGAGCTCGGCACGGACCCACAGCTCGTGGGCGAGCCAGAGGGGCGCGCCGGTGGTGAGCCGCTTGGCGGCGGCGCGGATGCGGTCCAGGGCGTCGCTCCGGCCGGGCTCGGCGGCGGCCGCGCCCCGGGCGTCGGCCTCGGCCGTGGCGGCGGCCAGCAGCAGCGGCCAGCCCTCGTACTGGGTGCCGGGCGGCGCTCCTGCGTCGAGGGCGGCGGCCAGCTCCGCGCGGGCGTCCGCCGTGCGGCCCCCGGCGGCGGCGATGCCGACGCCGATCCGGGCGAGCGGCAGCCACTGCTGGGGCATCGGGTCGTGGCTGCCGAAGTGGCCGCGGGCGGCGGCGAGCCGGCGGGCCGCCTCCGCGCCCTCCCCTCGGGCGAGGGCCAGGGCGGCCAGGGTCAGGGCGGCCAGGCCCTGCGGCTTGGCGCCGGGGCGGCGCAGCGCCTGTGCGGCGGCCTGCTCGGCCTCGTCCCAGCGGCCGAGGGAGTACAGCGACTCGCCGAGGTTGCCCCACACCCAGTCCTCGCTGTGCAGCAGGCCGAGCCGCTGCACGAAGGCGACGCCCTCGCGCAGGACGGGGACGGCCTCCTGGGAGCGGCCCACCGACTCCAGCTGGGCCGGCAGATTGACGTAGGCGCGGCCCGCGACGTCGTGCACGCCCTCGTCCAGCGCCTGGCGCATGACCTCGCGCATCTGGGTGAGTCCGGCCTCGGTGGCGCCCGCGTCGACCCTGAGGCCGGCCAGGGTGAGGCGCGCGTTCAGCTCGATCTCGCGGGCGCCGACCATGCGGGCGTACTCCACCGCCCGCTCGGCGGCGGACAGCGCCTCGGGCCCGGGTTCGTGCACCATCGCCCAGGAGGCGATCAGGCTGAGCACCTCGGCGTGCACCTCGGACGGGGGCAGCCCGCGCACCAGCTCCTCGGCGGTGGCGAGCTCCGCGCGGCCGTCGCCCCGGCCCTGGGCGCTGACCAGCCGGGAGCGCTGGACCCAGAACCAGGCGGCGCGCTGCGGGTTCCCGCCGCTCGCGCACGCCCGGCCGCTCGCGTGCGGGTCGTGGTCGTCCTCCAGCAGCCGCAGCGCCCGCTTGGTGATCTTCAGCGCGCGTTCGCGCTCGCCGCTGAAGCGGCCCGCGAACGTGGCCTCCGCGAGCAGGTCGAGGAAGCGCAGCGGGGTGGAGTCCGGGTCGCAGCCGCAGGGCGGGAAGGCGCCGACGCTCGCGGCGGGGCGCAGCCCGGCCCGCACGGCCTCGGGGGCCGCGTCCCACAGCTCCATCGCCCGTTCCAGGAGCCGCAGCTGCTCGCTGTAGGCGTGCCTGCGGCGGGCGGTGACGGAGGCGTCGAGGACGGCGGGGAGCGCCTTGGCGGGGTCGTGCGCGTGGTACCAGTAGCTGGCCAGGCGGGTGGCGCGCTGGTCGGCGGGGACCAGCGTCGGGTCGGCCTCCAGGGCTTCGGCGTAGCGGCGGTTGAGGCGGGAGCGCTCGCCGGGCAGCAGGTCGTCGCTGACGGCCTCGCGGACCAGGGAGTGGCGGAAGCGGTAGCCGTCGCCGGTGGGCGCGGCGAGCAGGATGTTGGCGCCGACGGCGGCCCGCAGCGCCTCGATGAGGTCGTCCTCGGCGAACCGGGCGACGGCGGCGAGCAGCCGGTACTCGACGGTGGAGCCGCCCTCGGCGACGATCCGGGCGACCCGCTGGGCGCTCTCCGGCAGCGCCTCGACGCGCACGAGCAGCAGGTCGCGCAGCGAGTCCGACAGTCCGGTGCAGCAGCCCTCGCCGGCGGCGACGGCGAGCTCCTCGACGAAGAAGGCGTTGCCGTCGGAGCGTTCGAAGATGTCGTCGACCTGGGCGGGGTCGGGTTCGGCGGCGAGGATGCCGGCGATCTGGCGGCCGACCTCCTCGCGGGTGAAGCGGGCGAGTTCGACGCGGCGGACGGTGCGCAGCCGGTCGAGTTCGGCGAGCAGCGGGCGCAGGGGGTGGCGGCGGTGGATGTCGTCGGCGCGGTAGCTGGCCAGGACGAGGAGGCGGCCGGTGCGCAGGGTGCGGAAGAGGTAGGCGAGGAGGTGGCGGGTGGAGGCGTCGCCCCAGTGCAGGTCCTCCAGGACGAGGACGACGGTGCGGCCGGTGGCGACGCGTTCCAGGACGCGCGCGGTGAGTTCGTAGAGGCGGGCGGTGCCCTCCTCGTCGTGCCGGCCCTGGCCGGTCTCGCCCCACTCGGGGAGCAGCCGGGCCAGTTCCTCCTCCTGGCCGGCGGCCGCGGCGGCGAGTTCGTCGGGCAGCGCCCGGTGCAGGGCGCGCAGCGCGGTGGAGAAGGGGGCGAACGGCAGCCCGTCGGCGCCGATCTCGACACAGCCGCCGAGCGCGACGACGGCGCCGCGGCGGCAGGCGGCGGTCGCGAACTCCTCGATGAGGCGGGTCTTGCCGACCCCGGCCTCGCCGCCGACCAGCAACGCCTGCGGCTCGCCCGCGTCCGCGCGGGCGAGCGCGAGGTCGAGCGTCTTCAACTCGTCGACGCGGCCGACGAAACGCGGGCTGAGCGGCTTGGTCTCCACGAGGCCGAGCATCGCACGCGGGTACGACCCACCGGCACCGGTTTTGCCACCGGCTGCGCCCGGCAGGGCTGCGGTGCCGCCAGGCAGCACGGCACCGGCCGCAGCGGACACGGCTTCGGCGCCGCCGAGCAGCACGGCACCCGCCGTCCCGGGAGCAGCTCCGGAGCCACCTGGCACGACCACGCCGGTCGTGCCAGGCAGGGCTCCCGGGGCCGGGGTGGCCCGCGTCGGGGTTTCGGGGGTGGTCCCCGTGGGCGGGTTCACGCGGCCCGGGGGGCGCGGAACCAGCGGGGGCGGCGGCTATGTGCCTCGTCGTCGGCGGCGCGCCGGGCCGCTTCCTCGCGGCGGGCGGCGCGGCGGCTCTGGACGGCCGCGCGGACCAGGCGCTGCCGGTCGGCCTCGCGGCGCAGTTCGGCGGAGCGCAGGTGGTGCAGTTCGTACTCGTAGCCGGACATCTGTGTCTCCCTGGTGGCTGCGGTGCCCCGGGCCGGTCGGCCGGTGCGTGTTCCACTGTCGTCCGCCAGGGGGGTGCGCCACATCGGGAGAGTTCCGCATCTTCGGCCGCCGCGGGGGCCTTAGACACGACCGAGGGGTCCTACGGCGTCCGTAAGGTGCTTACGGACGTCCCTAGGACCCCTCGTGAACTGCGGGGAGGGTTCAGCTGGCCGACGGCAGCGAGAGCAGCGCGTCGGAGTACTTGAGCACGGCCAGCAGCAGGCCGATGACGCCGAGGGCGACACCCGCCCAGGCGACCGACTTGATCCACGGGGCCTGCGGGCGGCGGGCGCCGAACGCGGGGATGGCGAGGGTGACGACACCGGTGACCAGGCCGAGCAGGGCGAAGATGCCCGCCCAGATGGCGGTGGTGTGCCAGGCGTCGCCGTAGACGGCCTTGATCTGCGTGGCGACGCTCGCGGTCGACGAGGTGTGGAGCTGGCCGACGAGGGTCTGGCGGGCGGCGGCGATGGAGCCGATCCAGCCGCCGTTGAGCGACACCAGGCCCAGCACCGTGGAGACGACGGCGGCGGCGCCCTGGCCGACACCGGAGCCGCGCTGGGCCTCGTCCGCGGCGATCAGGGCGGCGAGCTCGGCCTCGACGGCCTCGTCGTCCTCGTCGATGTCCGCCTCGCCCTGGGCGTCCTCGTCCGTCTCCGCGGAGGCGTCGTCCGCCTCGGTCGCGGCGGCGTCCGCCTCGGTGGTCACGCCCGCCTCGGCGGCCTTCTCGGCGGCCTGGTCGCGCTGTTCCTCGGTGGCCTCGGCGCCCGCTTCGGCACCGGCCTCGTCAACTGTCTTGGTTTCCATGCCTCGCACCGTACGGACGCTCTCTGAGAGGTGTCTTAATGATCGTCTTACTTTTCGCGGGCCACTTCCTCGCGGACCGCCCGCCACTCGGGCACGAGCAGGGACCGGACCTCGGTGTCCTGCCGTACACCCTTGTGAAGACGGCGCTCGCGGAGCACCCTCTCACGGGTCATCCCCGGCCGCCGGGCCACGTTGACGCTCGGCTGGTCGGCGGATGCCGCGCCCCACTCCACACGGTGCAGGCCCCGCTCGTCAAACGCCCATTCGAGCAGCACCCGCACGGCCCGGGTGGCCGGGCCCCGTCCGGCCGCGGCGGGCTCCAGCCGGCAGCCGACCTCGCGGACGCCCTGGGCGGCGTCGAAGGGGCCGCGGCTCGGCGCCGTCGTCACCCGGCGACATCGCGTACGTCTTCCTGCTGCTCCTCGGCGAGGACGTCGGCCACCTCCGCGTCGGTGACCGCGGCCGGCCTCTCATGGGCGGCACGGCACTCGGGGGGCTCGATGCTGATGCGTGGCAGGCGGCGGTCCAGCCAGCGCGGCAGCCACCAGTTGGCGCCGCCGAGCATGTGCATCAGGGCGGGCACCAGCAGGGTGCGCAGGACGAACGCGTCGATGGCGACGGCGGCGGCGAGCGCGATGCCGAACATCGCGATCACCCGGTCGCCGCTGAGCACGAAGGCGAGGAACACCGAGATCATGATGACGGCGGCGGAGTTGATGACCCGGCTGGTCTCGGCGAGGCCGACGCGGACCGCGCGCCGGTTGTCGCCGTACTCCAGCCACTCCTCGTACATCCGGCTGACGAGGAACACCTGGTAGTCCATGGAGAGGCCGAACAGCACCGACACCATGATCACGGGCAGGAAGGGCTCGATCGGGCCGGCCCGGCCGAGGCCGAGCAGCTCGCTGCCCCAGCCCCACTGGAAGACGGCGACGACGACGCCGAACGCGGCGGCGACGGCGGCGATGTTCATCAGGGCGGCCTTGACCGGGATGCCGATCGACCGGAAGGCCAGGAGCAGCAGCAGGCAGCCGAGCGCGATGACGGCGCCGACGAACAGCGGCAGCTTGCCGATGATGACCTGGGCGAAGTCGTCGTAGCTGGCGGTGACGCCGCCGACCTGCACGTCCAGCGAGGTGCCGGCCTCGGCGCGCGGCAGCACCTCGGTGCGCAGCCGGTCGACGAGGTCGCTGGTGTGCTGCGACTGCGGGGCGGAGTCGGGGACGACGGTGAGGTACGCGGTCTCGCCCGAGGTGTCGTAGGTGACGGCGCTGACGGAGGCGACGCCCTCGGTGCCGCGCAGCGTGACGTCGAGGTTGTCCAGGGCGAGCCGGTCGGCGGCGCGGTCGACCTTGGTGACCAGGGTGAGCGGGCCGTTGACGCCGGGCCCGAAGCCTTCGGCGAGACGGTCGTACGCCTGCCGGGTGGTGGAGTGCTGGGGGTCGTTGCCCTGGTCGGAGGTGCCGAGGCGGAGCGAGAACGTCGGCAGCGCGAGCACCGCGATGACGAGCACGGCGATCCCGCCGAGCAGCTTGGGGTGGCGTTCGACGAAGGCGGACCAGCGGGCGGCGAGACCGGTGGGCAGTTCGGGTTCGGGGCCGCGTTCGGCGAGCCGGCGGCGTTCGCGGCGGCTGAGGGCGCGCATCCCGATGAAGGAGAGCAGGGCGGGCAGCAGGGTGACGGAGGCGGCGACGGTCAGCACCACGGTGAGCGAGGCCGCGACGGCGACCCCGTTGAGGAAGTTGAGCCGCAGGATCAGCATCCCGAGCAGCGCGATGCAAACGGTGGCACCCGCGAACACGACGGCCCGTCCGGTGGTGGCGACGGCGTTGGCCGCGGCCTCGTCGACCGGGAGACCGCGTTTCAGTCCCCTCCGGTGCCGGGTCACGATGAAGAGCGCGTAGTCGATGCCGACGCCGAGTCCGACCAGCATGCCGAGCATGGGGGCGAAGTCGGCGACGGTCATGGCGTGCCCGAGCAGCTCGACGCCCATGTAGGCGGTGCCGACGCCGATCAGGGCGGTGCCGATGGGCAGCAGGGAGGCGGCGAGCGAGCCGAAGGCGAGGAAGAGCACGACGGCCGCGACGGCCACGCCGACGATCTCGGCCGTGTGCCCGCCGGAGGACTCGGTGAGCGCGATGGCGCTGCCCCCGAGTTCGACCTCCAGGCCGTCGGTCTCGGCCGACTTGGCGGTGTCGACCACGGCCTGCGCCTCGGAGGTGCCCACGTCCTCGGCCTGCTGGTCGAACGTGACGGTGGCGTACGCGGTGTGGCCGTCGGCGCTGATGCGGCCCGCGCCCTGCCCTTCGTAGGGGCTGGTCACGGTGGCCACCCCGGGCAGATCGGCGATCTTGTCCAGGGTGGCGGTCATGGTCTGTTCGACGTCCGAGGCGCGGACGGTACCCGAGGCGGTGTGCCATACGACGGTGTCGCTGTCGCCGCCGAGGCCGGGGAAGCCCTCCTGGAGCAGTTGGGTCGCGCGGCCCGACTCGGTGCCGGGGGCCTCGTAGTCGTTGGAGTACGCGGAGCCGGTGACGGCCGCGGCGGCCGTGACCCCGCCGAACGCGAGAAGCCAGAGCAGGACCGCCATCAGGCGGTGCCGCACACACCAGCGTGCCAAGGCTGCCACGACTTGCTCCCAGGGGTTTTGTGCATCTTTGTCCGGGAACAGTGGTTCATGGCATGAACAGCCCGCAAAGAACGCATGAGCAATGCGAAGACCACTCTTGCAGGCGAAAGTGATCCTTTAAGCGGTTCATGGGCCTAATCACATGAGTGGGAGCCAGATCACAGGCGGATAACGATCACGTAAGCGCCTCAGTCGAACTGGTCTCCGAGCGCCATCACCATCGCCCCCAGGACGAGCAGCCACAGGGCCCTTCGGGTGTGCCCGCGGGCGCCGAGGAACACGGCGGGGGCGCAGACGACCGCCCCCACGGCGTAGGCCACCGGGACGCGCGCGGGGACCCCGCCACCGAGCCGCATGAGCGCCGCGGCGACCCCGGCCAGGGTCAGCAGCGATCCGGCGGCGACAGCGGTCCAGCGGGCCCGCCGGGCGTCCTCCAGGGGGTCGTGGCCGGGGTCGTCGGCGGGGGCGGCGGTCCCGGGGCTGTGGTCGTGGGCGTCCTCGCCCGGTGCCTGCGCACCGGTTGTCTCCTCGTCCCGGTCGTCGGGCCGGCCCTCCGCCGCCTCGGCTATCGGGATCTGCGTATCGGAATCGGCACGTCCACTCATGGCGCGGGAGCCTAGTGCCTCCCGCCGGGAAATCCGGCTGCGGGCCCGCTCCCCGCGTTGCTACGGTCCGCGGGTCAGCCGTCCCCGGCCGAGCGCCGATGTCCCGGGCAGGTGCGCAGAGTGAACGACGACCGCCTCGCCGACCGTGTGTGTCTCCCCCACTACCCGCGCAGCGGCCGCTACGACGCCCGCTGGACCGTCGACAACGAGATGGGCCCGCACGCGCTGTGGCTGCTGGAGTGGCTCGCGCCCGCGCTGGGCCTCGCGGACCTGCCGCCCGGCGCGCGCGTGCTCGACCTCGGCTGCGGCCGCGCCATGACCTCCGTCTTCCTCGCCCGGGAGTACGGCGTCCAGGTGGTCGCCGCCGATCTGTGGATCGACGCCGACGACAACGCCGTACGGATCGCCGAGGCGGGCGTCGGGGACCTCGTGCTCCCGATGCGGGTCGAGGCGCACGCCCTGCCGTTCGCGGCGGGCACCTTCGACGCGATCGTCTCCGTCGACGCGTACCAGTACTTCGGCACCGCCGACCTGTATCTGCCGACCCTGGCCCGGCTGCTGAAGCCGGGCGGGCGGATCGGGGTGGTGATGCCGGCCCTGCGCGAGGAACTGGCGGACGGCGAGGTGCCGGAACATCTGCGGCAGTGGTGGGAGCCGGACTTCGCGTGCTTCCACACGGCGGGCTGGTGGCGCCGGCACTGGAGCCGCAGCGGCGCCGTCGAGGTCGAGGCGGCCGACTGGCAGCCGGACGGCTGGCGGGACTGGCTGCTCTGGTCGGAGGTGGTCGCCGAGGCGAGCACGGACGACTTCCACGTCGGCATGGCGGCCCGCAACGCCGCACTGGTCCGCGCCGACCAGGGGCGCACGCTGGGCTTCGTACGGGTGGTGGGGCGGCGCGCCTGAGGCCCGGCGCCTCGCGGAGCACCCCGGACATGGCGAAGGGGGGACACACCGGCAGCCGGTGTGTCCCCCCTCGCCGGGGGTCGCCTGGGATCAGCCCTCGGTGACGCCGAGCTTCTCCAGGATCAGCTCCTTGACGCGGGCCGCGTCCGCCTGGCCGCGCGTCGCCTTCATGACCGCGCCGACCAGGGCGCCGGCCGCGGCCACCTTGCCGCCGCGGATCTTGTCCGCGACGCCCGGGTTGCCGGCGATGGCCTCCTCGACGGCCGCGGTGAGCGCGCCCTCGTCGGAGACGACCTTCAGACCGCGCTTGTCGACGACCTCGTCCGGCGTGCCCTCGCCCGCGAGGACACCCTCGATGACCTGGCGCGCCAGCTTGTCGTTCAGGTCGCCGGAGTTCACCAGCTCGGTGACCCGGGCGACCTGCTGCGGGGTGATGGCCAGCTCGTCGAGCGAGGTGCCCGACTCGTTGGCGCTGCGGGCCAGCTCGCCCATCCACCACTTGCGGCTGGAGGCCGCGTCCGCGCCGGCGTCGATCGTCGCGACGATCAGGTCGAGCGCGCCGGCGTTGGTGATGGACTGCATGTCGGTGGCGGAGATGCCCCACTCGGCGAGCAGCCGGGTGCGGCGGGCCAGCGGCAGCTCGGGCAGCGCCGCGCGGATCTCCTCGACCCATTCGCGGGACGGCGCGACCGGCACCAGGTCGGGCTCCGGGAAGTACCGGTAGTCCTCGGCCTCCTCCTTCACGCGGCCCGAGGTCGTGGACCCGGTGTCCTCGTGGAAGTGGCGGGTCTCCTGGATGATCGTGCCGCCGGAGGAGAGCACGGCCGCGTGGCGCATGACCTCGAACCGGGCGGCGCGCTCGACGGACCGCAGCGAGTTGACGTTCTTCGTCTCGGAGCGGGTGCCGAACTTCTCGGTGCCGTTCGGGCGCAGCGAGAGGTTCACGTCGCAGCGCATCTGGCCCATCTCCATGCGGGCCTCGGAGACACCGAGGGCACGGATCAGCTCGCGCAGCTCGCGGACGTAGGCCCGCGCGACCTCGGGGGCCCGCTCGCCCGCGCCCTCGATCGGCTTGGTGACGATCTCGATGAGCGGGATGCCGGCGCGGTTGTAGTCCAGCAGGGAGTGGGACGCGCCGTGGATACGGCCGGTGGCGCCGCCGACGTGCGTCGACTTGCCGGTGTCCTCCTCCATGTGGGCGCGCTCGATCTGCACCCGGAAGGTCTCCCCGTCCTCCAGCTGCACGTCGAGGTAGCCGTCGAAGGCGATCGGCTCGTCGTACTGGGAGGTCTGGAAGTTCTTCGGCATGTCCGGATAGAAGTAGTTCTTCCGGGCGAAGCGGCACCATTCGGCGATCTCGCAGTTCAGCGCGAGGCCGATCTTGATCGCGGACTCGACGCCGGTCGCGTTGACGACCGGGAGCGCGCCGGGCAGACCGAGGCAGGTCGGGCAGGTCTGCGTGTTCGCGTCCTGTCCGAGCTCGGTCGAGCAGCCGCAGAACATCTTGGTCTTGGTGCCGAGTTCGACATGGACCTCGAGGCCCATGACGGGGTCGTACGAGGCCAGGGCGTCCTCGTACGACACCAGGTCGGTCGTGGTGGTCACGGTGAAACTTCCCTCTCAGCCCAGCAGGACGTCGTCGTCGCCCAGCCGCTTCAGCTCGCGGTACAGGATGGCGAGGCCGGTGACGATCGCGACCGCGGAGACGGTGGCGTCGATGAGCCGCAGCGTGTCGTGCTCGGCGCGGGCCTTCTTGATGCGCTTGGCGACACCGACCGCGCCGAACGCGGTGGTGGCGATGGACACGTACGTTCCGGACTTGGACTTCTTGAAGCCCTTGGCCTTGGACAGTGCGTTGCTCACAGCGACGGAGCCTCCTCCAGGAGCGGGTGTCCCCACTTTTCCACGAAGGCGGCTTCGACGGCGGCACCGACCTTGTACAGGCGGTCGTCCTTGAGCGCGGGCGCGATGATCTGGAGGCCGACGGGGAGGTTGTCCTCGGGGGCCAGACCGCACGGCAGCGACATGGCCGCGTTGCCCGCCAGGTTGGTCGGGATGGTGCACAGGTCCGCGAGGTACATCGCCATCGGGTCGTCGGTGCGCTCGCCGATCGCGAAGGCCGTGGTCGGGGTCGTCGGGGAGACGATCACGTCGACCTGCTCGAAGGCCTTCTCGAAGTCCCGCGTGATCAGCGTGCGGACCTTCTGCGCGGAGCCGTAGTAGGCGTCGTAGTAGCCGCTGGAGAGGGCGTACGTGCCGAGCATGATGCGGCGCTTGACCTCGGGGCCGAAGCCCGCCTCACGGGTGAGGGAAGTGACCTCCTCGGCCGAGTGGGTGCCGTCGTCGCCCGTGCGGCGGCCGTAGCGCAGGCCGTCGAAGCGGGCGAGGTTGGAGGAGCACTCGGACGGCGCGATCAGGTAGTACGCCGACAGGGCGAGGTCGAAGGACGGGCAGTCCAGCTCGACGATCTCGGCGCCCAGGTCCTTCAGCAGGGCGACGGACTCGTCGAAGCGCTGGATGACGCCGGCCTGGTAGCCCTCGCCGCGGAACTGCTTGACGACGCCGACCCGCATGCCCTGGACGCTGCCGTTGCGCGCGGCCTCGACGACCGGCGGGACCGGGGCGTCGATGGAGGTGGAGTCGAGCGGGTCGTGCCCGGCGATCACCTCGTGCAGCAGCGCCGCGTCCAGGACCGTACGGGCGCAGGGGCCGCCCTGGTCGAGGGAGCTGGAGAACGCCACCATGCCGTAACGGGAGACCGCGCCGTACGTCGGCTTGACGCCGACCGTGCCGGTGACGGCGGCCGGCTGGCGGATGGAGCCGCCGGTGTCGGTGCCGATGGCGAGCGGCGCCTGGTAGGACGCGAGCGCGGCGGAGGAACCGCCGCCGGAGCCGCCGGGGATCTTGGTGAGGTCCCAGGGGTTGCCGGTCGGGCCGTAGGCGCTGTTCTCGGTGGAGGACCCCATGGCGAACTCGTCCATGTTGGTCTTGCCGAGGATGACCACGTCGGCGGCCTTGAGCCGCTTGGTGAGCGTCGCGTCGTACGGCGGGATCCAGCCCTCGAGGATCTTCGAGCCGACCGTGGTCGGGATGCCCTCGGTGGTGAAGATGTCCTTCAGCGCGAGCGGGACGCCGGCCAGCGGGCCGAGCTTCTCGCCCTTCGCGCGCTTCTCGTCGACGGCGCGGGCCTGCGCGAGCGCGCCCTCACGGTCGACGTGCAGGAAGGCGTGCACCTTCTCGTCGACGGCCTCGATCCGGGCGAGGTGCGCCTCGGTGACCTCGACGGCCGTGAGCTCGCCCGAAGCGATCTTCGCGGCGGTCTCGGCGGCGGTGAGCTTGATGATGTCCGTCATGGCGTTTACTCCTCCCCCAGGATCTGCGGCACCTTGAAACGCTGCTGCTCCTGGGCCGGGGCGCCGGACAGCGCCTGCTCGGGGGTGAGCGACGGACGGACCTCGTCCGCCCGCATGACGTTCGTCAGCGGGAGCGGGTGCGAGGTCGGCGGTACGTCTTGGTCGGCGACCTCGCTGACGCGGGCGACCGCGCCGATGATGTCGTCCAGCTGTCCCGCGAAGTGGTCGAGCTCTTCGGGCTTCAGCTCCAGACGCGCCAGCCGGGCGAGGTGGGCGACCTCCTCGCGCGTGATGCCAGGCATGCAGCGTTCCTCTGGGGTGAGTGTGAGTGCTTTGGCCCAATCCTAGGGGGCGGGGCCCCTCGTCCGTTAAACGGTTTGCCGGTGCGGGGGCCGAGTCGAGGGACGCGTCCGGGGCGAAGGGTGTCCGCGCCGGCTCCGGCGACGTCGCTGAAAGAGCGTCGACAGATTGGCTAGCGATGCTAGAATCGAGGTCATGTCGATCCAGACGCGCCGGGAGCGCGAACGAGCGGACCGCGAGCGGCTGATCGTCACCGCCGCGCGGGAACTGGCGGAGTCCGAGGGCTGGGACGCGGTCACCACGCGCCGGCTGGCCGCGGAGATCGAGTACAGCCAGCCGGTCCTCTACAGCCACTTCAAGGGCAAGGACGCGATCATGGCGGCCGTCGCCGTGCAGGGCTGCGCGGACCTGGCGGTGGAGCTGCGGACGGCGCGCGAGGGCGCCTCGGGGCCGCGCGCGCACCTGGCGGCGGTGGGCCGGGCGTACACGGCCTTCGCGCTGCGCAGGCCCGCGGTGTACGACGCGATCTTCACCCTCCCCGTGGACCTGCCGTTCGCCACGCCGGAGGCGCCGGAGCCGCTGCAGGCGGCGTTCGGGGAACTGCTCCGGGCCGTGACGCCGATCGCCGAACCGGGCGACGAACCGGGCCTGCTGACGGAGACCTACTGGGCGGGCCTGCACGGGCTGATCACCCTGATGCGCAGCGGCCGCCTCCCGGCGCGGGAGCACGAGCGGCGGCTGTCCCTGCTGATCGCCCACTTCACGGCGGGACACGGCTGACCCGCCCGCCCGGCTCGCCCCGGCGCGGGACCGGGCCCGCCCGGCACGGCGCGCCCGCCCGAGAGGGTCAGTCCGCGGCGGGCAGGGCGGCCCGGGGGCGCTGCCAGCCGCGCGGGCCGCGGGCCCTGAGCCACGCGGTCGTCTCCTCCGGCGGCATCGCCGCGGCGACCAGCCAGCCCTGTACGGCGTCGCAGCGCAGGTCGCGCAGCCGCTCCCACGTCTCGTCGTCCTCGACGCCCTCGGCGACGACGAGCAGCCCGAGCGAGTGCGCGAGGTCGACGGTGCACCGCACGATCTCGGCGTCCTCGTTGTCCACCGCGAGCCGTGCCACGAACGACCGGTCGATCTTCAGCTCGCTGACCGGCAGCCGCCGCAGGTGGACCAGCGAGGAGTACCCGGTGCCGAAGTCGTCCAGGGACATCTTCACGCCGTGCCCGGTGAGCGCGGCGAGGGTGTCGGCGGCCCGCTGCGGGTCCTCCAGGAGCACGTGCTCGGTGATCTCCAGTTGCAGCGCGCCCGCCGGGACCCCGTGCCGGGCCAGCCGCGCGGCCACCGAGCCCGCGAACCCGGGCGTGTGCACGTCCCGCGGGGAGACGTTGACGGCGACCGGGACGTAGAGCCCCTGCGCCCGCCACGCGGCGACCTGGCCGAGCGCGGTCTCCAGCACGTACTCCGTCAGATGGGGCATCAGCCCCGAGGACTCCGCTATCGCTATGAACTCGTCCGGCGGAACCTTCCCGCGCTCCGGGTGCACCCAGCGCACCAGCGCCTCCAGGCCGGCCACCTGCCCGTCGAAGCGGACCTTCGGCTGGTAGTGCAGCTGCACCTCGTGCGCGTCGAGCGCCCGGCGCAGATCGCCCAGCAGGCCGAGCCGGTCGGGGGTGTTGGAGTCGCGCTTGGACTCGTACACCTCCACGCCCGTGCGGTCCCGCTTGGCCTGGTACATCGCCACGTCGGCCCGCCGCAGCAGGCCCTCGGCGTCGAGGGCGTGGTCGGGGAAGACCGCGACGCCCGCGCTGGCCTCCAGGACGAGCGTGAGCCCGTCCAGGTCGAGCGGGGAGCTGAGCGCGGCGACCAGGCCGCGCGCCACCCGGGTCGCGGACGTCGTGGAGTCGGCGACCGGCAGTAACACGGCGAACTCGTCGCCGCCGAGCCGCGCGGCCTCCGCCCCGCGCGGCAGCGCGACGCGCAGCCGGTCGGCGATCTGGAGCAGCAGCCGGTCGCCGGCCAGATGCCCCAGGGTGTCGTTGACGGACCGGAACCGGTCCAGGTCGATGAGCATCAGGGCGGCCCGCGCGCCGATGCGTTCGGCGTCGTCCAGGGCGGTCCAGATACGTTCCAGCAGCCACTGCCGGTTGGGCAGGCCGGTGAGCGGGTCGCGCAGTTGCTCCTCGGCGCGGGCGCGGGCGATCCACAGGGTGGAGTCGAGCGCGACGAGGGGTATCGCGAACAGCGGCAGCAGCACCGGCTGGGCGACGGCGACCACGCAGATCAGCGGCGCGATGCCGAGCAGGGCGACCGCGACCAGACCCTGTCTGACCAGGGCGGTGCGGGCGACCGTGGGCAGTCCGCCGCCGCGCGGCGCGTGCAGATACCAGAGCAGGGCGCGGGTGACCGTGAGATAGGCCGCGGCGACCAGCAGCACCTGGGGCACCGCGGACATGGTCCAACTGCCCGGGTCCCACGGGTTCTCGACGGACGGCACCCGGCCGAAGGCGCCCAGCACCAGGGCCCCGGCGCCGATGCCGAGGATGTCCACCGATCCGTGCAGCACGCCGGGGCGCCAGCGGTTGCGGCGGGCGATGCCGACCAGGACCACCACGGTGAGGCTGACCATGCCGGCCGGCACCCAGCCGTAGAGCAGCAGGACGGCGAGGGTGAGGGCGGCGCCGGAGCCCGTGCCGCCCCACCAGCGGGAGCGGCCGAGCATCACCAGGTGACCGACGATGATGCCGGTGAGCAGGGCCAGCGACCAGCCGACCGTGCCGCACGGGAAGAGCGCGTGGTGGTCGGTGAAGGCCCGGTAGAAACCGGCGCCGAGCACCAGCGCGGCGGCGGCGGTGACCACGGCGGGCAGCGCGGGCCAGGCCGGACGGCGGTCGTGGTCGGGGCCGGGTATGCCGAGGGCCCGCTCGGCGGCGGCCCGCGCGGAGGCGGCCTCGGCGGCGGCGGTGCGATGCCCGGTGACGGGTACCGGCGTGCCCGGACGGCCCGTGGCGGAGTCCGCGGACCATGTGGCCCACCGGCTCCCCCGCCACGCGCCCGCCACGCGGCGCAGATGCGTCCGCGCGGCCGAGGCGGCGCTCTCGGTCGGTTCCATTCCCGTCCCTCTCACAGCCGGCGGCGCACGCGCCACGCGACCAGATGCCCGACATCCATCAACGGCTCCGCGCTGGAAAACCCTTCCCCTTGCCCACCAAGAGCACAGGGATGCCCCAACCGCAGCTGGGCACGGCAGCCGCACATCTCAACAGTAGGCCGCAGAAGGCGTCCTCGGGCAGCGGTCGACAACGGTTGCCCGAATGCGCCCCGCCCACCCGTATGCATCTGGTATGCGCCGATCGTCTGCACTTCAACCGCTATTCCTCGACCGGAAGTGCGGCACCGGCCGCCGCCTCCGGTCCCTGCTCCAACAGGACGGCGAATCCCTGCTCGTTCAGGACCGGGACCTTCAGCTGCATCGCCTTGTCGTACTTGGAGCCGGGGTTGTCGCCGACGACCACGAACGACGTCTTCTTGGAGACGGATCCGGTCACCTTGGCCCCGCGGCTCTGGAGCGCCTCCTTGGCGCCGTCGCGGGTGAACCGCTCCAGAGTGCCGGTGACGACGACGGTCAGGCCCTCCAGCGGGCGCGGGCCCTCGTCCTCGCCGGCGCCCTCCTCCTCCATGCGGACGCCCGCGGCCTTCCACTTGCGCAGGATCTCCTGGTGCCACTCCTCGGCGAACCACTCCCCCAGCGAGGCCGCGATGATCGGACCGACCCCGTCGGTGTTCGCCAGCTCCTCCTCGGTGGCCTGCTCGATGCGCTCCACGGAGCGGAACTCGCGGGCCAGCGCCTCGGCCGCGACCGGGCCGACATGGCGGATCGACAGGCCGGTCAGCACCCGCGCGAGCGGCCGCTCCTTGGCCGCGGCGATGTTCTCCAGCATGGCAAGCGCGTTCTTCCTCGGCTCGCCCTGCTGGTTCGCGAAGACCGTGGCGACCTTCTCCTCGCCGGTCTTCGGGTCGCGCTTGGGCAGGCCGGTGTCCTGGTCGAGGACGTACGCCTTGATGGGCAGCAACTGCTCCACGGTGAGGTCGAACAGGTCGCCCTCGTCCGTCAGGACGGGCTCTGCGGGCTCCAGCGGCTTGGTCAGCGCGGCCGCCGCCACATAGCCGAAGCTCTCGATGTCCAGCGCCTTGCGGCCCCCGAGGTAGAACAGCCGCTCGCGCAGCTGGGCGGGGCAGGCGCGGGCGTTGGGGCAGCGCAGGTCGACGTCGCCCTCCTTCATGGGCCGCAGCGGGGTGCCGCACTCGGGGCACTCGGCGGGCATCACGAACGCGCGCTCGGTGCCGTCGCGCAGGTCGGCCACCGGCCCGAGGATCTCGGGGATGACGTCACCGGCCTTGCGCAGCACCACGGTGTCACCGATCAGGACGCCCTTGGCCTTGACCACGTCCTGGTTGTGCAGGGTGGCGAACTCGACCTCGGATCCGGCCACGGTCACCGGCTCGACCTGCGCGTACGGCGTGACACGGCCGGTACGGCCCACGCCCACGCGGATGTTGACGAGCTTGGTGTTGACCTCCTCCGGCGCGTACTTGTACGCGATGGCCCAGCGCGGGGCGCGGGAGGTGGAGCCGAGGCGGCCCTGGAGCGGGATCTCGTCGAGCTTGACGACCACGCCGTCGATCTCGTGCTCCACGGAGTGGCGGTTCTCGCCGTAGTACGCGATGAACTCCCGTACGCCGTCGAGGTCGTCGACCACCCTGTTGTGCCGGGAGGTGGGCAGGCCCCAGGTCGCCAGCAGGTCGTACGCCTCGGAGAGCCGGTTGAGCCCCTCGAAGCCCTCCAGGGCGCCGATGCCGTGGACGACCATGTGCAGCGGGCGGCTCGCGGTGACCCGGGGGTCCTTCTGGCGCAGCGAACCGGCCGCCGCGTTGCGGGGGTTGGCGAACGGCTTGTCCCCGGCCGCCACCAGCCGGGCGTTCAGCTCCTCGAAGCTCTCCATCGGGAAGTAGACCTCGCCGCGGATCTCCACGAGGCCCGGCACCGAGGCGCCGGTGAGCCGGTCCGGGATCTCGGCGATGGTGCGCACGTTGGGCGTGATGTCCTCGCCGGTGCGCCCGTCGCCGCGGGTGGCCGCCCGGGTCAGGCGGCCGTTCTCGTAGGTGAGGTTGACGGCGAGGCCGTCCACCTTGAGCTCGCACAGGAAGTGGTGGCCGGGGGTGCCGACGTCCTTGGCGACGCGCTCCGCCCAGGCGGCCAGCTCCTCGTCGCTGAAGGCGTTGTCCAGCGACAGCATCCGCGAGCGGTGCTGGACCGCCGTGAACTCCGTCTCGTACGCCCCCGCGACCTTCTGCGTCGGCGAGTCCGGCGTGCGCAGCTCCGGGTGCTCGTCCTCCAGCGCCTCCAGGGCGCGCAGCAGGCGGTCGAACTCCGCGTCGCTGACGACGGGGGCGTCCTTCACGTAGTACCGGAAGCGGTGCTCCTCGATCTGCTCGGCGAGCTGCGCGTGCTGCTCCCGTGCCTCGGCGGGCACCGTCGTCTCCGCTTGCTTGTCGCCGGCCACCGTGTTGTCCTCCCGTTACTCTGGGTTGTCCGCGAGGGATCTCGCCGCCTTGACGCAGTGGGCGAGCGCCGCGCGGGCGTACGCGGGAGAGGCCCCCGCGAGTCCGCACGCCGGGGTCACCGTGACCGCGTCCGCGAGCAGCTCCGGTCGCAGCCCCAGCCTGCGCCACAACGTCCTGACACCCATGACGCTACCGGCCGGGTCCGACAATGGGCCGTCCACTCCCGGCACGACACCGGTGAAGAGCCGGGTACCGCCCTCCACCGCCTCGCCGATCGCGTCGTCGTCACGCTCGGTGAGAAGGCCGAAGTCGAAGGAGACGGCGGCGACGCCGGAGCGGCGCAGCAGGGCGAACGGCACGTCGGGCGCGCAGGAGTGGACCACGACGGGCCCGTCGGTGTGCAGGGCGACCAGGTCGCGCAGGGCGGCCTCGACGATCTGCCGGTCCACGGCGCGGTGGGTGCGGTAGCCGCTGGCCGTCCTCACCTGGCCGCGCAGCACGGCGGTGAGGGAGGGTTCGTCGAGCTGGAGCACGATGCGGGCGCCGGGGACGCGGCGGGCGACCTCCGCCAGGTGCAGCCGCAGGCCCTCCGCGAGGGAGCCGGCGAGGTCGCGGCAGGCGCCGGGGTCGGAGAGGGCCGACTCGCCGTTGCGCAGTTCCAGGGCGGCCGCGAGCGTCCAGGGGCCGACGGCCTGGACCTTGAGCGGGCCCTCGTAGCCCTGGGTGTACTCCTCCAGCGCGTCGAGGTCCTCGCCGAGCCAGGAGCGGGCGCGCCGGGTGTCCCGGCCGGGCCGGTCGCCGAGCCGCCAGCCGCTGGGCTCCACGCGCGCGTACAGCTCGACGAGCATCCCGGCGGTGCGTCCGATCATGTCGGCGCCGGGTCCCCGGGCCGGGAGTTCGGGCAGGAACGGGAAGTCCTCGAAGCTGCCGGTCGCGGTCTTCGCGGCCTCGCGGGCGTCGCCGCCGGGCAGGGAGCCGACGCCGGTGGCCGGGCCGAAGGCGGCCGCGGGCCCGTCGGGGGTGTCTCCTGCGGGGTGGTCCCCCGCGGGGGCGGCGGTCATCGTCCCGGCCTCACCGTCAGGTCGTTGACCTCGGCGTCGCGGGGCAGGTCGAGGGCCATGAGGACGGTCGTCGCGACGGACTCCGGGTCGATCCACGCGGCGGCGTCGTACTCCTTGCCCTCCTGCTGGTGGACCTTGGCCTGCATGGGGCTCGCGGTGCGGCCGGGGTAGACGGAGGTGACGCGGACCCCGTTGCCGTGCTCCTCGTCGCGCAGCGCGTCGGCGAGCGCCTTCAGGCCGTGCTTGGAGGCGGCGTAGGCCGACCAGTCGGCGTTCGCGCGCAGGCCCGCGCCGGAGTTGACGAAGACGACGTGCCCGCGCGCGACGCGCAGCGTGGGCAGGAAGTGCCGGGTCAGCTCGGCCGGGGCGATCAGGTTGACGTTCAGCTGGTGGCGCCAGGACTTCGGGGTGAGCTCGCCGACCGGCCCGAGGTCGACGACCCCGGCGACGTGCAGCAGCGAGTCCACCCGGTCCGGGAGGCTCTGGTGGGAGAACGCCCAGGACAGCTTGTCCGGGTCGGCGAGGTCGCCGACCAGAGTGCGCGCGCCGGGGAACCGTGCCGCGAGCTCCTTGGCCCGGCCCGCGTCGCGGGCGAGCAGCACGAGGTCGTCCCCGCGCTCGTGGAGCCGCCGCGTCACGGCGGCCCCGATGCCGGAGCCGGCCCCGGTGATCACATGTGTAGCCATGACGGCCATGCTCGCATCATCGGGCACCGGTCCGGCGCCCCGGCTCTCCCCGGGACCCCGCTCAGACGATGCCCTGGCTCTCCTCCAGGTACGCCAGCGCGCCCACCGGCTCCTCCGCGAAGAAGACCAGCTCGGTCAGCGGGCGGGGCAGGAAGCCCTCGGCGTCCATCCGGCGGAACTGCTCCTTGAGGCCGTCGTAGAAGCCCGCGGTGTTCAGCAGGACGACCGGCTTCTCGGTGTGGCCGTGCTTCTTCAGCTCCAGGATCTCGGTGGCCTCGTCGAGGGTGCCGGTGCCGCCGACCATGACGACCACGGCGTCGGCCTTCTCCAGGAGCAGCCGCTTGCGCTCGGCGAGGTCCTTGGCGACCACCATCTCGTCGGCGCCCGCGCGGGCCTTCGCGGAGAGGAAGTCCACGGACACCCCGCACAGCCGCCCGCCGGCCTCCTGCACGCCGTCCGCGACGACCTTCATCAGCCCGACGTCGGAGCCGCCCCACACGAGCGTGTGGCCGCCCTTGCCGAGCAGTTCGGCGAACTGCCGGGCGGGAACGGTGTAGCGGTCGTCGAGGTCGGCGGCGGAGAGGAAGACACAGATACGCATGCGACCACCGTACGCGGGAAGAACCGCGGGCCCGCGCGTGCTTCCCCTGCATGACCCAAGGCCACACGATCACCATCGAGCAGGGCGACCGGCACGTGCGCGTGGTGCACGGCGAGCAGGTCCTCGCGGAGAGCGACCGCGCCCTGGTGCTGCGCGAGACGGGCTGTCCGCCGCGCTACTACCTCCCGGCCGAGGACGTGCGCCTCGACCTCCTCACCCCCTCCGACACCCACACGTACTGCCCGTTCAAGGGCACCGCGTCCTACTGGTCGGCGCCCGGCGCGCCGGATCTGGTGTGGAGCTATCCCGACCCGAAGCCGGACGTCGCGGCCATCAAGGACCACCTGTGCTTCTACGAACCGGACGTGTCGTGAGGCGATGACCTCCCTGCCCGGTGGCAGTCTCCAGGGGCATGGAGAAGAAGACGATTTCGCGCGACGGCACCTCGCTCGCGTACGGCGTCACGGGGCAGGGCCCCGCGGTCGTCCTGGTGAGCGGCGCCATGTCCACCGGCGGCACGGTGGCGCCCCTCGCCGGGCCCCTGTCGGAGCGGTTCACGGTCGTGGTGCACGACCGCAGGGGCCGCGGCGAGAGCGGTGACACGGCGCCCTACGCGGTCGAGCGGGAGGTCGAGGACCTCGCGGCGCTGATCGAGGCGGTGGGCGGCGAGGCGTCCCTGTACGGCATGTCGTCCGGCGGGGCGCTCGTCCTGGAGGCGGCGGCGAGCGGGCTGCCGGTGCGTCAGGTGGCGGTGTACGAGCCGCCGTTCGCGGTCACCGAGGAGGCGGCCCGGGAACGCGCCGTCTACACCGGGCGGCTGACCGCCGCGCTCGCGGAGGGGCGGCGCGGGGACGCGGTCGAGCTGTTCCTGCGCTCCACGGGGATGGCCGAGGAGATGATCCAGGGCGCACGCACCTCCCCGATGTGGGAGGGCATGGAGGCGGTCGCGCCCACCTTGGCCTACGACGACGCCGTGATGGCCGGCGGGCGGGTGCCCGGCGACCGGCTGGCGGCCGTGGACGTGCCGGTCCTGGCGGTCGCGGGCGGCGCGAGCCCCGCGTGGATGCGAGAGGCCGCGCGGCTGGTCGCCGAGGCGGTGCCGCGGGGCACCCTGCGCACCCTGGAGGGGCAGACCCACCGGGTCGACCCGAGCGTGCTGGCGCCGGTCCTGGCGGAGTTCTTCGGGTCGTAGCGGGGGCGGGCGCGCGCCGGGTCAGGCGTGGGCGGTCGTCGCCCGGGCCGTCGTCGCGATCGTCGCCGAGCCGACCACGCGCGTGCCGTCGTACAGCACGACCGCCTGTCCGGGGGCGACCCCGCGCACCGGCTCGGTGAACGTGACCTCCAGGGTGCCGTCGACCAGTTCCGCGGTCACCTCGGTCTCGCCGCCGTGGGCGCGCAGCTGGGCGGTGTAGCGGCCGGGGCCCGCCGGAGCCGTGCCGCACCACCGGGGCCGGATGGCGGTCAGGCCGGTGACGTCGAGGGCGGCGGCCGGGCCGACCGTCACCGTGTTGGTCACCGGGGAGATGTCCAGGACGTAGCGCGGCTTGCCGTCGGCGGCGGGGGTGCCGATGCGCAGGCCCTTGCGCTGCCCGATGGTGAAGCCGTAGGCCCCCTCGTGGGAGCCGACCTTGGCGCCGGACTCGTCGACGATGTCGCCCTCGGCCTTGCCGAGGCGGGACGCGAGGAAGCCCTGGGTGTCGCCGTCGGCGATGAAGCAGATGTCGTGCGAGTCGGGCTTCTTGGCGACGGCGAGGCCGCGCCGCTCGGCCTCCGCGCGGATCTCCTCCTTGGTGGTGACCGTGTCGCCGAGCGGGAACAGCGCGTGCGCGAGCTGGCGGTCGTCGAGGACGCCGAGGACGTAGGACTGGTCCTTGGCCATGTCGGAGGCGCGGTGCAGCTCGCGGGTGCCGTCGGCGAGGGTGACGACCTTCGCGTAGTGGCCGGTGCACACCGCGTCGAAGCCGAGGGCGAGCGCCTTGTCCAGCAGCGCGGCGAACTTGATCTTCTCGTTGCAGCGCAGGCAGGGGTTGGGGGTGCGGCCGGCCTCGTACTCGGCGACGAAGTCCTCGACCACGTCCTCGCGGAAGCGGTCGGCGAGGTCCCAGACGTAGAACGGGATGCCGATGACGTCGGCGGCGCGGCGCGCGTCGCGGGAGTCCTCGATGGTGCAACAGCCCCGGGCGCCCGTGCGGAAGGACTGGGGGTTCGCGGAGAGCGCGAGGTGGACGCCGGTCACGTCGTGACCGGCCTCGGCCGCGCGCGCGGCGGCGACGGCGGAGTCGACGCCGCCCGACATGGCGGCGAGGACGCGGAGGGGGCGGGTGCGCTGCGGGGTGTCAGTCATAGCCCTTCCAGGGTACGGGGGCGCGGGAACCGGGTCCCCCGGATATGCGTTGACGATCACATGGGGGCGACACAGGCGGGTGCGGCGGGCGGTGGGCAGACGCGGCGGGCGGTGCTGATCGGCGGCGCCGTGCTGGCCGGGGCCGGCCTCGCGCACGAGGCGCTGACGCGGCTGCGCGGGCGCCCGTCGGTGGCGGAGAAGCCGCGGGTGCCGGGCGCGGTGGACTTCCCGGGCGCGCGGTGGATACCGGCCTCGCCGGCCAACTACCGGCACGCGAACCGGCCGGCCGACTACGCGGTGGACCGGGTCGTCGTCCACGTCACGCAGGGCGGCTACGGCGGCACGGTCGAGGTGTTCCAGGACCCGGCGCACCAGGCCGCGGCGCACTACGTGGTGCGCGCGGACGGCGGGGTGACGCAGATGGTGCGCGAGCTGGACGTGGCCTTCCACACGGGCAACCGCTCCTGGAACGAGCGGAGCGTGGGCGTCGAGCACGTGGGCTTCGTGGACCGGGCGTCGTCCTTCACGGACGCGATGTACGCGGCGTCGGCGCGGCTGACGGCCACGGTCTGCCGGCGCTACGGCATACCCGTGGACCGTGAGCACGTCGTCGGCCACGCGGAGGTGCCGGGCACGGACCACACCGACCCGGGGCGCTACTGGGACTGGGACCGCTACCTGAAGCTGACCCGCCGGGCCCACGGCTGACCGGCCGCGGGGGGCGGCGGAGGGCCTGCGCACAGGACCGTACGGAGTCCCGAACAAGCCCCGTACGGAGTGACCCGGATCACACCCCGAATTGCCTATGAGCCGCGCCCGCGCCCCCCGTGTCCGATGTGCTCCGACCCCGGCAGGCAACCTGCGGCGCTTTAACTCGCCTTTATCTCTCGGGAGTTGACGCCCTCGCGCGGGTCACGGCGGCTTCACAGCGCGCCGGGCCCGCTCCCATCTCCGGCCCAGTTCCCGCACAGACCCCGCGCCGAGCATCCCGGGCCATGGCTGACACCACAGGGCCCGGTTCGACTCCGGGCGCAAGCGGCGAGCACGAGAACGCGAAGGCCCGCGGCGGCGGGCGCGGCAAGGGTCTGCACCGGCGCAGGTTCCTCGGCGGCACGATCGGACTGGGCCTGGCCGCGGTAGGGGCGGCCGGCACGGCCTTCACCGTGCTCGGCGGCGGAGGCGGCAAGGCGTCCGCGGCCACCGGCACGCTCCCCGTGCCCGACCTCCTGGAGGGCACCGCCTCCGACGGCACCACCACCTTCACCCTGGAGGCGCGGACCGGCACGAGCGAGGTGGTCAGCGGCGTGACCAGCTCCACCATGGGCTACAACCAGGCGTTCCTCGGCCCGACGATGAAATGGACCAGCGGGGACACCGTCCTGCTCAACATCACCAACAGCCTCGGCGCGGACACCACCGTCCACTTCCACGGGGCGCATGTCCCGGCCGCGTCGGACGGCGGCCCCCAGCTGGCCTTCGCCGACGGCACGACCTGGGCCCCCACCTTCGAGGTGAAGGACGAGGCCAAGACGCTCTGGTACCACCCGCACGCCCTCGGCACCACGGCCGAGCAGGCCGTGCACGGCCTCGCGGGAATGATCATCGTCGAGGACGACACGGACACGTCGGCGGCGCTGCCCGGCGACTACGGCGTCGACGACATCCCGGTCATCCTCCAGTGCCTGGCGTCCGACACCGCGGGCGACATCAAGTACGACCTCACCGGATATCTGGGCAACGGGCTCGTCTACCCGGTGCTGTGCAACGGCGCGAACGTCGACGACACCACGCTCACCTTCGCGGCCACGAAGACCCGCAACCGGTTCCGGCTGCTGAACGCGTCGCCGTCCGACATCATCACCGTCCAGCGCAGCGACGGCGGCACGATGACACAGATCGCCTCCGACCAGGGCTATCTCGCCGAACCCGCCGAGGTGACCACCGTGCGGCTGGTGGCCGGCGCCCGCGCCGAGGTGGTCATGGACCTCACCGACGACGTGACCCTCCAGGCGGTGATCACCACCGGCTGGGTGCGCGGCGGCAGCGGCACCTACGACTTCCTGACCGTCACCGCGGGCGGCTCGGACACCCCGGACGACCTGCCGGGCACGCTCAGGACGATCGACCGGTACGACACCTCCGACTTCACCGCCCGGACGATCACGCTCGGCCAGAGCGGCACGACGATGCTGATCGACGGCAAGGCGGGGACGAGCATGTCCGCCATGGAGATGATCAGCACCACGCTCGGGTCCAAGGAGATCTGGACGGTCAAGAACGGCACGCAGCTGGAGCACTCCTTCCACCTGCACGACGTGCCGTTCCAGCTGATCTCCGTCAACGGCGACGATCCCAGCGGGGTGCAGCTCGGCTGGTACGACACCTACGAGGTGGTCGGCGGCGGTTCGATCGAGATCGCGATGGAGTTCACCGACTTCGCCGACGACACCTACATGTACATGCTCCACTGCCATCTGCTGCAGCACGAGGACGAAGGGATGATGGCCTCCCTCATGGTGACGGAGGGTTAGGCGTCCTCAGGTGAGCCCCGCGGCTCGGGCGCGCTCGACCGCGGGGCCGATGGCCTTGGCGAGCGCGTCGACGTCGGCCTCGGTGGAGGTGTGACCGAGGGAGAAGCGGAGCGTGCCGCGGGCCAGGTCCGGATCGGTGCCGGTGGCGAGCAGCACATGGCTGGGCTGGGCCACCCCGGCGGTGCAGGCGGACCCGGTGGAGCACTCGATGCCCTGCGCGTCGAGGAGCAGCAGCAGGGAGTCGCCCTCGCAGCCGGGGAAGGTGAAGTGCGCGTTCGCCGGGAGGCGGTCGACCGGGTCGCCGCCGAGGATCGCGTCCGGTACGGCCGTACGGACGGCGTCGACGAGCGCGTCGCGCAGGGCGCCGATCTCACGGGCGAACCACGCGCGCTGCTCGGCGGCGAGGCGGCCGGCGACGGCGAAGGAGGCGATCGCGGGCACGTCGAGGGTGCCGGAGCGCACGTGCCGCTCCTGGCCTCCGCCGTGCAGCACGGGCACCGGGGTGTAAGCGCGGCCCAGCAGCAGGGCGCCGATGCCGTACGGGCCGCCGATCTTGTGGCCGGAGACGGTCATCGCGGCGAGCCCCGAGGTGCCGAAGTCGACCGGCACCTGGCCGAACGCCTGGACCGCGTCGGAGTGCAGCGGGATCTCGAACTCGGCGGCCGCTTCGGCGAGTTCGCGGACCGGGAGGACGGTGCCGATCTCGTTGTTCGCCCACATGACGGTGGCGAGCGCGACCGATCCGGGGTCGCGGGCGATCGCCTCGCGCAGCGCGTCGGGGTGGACGCGGCCGTGGGAGTCGACGGGCAGGTACTCGACGGTGGCGCCCTCGTGTTCGCCGAGCCAGTGCACGGCGTCGAGCACGGCGTGGTGCTCGACGGGGCTGGCGAGGACGCGGGTGCGGCGCGGGTCGGCGTCCCGGCGGGACCAGTACAGGCCCTTGACGGCGAGGTTGTCGGCCTCGGTGCCGCCCGAGGTGAACACCACCTCGCTGGGGCGGGCCCCGAGCGCTTCGGCGAGCGCCTCGCGGGACTCCTCGACCCTGCGGCGGGCCGCGCGGCCGGCTGCGTGGAGGGAGGAGGCGTTGCCGGTGACGCTCAGCGCGGCGGTCAGCGCCTCTGCCGCCTCCGGGAGCATCGGGGTGGTCGCGGCGTGGTCGAGGTAAGCCATGGTGCGCCCGATTCTACGGGGCTGTCCGGCGCGGCCCGTCGGTGCGTGCGGACCTGGGCGGCGGCCGTGCCCCGTCGTCCTCGGGGCGTCAGCCGTCGGCGCTCGTCCGCGCTCATCCGCGGCGGCGGCTCACAGGCTCCACGACACGGAGTGGGACACCTGCATGGCGATCAGCAGGACGGCCAGGTCGGCGACGCCGAGGCCCAGGCCCAGCAGGGCGCGGCCGCGGCGTCCGGTGCCGCGCCAGAGCGCCACGCCGGCCAGCGCGATGGCGATCGGGCCGAGGAAGACGTTCAGGACCAGCAGGCCGACAAGGCCGAGGATGAAGGAGGCGACGGCCATGCCGTCGGCGTCCCGGGGGCGGGTGACGGCGGTGCGGCCGTCGGCGGGTGCGGTGAGGTGCATCGTGCTCAGCTCCTGTGTGTCGTGACGGACTGGGTCGGGCCGGGCGGCGAGGCGGCCGGCGCCGGCGACGAACGGGCCGTGGCGGGCGCTCAGTTCGCCGGGGTGCGGCGACGACGGGCGTGCCGCTCGCGGAGGGCGAAGACGGCGAGCCACACGGCGATGACGGCGGCGAAGGCGGCCGTGACGGGCAGCGGCGCGTGCGCCACGGTGCCCAGCACGACGCCGAACAGCATCAGCGCGGCGACGAGGAACAGCATGGGATGGATCCCCCTCCATAAGTTTCGGTGAACGCTTGTAGTAACAGTTGTTCACTGACTTTGGAGTCTAGCGCGCCCCATGGCTTTTCAATTCCGGAGAACAGTTGTTAACTGGATGACATGAGTCACACCCTCGGGATCCGGCAGGCCCAGAAGCAGAAGACCCGGCAGGCGCTGCTGGACGCGGCCCTCGCCCTGCTGGAGGAGCAGAGCCTCAGCAGCCTGGGCCTGCGCGAGGTCACGCGCGCCGTCGGGGTCGCCCCGACCGCCTTCTACCGGCACTTCCGTTCGACCGCGGACCTCGGTGTCGCGCTGGTCGACGAGGCGCTCGGCAGCCTGCACCCGATGGTGCGCACGACGGTGTCCTCGGCGGGCGACACCGACGAACGGATCGCCCGCGCCATCGAGTTGATCGCCGGTCACGTCGACGCGTACCCCGCGCACGTCCGCTTCATCGCCCGTGAGCGCAGTGGCGGGGTCCAGCCGGTCCGGGAGGCGATTCGCAGCCAGCTCGTGCGGTTCGCCGAGGAGGTGAAGACCGAGCTGGCCAAGGACCCCGAGGCCGAGGGGTGGAGCGACGACGACCTGCTGATGCTGGCCCATCTCTTCGTGGACCAGATGCTGATCACCGCCTCGCTGTTCCTGGAGGCCCGGGAGTCCTCGGCGGGCCCCGAGGAGCGGCAGCGGGTGGCCCGGCTGGCGGCCCTCCAGCTGCGGCTGATCAGCATCGGCCGCCGGCACTGGCTGGACTGATCAGGGGACGGGCAGGGCAAGAGGGGCGGCGCGCCGGGAACGCGCGCCGCCCCTCTTGCCCTGCCCGGAGGGCTAGTTGCCCGAGTCGCCCTGGGCGCCGCCCGGCATCCCGCCGCCGCAGCCGCCGCCGGGGCCGCCGCCGTTGCCGCCGCCGGGACCGCCGCTGGGCATGCCGCTCGGCATCCCCGAGGGCATTCCGCTCGGCCGGCCCGAGGCGCCCGACGGGAAGCCGGACGGGAAGCCGGAGGCGCCGCCGCGGGGCCGCCCGGAGGCGTTGCCCGTGGGGAAGCCGGACGGCGCCTGGCACGACTGCTGGCCGCCGGAGGTGCCGCTGCCGGACGACGAGTCGTCGGAGCCGCAGGCCGCGAGGAGCGGTGACAGCGCCAGCAGGGCCGCGGCGGGAAGGAGGCGGGCACGCTTCATGAGGGACAGCTCCAAGGCGGATTCGGGGTCCTGAGGTGCAGCGCACTCAATCAGCGGGAGATAAGCCGTCCTTGGGGCCACCCTGTCCCTGGCCTGTCAATCGGGCAAAGCGCTCCCCAAAGCGGGCCCTTTTGCGGCCATTTCACCCGGCTCACCGGCCGGGGACCGGTACAGAGCCGTGACCGAGGCGGCCGCCGCGGCGAGTTCGTCGCGCACCTGGGGCGGCGACAGCACCTCCACCCGGTCGGCGAAGGGCAGCAGTTGGCGCGCCTCGCGGACGGAGCCGTAGTGCAGCCGGGCCGTCACCCAGTCGCCCGCGCCGTCGCCGTCGTCCTCGGCCTCGTCCTCGGCCGGCTCGGCCAGTTGGGCCGCGTTGAGGCGGCGGAACATGTCCAGCCGGTCGCGGTGCACCCGGACCACGACCTCCAGACCGCCCGGCCGCTCCTCCACCTCGCGGCGCAGCACCTCCCAGGCGTCCGCGAGTTCGACGCCCGGCCGGCGTCGCACGGGGTCGTCGAGCAGCCGGGCGGAGCGCACCCGGTCGGCCCGGAAGAGCTGCGGGCGGCCGCGCCGGTCGGCGACCAGGTACCAGACGCCCGCCTTGGCGACGAGTCCGTACGGGTCGACGGTGTACGTCCGTGGCTCGCGCTGTCCGCCGTGCCGGTAGCGCAGCCGGAGCCGCCGGTCGGCGAAGACGGCGTCCTGGAGGGCGGCGAGGTCGGCGGAGTGGCGCGGCCCGCCGCGCCAGCGGGTGGCGTCGACCAGGATGCGGCGGCTGGTCGCCTCCGCAGCCGGGCGGTGCGGCGCGGGCAGCGCGGCCATCACCTTGCGCAGGGCCGAGCCGAACGCCGCGTCCAGGCCGAGGGCGGCGTGCGTGCACTGGGCGCCGAGGACGAACAGGGCGCGCGACTCGTCGGCGGTCAGGCCGGTGACGTCGGTGCGGAAACCGGCGAGGAGTTCGATGCCGCCGTGGCGTCCGCGCTCGGCGTAGACCGGCACGCCGGAGGCGGACAGCGCCTCGATGTCGCGGTAGACGGTGCGCACCGACACCTCCAGCCGGCCGGCGAGTTCACGTGCGGGCACCCGGCCCCGGGTCTGGAGCAGCAGCAGGATCGACAGCAGGCGGTCGGACTTCACGGCACCAGATTCCTCCGGCCCGCGGGCCCCGCGCAAATGTTGACGGAAACTGTCAGGTTATGGGTCCAGCCTGTGGTGCAGGAACCGCGGCGCCCGCCGCGGCCGGAACCCGAGACGGGAAGGCCCGCCATGGAGACCATCGACCCCCGCCCGCTGTACGCCCGTGCCACCGAGCAGGCGGCGGCGCTGATCGCGACCGTGCGGCCGGAGCAGCTGGCCGGGCCCACGCCCTGCGCCGAGTTCGACGTGCGCACGCTGCTGAGCCATGTCGTCGGCGGCACCCTGCGCATCGCGGTGGTCGGCGAGGGCGGCGACGGGCTCGCGGTACGGCCGTTCGCCGACGGGGTCGCGGACGACGGCTGGAGCGACGCGTACGAGGAGGTCCGGGAGAGGGTGCTCGCGGCCTGGGCGTCGGACGCGCGGCTGGCCGAGCCGGTGAAGGTGCCCTGGGGCGAGGTGCCGGGAGGCCAGGCGCTGGCGGGCTATGTGATGGAACTGGTCACGCACACCTGGGATCTGGCCGAGGCGCTCGGCCGGCCGACGGAACTCGACCCGGAACCGGCCGAGTTCGCGCTCGCGGTGGCCCGGCGGGTGCTGCCGGAGCCGGAACGGGACGCGGACACCCCGTTCGACACGGCCCGCCCCGCCCCCGAAGGCGCCGACGCCCACGGCCGGCTGGCGGCCTGGCTGGGCCGCAGCCCCCTGCCCCACGACTGAACGGGTCCGAGAAGCCCCCCGGGGCGCGGAGAACTGCGCGAACGGGCCCACCGGCCCGCAGCCGGACACACCGCACAGTCCGCGCGGGCGCGAGCCCGTCGTGGCTGATCGCGCAGTTCCCCGCGCCCCAAAAACGGGCGCGCCCTCAGCCCCCGAACCCGGCGGACGCGACCCGCGCCAGCTGGCGGGACTGGGCGACCAGGCGGTCCGTGCTGTCCCAGACCTCCGCGTCCTCCTCCAGGAAACCGCCGGCCAGGTTGCGGGTGGTGATCGACACCCGGAGCGGGCCGGGGGCGGGGCGGCAGCGGACGTGGACGGTCAGCTCGACCGTGGGGACCCAGCCGGACACGCCGAGCTCGAAGGCGGTGGGCGGCAGCGCGTCCACCGCGAGCAGCAGCGACAGCGGGTCCGGGTCCCGGCCGTCCGCGAGGCCGAACCAGGCCCGCATCTCGCCCTTGCCGGAGGGTGCGCCGAGCGCCCAGCCGAGGGTGGCGGGGTCCAGCTTCAGCATCAGCCGGCCGGCGATGGCGGAGGTGTCGTCGGGCGCCGGGCCGTCCTCGGGCCCCAGGCAGCGCTCCATCGGCGGGAAGGCGGGCGGCTTCGCCGTCGTACGGACGTCGTCGGAGAGGGCGCCGAGGTCGCCGTAGGAGGCGAGGACGCGGATGCGCTCGACCTCGCGGCCCTCGTCGTCGTACTGGAAGAGGGACGCCTGGCCGGTGGAGAGGGTGCGGCCGGCGCGTACGGTCTGGGTGCGCACGACGGCGGGTCCGGGCCGGGAGGCCGTCAGATAGTGCGCCGAGACGGTGAACGGGTCGGGGTGCGGCAGCGCGTCACCGAGGGCCCGGCCGAGCACGGCGAGCAGGAAGCCGCCGTTGACGGCGCCGAAGATCGTCCAGCCCGCGGGGAGGTCGATGTCGTATACACCGGTCTCGCGCGGGACGAGCGCGCTGTCGCGGTCGAACTCACTGTCGCCGATCGTGGCCCGTCCGGCCGGCGGCGCGGTAACTGCATCTGCCATGAATGAACCGTACAACATTGCATTACTAAGCGGTAGCTTTGGCCGAATGCGGACGCCGACACCGCCTCCTGGGTGAGATCACGGCAATTTCTCGGTAAGTGTCCGGACTCGTCCACAACCGGGGCCCCCTCGTCACCCTCTATGGGGACATGAGCCTCACCGGGACTCCGTTCCTCTTCACCCTGATCGTGCTGTCCGCGGTCGCGCTGCTGTTTCCGCTCGTGTCGTGGTCGCGGGTGCGCGGGCCCCGGGCGGTGCGGCTCGTCGCGCGGACGCTGATGCTGCTGTTCGCCCAGGGCACCGCGGTCGCCCTGGTCTTCGCTCTCGTCAACGACCAGAACAACCTCTACGACAACTGGGCGGACCTGCTCGGCACCGGTGACCATGTGCAGCAGGCCGCGGACCTCGGCGCCGACGGCACCGGCGGCATAGCGCTCCAGCGGCTTCCCCGGGTGCGCCAGACCTTCACGCCGGCCGCCGGCCCGGGGATGCGCGACGCGGGCGGGGTCCAGGTCACCCAGGTCAAGGGGCGGGTCTCGGGCGTGAACGCCGAGGTCTACGTCTGGCTGCCGCCGCAGTACCGCGAGCCCCGCTACCGCCACCACCGCTTCCCGGTCGTCGAGCTGCTGTCGGGCTACCCGGGCTCCGCCAAGGCGTGGTTCGGCGCGCTGCGGGCGCACGAGCAGCTGGCGGCCCTGATGCGCGACGGCCGGATCGCGCCGTTCGTCCTGGTGGCGCCGCGCACCAATCTGCTGGCCGGGGTCGACACCGGCTGCGCCAACATCCCCGGCACGGTGAACGCCGACACCTGGCTCAGCGTGGACGTCCCCAAGATGGTGACGGACAACTTCCGGGTCCAGACCGCCCCCAGGGGCTGGGCGGTGGCCGGCTACTCGGCGGGCGCGCACTGTGCCGTCAAGCTCGCCGTCGCCCACCCCAACCGCTACCGGGCCGCCGTCGGCATGTCCGGCTACAACGACCCGATCGCCGAACGGACCTCGCTCGCCGCGCAGAGCCCCGCGCTGCGCGCCGCGAACAACCCGCTGACCCTGCTGCGGCGGGCCACCGCTCCCCCGCAGCTCGCGCTCTACGTCTCCGGCCAGCCGCACGACGGCTACGAGGCCGGGGTGGCCCTGGAGCGGTTCGCCAAGGCCCCGACCACCGTGCACGTGGTGTTCGTGCCGACCAGCGCCGGCGGCCACACCATGGCGCTGTGGCGGCCGCAGTTCGTGCCGGTGTTCCACTGGCTCACCGTGCAGATGGGACTCAGCCGGGCGCCGGGCGCGAACCCCGAGGCCGCGCGTCCGGAGACGGCGGGCCTCGACCGGGCCCGGCCCGGAAGCGGGGCCGGCTCCTCGGCTACTCCTCCCGCACCGTCGAACGGCGGTTCCAGGCACGCGGCGCTCGCCAGTGGAACCGCATCGCGAGCAGCCGCAGCACAAAGGCGGTGATCACGGCGAAGCCGCTGGTGAGCGGGGTCAGGGCGTCGTAGCGGATGCACAGCACCACCATCGTGGCGCCGACGATCGCCGGGACCGCGTACAGATCGCGGTCCCAGCGCAGCAGCGAGGGAGTCTCGTTGGCGAGCACGTCCCGCAGCACGCCGCCGCCGACCGCGGTGGCGAGGCCGAGACACGCCGACGCGGTGAGGCCGAGCCCGTAGTCGTACGCTTTCGTCGTGCCGGTGACGCAGAACAGGCCGAGGCCGGCCGCGTCGAAGACGTTGACCCCGACCTGGATCCGCTCCACGTGCGGGTGCAGGAAGAACACCAGCAGCGCGGCGAGGAGCGGGGTGACGAAGTACCCGAGGTCGGTGAAGGCGGCCGGCGGGACGGCCCCGATGATCACGTCGCGGATCAGCCCTCCGCCCAGCGCGGTGACCTCGGCGAGCACGGCGATGCCGAACACGTCGAAGTTCTTGCGGACGGCCAGCAGCGCGCCGGAGATGGCGAACACGAAGATGCCGACGACATCGAGCGTGTGCTGGACGGAGGGACTGAAGAACTGATGGAACTGCACCCTGACATTCTTACTCAGAAACTGGCGTGCACCTTGCAATGCAAGGGTTGATCCTGGGGGAAGACCCTAGATGGCGGGTTTCCCCGGGGTGAACAGCCAGGTGGTGAACAGGTCGTCCAGCTGCTGCCCGCTGACCTTCTCCGCGAGCTTGACGAAGTCGGCGGTGTCCGCGTTGCCGTAGCGGTGCAGCTTGGTCCAGGCCGGCAGCAGCTTGAAGAACGCCGTGTCGCCGATCCGCTCGCGCAGCATCTGGAGCGTCATCGCCCCGCGCTGGTAGACGGCGGAGGCGAACATGGTGTCGCGCTGCGGGTCGCCGGGCTCGGTCTGCCAGAAGGAGTTGTCGGCGGCCCGGGCGTTGTAGGCGGCGAGGAACGAGTCGTGCGCGCTGCGGGTGCCCTGGTGCTCGGCCCACAGCCACTGGGCGTAGGTCGCGAAGCCCTCGTTGAGCCAGATGTCCTTCCAGTGCGCGACCGACACCGAGTCCCCGAACCACTGGTGGGCGAGCTCGTGCACGATCGTGGACTCGCTGCGCACGGCCGAGTAGGCGGGCTTGGACTGCACTTCGAGGGAGAAGCCGGCCTCGGGCATGTCGTCGACGATCGCGCCGGTCTCCTCGAACGGGTACGGCCCGAAGACCTGCGACCAGTAGTCGGTGGCGGCGGCGGTGACGGCGTACACGTCGACGGCGTTGCTGTTCGCGAGCGTCGGGTCGATCGCGACGTAGATCGGGGTGCCACCGGGGGTGGTCCCGGTCTTCACGTCGAACGTGCCGATGGTGGCGGTGGCGAGATACGTGGCCATCGGCCGGCTCTCGCGCCAGTGGGTGTACGTAGAGCCGCCGTGGTCCCGGGTGGAGACGAGCCGGCCGTTGGAGACGGCGGTCAGCCCCGCGGGCGCCTTGATCCGGATGTCGTACGTGGCCTTGTCCGACGGGTGGTCGCTGGAGGGGAACCAGGTGGAGGCCGCGTTGGGCTCGCAGGCCACGAAGACGCCGTCGTCGGTCTTCATCCAGCCGTACTGGGAGCCGAAGACGATCGGCCCGGAGAGCGGTTCGGGTACGCCGCCGTAGGTCACGGAGACGGTGAAGTCGCGGCCCTTGGCCAGGGCGCCGCGGGGGGTGATGCGCAGTTCGTCGCCGCTGCGGGTGAACGCGGCCGCTCTGCCGTTCACCTCGACCCGGGTGACCTCCAGCTTCTGGAGGTCCAGATCGAACGACGACAGGCTCTGGGTGGCGCGGGCGGTCAGGGTGGTGCGGCCGTCGAGCCGGCCCGTGGTGGGGTCGTAGGCGACGGAGAGGTCGTAATGGCGGGCGTCGAAGCCGCCGTTGCCCAGTTGCGGGAAATAGCTGTCACCGATGCCGTCGGCGCCCGGGGTGGGGGCGGAGGCCGCGGCTATGGCGAAGAAGGACGCCGCCGCGGTGGCGACGGCGCCCAGACGTGCCGAACGGGAGAGTGCCATGAGTCGTCCCTTCGAGCGTGTTCGCATTGACCGGATCGATCAGACGGACACGGGGGACTCTGCGCTCTCCCGTTACGGCATGTTCATGACTTTACCAAGTCGTCATGACCTACTTGTCGGTTGACTCCTGGTTTTCGGCCACGGTCTCCTCGGCGGACACCGTCTCCTCAGCGGACACCGTCTCCTCGGCAGTCACCGTCTCCTCGGCGGCCGCGGCCGGCTCCTCGGAGGCGGTCTCGGCCGCGGCGGACGCCTGGGCCTGCTTCGCCTCCTCGGCGAGGACGGCCGAACCCACCAGATCCACCGCCTCCTTCGCCGCGGACAGCAGGACGACGTCCTGCGGCGCCTGGTCGGCGAAGTTCTCCGGGTGGTGGCAGGCCACGCGCTGACCGGGACGCAGCTCGAGGAGCGGCGGCTCGGTCGTCTTGCAGATCTGCGTCGCCTTCCAGCACCGGGTGTGGAACCGGCAGCCGGACGGCGGGGCGATCGGCGAGGGCACGTCGCCGCGGAGCAGGATGCGCTCGTTCTTCTGGCCACGGCGCTTGGGGTCCGGCACCGGCACGGCCGACATCAGGGCCTTGGTGTACGGGTGCATCGGGCTCTCGTACAGCTTGGAGCTGTCCGCGAACTCGACGATCTTGCCCAGGTACATCACCGCGACCCGGTCCGACACGTGACGGACGACCGAGAGGTCGTGCGCGATGATCACGTAGGTCAGGCCGAGTTCCTGCTGGAGGTCGTCCATCAGGTTCACGACCTGCGCCTGGATCGACACGTCCAGCGCGGAGACCGGCTCGTCCGCCACGACCAGCTTCGGCTTCAGGGCGAGCGCGCGGGCGATGCCGATGCGCTGGCGCTGACCGCCGGAGAACTCGTGCGGGTAGCGGTTGTAGTGCTCGGGGCTCAGGCCGACGAGCTCCAGCAGCCGCTGGACCTCCTTCTTGACCCCGCCCTCGGGCTCCACGCCCTGGAGCCGGAAGGGCGCCGAGACGATCGAGCCGATGGTGTGACGGGGGTTCAGGGAGCCGTACGGGTCCTGGAAGATCATCTGGATGTCCCGCCGGAGCGGGCGCATCTTCCCGGTGGACAGCTTGGTGATGTCCTGGCCCTCGAAGTGGATCGAGCCGCCCGTCGGGTCCTGGAGGCGGGTGATGACCCGGCCCATGGTCGACTTGCCGCAGCCCGACTCGCCGACGACGCCGAGGGTCTCGCCCTTGCGCACCTCGAAGTCGATGCCGTCGACGGCCTTCACGGCCGCGACCTGGCGCTGCAGGATGCCCTTCTTGATCGGGAAGTGCTTCTGCAGGCCTTCGACCTTCAGCAGCACCTCACGCTCGCCGGGGGCCGACGCCTGGTGCGGGATCGCGGCCTCGGGGGCGCTTTCCGTCTTGTTGGTCTCACTCACAGCTTCGGCGCAATCTCTTCGGTCCAGATCCGCGTACGGTCCTCGGGCGAGAGGTGGCAGGCGGAGAAGTGCCCGCCGTCGACCTGCTGCAGCTCGGGGCGCACCGTGCGGGTGACGTTCCCCTTGGGAAGGTCCGCGTACGGGCAGCGCGGGTGGAAGGCACAGCCCGAAGGGACGTTGATGAGGCTGGGCGGCGAGCCCTTGACCGGGATGAGCCGTTCCGAGGTCTCACGGTCGATCCGCGGCATCGAGCCGAGCAGACCCCAGGTGTAGGGGTGCTGCGGCTGCTCGAAGACCTCGTCCGCCGGACCGCGCTCCACGCAGCGGCCGCCGTACATCACGAGGACGTCGTCGGCGATCTCGGCGACCACGCCGAGGTCGTGCGTGATCATGATGACCGCGGAGCCGAACTCCTTCTGGAGGTCACGGATCAGGTCGAGGATCTGCGCCTGCACGGTCACGTCGAGCGCGGTGGTCGGCTCGTCCGCGATGAGCAGCTCGGGGTTGTTCACCAGCGCCATGGCGATCATGGCGCGCTGGCGCATACCGCCGGAGAACTCGTGCGGGTAGCCGTCGACACGCTTGGCGGGCTCGGGGATGCCGACCCGGTCGAGCATCTCGATGGCGCGCTTGCGGGCGACCTTCTTGCTGACGTTGTTGTGGACCCGGTACGCCTCGACGATCTGGTCGCCGATCTTGTAGTACGGGTGCATCGCGGACAGCGGGTCCTGGAAGATCATCGCCATCTCGCGGCCACGGAGCCGGCGCACCTCGTCGGGCGAGGCGTTCACGAGCTCCTTGCCGTCCAGCCAGATCTCACCGCCCATGCGCACGTTCTTGCCGCGCGCGCCGAGCCGGTGCAGACCCATGACGGCCAGCGAGGTGACGGACTTGCCGGAGCCGGACTCACCCACGATGGCGAGGGTCTTGCCCTTCTCCAGCGAGAAGCTGAGGCCGTCCACCGACTTGACGATGCCGTCGTCGGTCGGGAAGTGCACCTTGAGGTCGCGGACCTCGAGGAAGGCTTCGGGCCGGTGGGCGGCGGTGGGCTCGCCCACGGCCGCGCCGGTCTTGTTGAGTTCGGTCACGAGAGCCTCACCCGCGGGTCGGCGGCCGCGTAGAGCAGGTCCACCAGGAGATTTGCGATCACGACGAAGAAGGCGGCGAGCAGGGTCACGCCGAGGATCGGGGGCAGGTCGTTGTCGTCGATGGCCTGCACCGCGTACTGGCCTACACCGTGCAGCGAGAACACCGTCTCGGTGATGACGGCACCGCCGAGCAGCAGACCGAGGTCCATGCCGAAGACGGTGATGATCGGGGTGAGCGCGGCGCGCAGTCCGTGCCGGACCACGACCTTGCTCTCCCGCAGACCCTTGGCGCGGGCCGTGCGGATGTAGTCCTCGTTCATGGTCTCCAGCATGCCCGAGCGGGTGAGCCGCGCGTAGATGGCGGAGTACAGCAGGGCGAGGGAGCACCAGGCGGGGAAGAGGGTGTTGGCCCACTGCGCCGGGTTCTCGGTGAGCGGCACGTAGGTGCGGCCGAAGACCGGCCACGTGTACGTGAAGAGGAGGATCGCCAGGTTGCCCGTGAAGAACATGGGCAGCGAGACGCCGGCGAGCGCGACGCCCATGAAGGTGCGGTCGAAGACCGAGCGCGGCTTCAGGGCGGAGATCACGCCGATGACCACACCGGAGACCAGCCACAGCACGGCGGCACCCGCGGCCAGCGACAGGGTCACCGGCATCCGGGAGGTCAGCTGCGGCCAGACGGCCTGGTGGGTCTTGAAGGAGTAACCGAAGCACGGCGCGGAGCAGTGCGCCGTGGTGGGGCCGAGGTCGTAGGTGGCGCCGGTGACGATCCCCTTGATGAAGTGCCAGTACTGGACGTAGACGGGCTGGTCCAGACCGAGGTTGTGCTTGACCGCGGCGATGTCTGCCTTCGACGGGCTCTTGCCGATGTACTGCTGTGCCAGCTGGTCGGCGGTCTGGCCGGCCAACCGGGGAAGCACGAAGAAGATCGCGAAGGTGACCGCGGAGACGACGAGCAGCAGGATCACCGCTGCAAGCGTCCGACGGAGGATGTACGAGATCACGGGGATCGGCGCTGGCGCCCGCGGGCCGTGAGACCCGCGGGCACCAATGCCTTCACCTGCCTTCCGGGGCTGCTACTTCGACGCGACGCCGATGTTGAGGTAGTCGTACTCGCCGCTGAAGGCCGCCGTGGACACCAGGTTGGTGGCCTTCGGGCGGGCCAGCAGAACCTTGAAGTAGGTGAGCGGCACGATGACCGCGTCGTCCATGGTCTGCTTGTCGATCTGGGCGTAGATGCTGTTACGAGCGTCGTCGCCGGAGGTGGCGATCGAGGTCGACAGCATGTCGTTGACCTTCGAGTTGTTGTACTGCGACAGGTTGGTGTTACCCGAGGCGCCGATGGCCTTGCCGTTCAGGATCTGCTGCAGGAAGCCGTAGCCGGAGGGCCAGTCGGCACCCCACTGCATCATGATCAGGCCGACGTTCTGCTTCTCGGTGAACTTCGGGACACCCGCGTAGTCGGTGAAGTACTTGCCCGACGGGTACTGCTTGAGGGTCGCGTTGATGCCGACCTTCTTGAGCGAGTTGATGATCGCCGTGGCGGCGTCGACCTCGGTGGGACGGTCGCTGCGCGCGGTGATGTTGGTGTTGATCGTCGTCTTGCCGCAGGCCTTCAGCTGGTCCTTGGCCTTGGTGACGTCACCCTTGTTGCCGTCGGTCGCGTAGACGTCCGACTTCTCGTAGCCCGTGATGTCCGGGGGCAGCACCGTGGAGGCGACGTCACCGCGGATCGGGCCGCCCTCGGCGGTCTGCACCGAGACCTTGTCGATCGCGTACTCGACGGCCTTGCGGCAGGCCACGTTGTTGAACGGCTTCACCTTGGTGTTGATCGCCATGTAGACGAGACGGCCACCGTAGGTGTTGTCCGTGTTGGCCTTCTTCGAGGCGTCGGTGAGGACCTGGGCCTGCGTGGCGGCCTGGACACCCGAGCCGGCGAGGTCGATCGCGTCGCCCGCGAGGACGTCCTTGTCGATCGTGTCCGGGTTGACCTTCAGGTTGACGACGATCTTGTCCGGCAGCTGCTTGCGCAGCGGGTCCGTGCTCGCGTCCCAGTTCTTGTTGCGCACGAGGACGGCCTGCTTGCCCTCGGAGTAGCTCTGGAACTGGTACGAGCCCGAGGACACGATGTTCTTGACGTAGTCGACGCCGTTGTCCTTGGACTGCGGGACCGGGGCCGTCTGCGGGGCGGCGACCAGGTAGTCGAACTCCTGGAAGGCCTGCTTCAGGTGGAAGACGATCGTGGTCGCGTCCGGGGTCTCGATCGAGTCGAGGCCCTTCTTGTCCTTGTACGGGCCCTTGTACTTGTCGCCGCCGACGAGCAGCTGCTGGAAGTAGTTGGGACCGAGCGACAGGACGTCACGCGAGAAGTTCGAGCGCTCCACGGCGTACTTGACGTCCGCCGAGGTGATCGACGAGCCGTCCTGGTACTTCAGGCCCGAACGCAGCTTGTACGTCCAGGTCTTGCCGCCGTCGCTGGAGACACCCTTGCTCGCGGCGAGGTCCGGGACGAGGGTGTTGCCCTTCGTGCCGGCGCCGGGCTCGAACGTCATCAGCGGGCGGGCGTACAGCCGGCTGAAGTTGTACATGTACGCGTAGTACGTGTTGCCGGGGTCGAACGAGTCCGGCACGTCGGACAGCTCGTAGGTGAGCGTGCCGCCCTTCTTGTCGGAGGCGTTGACGATGCCCTTGGTCGCGGCGTTGGCACCGGCGGACTTGGTGCCGGTGTCGTCCTTGCTGTCATCTGCCTTGCTGCAGCCTGCGACCAGCAGACTCGCACTTCCGATGGCCGCTATTACGGCCAGCGCTGACCTACGCATGATGGGCGGGTTCCCCTCCATTGTCGGAAACTTTTCGGGCTCTCGGTGAGGTGTGAGCAGACGTCAACGGCTGCGCGGGTCGAGAGCATCGCGGAGACCGTCGCCCAGCAGGTTGAACGCCAGGACGGTCACGAAGATGGCGAGGCCGGGCACGATCATGTACTGGGGGTCGACCTGGTAGTACGTGACCGCTTCCCGGAGCATGCCGCCCCAGGAGGCCTGCGGGGGCTGGATGCCGACGCCGAGGAAGCTCAGCGAGGCCTCGAAGAGGATGTTGGTCGGGATCAGCAGCGTCGAGTAGACGATGATCGGACCGACCAGGTTGGGCATGAGCTCCCGGAACAGGATGTACGGGGCCTTGGCGCCCATGCCGCGCGAGGCGTCGACGAACTCGCGCTCTCGCAGGGCGAGCGTCTGGCCTCGCACGATACGGCCCAGGTAGGGCCAGTTGAAGAAGCCGATGACGAAGATCAGCACGCTCAGGTGCAGCGGCAGGCCGTTGAGGCCGAACGCGCCGCCCTGGAGGGTGGCCGAGATGGCGATCGCGAACAGCAGCAGCGGGAACGCCAGGAAGGTGTCCATCAGCCGGCTGATGACCGAGTCGACCCGGCCGCCGTAGTAGCCCGCGACGACGCCGAGGATGGCGCCGATCACGTTCGACAGCACCGTGGCACCGAAGGCGACCACCAGGGAGACCCAGGAGCCCTCGAGGATGCGGGTGGCGATGTCACGGCCGAACTTCGGGTCCACACCGAGCGGGTGGGACCAGCTCATGCCGCCCCAGGAACCCTTCGGCAGCGAGGTGTTGGCGTCGATCAGGTCCTGGTGGAAAGCGTTCGGGTCCAGGCCCAGGAGGGACTGGATCGGACGGGACAGCACCGCGACCAGGATCAGCAGGATGACGATGACGGCGCCGGCGACGGCGACTCGGTCCTTCTTGAATCGGGTCCAGGCGATCTGTCCAAGGGAACGACCCTCGATCTGCCCCTTGCCGGCGCCCTCCAGCACAGCCTCCGGCTGCGCATCGGATGCGGCTCCGGTGGTCTCGATCGGTGCGGTCACGTTGACCCGACCCCTCTCGCCGGTGGTGACCGGCTTGCAACTGCCGCTGTGTGCGGGTTTGTCGACTTACCTAGATCACGGAACGCAGAGTCCGTGTCTGAGTGGGGAGTCTTCAGTGCGCTTGTGATCAGCCGCCAGTGCTGACGGGGAATGGATGCGCAACCGTGATGCACTCAGGGGGATTCCGTTATCCGAACAGTGGGTAACGGCCCTCGGACGGGAAGCAATTCGGACACACCGGAAATTGATCTCCGATCGGGCTCTCTGCCCGAAATCTACGCGCGCAGAAGTGCTCTCGGTGTGCGGATCCTGCGGGAATCCGGGGATGGGGTACCGATGTACGCCCCACCGTGGTATGCGCTCAGTAATTGCCGCGGGCCGGTGGGTAACCGTAACCGGCCGCCGGAGCGGGGGCCGCGTGGGCCTCGCGGTCGTAGAACGGGCGCGCGTTCGCGCGCAGCCACATCACCACGGGGTCGTACTCGTCGGACATCGCGACGGTCGACACCGGCAGCCCGTCCGGCACCGCGCCGATCGACTGCTGCATCATCGCGCGCACCGAGTCGACGGCCGGCGGCGAGGTGTCGTACACGTCGAGACCGATGGCGAGGTACGGCGCCCCGAGGGCCGGCTGCACCCAGGCCCGGCGCAGCGCCCTGACCGCCGGGGTGCGGTGCGCGTTCTGCGTGAGCAGGGCGTAGAACTGCGGGATCTCGATGCCCGGCTCGGAGAGCCGCAGCGGTCCGGCGGGCTGACGGTCCAGGCCGGTGGCGATGCGGCGCAGATCGAGCCAGGGGATGCCCACGCCGCCGCCCGGGGCGTGCGGGTTGAGCCAGAGGCCGAAGTGGTCGGGGTAGAGGGTGCGGGCGACGTCGAGGCCGTCCACCACCTCGTACGAGCGGTTCCAGCCGCTGGCCGACAGCTCCTGCGCCGAGGTCACGCACGGGGCGTAGCCGTGGCCCGCGACCTCCATGTTCCCGTACTGGGCGTCGGGGGAGCCGGACTGTCCGTGCCAGAGCAGCATCCAGACCTGGCCGGAGGCGGGCGTCGCGAGGGCGCGCAGCAACGCCTCGTAGGCGTCGTAGCGCCCGGGGGTCACCTGGCGCAGCATGTGCTCGACCTGTCCGGTCGCGGTGCCGCTGGCGCTCACCTGTACCGCCCCTTCTTGGAGTTGCCCCGGTTATGGAACCACTTTAAGCGCCTGGGGGGTCGGGGCCTCTCGCGTGTCCGCCACTGGGCGCGGGTTCGTCTCCGGCCGAGCCGATTGGCCCGGAAACGTCCCTCGGGGCGGACCTGGGCGAGGGCTCGCCCCGCGCCCGGGCCCCTCAGGGGCGCGGGGAACTGCGCGCCCAGCCCCCACACGGCCGCGGACGGCCACCGAACGGATGCGACACCCACCGGGCCCGCGGGACGCCGGGGCCCCGGACCCATGGGCGCCCGGGGTTCAGGCCGCCCTTCGGAAGCACGCGTCGAGCCCCACACCCTCAGGGGCGCGGGGAACTGCGCGCCCAGCCCCCACACGGCCGCGGACGGCCACCGACGAACCGATCCGGCACCCACCGGGCCCGCGGGGCGAGCGACCCCGGGCTCACAGGCCCCCGGGGGGACGACCCGATGGGCCCGGGGTGGGCCCGGGACCGGGGTCGCCCAGGCCCGGGGTTCAGGCCCCGTACTGGTAGAAGGGCCGCACGTGTTCGCGCATCCACTCGCCCACCGGATCCTGCGCCACGTCCAGCAGCACCAGGTTGACCCGCCAGGGCACCGGGACCTGGCCCAGCGCCCGGCCCAGCGCGTCGAGCGGCTGCTCGCGCAACTCGCCCTCCCACTGGGTGAGTTCGACGCCGATGAACATCACCGGATCGGCGGTCTCGATCGCGGCCAGGCAGCGCCGCGCGGTGAGCACCACGCCGGTCGCCGCGAACTCCGCGGCGGCCACGGCGAGGAAGTCGACCGGGTCGTCCTGCCAGTCCGGCTCGAACAGGCGCACCCGGCCACCGGCGGCCGGCCCGTCGAGGACGGTGCGACCGGCCCGCGCGACCTCCGCGACCGCCTCCGGCGGCAGCGGTACGCCGACCACGCCGTCCGGATTGATCGCGAGCCCCACCTGGGCGGGCAGCCCGCGCGCGAACTCCACCGCGGGCGCGATGGTGAACGACATGTGGGAGCCGACGACCTGCCGGAACTGCTCCTCCGAGCTGAACACCGGCACGAACGCCTGGCCGGCGATCTCCAGGGTGGGCAGGTCGAGCGGGCCGCTGTGCGGACCGCCGCCGCCGGGCAGCGGGATCCACAGGAAGCTGCGGCCGAGGACCTCGACGATCCTGGCGCCGGCCGTGGGGATGCCGAGGGAGGCGGAGAGCACCTCCTCCAGTTCGTTGCCTGGCCAACCGCTGTGCGGGTGGGGGTGCGTCTGCGCCGGGTACTCCGCGGGAAAGTCCGCCGCCGGGAAGTCCATCTGCTCTACCGCCTGCTGGGAACCACTGCTGAGACCGAAAGGCTAGCGGGTGCCTGTGACACGGCGCCCCCGCAGGTGAAGCCCACCCGGCCGAGCGCGTCGGCCGCGGCCCGGTCGAGCAGCACCGCGGAGCCGCAGCCGCGCGGCGGGCCGCCCCGCTCCACGGCGCTCAGCAGCCGGGCCGTACAGCGGCGGTGGCGGCGGAAGGCGTACCGCGACACGCCCCGGCCACGGGAGCGCTGGCCCGCGAGCGCGGTGTCCGGGGCGACGTCGAGCAGCAGCAGATGGAGCGCGCCGCCGCGGCGCCGGGCCGCGCGGGACAGCCAGGCGCGCACCCAGCTGCGCGTACCGCAGTCGTGCACGACCAGGCCCGCGCCGGTACGCAGCGCGCGGGCCAGCGCGGCGTAGTGCGCGAGGCGGACCAGGGGGCGGTAGAGGGCGTACGGCAGCGAGCGGGGCAGGCGGCGGCGCCAGCGGTCCCGGGCGTCCTGGGAGTCGACGCGGGGGCCGCGGACCGCGCGGCGCATGAGGGTCGACTTGCCGCTGCCGGGCAGGCCGGTGACCACGACGAGATCGCGGGGGCCGAACAGGAGGGCGCGGGGGCGGTCGGCGGCGTGGGCGTCCGCTTCGGCGTCCGGTCGGGCGCGCAGGTCGCGGACGCCTCCCGCGGGAACCTCCCGCGTCACGTCCGCCGTCTCCCCCGTCCCGGCCGCCGCCTCACGCCTCCCGGCCGCCGCCTCGCACGGCTCGTACCGCCCGCACCGCTCGTCCGGCCCGCACCGCTCGTACCGCTCGTACCGCCCGCACCGCTCGTCCGGTGTGATGGTGTCGTCCATCTTCACCGCCCCCTCCCCTTGGCCATCCCATGGGTGTTCCTTGGCCATGGAGGTCTTATCCCCATGAAAAGTAAAGAGAAGGTAATCTCGACCGGTGCGGCCGGTCCGGGCCGACGGCCGCACCCACCCGCCCCCATCCCCCGACCCGGCGTGCAATGATGTGCGCGCCAACTGCATACCGGCCGCTTGAATCCGCGCGGGAGAGTTCCCAGCGGCGCTTTGTGAAGCGCTCGCGGGACGCCGAAGGAGCAAGTCCCTCCCTTGAATCTCTCAGGCCCCGTTACCGCGCGGGCGAGGCACATCTGAAAAGCGGGCCGCCCCGGCGGCCCCACCCAAGGTGCAAGCCATGACCTGCGACTCGTCCGGAGTCCGGTGGTCATGGCGAACCTCTCAGGTTCCGATGACAGATGGGGAGGAACGACCTCGCCCGCTGTCATGCCTGGGAGACAAAGCCGATGAGCAGTACCGAACCCGCCGAGCAGCGCCGTACCGCGCTCGATGCGCTGCATCGCTCGCTGGGCGCCACCATGACCGACTTCGCCGGCTGGGACATGCCGCTGCGCTACGGCTCCGAGCGCGACGAGCACAACGCCGTCCGCACGAAGGCCGGTCTCTTCGACCTCTCGCACATGGGCGAGATCACCGTCACCGGCCCCGACGCCGCCGCGCTGCTCAACCACGCCCTCGTCGGCGACATCGCGTCCGTGGGCGTCGGCCGGGCCCGCTACACCATGATCTGCCGCGCCGACGGCGGCATCCTCGACGACCTGATCGTCTACCGGCTCGCGGAGACCGAGTACATGGTCGTCGCCAACGCCTCCAACGCGCAGGTCGTCCTCGACGCGCTGACCGGGCGCGCCGCCGGCTTCGACGCCGAGGTCCGCGACGACCGCGACGCGTACGCCCTGCTCGCGATCCAGGGCCCCGCCTCCCCCGGCATCCTCGCCTCCCTCACCGACGCCGACCTCGACGGCCTGAAGTACTACGCGGGCCTGCCCGGCACGGTGGCCGGGGTGAGCGCGCTCATCGCCCGCACCGGCTACACCGGCGAGGACGGCTTCGAGCTGTTCGTCGCCCCCGCCGACGCGGAGAAGCTCTGGCAGGCGCTGACCGACGCGGGCCACGAGGCCGGCCTCGTCCCCTGCGGGCTGTCCTGCCGCGACACCCTGCGCCTGGAGGCGGGGATGCCGCTGTACGGGCACGAGCTGACGACGGAGCTGACCCCGTTCGACGCCGGGCTCGGCCGGGTCGTGAAGTTCGCCAAGGAGGGCGACTTCGTGGGGCGCGAGGCGCTCACCGAGGCCGCCGCGCGCGCCGAGCAGAACCCCCCGCGGGTGCTCGTCGGCCTGATCGCCGAGGGCCGCCGCGTCCCGCGCGCCGGCTACCCGGTCGTGGCCGGCGGCGCGGTGATCGGCGAGGTCACCTCCGGCGCCCCCTCCCCCACCCTGGGCAAGCCGATCGCGATGGCGTACGTCGACGCGGCCCACGCGGCCCCGGGCACGGCGGGCGTCGGCGTGGACATCCGCGGCAGCCACGAGCCGTACGAGGTCGTGGCGCTGCCCTTCTACAAGCGGCAGAAGTAGCCGCCCGCGCCGCGCGCCGGCGTCCCCGAAGCGCCCCGCCGGACCAGTGCGCGGGCGCCACGGGCGGACCTGCGCGCAAGCCCCGCAAGCCACCGCCGAGGACCAGATCGCCGCTGCTCGGACGTCCGCGTCACCACTGATCAACGGCGTTCCCGGCGCTCCCCCTTCATGACCACCTCCCCGCGTACAGGAGAATTCACGACATGAGCAACCCCCAGCACCTGCGCTACAGCAAGGAACACGAGTGGCTGACGGCCGGCGAGGACGGCGTCTCCACGGTCGGCATCACCGAGCACGCGGCCAACGCGCTCGGCGACGTGGTCTTCGTCCAGCTCCCGGAGGTCGGTGACAGCGTGACCGCGGGCGAGTCCTGCGGCGAGCTGGAGTCCACCAAGTCGGTCTCCGACCTGTACGCCCCCGTCGACGGCGAGGTCACCGAGGTGAACGAGGACGTCGTCAACGACCCGTCCCTCGTCAACTCGGCCCCGTTCGAGGGCGGTTGGCTGTTCAAGGTGCGGGTCTCGGCCGAGCCGGGCGACCTGCTCTCCGCCGACGAGTACACCGCCTTCATCGCGGGCTGAGGAGTCGTACCCGAATGTCGCTTCTGAACACGCCGCTGCACGAGCTCGACCCCGACATCGCCGCCGCGGTCGACGCCGAGCTGGAGCGCCAGCAGTCCACCCTGGAGATGATCGCCTCGGAGAACTTCGCTCCGGTCGCGGTCATGGAGGCCCAGGGCACCGTCCTCACCAACAAGTACGCCGAGGGCTACCCCGGGCGCCGCTACTACGGCGGCTGCGAGCACGTCGACGTGGCCGAGCGGATCGCGATCGAGCGGGTCAAGGAGCTGTTCGGCGCCGAGTACGCCAACGTGCAGCCGCACTCCGGCGCCTCCGCCAACCAGGCCGCGCTGTTCGCGCTGGCCCAGCCCGGCGACACCATCCTGGGCCTGGACCTCGCGCACGGCGGCCACCTCACCCACGGGATGCGGCTGAACTTCTCGGGCAAGCAGTTCCAGGTCGTCCCGTACCACGTCGACACCGAGACCGGCCTGGTCGACATGGCCGAGGTCGAGCGGCTCGCCAAGGAGCACCGCCCCAAGGTGATCATCGCGGGCTGGTCGGCGTACCCCCGCCGGCTCGACTTCGCCGAGTTCCGCCGGATCGCCGACGAGGTCGAGGCGTACCTGTGGGTCGACATGGCCCACTTCGCGGGCCTGGTCGCGGCCGGGCTGCACCCCAACCCGGTGCCGTACGCCGATGTCGTCACCTCGACCACCCACAAGACGCTGGGCGGCCCCCGCGGCGGCATCATCCTGGCCAAGCAGGCCTTCGCGAAGAAGCTGAACTCGTCGGTCTTCCCGGGCTTCCAGGGCGGCCCCCTGGAGCACGTGATCGCGGCCAAGGCGGTCTCCTTCAAGGTCGCCGCCTCGGCGGAGTTCAAGGAGCGCCAGCAGCGCACGCTGGACGGCGCCCGCATCCTCGCCGAGCGGCTCACCGCGCCCGACGCCCGCGAGGCCGGCGTGAACGTGCTGTCCGGCGGCACGGACGTGCACCTGATCCTGGTCGACCTGCGCGAGTCCGCGCTCGACGGCCAGCAGGCCGAGGACCGCCTCCACGAGGTCGGCATCACGGTCAACCGCAACGCCGTCCCGAACGACCCGCGCCCGCCGATGGTCACCTCGGGTCTGCGCATCGGCACGCCCGCCCTCGCCACCCGCGGCTTCACCGCCGAGGACTTCGCCGAGGTCGCGGACGTCATCGCCGAGACGCTGAAGCCGTCGTACGAGGCCGAGGCGCTGAAGGCCCGGGTCAAGGCCCTGGCCGACAAGCACCCGCTCTACCCCGGCCTGGGCAAGTAGCAGGCCGGTGCCGCGGGGGTCCGCCCGGACCCCCGCGGCGCCACCCCCGTCCGGACGGCACCTGCGCCCGGACGGCACCCCGTCCGGGCGGCACCACTCCCCGCCCGGACGGCATCGCGCACCCCGCCCGACCGGCACCGCGCACACTGGAAGACGGGCGAGGTGCCCGCGTCCGCGTCACCCCGCGGCAACCGCGGCACCCCGCACCACCCTCATCTCGCCCCTCAGGAGTCACCGTGGCCATCTCGGTCTTCGACCTGTTCTCGATCGGCATCGGCCCGTCCAGCTCCCACACGGTCGGCCCGATGCGCGCGGCGCGCATGTTCGCCCGCCGGCTGCGCAACGAGGGCCTGCTCTCCTCCGTCGCCTCCGTGCGCACGGAGCTGTACGGCTCGCTCGGCGCCACCGGCCACGGCCACGGCACGCCCAAGGCGGTGCTGCTCGGCCTGGAGGGCGAGTCGCCGCGCACGGTGGACGTGGAGAACGCCGACGAGCGCGTGGAGACGATCCGGCAGTCGGGCCGCCTGCGCCTGCTCGGCGAACACGGCATCGCCTTCTCCTACGACACCCACCTGAAGCTGCACCGCCGCAAGGCGCTGCCGTACCACGCCAACGGCATGACCCTGTGGGCGTACGACGCCACGGGCGCGGAGCTGCTGTCGAAGACGTACTACTCGGTGGGCGGCGGCTTCGTCGTCGACGAGGACGCGGTCGGCGCGGACCGCATCAAGCTGGACGACACCGTGCTGAAGTACCCCTTCCGCACCGGTGACGAGTTGCTGCGGCTGACCAAGGACACCGGCCTGTCCATCTCCTCCCTGATGCTGGAGAACGAGCGGGCCTGGCGCACCGAGGAGGAGATCCGCTCCGGCCTGCTGGACATCTGGCGCGTGATGCAGGCGTGCGTCTCGCGCGGCCTGTCCCGCGAGGGCATCCTGCCGGGCGGCCTCCGGGTGCGCCGACGCGCGGCGATGACCGCGCGGCAGCTGCGCGCCGAGGGCGATCCGCTGGCGCACGCGATGGAGTGGATCACGCTCTACGCCATGGCGGTCAACGAGGAGAACGCGGCGGGCGGCCGCGTGGTCACCGCCCCGACCAACGGCGCGGCCGGGATCATCCCCGCGGTCCTGCACTACTACATGGACTTCGTGCCGGGCGCCGACGAGGACGGCGTGGTCCGCTTCCTGCTGGCCGCGGGCGCGATCGGCATGCTGTTCAAGGAGAACGCCTCCATCTCCGGCGCCGAGGTCGGCTGCCAGGGCGAGGTCGGCTCCGCCTGCTCGATGGCGGCGGGCGCCCTCGCGGAGGTGTTCGGTGGCACGCCGGAGCAGGTGGAGAACGCCGCCGAGATCGGCATGGAGCACAACCTGGGCCTGACCTGCGACCCGGTCGGCGGCCTGGTCCAGATCCCGTGCATCGAGCGCAACGGCATGGCGGCGGTGAAGGCCGTCACGGCCGCCAGGATGGCGATGCGCGGCGACGGTTCCCACATGGTCTCCCTCGACAAGGTCATCAAGACGATGAAGGAGACCGGCGCGGACATGTCGGTCAAGTACAAGGAGACGGCCCGGGGCGGGCTGGCCGTGAACATCATCGAGTGCTGACGACCGTCCGGCGCGGGCCCGCCCCGCGATCCGGCCGGTGACGGCGACGGCGACGGGTCGCACGACGGCCGGTGACGGCGACGGCGACGGGTCGCACGACGGCCGGTGACGGCGACAGGACGCACCAGCGCCGGTGACGGCCGCGGACCACCGCCTTCACCTGGGTCCAGTCCTCCAGGTAGTCCGGGCCCATCGAACGGCCGAAGCCACTGTGCCGGTAGCCGCCGAAGGGGGCGCCACCCGGTCGAAGATCGTCGGCTCCACGAAGAAGCCGCGATCGTACGCCTCCCCGCTGAGCTTTCCGCCGCCGGTCACGATCTCGGCGCCCTCCTCCCGGCCGATCCGCAGGTAGTCGAGGACCCGGGCCTGCTGGCGGGCGTTGATCAGCGGGCCCATGTCGACGGGCTCGTCCCACCGGCCGACGCGGACCGCGCGGAAGGCGTCGGCGAGGGCGGACACCAGGCGGTCGTGCAGCGAGGAGTGGACGAGGACCCGGGAGCCCGCGGCGCAGACCTGGCCGCTGTTGAGGATGATGCTCCGCACGATCGCCGGGACCGCCTTCGCGAGGTCGGCGTCGGGCAGCACGATCTGCGGGGACTTGCCGCCGAGTTCCAGCTGGAGCGGGATCAGGTTGCGGGCGCACGCCTCCATCACGGCGGTGCCGGTGGCCGGTGAGCCGGTGAACGTCATCTTGCGGATGCCGGGGTGCGCGGGCAGCGCCGCGCCGGCCTCGGCACCGAGACCGGTGACGACGTTGAGGACCCCCCGGCGGCAGGCCCGCCTCCAGGCCGAGGCGGGCCAGGTAGAGGGCGGTCAGCGGGGCGTCCTCTGCGGGCTTGAGGACGACCGTGTTGCCGGCGGCGATCGGCGCGGCGGTGTTGAAGACGGTCATCGGTCCGGGCGCGTTCCACGGGATGATCGCGCCGACCACGCCGAACGGTTCGCGCAGGGTCAGGCCCAGCGCGTCGGGCGAGCGGGTGGGCAGGACGTCGCCGGTGCCGGGCGATGACCGGCCGCGGGCACGGCGGAGGGCGCGGCCGCCCCCGTCGGGGTGTCAGCCGGCGGTCGCGCCCGCGAGCTCGTCGTAGCGGTGGCAGGCCACGGACACGCCGCCGTGGTCGGTGAGTTCGGGGCGGGCCGTGTCCGGCTGGGTCCATGGCCCACTCGCTCGCGCGTTCCGTTACGTGACACGTCAGACCGCGTTGCGATATGGAGTCGCCCAAAGCTATCCCCCGCACCGGCGCGACGACAGCCCCCGTCCGGAATGTGACCACGGGCCGGAACCCCCCGCACGAGACACGGATCCCCGCTCCGGTGACTCCTGTTCCTCCTGGGGCTACCGAAGAGTAATCACCATCTCCTACGCTGCCGCCAACTCGGCGACAACAAAGGGGAATTGACCATGCGCATGATTCGTGCGGCCAGACGGCTGGGGGCGCTGCTCGGCGCCGCCGCGATGCTGCTGGCCTTACCCGGCAGCGCCCACGCGGATGCGACCGCCTATGCGGGGACGACGGCGATCGGCACCCACAACGCGTACGACAAGTCCAAGTACACGTACTTCGCCCAGGCGTTGGACTCCGGCGCCTCGCTGCTGGAACTGGACGTGTACGTGGACAGCCTGACCAAGCGGTGGCGGGTGAGCCACAGCAACCCGCTCGGCAACGACAACAACTGCGAGCACGCGAACACCCCTTCGCAGCTCTACAGCCAGAGCCGCGACCAGGACCTGGGCAGTTGCCTGGACAACATCGCGGCCTGGAACCAGCTGCACCCGGACCACGCGCCGATCGTCTTCAAGGTCGAGATGAAGGTCGGCTTCAACAACAACGCGGGCCTCGGACCGGACGAGTTGGACACGCTGATCGCCTCGAAGCTGGGCAGCAGCGTCTACAAGCCGTCCGACCTGCTCGGCTCCACGTACTCCTCGCTCGACGCGGCCGCCAAGGCGAACGCCTGGCCCGCGCGGGACTCCCTCAAGGGCAAGTTCCTCTTCGAGCTGATCCCCGGCACGGTGGAGGAGGCGAACCCCTTCGACCACTACTGGACCGACCAGGAGTACGGCGAGCACCTGCGCGATCTGTACGCGGCGGGCAGCATCTCGTCCGCCGAGGCCTTCCCGGCGGTGCTCGGCGCCGCGAACGGCGATCCGCGCACCAGCCGCTACGACGCCTCGATCCGCCCGTGGTTCGTCTTCTTCGACGGTGACGCGGCGACGTACGTCAACAACGGCTACGACACGTCGTTCTACTCCACGAACCACTACATCCTGATCATGACGGACGCGGCGTCCGTCTCCCCGGCGATCTCCTCGACCGCACCGACGGACGCCGAGGTCGCCGCGCGCCTGTCCCTGCTGGCCGGCGACCATGCCAGCCTCATCACCTCGGACTGGTCCACCAAGTCGGCGTCCGTGCTGAGTTCGGTGGTCACGCGCGGCTAGGGGCTCGCCGTCCGGATCGGCGCGCGGGCCCCGGCACCCGCCGGACCTGCGGCAGGTTCCGGCCGGGGGACTCGGGGGCACAAGTCCCCCATGCTGCACGGCATCGACGTAAGCGCGTACCAGTCCTCGGCCTACGACACGGACGGCCTCTCCTTCGTCTTCATCAAGGCGACGGAGGGCCGTTCGTACGTCAACCCGAAGCTGACCGCCCAGACGAAGCACGGCCGCGACGCCGGCCTGGTCGTCGGCTTCTACCACTTCCTGTGGCCGGGCAACCTCACGGACCAGGCGGACTACTTCCTCTCCAAGGCCCCCGACAAGGCGGGCGACCTCCTCGCGGTCGACTGGGAGACCACCAGCGACGGCACCCACGCGAGCAACGCGGAGAAGGACGCCTTCATCCGTCTCCTGAAGAAGAAGCGCCCGGACAACCGCGTCGTCCTCTACTGCAACCGCACCTACTGGCTCGACATCGACAAGACGTCCTACGCGGGCGACGGCCTCTGGATCGCCGACTACACGACCGCGGGCAAGCCCCGCATCCAGGCGGACTGGACGTTCCACCAGTACAGCTCCGACCCCCACGACAAGGACGTCGCCGACTTCAAGACGAAGGCCGCCCTGAAGTCCTGGGCCGCCGTCGACTGACGGGCCCGCCGGCCACACCTGCCCCCCGACCGCTCACGCCCCCGGTCCGTCGGCCCGTTCGGCGTGCCGCCGTACCGCCGCGAGCAACCGGCGCAGACCGGCCGCGTGCGCACCCGTGCCCAGCACGAGGATCCGGTACCCCCGGCCGTGGACGCCGGGGAAGGTCGCGTGGGACTCCGCCGTCAGGGAGCAGCCGTCCGGGGCGCTGGACCCCAGGAAGAAGGCCAACTGGTAGGTCGAGAAGCGGTGGGTGCCGCGGAGGACGAGTTCGTGGGGCGGGACGGCCCTCGCCACGTGGAAGCCCGGCAGTACGGAGCCCTCGGCCGGCGGGCGGGGGCCCGCCTCGGCGCGGTCGGTGCAGCCGACCAGGCGGGCGTAGGCCGCGGCGCCCCGGCCCGAGAAGGACGTGGCGACCGTGGCCGTCAGGGCCCGCCAGGTCGTCTCCCGCGAGGCGGCGACGTGCGTGGCGTGCTGGTCGATGTACGGCAGCGGGTCTCTGCCCATCCTGGCCTCCCCGGGTCCGCGGGCCGCCCCGCCCGGCACCAGCGCCCCCGGTCCGCGGGCCGCGCCCCCGGAACCACCGTAGCGGCGCGGTCCGCGCGTGGGGGTCAGCCGCGGAAGTCCGGGGTGCGGTTCGGGGAGGCTTCCTGGATGGCCTTCGTCACGGCGTCCGTGCCGGCGCGCAGGCCGTAGACCGGGGTGCCCGGCTGCTGGCGCCAGGAGTCGTCGATGCCGCCGGCGTCGACCGTGTCGAAGCCGAGCGCGTCGATCAGGGCGCGGACCGTGGCCTTGGCCGTCCCGTCGTCGCCCGCGACCGGGAGCGCGATGCGGTCGGCAGCGCCGGCCGGGCGCGGGAGGTCGAGGATGTCCTGCGCGTACGTGCCGTTGAACGCCTTGATCACCGGGTGCCCGATCTGCCGCTCGGTCCAGCGGCTCTCGGTGAGGCCCTCGTCCTCGATGGCGTCGATGCGCCCGTCGCGCTGCTGCGGGTAGTAGTTGCCGGTGTCGATCACGGCGACGTTCCCGGCGGCGCCGTCCAGCAGGCCCTCGGGCAGGTCGGGCAGGGCCTTCACCGGGACGGTCACCACGACCACCGCGGCCCCGCGGGCCGCCTCCTCGACCGGGACCGGGGTGGCGCCGGTCTCCTTGGCCAGGTCGGTGAGGGTGTGCGGGCCGCGGGAGTTGGCGACGGACACGTCGTGGCCGAGGGCGGTGAGCCGCCGGGTGAGGTTGCCGCCGATGTTGCCCGCGCCGATGATGCCGATCTTCATGACATGCCCCTTCGGATTCGATGCACATGCATGCATCTGCTGCGGGGGCGACAACCCCCGGCGGGCACCGCCTATTCCGCGGGCGTGCCGAACGGGTGACGGCGTCCCCCGAGGTGCCGGTGTCCCCTAGGGGCCGGTGTCCCCTAGGGGCCGGTGCCGCCCGAGGCACGGAACGCCGGTCCTAGCCCGCGAACGGGTCCGCCAGTTCCGCCTCCAGGACCCGTACCGCCGTCGCCGCGTCGCCCTCGCGCACCGCGCGGACCAGCGCCTCGTGCGCCTCGTCGCCGGTGTCCGGGTCGTCGGCGCGCAGTCCGGTCAGCGCCAGCAGTTCGATCAGGCCCTCCCGCAGCACCGGCCGGAACTGGGCGAACAGGTCGGCCAGCACGGGGTTGTGGGCGGCGGCGACCACGGCGGCGTGGAAGGCGATGTCCGCGTCGACGAAGGCCGGGTCGTCCGCGGTCCCCGCGGCCCGGCGGCCGGCCAGCGCCGCCTCGATCGCGGCGACGTCCTCGGGCGTACGGCGGTGCGCGGCGAGCCGGGCCGCGTGCACCTCGACCGCCGTCCGCACCTCGTACACGTCCGTCACCGCGGCCCGGCGCAACCGGGTGGGCCAGTCCTCGGCCGGTTCGGTCGCGACGACGAAGACGCCGGCCCCCTGCCGGGCCCGCACCAGGCCCGCCCCGGCGAGCGCGCGCAGCGCCTCGCGGACGGTGGAGCGGCCGACGCCCAGCTCCCTGGCCAGCGTGGTCTCGCCCGGCAGTCGGGCGCCGACCGGCCAGGTGCCGTCGGTGATCTGCTCGCGCAGCCGGACGGTGGCCTGTTCGACCAGGAGGCTCGGGCGGACCGGTCCGAGGGGCATGGGTGTCACCAACTCGTCGCAGGGGCAGCGTGCTTCGCGGGCGCGTCGTGAGCGCCGCACAGGAATTCTCACTTGTCTGAGGACCTGAGGTGTCGCTAGCGTACTGCTCATGTCGTTCAGCGGTCTCCTTCTCGGCTGCCGCGGCGGGGTCTGACGCGACCGGCACCCCGCCGCGGGGCGCCGCGCTGCCGGTCACCGCCGAACGAGCCGAGAGGCAGCAGCCATGACCCTGCTGTGGAACCCGCAGCGCCCGAGCCCCATGCCGTACCACCGCTACCGCCCCTTCCACGACCGCGTACGGGTCCCGGTGACCGGCCGCGACTGGCCCGCCGCCCGGCTGGAGCGCGCGCCCCTGTGGGTGCCGGTCGACCTGCGCGACGGCAACCAGGCGCTCGCCGAGCCGATGGACACCCCGCGCAAGCGCCGCCTCTTCGATCTGCTGGTCCGGCTGGGCTTCAAGGAGATCGAGGTCGGCTACCCGTCCGCGAGCCGGACCGACTTCGACTTCGTACGGCACCTGGTGACGAGCGGCGCGGTGCCGCGGGACGTGACCCCGGTGGTGTTCACCCCGGCCCGCCCGGACCTGATCGACCGCACCTTCGAGTCGATCGAGGGGATGGAGCGGGCGGTGGTCCATCTGTACGTCGCCACCTCGCCGGTGTGGCGCGAGGTGGTGCTGCGCCGGGACCGGGCCGAGATCGCGCGGACCGTGCGCGAGGCGGCCGAGCTGATGGCGCGCCGGGCCGGGGACGCGCCGGGGGTGCGGTTCCAGTTCTCGCCGGAGACCTTCAACCTCACCGAGCCGGACTTCGTGCTCGAACTGTGCGACGGGCTGACCGGGTTGTGGGACGCGAGCCCGGACCGGCCGGTCACCCACAACCTGCCCGCCACGGTGGAGATCGCCACCCCGAACGTCTACGCCGACCAGATCGAGTACATGCACCGGCACCTGGCCCGCCGGGACTCGGTGATCCTGTCCGTGCATCCGCACAACGACCGCGGCACCGGCGTCGCCTGCGCGGAGCTGGCCGTGCTCGCGGGCGCCCAGCGCGTGGAGGGCTGTCTGTTCGGCAACGGGGAGCGCACCGGCAATGTCGACCTGGTCACCCTCGCGCTGAACCTGTTCGCCCAAGGGGTCGATCCCATGGTCGACTTCGGCGACATCGACGCCGTGCGGGAGACGGTCGAGCACTGCAACCGGATCCCGGTGCCCGTACGGCATCCGTACGCCGGCGACCTCGTGCACACCGCGTTCTCCGGCACCCACCAGGACGCCATCAGCAAGGGGCTCGCCGAACACGCGCGCCGGGCCGCCGAGTCGGGGGTGCCCGAGCGCGAGGCACCGTGGGCGGTGCCGTACCTGCCGGTCGACCCGGCCGATCTGGGCCGCACGTACGAGGCGGTGATCCGGGTCAACTCGCAGTCCGGCAAGGGTGGTTCGGCCTATCTGCTGCGCGCCCGGCACGGCGTGGACCTGCCGGAGCCGATGCGGCCCGAATTCGCCGTCGCCGTACAGGAGATGACGGACGCGAGCGGCCGGGAGGCGACCGCCGACGAGCTGTACGACCTGTTCGCCGCCGCGTATCTGGCCGAGGGGGAGGTCGCGCTGGACGACTGGTCCGTCCACGAGGAGTCCCCCGGTCTGCACCGCTTCGTGTGCACCCTGCGGGTCGGCGAGCGCACCGGCGACCACGAGGGCGCCGGCCCGGGACCGCTGACCGCCTTCGCCGACGCGCTGACCGGCGCCGGGGTGAAGACCGAGGTCCTGGAGCTGGTCGAGGACGGCCCGGTGACCTTCGCCAGGTGCCGCGTCGACGGCCGTGCGGTGTGGGGCGCGGGCCGGGCCGACGGGTCACCGCTGACCGGCTCGGTGCGGGCGGTGCTGTCCGCGGCGAACCGGGCGGCGCGATGACCGTGGTGCTGCACGCGGACGACGTGCACGTGGTGCGGGACGGGCGGGCGATCCTCCAGGAGGTCTCGCTGACCGTGCGGGAGGGCGAGCACTGGGCCCTGCTCGGGGCGAACGGCGCCGGGAAGTCCACCCTGCTCGGTCTGTTGGGGGCGCGGATCCATCCGACGCGGGGCGCCGTGGAGGTGCTCGGCGCCCGGCTCGGCCGGGTGGACGTCCGGGAGCTGAGGGCGCATGTCGGGCACGTGGACCCGCGTCATCCGCTGTCCGAGCCGCTGCGGGTGCGGGACGTCGTGCTGACCGGGCTCACCAACTCCGTCGCGCTGCTGCCGCGTTGGCGTCCCACGCAGGAGCAGCGCGCGCAGGCCGACCGGCTCATCGACACCCTCGGGCTGACCGCGCACCGCGAGGCCCGCTGGCCCACGCTCTCCCAGGGCCAGCGCGGCCGGACCCTGATCGCCCGCGCGCTGATGCCGAGGCCGCGGCTGCTGCTCCTGGACGAGCCGGCCACCGGGCTCGACCTGCCCGGCCGCGAGCAGCTGCTCGGCTCGCTGGACGCGCTGCGCGAGGCGCATCCGAGGCTGGCGACGGTGCTGGTCACCCACCATCTGGAGGAGCTCCCGGCGGGCACCACGCACGCGCTGCTGCTGCGCGACGGGCGCGCGCTCGCGCGGGGCCCGGCGGCCGAGGTGCTCACGAGCGACCAGGTCGGCAAGTGCTTCGACCTGCCGCTCACCCTGGAGCGGCACGGCGGCCGCTGGACGGTCCGGGTCGACCGAACGGCCGGCCCACCGGCGTGAGCGCACGGAAAAGGGGGACCCGTGCCGGGTCCCCCTGCCCGGCGGGACCCGTGCCGGGTCCCGCCTCCCCGCGTCACTTGTTCAGGTACGTCCAGAACTCGTCGAACGACAGGACCTTGTCGTTGTTGAGGTCGCGGGCGGCGATGATGGCCTCGGCGACCGTGTCGGTGACGTTCCAGTCGCCACCCTGGGCCAGCGCGCTCTTGAACTCGGACGCGGTGATGAACCCGTCGCCGTCCGCGTCTATCCGCTGGAACTCCTTGCGTGCTGCCTCGATGTCAGCCACCGATCCGCCCCTTTTTGTCGCGTTTTTTCGTGCCGTGCAGAGGTACTGCCGCAGGTCAGACTAACGGCCCGGCCAAGCCCGGAGCGCCTCGACCACCCAGCCGAACTCCTCCTGGTGCCGGGGCGGCATCGACTCGCCGCGGATCGCCATCGACAGCTCCCGGTAACGGGCCACCTCGGGACCGGGGTTCATCCGGCGCAGCACCGCCGACCGGTCGGCGTGCTCCCCGAACACCTCCCTCAGCACGGCGTCGGCCTCCGGGGAGTCCGGCGCCACCCCCCGTTCGCGGGCGTCACCCGCCCGCTCGATCAGCCTGCGCAGGAACATCGCCGACGCGCCGGCCGGGGTGTCCGGGCCGCGGTCGGCGGCGTTGAACTCGATCACTCCCCGCATCGCCGCCCGGAACTCCGGGTTCTGGAGCAGTTCGGCCAGCTCCACCCACGCGTCGACCTGCTCCGGGGTGGGGTCGTCGGGCAGCCCCACGCCGAGGGTCCGCACCCGCTCGCGCACCCAGGGGTCCGCCGTGTCCAGGCCGTGGAAGATCTCTTCCACGAACTCGTCGACGATGCGCTGCCGTTCGGCCGCCGACAGCCGGGCCAGTCTGTTCATCAGGGTCGTCTCCTCCGCGCTCGATCCGCGCCGTGCCACGGTCGACAGCACCGCCCGGGTCACCTTCAGCGACCTGATCTGCGCGTCCAGCGCCACCACATGGGCCGCCGCGACCTCCGCGACCGTCCGCTCGCCGGCCAGCACCCGGCGTACGTCGTCCAGGCCGAGGCCCAGCTCGCGCAGGGTGCGGATCAGCTCCAGGCGGGCGACGCAGGCGGCGTCGTAGAGCCGGTAGCCGCCCCCCGAGCGGGTCACGGGGGCGAGCACGCCCTCGTCGGACCAGTAGCGGATGGTGCGCACGGTCAGCCCGGTGGCGCGGGCGAGCTCGCCGATGGTGAGCAGTCCGGTGCCGTCGTCGATCATGTCTGCGAGTCTGGGCCTTCCAGTGGGTGGAGACTCAAGGAGCGCGCGATGGAGACCTTGCGGGACATTCTCGACGCGGCCGCGCGGGGTGTCTTCCCGCCGGACGACGGCACCACGGCGATCGTGCCGCAGCCCTCGCGCCGGGACGCCGGGGTGCTCGCCCTGACCGCGTACTCGGTCGTCTTCACGGACGAGGATCCGCGCTGGGTGCGGGCCGCGCTGCGCTCGGCGGGCTGCGACGCGCTGGCCGCGCCGCTCAACCCCCGCTTTCTCGCGGCCCTGCTGGAGCGCACCGGGCGCGCGAACGACACGGTGGACGCGCTGCTGGTGGGGACCCCGCTGCCGGGCCCCGCACCCCTGGACCTGGTGGAGCTCGCGGACTCGGCCCACCCGCGCGTGGCCTACGCGCGCCGGCGGCGCGACGAGGTGCGCGCCTGGGCCGCGGACGGCGGTGTGGTGGTGCTGGGACGCGGGGTCGCGGGCCGCCTGGAGGTGGCGGTCGAGGTGACGGACGGGGTACGGCACCGGGGCCTCGGCCGGCTGCTGGTGACGGCGGCCCGGCACCTCGCCGACGAACCCGTGTGGGCGCAGGTCTCGCCGGGCAACGCCCGCAGTGCGCGGGCGTTCCAGGCGGCGGGCTACCGGCCGGTGGGCGCGGAGGCGCTGCTGCTCCCGGCCGGTTGAGCGGGTCCGCGGGCGGCCCGGCGGGGAGGGATCGCCGGCCCGGCGGGCGGGCGCGGGCGGGTCAGCGGAAGATGCCGGTGTGGCCGAGCGAGTAGCGGCCGGGCTGCGGGTAGACGGCGAGGCCGTGCGGGCCGCTGCCGACCTTGATGCGGGCGATCTGCTCGCCGGTGCTCGTGTCGATCGCGTACACCTCGGAGTTGTACCGGCCGGACAGCCACAGCACCTTGCCGTCCGCGGAGACGCCGCCCATGTCGGGGCTGCCGCCGCCGGGCAGATGCCACTTCTTCGTCAGCTTGTTCTGCGCGAAGTCGAAGACGGAGACGCTGCCCTCGCCGCGGTTGGAGATGTACATCTCGCGGGAGTCGCGGCTGATGTACAGGCCGTGCGCACCCTTGCCGGTGGGCAGGAGGGACGGGGTGGCGAAGGTGTCGCCGTCGAGCACCCACACCCCGTTCGCCTTCATGTCGGCGATGTAGAAGCGCTTGCCGTCGGGCGAGATCTTCACGTCCTGCGGCATGGCCCCGTCGTACGGGAGCTTCTGCTGGGCGATCACCTTCATCCCCTCGGTGTCGACCTTGAGCAGGTCGCCGCTGAACTCGCAGGAGACGATGAAGTAGCGGCCGTCCGCGGAGAAGTCCGCGTGGTTGACGCCGTAACAGCTGACCGGCACGGTCTTGACCCGCTTCATGGAGTGCGCGTCGCGGAAGACCAGTTCGCGGTCCATGGAGGCCATGACGATGGCGTACTTGCCGTTGGGCGTGAAGTACAGGTTGTAGGGGTCGTGCACGTCGACGGGCTTGCCCGCCTTGCCGGTGCGCGGGTCGATCGGGGTGAGGCTGTTGCCCAGGTCGTCGTTGACCCACAGGGTCTTCAGGTCCCACGACGGCACGACGTGCTGCGGCTGGTGGCCGACCGGGATGGTCTCGATGACCTTGTACGTCGCCGGGTCGATCACGGAGACCGTGTCGGAGTTGGTGTTGGGGACGTAGACGCGGGAGGGGAAGTCCTTGACCACCGGCGAGAGGCGGCCCGCCCGGTCGGCGGCGTAGACGTCGTGCGCGTCGAGCACCGGGGGCATTCCGGGCAGCCCCTGGACGGCCTGCCTCTGGGCCCGGGGCTGAACCGTCGCCCTGGGCGTGGGCTTGGCGGCGGGGTGCCCGTCCGAGCCGCAGGCGGTCAGGGTGGTGAGGGCGGCCAGGGCGGCGCCGGTGAGGAGCAGGCGGGCGGTGGGGGAAGGGTGCATCAGCTCAGCAACTCCGTGGTGGTGACCGCGTGCAGGCCGCGGCGGGCGAGTTCCTCGAGGACGCCGGGGAGCGCGGTGGCGGTGTCCGGGTAGCCGAAGTGCAGGCTGACCACGGATCCGGCGCGCGCCTCGGCGAGGATCTTGGCGGTGATGGCGGGGGCGCCCGGCGAGGTGTAGTCGAGGGAGTCGACGTCGTACGACAGCACGTGCGGGTAACCGGCCTCGTGGGCCAGCCGGACGACGAGCGCGGAGGCGACCGGGGCGCGGGAGGGCCGGAACCAGGTGCCGACGGAGCCGGTGAGCCGCTTGAGCCGGGTGGCGCACGCGGTGATCTCGGCGCGGGCGTCGGCCTCGGACATGTCGTTGACGGCGAGGTGACGCTGTGTGTGGTTGCCGAGGTCGTGGCCGCCGTCGAGGATGCGGCGGGCCATGTCGGGGTGCTCGTCGAGCCAGCTGCCGACGGCGAGGACGGTGACGCGGGCGCCGCCCCGTTCGGCCTCGGTGAGCAGGGTGCGGGCGAGGGCCGGGTCGCCCTGCCCGTGGAAGGTGAGAGCGACGCGGGGGCGGTCGCGGGGGCCGTGGGTGATCTGGACGGGCGCTCCCGCGAAGGCCCGCGGCGCGGGCGCGGGGCCGCCGGAGGGACGGGCGCCGGACGGCACGGAGTGGCCGGCGGCGCGCGCCGGGGCGGACGCGGAGGGCGAGGTCGCGGAGGGCGCGCTCGCGGGGTGGGTGACGGGGCCGGTGGCGGAGCATCCGGCGGCGAGGGCGCCGCCGGCGACGAGTCCGGCACCGGCGCGCAGGGCCCCGCGGCGATCGGTCGTGGTCACCCGACCCATTTAAGGGGCGATGGGTAAGAAAACCGGCTATTGCCCTGTGTGGGCGAATCCGGCGGGTCGGCGGCGGCCCCGCGGCCCTCGTCCGGCGCCTTGTCCTGCCCTCGTCCGGCGCCTCGTCGTGTGCCTGGCCGGGCGACCGGCGCCGAGCGGCGCACGTCCCGTCGGCCCGTCAGCAGCCTGCGGCACAGGTCCCGTCAGCGGCCGCGGCACGCGTCCCCGTCAGCGGTCCGCGACCCGCATCTCGAACCAGGTCGTCTTGCCCCGGGGCAGCAGGTCGACGCCCCAGCGGTCGGAGAGCTTGTCGACGAGGAACAGACCCCGGCCGCTGATGTCCAGCTCCTGGACCGGCATCAGACAGGGCAGCCCGCGCGAGGGGTCGCGGACCTCGATGCGGATCCAGCCGCGGCGGCGGCGCATCCGGAGGCCGAACACCCGGGCGCCGGTGTGCCGTACGGCGTTTCCCACCAGTTCCGAGACGAGCAGGACCGCGTCCTCGGTCATCTTCGGGGTGAGCCCCCACTGCCGCAGGACCACGACCTGGGCGAGCCGGCGCGCGGTGGCGGCGGATTCGGGGCGGGACGGCAGGGGGACCTCGGCCTCGGTGGGATTGCCGAACAACTCAAGTGCCTTGAGCGCTCGTTCGTCCTCGACCGCGGGCGTCCAACGCGCCGCCGTCGCACGGCCGTCTCCCCGCGGCTGTTCGATGCCCTCCAGCCCCGCCATGCCCCCATCATGGCCGCCCGAAGGGGCGTTGGGGGCCGTTCCTGAGGAATACACCCCCCGGAAGGCGTCGTTCCGCGACATCTGATCGGCATATGCCCATGGCATTTCGGAGCCGGTCAAATCGTCACTGACCTGCGAGAAGGGCTCGTTTCCGGGCAAGGGACGGGCCTCCTCGACAAGGCAGGCTTAAGGGCTGCTTAAGGCTCCCATAAACCGCACCGCCGAGGAGGCCGGATCAGACATCGCGTCAATTGCAAGGGGTACGGGGGTGATTCATCCCTTGATGCGCGCGCGAGTTCAGAGGAACTTGGCCTTCCCCGGACCCTCCTCCACGAAGCTGCGCATGCCCCGCTCGCGGTCCTCCGTGGCGAACAGACCCGCGAACCAGGTGCGTTCGACGGCGAGGCCGGTCTCGATGTCCGTCTCCAGACCGGTGTCGATCGACTCCTTCGCGGCGCGCAGCGCGAGCGCCGGCCCCTGCGCCAGCTTCGCCGCCCACGCGTGCGCCTGCTCGTAGACCTCGGCGGCCGGGACGACCCGGTCGACCAGGCCCAGGGTCAGCGCCTCGTCTGCCTTGACCATGCGGCCGGTGAAGATGAGGTCCTTGGCCTTGGACGGGCCGACCAGCCGGGACAGCCGCTGGGTGCCGCCCGCGCCGGGGATCAGGCCGAGCAGGATCTCGGGCTGGCCCAGCTTGGCGTTGTCGGCGGCGATGCGGAAGTCCGCGCACAGGGCCAGCTCGCAGCCGCCGCCCAGCGCGTAGCCGGTGACGGCCGCGACGACCGGCTTGGGGATGCGGGCCACGGCGGTGAAGGACTCCTGGAGGGCGCGGGAGCGCAGGACCATGGCCGTGTGGTCCATGTTCTGCATCTCCTTGATGTCCGCGCCCGCCGCGAACACCTTCTCGCCGCCGTAGATCACCACGGCGCGTACGTCCTCGCGGCGCGTGGCCTCCTCGGCGAGCTCCTTGAGCCGGTCCTGGGTGGCGACGTCCAGCGCGTTCATCGGCGGACGGTCCAGACGGAGGGTGCCGACACCCTCGGCGACTTCGAGATTCACGGTCATGGAGGCAGGTTAACGGCCACTAACGACAGCGGGCCCGGTGCTGTCGGTCACAGCACCGGGCCCGCGCGTCGCGCCAGGCGGCCGGATCAGGCCGCCGCACCGAAGGCCTGCGGGATCAGGCCTTCCACTTGTCCCACGACATGTTCCAGCCGTTGAGCCCGTTGGCCGGGTCGACCGTGCGGTCGTTGGAGTGCTTCACCACCACGACGTCACCGATCATCGAGTGGTCGTAGAACCAGCCGGCCGGCAGCGAGCGGTCGCCGCCGCCGCGGACGTCCTGGAGGCCGACGCAGCCGTGGCTCGCGTTGTAGTTGCCGAACGCGCCGCCGCCCCAGTAGTTGCCGTGGATGAAGGTGCCGGAGGAGGTCAGCCGCATGGCGTCCGGCACGTCCTTGATGTCGTACTCGCCGCCGTAGCCGACCGTCTCGCCGTTCATGCGGGTCACCCGGAGCTTCTCGCTGATGACCATCTGGCCGTTCCAGGTGTCGTAGCCGGGCTTGCCGGTGGTGACGGGGATCGTCTTGACGACCTTGCCGTCGTGCATGACCTTCATCGTGTGCTTCTTGGCGTCGACCACGGAGACCTGGTTGCGCCCGATGGTGAAGGAGATCGTCTTCGACTGCTTGCCGTAGACGCCGGAGCGGCCCTCGACGCCGTCGAGGTCGAGCTTCACCGTCACCTTGGTGCCAGCCGCCCAGTAGTTCTCGGGGCGGAAGTCCAGGCGGTCGTTGCCGAACCAGTGGCCCTCGACGTCGACCGAGGGCGAGGTCGTGATGTGGATCGCCTTCTTCACGGCGTCCGGGTGCGTGATGCCCCGGGTGAAGTTGACGGAGAACGGCATCCCGACGCCGACCGTGGAACCGTCCTCGGGGGTGAAGTAGCCGAGGAAGGTGTTCTGCGGGGTCAGCGTCGTGAAGCTGGAGTCCTCGGCGGACTCGCGGCCCTCGGAGTCCTTGGCGACCGCGTGCACCGTGTACTTGGTGGACGCGGCCAGATGCGTCGACGGCGTCCAGCCCGCGCCGTCGGCGGTGATGGAGCCGGCCACCTCGGCGCCCTTGGCGTTCTTGACCTGAACCTGCGTCAGCTTGCCCTTGGCGGCGCTGATCTTCAGCGCGCCGCTGGTGTCGACCGACTTGGCGCCGTCCTTGGGCGCGATGGTGACAACGGCCTCCGACTGCTTGCTCTGCTGTGCGGCTGCACCCTTCGTGGCCTTGTCCTTGCCGTCACCGGAACCGGTGGCGGAGGTCGTCCCCCCGCCGCCGCACGCCGTGACGGCGAGAAGCAGGACACCGGATATCAGGGCCAGCCGCCCCGTGCGTCCCCGTCGCCGCGCGTCGAGCGACGCCCCCGATATCGGTCGCACCTTCACTTGTTCTCCCCTCGCGGGGCCTGATCAGGCCCGCACCCCAGCGTGACCTGTGCACGCATTGGCGCATATTAACCGCAGGGTTTTGAGCTCCGGGTCAGGTGATTGTCACTGTTGCGTCGCAACTTCAACCAAGTCGGCTACCCGCGCCGCCCGCCTTCCACGCCTTCCACGTCATGTTCCATCCGCCGAGGCCGTTGTCGGGGGCGACCTGCTTGTCGTCGCTGTGCACGACCTCGATGACGTCGCCGACGAGACTGCGGTCGAAGAACCAGCCCGCCGGGGTGTCGGAGCCGCCGCCCTTCACGTCCCGCAGACCGACGCAGCCGTGGCTGACGTTGACATGGCCGGGGGCGTCCGGGGCCCAGTAGTTGCCGTGCACGAAGGTGCCGGAATCGGTCAGGCGCATGGCGTGCGGGACGTCCGGGATGTCGTACTCCCCGCCGAAGCCGACCGTGCGGCTGTTCATGCGGGTCATCTCCAGCATCTCCATCACGACCATCTTGCCGTTGTACGTCGTGGTCTTCGGCGCGCCCGCGGTGATCGGGACGGTGGCCACCAGGGCGCCGTCCCGGCGGACCTCCATGGTGTGCCGGGCCGCGTCGACGAGGGAGACCTGGCTGCGGCCCACGGTGAAGGAGTACGTCCGCTCCTGGAGGCCGTACACCCCCGGCGCCCCCTCGACGTCGCGCAGATGGAGCGCGACCGTGACCTGGGTGCCGGGCTTCCAGTAGTGCTCGGGGCGGAAGTCGAGGCGGCCGCCGCCGAACCAGTGGGGGCGGATCTCCACGGCGGGGCGGGCGGTCACCTCGACGGCCCGCTCGACCGCGGCCCGGTCGGTGACGACCCGGTTGAAGTCCAGGGAGACGATCATCCCGGTGCCGACCGTGGACCGGTCCTCCGGGGTGACGTACCCGATGAACCGTTTCCCGGGGACGTACGTCGTGAAGGTGGTGTGCCGCGCGGAGCGGCGGCCGTGGCCGTCCAGCGCCACGGCGTCGACGGTGTAGCGGGCCGCGAGCGCGAGCCGCGACCGGTCCGGCTGCCAGCTCAGCCCGTCGGCGCTGATCCGGCCGGGCACCGGGGTGCGCTGCGCGTCCTGCTCCCGGACCACCGAGACGGACTCCAGCCGCCCGCCCCCGATCCGCACCCGCAGCCGGGTGCCGGGCCTGACGGCCCGGCTGCCGTCGTCCGGGGTGACGCGGATGACGTCCGCGGGTGCCGGTCCCTTGCCGAGGACCTCGTCCACGGACGACCCCGCGGAGCCGTCCCCGCTGCAGCCGGCCGCTCCGGCCAGCAGTCCTGCCCATGTCAGTACGGCGGCCAGCGCGGCCCCCGCGCGCCGAACGCGCCCAGTTGCATAGCTCACGACGTACTCAACGACCATGCCCGCCCTGGGGAAACGTGAGTGCGACGCAAGGTCTGGGCAGAACAGTGGGAGGACGACATACAGGAAGCCGCGGCGCGCGGGCCGAAGGTGCGCGCCGGTGGCGGTGCAGGCGAGCGCGCGCGGACCCGCGGGTCCCGGCACGCTCGCCTCCCCGGCATCGGCGAAACCGCCCCCGAGGTGCGCGCATTCGGTACCGGGGGCCGCCGCCGCACGGCCTCTGCCACGCCGTTCCACGAGCCGCGGGAGGCCGGACAGTGACCAGCGCAGCCGAGAAAGAGGCAGTGGAGGAGGAGCGCCCGGCCGTCGCGGCGGACGGGCCGGTGCCGCACCCCTCGCCGCCCGCCGTGCCCGTCTGGCCGGGCGCGCCCACCCCGCTCGGCGCCCGTTTCCGGACCGGTCCCGACGGTGTGGCGGGCACCAACTTCGCGCTGTGGGCGGCCGGCGCGGAGGCCGTCCAGCTCTGTCTGTTCGACGAGCGGGGCCGCGAGACGCGGGTGCGGCTGACCGAGCTGACGCACGAGATCTGGCACGGCTTCGTGCCGGGGGTGCGGCCGGGACAGCGCTACGGCTACCGGGTGGAGGGCCGCTGGGACCCGTGGATCGGCGCCCGCTGGAACCCGGCCAAGCTTCTCCTCGACCCGTACGCGCGCGCCGTCGACGGGGAGTTCAGCCTGCCGCCCGAGGTGTACGGGCATGTCCGGGACTGGCCGGACCAGCAGGTCGCGGACACCGTGCGGGACGACCGGGACTCGGCGCCGTTCGTGCCCAAGGGTGTCGTCGTGGACGATGACGACGACTGGGAGGACGACCGGCGCCCGAAGACGCCGTGGGCCGACTCGGTCATCTACGAGCTGCACGTGCGCGGCTTCACCAAGCTGCACCCGGGCATCCCCGAGGAGCTGCGCGGCACGTACGCCGGGCTCGCGCACCCGGCGGCGATCGAGCATCTGACACGGCTCGGCGTGACGGCCGTGGAGCTGCTGCCCGTGCACCAGTTCGCGCACGAGGACCATCTGCTGCGCCGGGGCCTGAAGAACTACTGGGGCTACAACTCGATCGGCTACTTCGCCCCGCACGCCGGCTACGCGGCCTCCGGCACCACCGGCCAGCAGGTCGGCGAGTTCAAGCGGATGGTCCGCGCGCTGCACGCGGCGGGCATCGAGGTCATCCTCGACGTGGTCTACAACCACACCGCGGAGGCGGGCGAGCTGGGCCCCACGCTGTCCCTGAAGGGCATCGACAACCGGGGCTACTACCGCCTCCAGGACGACGCCCGCCGCTACGCCGACTACACCGGCTGCGGCAACACCCTGCACGTGGTGCAGCCGCAGGTGCTGCGGCTGATCACCGACTCGCTGCGGTACTGGGTGACGGAGATGGGCGTCGACGGTTTCCGCTTCGACCTCGCCGCGGCGCTCGCCCGCTCGATGCACGACGTCGACATGCTCTCCCCGTTCCTCGCCGTCATCGCGCAGGACCCGGTGCTGCGCCGGGTCAAGCTGATCGCCGAGCCGTGGGACGTCGGTTCGGGCGGCTACCAGGTGGGCGCGTTCCCGCCGCTGTGGACCGAGTGGAACGACCGCTACCGGGGCGCCGTACGGGACTTCTGGCGCGGCGCGCTGCCGGACGTGCGCGACCTCGGCTACCGCCTGTCGGGCTCCAGCGACCTGTACGCGTGGGGCGGCCGGCGCCCGTACGCCTCGGTCAACTTCATCACCGCGCACGACGGTTTCACCCTGCGCGACCTGGTGACCTACCACGGCAAGCACAACGAGGCCAACGGCGAGAACAACCGGGACGGCTCGGACGACAACCGCTCGTGGAACTGCGGGGCCGAGGGCGAGACCGACGACGAGGGGGTACGGGCGCTGCGCCGCCGCCAGTTGCGCAACCTGCTGACCACGCTGCTGCTGTCGACGGGCGTGCCGATGCTGGTCGCGGGCGACGAGCTGGGCCGCACCCAGCGCGGCAACAACAACGCCTACTGCCAGGACAACGAGATCAGCTGGCTGGACTGGGAGCTGCTCGACGACCCCGGCTGCCGGGCGCTCGCCGACCTCACCGCCCGGCTGATCGAGCTGCGCCACCGCCACCCGGTGCTGCGCCGCCGCGCGTTCTTCTCCGGGCGGGCGCACTCGGCGGACGGGCTGCGCGACCTCGCCTGGTTCACCGCGCACGGCGTGGAGATGACCGAGGGCGACTGGTACGCCCCGGCCGCGACGCTCGGCATGTACCTCTCGGGCCGGGACATCCCGGGCCGCGACGAGCGGGGCGCGGCGGTCCTCGACGACAGCTTCCTCGCGGTGCTGCACGCCGGGGCGGCGCCGGCCCGCTTCGTGCTGCCGGGCCCGCCGTGGGCCGAGCGGTACGAGGTGGTCGTGGACACCTCGCGGGAGGAGCAGGCGGCGGCGCCGGCGACGGTCCACACGGCGGGCACGGAGATCACGGTGCCGGGGCGGTCGGTGCTGTTCCTGAAGGCGGGCTGAGCCAGGTCCTCGAGGCGGGCCCGGCCGGGTCCTCAACACGGGCCGGGCCACGCCTTCAGACACGCCCCCCAGTCTGTACGGCGGCTCGAACACGCAGGTCGTAGGACTATCGGCGGAGCCAGGTACGGCTAAAACTCGGTGGGCGATGTCAGTGGCGAACCGTAGGCTCGCTCCTGATGCCGACCTCACATGCCACCGCCCCGGAAGACGTCCGCCCCGACCCCGCCGAGCGCCCCGACCGCTCCGCCGTACGCATCCTGCTGCGGCTGTGGCCGTATGTGCGGCCCGTGCGCGCCCGCCTGGGCACGGCCGCGTTCGTCGCGGTCGTCGCCTCCCTGGTGGGCCTGGTGATCCCGCTGGTCCTGAAGTGGATGGTCGACGGACCGGTCGCGGACCGGGACCCCGCGGGCGTCTGGCTCGGCGCGCTCTACCTGCTGCTGCTCGGCGTCGCGGAGGCGCTGCTGTTCGGGCTGCGGCGCTGGCTGGTGGCGCGGCCGCTGTCGCATGTCGAGGCGGAGATGCGCGCGGACCTCTACGGGCGTCTCCAACGGCTGCCCGTCGCCTTCCACGACCGGTGGGCCTCGGGCCAGTTGCTCTCCCGTGCCACGACCGACCTGATGCTGCTGCGCATGTTCCTCGCGTTCCCGCTGACGTTCCTGCTGGTCAACGGGGTGACGATCCTGGTGGGCGTGGTCATCATGCTGCTCCAGGACTGGACGCTCGGGCTGGTGATCCTCGGCCCGGCGCTGCCCGTGGTCGTCACCTGCGTGGTCTTCGAGAAGAAGTACGCCGACGTGGCGCGGCTCGCGCAGGACCAGGTGGGCGACCTGACGACGGTCGTCGAGGAGAGCGTGCTCGGCATCCGCATCATCAAGGGCTTCGGCCGGCACCGCAGCCAGGCGCGGGCGTTCCACGAGCTGTCGGGGCAGCTGCGCGGCACGGAGCTGCACAAGGCGCGGCTGCTGGCGGCCATCTGGGCGGTGATCGTGACGCTGCCGGAGGTGACCATCGGCGCGGCGCTGGTCATGGGCACCGTGCAGGTCGCGAACGGTGACCTGTCGGCGGGCACGCTGGTGGCGTTCCTGTCCACGGCGCTGGCGCTGCGCTGGCCGGTGGAGTCGATCGGGTTCCTGCTCGCGATGAGCCAGGAGGCGGCGACGGCCACGGAACGCTATTTCGAGGTGATGGACGAGGGCCTGGAGGAGGAACTGGCGGGCCCGACGCAGACGCCCCAAAGGGGCGCGGGCAACGGCGCGACCGGCCACGACGAACCCGAGGCCGATCGACGACCGGTCACGGCCCCCGCGGGCCGGCCGACCGCCGAGGTCACAACCCCCGCGGGCCCGCCGACCACCGAGGTCACAGCCCCCGCGGCCCAGCGGACCGGCGGCCTCCGGTTCCACGACGTCCGCTTCCGCTACCCCGACGCCCCGCCGGACTCCCCGCCCCTCCTCGACCGCATCGACCTGCACATCCGCTCCGGCGAGTCCATGGCGCTGGTCGGGGCGACCGGCAGCGGCAAGACGACGCTCACCGCACTGATCCCCCGGCTGCACGAGGTGACGGCCGGGCGGATCACGCTCGACGGGCAGGACATCACCGCGATGAGCCGGGCGGAGCTGCGCGCGAGCGTCGCGATGGCCTTCGAGGAGCCCACCCTGTTCTCCGCGAGCGTCGGGGAGAACGTGCTGATGGGCGCCGGACCCGAGGCGGGCGCCGCGGAGCTGGACCGCGCGCTGGGCGTGGCCCAGGCCGACTTCGCGCACGCGCTGCCGCAGGGCACCGAGACCCAGGTCGGCGAGCAGGGCCTCAGCCTCTCCGGCGGCCAGCGCCAGCGCCTCGCGCTGGCGCGGGCCGTGGTGGGCCGGCCGCGGTTCCTCGTGCTCGACGACCCGCTGTCCGCGCTCGACGTGCACACGGAGGCCGCCGTCGAGGCCGCCCTGCGCCGGGTCCTCGCGGACACCACCGCGCTGATCGTGGCGCACCGCCCCTCGACGGTGCTGCTCGCCGACCGGGTGGCCCTGCTCTCCGGAGGCCGTATCGCCGCCGTGGGCACCCACCAGGAACTGCTGCGCACCAACGCCGAGTACGCCCATCTGATGTCGGGCGAGGAGTCCCGGGAAGTGGAGGCCCGCCGATGACGGCGACGACAGGGACGGCGGCGGCGACGTCCGCCCCGGCCGGCGGCGACGAGGACGACGTCCGGCGCGCGGACGGCCCGGGGGACCCCTTCGACCAGGACGTCCTGCCCACCCGGCCGGGCGCCACGGCGGAGCTGCTGCGCTCGCTGCTGGCCCCGCTCAGGGCCCGGGTGGCCACGGCCGTGGTCCTGCTGCTGCTCCAGCAGGCGGCCGTGCAGGCGGGCCCCCTGCTGGTGGCGTACGCCATCGACCGGGCGGTGCCGGCGCTGCGCGACCACGACGACCGGGGGCCGCTGATCGCGGTGGGCGTGGCCTATCTGCTCTGCTCGGTGCTCTCCGGCGGCCTGCAGTACGCGTTCGTCCGTGCCTCGGGGCGGGTCAGTCAGGACGGGCTGCTCGATCTGCGCGGCCGGATCTTCCGCCACGCGCAGGCGCTGAGCGTCGACTTCCACGAGCGCTACACCTCGGGCCGGCTGATCTCCCGCTCCACCACGGACGTCGAGTCGCTGCGCGAGCTGCTCAGCGAGGGTCTCCAGGAACTGATCACGGTCATCCTGTCGTTCGTCTACATCTCGGTGATGCTGCTCTGGCTGGACCTCGGGCTCGGCGCGGTGGCGGTGGCGTCGTTCGTGCCGCTGTATCTGCTGGTGCGGGTCTATCAGCGGCGCGCGGGGCGGGTGTACACGGCGCGGTCCACCGCGATCGCCCGGGTGATCGTGAAGTTCGTGGAGACGATGAACGGCATCCGGCCGGTGCGCGCCTTCCGCCGCGAGGCCGAGAACGACGACGCCTTCCGGGTGCTGAACCGGCGCCATGAACGCACCAACGGGGACGCGCTGCTGGAGATGGCGCGCTATGTCGTGGGGTCGCGGCTGGTCGCCAACACGGCCGTCGCGGTGATCGTGCTGTGGGGCGCCTACCGGGTGGCCGGCGGCACGCTGGAGCTGGGTGTGCTGGCGGCCGCGGTGCTGTATCTGCGGCGGCTGTACGACCCGATCGACCGGCTGGGGATGTTCCTCAACTCCTATCAGTCGGCGGCGGCTTCACTGGAGAAGATCGCGGGCCTGCTGGCCCAGACGCCGTCCGTGCCGGAGCCGTCGTCACCGCGCCCGCTGCCGGAGCCCGCGTCCGAGCTGCCGGGCCGCGGGGTCGTCTTCGACGGTGTGCGCTTCGCCTACCGCACCGGCGGCGAGGTGCTGCCCGTCTTCGACCTCACGCTGCCCGCCGGACAGACGGTCGCGGTCGTCGGCTCGACCGGCGCGGGCAAGTCGACGCTGGCCAAGCTGCTCGCCCGGTTCTACGACCCCACCGACGGGCGGGTGCTGCTCGACGGGGTCGATCTGCGCGAGCTGTCCGTGGCCGACCTGCGGCGCGGGGTGGTCATGGTGACGCAGGAGGCGTTCCTGTTCTCCGGGACGGTCGCCGACAACATCGCCATCGGGCGTCCGGACGCGAGCCGCGAGGAGATCGAGCGGGCGGCGAAGGCGATCGGCGCGCACGACTTCATCAGCGCCCTGCCCGACGGCTACGACACCGACGTGCGCAAGCGGGGCGGCCGCATCTCCGCAGGCCAGCGTCAACTCGTCGCGTTCGCGCGGGCGTTGCTGGCCGATCCGGCGGTGCTGATCCTGGACGAGGCGACCAGCTCGCTGGACGTGCCCGGGGAGCGGGCGGTGCAGCGCGCGATGGCGACGGTCCTGAAGGGGCGTACGGCCGTGGTGATCGCGCACCGGCTGTCGACCGTGGAGATCGCCGACCGGGTGCTGGTCATGGAGCACGGCCGGATCGTGGAGGACGGCGGACCGGCCGAACTCATCGCCGGTACGGGCCGGTTCGCGGACCTGCACCGCGCGTGGCGGGACAGCCTGGCCTAGGCCGCCCGGTCCGTCCAGCCTCCCAGGGGTGCCCGGGGCCCTCGCGGCCCCAGCCGACCCCTCGAACACCGTGTCCGTATACCGGATTCGAGCATCCGGACAACGAACGATTTCCGGCCAACTTCCCGTCACAGACCTGGCAGATGCACCGATCTGCTGCCACTCTGCCCACAGCCCGCTCACAGCGACCCCACAGATCACGTCGGCTGTCCCCGGGCCCGCACTTCTCGCACCTGGCACCAGGCAACGCCCTGTTCTGCCCGGACGGCACGCCAGTCGCCCGGATCTCCCCTGGCCGCGCGATCCCGGCGGCCACGCAGAAGGAGTCAGTGTTGAGCAGCAGCTTCTCGCGCAGACGCACCCCCCACACCGGCGCGTCCCCGATATCGCACGGCACCACCGCCCGCGACAACTCCCCCCACGACACCGCCCCCGGCGCCCGTTCCTCCCGTACCGCCCGCCGCCGCGCGGCCGTCGTCGCCGTGGCCGGCGTGACAGTCCTGCTGGCCGCGGCGGTCCAGTCGGGCGCCGCGTCCGCCGCCCCGGACCGGTCCCCCGCGGACCGCGCGTCCGCCGCCCACCGGTCCCTGGACCTCTCCCCCTCCCAGCGCGCCGAGCTGATCCGCGACGCGGACGGCGCCCGTGCCCGTACGGCGAAGGACCTCGGCCTCGGCGCCGAGGAGAAGCTGGTCGTCAAGGACGTCGTCAAGGACGCCGACGGCACCGTCCACACCCGCTACGAACGCACCTACGCGGGCCTGCCCGTGCTCGGCGGTGACCTGATCGTCGACACCGCCGCGTCGGGCCGCACCGAGCGGGTCGTCCGGGCGACGAAGGCCACGATCGCCGTCGCCGACCTCACCCCGGACGTCTCCACGGCGACGGCACGGCAGCAGGCCGTACGGCGCGCCGAGGCGCTCGGCGCGGACCGGCCGTCCGCCGCGGCCCCGCGCAAGGTGGTCTGGGCGGCCTCGGGCACCCCCGTGCTCGCCTACGAGACCGTCGTCGGCGGCTTCCAGGACGACGGCACGCCCAACCAGCTGCACGTCGTCACCGACGCCACCACCGGCAAGGAGCTCTACCGGTACCAGGGCATCGAGACCGGCGTCGGCAACACCCAGTACAGCGGCCAGGTCACGCTGACCACCACGCAGTCGGGGTCCAACTACACCCTCACCGACGGCGCGCGCGGCGGCCACAAGACGTACAACCTCAACCACGGCACGTCGGGCACCGGCACGCTGTTCTCCCAGACCAGCGACACCTGGGGCAACAGCACCACCTCGAACGCGGCCACCGCGGGCGCGGACGCGCACTACGGCGCCGCCGTGACGTGGGACTTCTACAAGAACACCTTCGGCCGCA
>NZ_LAVA02000002.1 GCF_000974985.2 Streptomyces mangrovisoli | reverse complement strand
AAGATTCACCCTGGCGAGCCGAAGTCAGTAATGGATTTCCCTCCGGCGGCCGCCGTTGGGAACATCCTGGTCATGGCACTCCTCATTGTCCACGCCCCAGGACAGCCGATCGCTGCGGAGCGATTCGTCGGCGAGTTCGAGACCCACGTCACGGTGGAGTGCGCCGACGATCATGTGGTGCGCAGGCTGGAGGGGTGGGCGGCGGGCAGGGGTATCGGCTTCGTTCACATCGTGCTCGCGCGCGGGCGGATGGCCTCGCAGCCGATGGTGACGCTCGGCGGGGCAGGCACCCTTTCAGAGCAGCAACGGGCGGCCCTGGCAGCGGCGGACGAGCTGCGCTCGGCGGGCTTCGAGCCGGTTCGGGTGAAGATCGAGGCGACGCCCTGGACGCGCGGGGTTCCGCGATCGGACGGGGAGGCGGCACTGCTCGGCCGGAAAGTTCACTTCGAGCACCACATCAAGGTGATCGTCGGTCAGGATCTTGACCGCGCGGCGGTGGCGGCCCTGGTGAGCGGTCATGGTGCCCATGTGTCGTGGAACGCGCGGCGGTTCATGGACGGTGGTCGGCAGCAGCGGTTCGTGACCCAGCGCTGTTACGGCGTCGGTCTGCACGCGGCCGGGGAGCGACTGGAACGGCTCGTCGGGGTGATATGCGGCGCTGGGTACGAGATCGACTCTGTGGAGCGGGAGTTCGTGGTGTACGACAGCAACAGCGCCATCGACGACGGGTGGATGGAGCGGGGGGAGGGACGCAAAAGATGACCGCGGCGTGGGAGTCCTTCGGGTGGCGGGCCTCCGAGGTGCCGCAGAGCCAACTGGACGAGAGTCGGCGTGCGGACCTCGGGGTGCCGTTGACGCTCCGCCCGGTACGGCAGGAGGGCGTGTTGCAGCGGCCGATCTTCGATCCGGCGCTCAAGCAGTATCCGAATGCCTACCGCGCCGGCGACCCCCGCTTCGCCGACGCGGCGGCGGGCGCCGCGTGGTACGCCGCCCGGCGCTCGGCCCTGTACCTGGTGCTGACGGCCGTCGCGGGATCCGAGTGGGCCGACCACCTCGTGCTGCGCGGCAGCGTGCTGCTCGAAGGGTGGTTCGGCGACGCCGCCCGGGAGCCGGGAGACCTGGACTTCGTCGTCGTTCCCCAGGACTGGCGGATCGAGGAGGAGCGGACGGCGGCCACGCTGGACGGCATCGTGTACGCCGCCCAACAAGCGGCCGGCCAGGGCCCGGTGAGCTTCGAGGCCGATGACGCGGTCAGCGAGGACATCTGGACCTACGAGCGCGTCCCGGGCCGGCGCCTGGTCCTGCCCTGGACGGCCGACGGGACGCCCGGCGGCGTGGTCCAGCTCGACTTCGTGTTCAACGAAAGGCTCCCGCTCGCACCCGAGCCGTTCCCGATCTCGGCCGACGCGGTCCTCAACGCGGTCACCCCGGAGCTCTCCCTGGCCTGGAAGATCATGTGGCTGGTCACCGACATGCACCCGCAGGGCAAGGACCTCTACGACGCGGTGCTGCTCGCCGAAGCCTGTCCCCTGCGGTACGAGGTGCTGCGTGACGCCTTCCTCGCCGCCGAACCGCAGTACGCCCTTCAGCCCGTGCGGCCCGCCACCATCACCGACCTGGCGAGCAGCGTGGAATGGGAGCACTTCACACGGGAGTACCCCGACATTCCCGGTACGGATGCGGAGTACGTCGGGCGCCTGGCCGTCGCCCTCACCGGGACGTTCCCGGGCGTCGAGGACGCCGACGCCCGGGAGTTGGGCCGGTGGTGGCTGGAGCCATGGGTCGCTCACTACCGCGAACTGCTCGACCTCAGCGACATGCCCGCCGTGCAGCGGGCGATGGCCGCAGCGCACACGCCGCTGTTCGTGGCCGTCGTACTCACTGCGGAGCTGCTCGGGCGGGAGGGGAACAGCCTCGAGGACTTCGTGCCCGTGGTCCTCGCGGATCCCGCTTGGGCCGGCTGGATCGACTACCTCAACCGGAGACGCAACCTTGAGTTCCTCCACGAGCAGTTGAGGGAGTTGTGATCCAGGGCTGCGCATGATGATCGCATCGAGGCCCGGTCGGTCAGGATCAGGCCAGTGCCGCCCCGAGCCATGGGACCGCTTCTCCGGGAGGCACGCTGGTGTCGACTCCGAGGACATCGATGACGCCCAGTGGGCCCCGGGGACCGTCCGCACGCAGGGTGCGGTGGGTGTGGCCGCCGGGCCGGGGGTGGACGATCACTGCGCGCGGGGCGTCCCCGGGGGCGTAGCCGGCGCCGTAGGTGAGGAGTTGGTGGATGTCGGCCGCGCTCACGCCGTGGCGGTCGTAGCGCTTGTACTTGGCGTCGACGGGCAGCAGCGTCGGGTGCGTCGGGTCGTGGCCGGGGAGGCGGAGCAGGAGGTCGGGGCGGAAGGCCGAGACGTTGCCCAGGTCTCCGGTCACGGTGATGCCGGTGGACCCCTTGCTGGGCACGGCGTGGCCGCCGTGGGGAGTGACGGCCTCCGTGCCGAGACGGCGGACGACGGCTTCCCACAGCGCGGGCATGGGCAGCAGGAGGCCGTCCGCCGTGATGCCGTGGTCGTTGAGTAGATCGGTGACGCCTCCGCCGCGCAGCAGGAGGCGGGCCCAGGTGTGGGCGGGACGGTAGCGGGCGTTGAGGCGCGTGTAGTGGGTGCGGTCCAGGGCGCGGAGCGCCGCGGCGGGGGTGGCGGCCTGCGGGAAGGCGCCGGCGATGCCGTGCAGGGTCCGGGCCAGGTCGGGGCTGGAGGTGAGGACGAGCGCGGCCTTGAGCGCGCTGCCCAGGACACGGTTGTCCTCGATGTCCGCCTCCCGGTCGAAGGTGCGGACGTGCAGCTGGTCCAGTTGCCCGTAGCGGCGGGTGGCCTGGGCGACGACGTCCAGCCGTCCCCGGAGCACGGGTTCGACAGTGTGGCGGCGTACGTAGTCCCGGCGCAGCCCCTCCCGCAGCAGCCGCTCGCATGCGTCGAGAAGGGCGGCGGCGACCAGGTCGGCGTAGCCGTCCGGGCCGGTCGTCCAGCGCCTGGCCGTCGCGGGGACGGACGTGCCGAGGGCGTAGGCGAGCCAGCTCATGAGCCGCTCTCCGGGGATGGCGAACTTCGGCGTGATGACCAGGCGGATCCGGTCCAGGACGAGGATCCCGACCGTCGCGTCGGCCTTGAGACGCCATCCGACGCGGTCCGGGGCCAGGGTCAGGCAGCCGCGTGCCTGGAAAGCGCGCAGGCGCGCGACGTCCCGGCCGGTGAGCTGTCCGGGCTCCAGCGTCGCGGACTCGTACTCGCCGAGCCGGAGCGTGTCGCGGTCAGGCATCCGGGCCGGTCACGCCGCTGGTGAACTCGGTCGCCAGCGCGTCCGCCAGGTCCTGCGGGGACATGAGCAGCGGACGCCCGCTGTCGGCGTCGACCAGCCCGCCGAGGATGCGGTGCAGCAGTTCGGCCCGGCCGAGGCAGTAGTCCTCCAGGAGGGGGATGACCTCGTGGTGGAAGGCCGCGGCCAGATCCTCCTCGGTGTCGATCGGTACGCCGTCGCGCAGCAGGTAGGCGTGCCCTATCTGGTGGTCGGCGTCGAGGTGGCGGGTGATGCGTGTGTTGAGGGCGTCGAAGAACGCGGCCAGGTCCAGCGGGCCCACGGTCCCGGAGACCGCGTCCGGGTCCGGGCCCACCGACAGGAAGGCGAAGCGGCGCCGGATTGCTGCGTCCAGGTGGCTGATGCTCCGGTCGGCGGTGTTCATCGTGCCGATGATGTGCACGTTCGGCGGGACGGCGAAGCGTCGCTTGCTGACGGGGAGGGCCACCGGCAGGTTCCGCTTGTCCCGCTCGAGAAGGGTGATCAACTCGCCGAAGATCCGCGGCAGGTCGCCGCGGTTGATCTCGTCGACGACCAGCAGGAAGTCCTGTCCCGGATGGGCCGCGGCCCGGGTGCACAGGTCGTGGAACAGTCCGTCGGTGAGTTCGAGCGTGAGCCCGGGGCCCTCGGCGGTCAGGTCCGGCTTGAAGCCCTCGACGAAGTCCTCGTAGCCGTAGGAGGGATGGAAGGTGACCATGTGGACGCGGTCGCCGTGCAGCATCTCGGCCTGGGCCTTGGCGCGCTGGTCGGCGTCGCCGTCCAGGCTCTCCGCGCGGCCGTCCAGGGCGAGGGCCGCGGCGAGCGCGAGCCGTGTCTTGCCCGTACCGGGGGGCCCGTGCAGGATCACCTGACCCTTGCGCCGGAGGGCGTCCAGGACGGTCTGCACGTCCTCGGGCAGGGCGACCGGTGTGCTCTCCGGTCCCCGGTTCGACTCGGCTCCGGCTCCGGCTCCGGCCCCAGCGCCGGTCTCGGTGTCGGCGCGGTACGAGGTGAGTTTGGCGAAGAAGGCCGGGTCGACCTTGGAGAAGGTGGACCGCCATGGCCGCGGGTCCGGCAGCCGCTGCGCGTGCGACACGTCCCACTCGACGGGGACGGTGTGCTGGAACTCCTCGCGGTCCGCGTCGAAGCGGTAGTTCCCACTGACCGTGCCGGTGGCCAGGACCTCGTCCACCCCTCGGTTGGCGACGATACGGTCGCCCTCCTCCAGGTCGCGGAAGGCCAGCAGCCGGCGGGCGAGCGTCAGGCTGCCCCCGCTCTTGGCGGGCCAGTGTGTGTCCAGAGCCTGCTTCAGATCGGTGTCGCTCTGGTACAGGCCGAGGTCTCCGACCTGCTCCCATCCCACGCGGATGACCCCGTCCGTCCGGCACTCCTCCCACAGGCGGCCGCGCTCGCCCGGAGCGATCTTCCAGATGGTGCGCTGCCGGGGCCGCGGGTCGGCGTGCCGGTACAGGAAGTGCATCACCTCGTACCGGGTCCAGCCTTCGAACTCCGCCCGCTCCCGGACGAGTTTGAGCAGACGCCGGTTGCTGCGCCAGGCCGGAGCGTCGCCCTGCGCCGAGTCGCCCAGCACGGTGGCGAACCGGCGCAGATGTTCCCCCGCGTAGATCGGCAGGAAGTGTTCGGGGAAGTAGGTCGCCAGCGTCTTCGTCACCAACGTCGGCCCGAAGCGAAGCACTTCCAGATCGTCCAGGGCGTCGAAGTCTCCCGCCGAGACGGCGTCGAAGGCCCGGACGAACTGACCGCGCAGCTCGGCCCACGCCTCCTGCGGTTCCATTCCGCGCAGCGGAGCGGCCAGCCGCCACTCGCCCGAGACATGGTGGTACATGATGTGCTTGGCCGCGCTGCCGCCCTTGATGGAGCCCAGATTCGGGGTGAGGAACTCCAGCATCCGGCAGTACGTCGGCCCCGAACCGGCGGGCGCGGACTGCCCGAGGGCGTAGCGCTCCAACGGCAGTTCGGCCCACCCGTCCAACGGAAACCGCGCCAGCACCTGCCCGCGCTCGTCCTCGGCGGCCGACTCCACGTCCGCCACGCTGCCCCGCTCGAACCCGGCCGCCGCTGCGGCCACATCCACCCCGCTCGTCATGGAGGTCATGATGCCGGAGCGTGCGCCGCCGGTGGGCCGGGTGGGGTGAGTTCGGTCGATCCGGGGGGCGAGTGGGAGACAGGGGGGCGTAATGGCGGCCGGCCTCCGGTGCAGGCGTCGACGTCGACGTCGAACGGTCTCTCATTGATGGACAGTTCGGATTCGACAGCAGGGTGCTGTGGGGTGGCTGTGCCGCACCCGGTACGCTGCGCTGCCCGCCGGTTGGTACCGACAACCGGTCGGGGACCGACCGAGGGAGTGGGCTTGCGCAGAGCCAGGGGCATCATTCACAGGGGGCTCGTGGGCGCCGCCGCCCTCGCTGGTGTGTTCGCGGTCGCGGGGTGCAGTGCGGACGCCGGGACCGCCGGCGCCGCGAGCTCGTCGAGTTGGGAGTTCGAGCACGTCTTCGACTTCCATGGAGAGATCACCGACTTCGCAGTCCTGGCCGAGGACGACATCTGGGTCGCGCCCGTGCACGTCGGCAGCAAGTCCATCGAGGACAACGGCAATTCCAAGGAACCGTTGCTGCACTTCGACGGCAAGAGCTGGCAGCGAGGGCCCCTCCCCGAGAACTTCGGCACCACCGACTCGGCGATCGCGCTCCACGAGATCGGCGACAAGGCCCTGTGGATGGAATGGCACCGCAAAGGGGCGGCCTTCGGCGTGAACTCCTGGGCGGAGTGGGACGGCGAGCGCTGGTCGGCCGTGGCGAGGCCACCGCAGGGAAGCAAGAGCGAGCACATCGCGGCCACGGGCCCGAAGGACGTCTGGATGCTGGTGGACGACCGCACCGCGCAGCACTGGGACGGCACCCGCTGGACCGTGACCCGGCTGCCGTACACCGCTTCCGACCTGGCGGCGGCAGGACCCGACGACGTCTGGGCGGTCGGCAGCCGTTCCACCGGACCGGGTACCGATGTGGGCTCCGGCGACTTCTACGAACAGCCTGCTTCGATGCACTGGGACGGCACGTCCTGGAAGTCGGTGGAGACACCGCAGTACCACTTCGACGAGCCCATACCGCCCGAGGCCGGTGCACACCTCGACCAGGTCATCGCCCTGGACGGCGGCCAGGTGCTCGCCTACGGCCTCGACAGCTTCAACGAGGGCGAGGGCGGCAAGGATCCCGACGAGCAGTACATCCGGCTGCGCTGGGAGGGCTCCAAGTGGGTCGCGCAGAAGCCCGCACCCGGCAAATGCGCCCGGCTGATCCCGGTGGCCCAGGATGACGCGGGCCAGTTCTTCAAGGACAACTTGTTCCTGACCAGTGACAACCGCTGCGTGAAGATCAAAACCCATCGCCTCGCCCCGTCGACCGGCGCCCGTAAGGACTCGAAGCAGGTGATGGGGCCGGCGGAGGTCCACCGGATCCCCGGCACCGACGAGTGGTTGGGCGCCGGAGAGGTCGTGGTCAGCCAGTCCGGCGCCCCCTTCAGTGCCCCCGTCGTCGTCCGCCTCAAGCGAGGCTGACACCGGCGGCCGAGAGCGGACGAGCCCGCGCGGTCGTCTTTCCGTCCGGGTCCGCGACCTGGACACGGCAGCCGCGCGGTCGTCTTTCCGTCCGGTCCGCGACGAGGACACGACGTCCGCCCGGGCGTCGTTCCGTCCCGGTCCTCGGCCAGGACACGACGGCCGGTTCCTGAGTTGTCCCCGACAGCCGCGTGCCGCAAGCTGCCCCTGAAGGCGAATGGTCTACAGGGGGCGGTTCGCGTGCTGCGCATCCACTTCGCGCCCGAGGACCTGGCCCGCCTCCGGATGGCGAGCGCGCCGGACCCGCTCTGGGAGATCGCCTGCAGCCTGCACCGACTGCAGACCACCCGAGGCCGCTGGGCGTACGCCGACTGGTACCGCCAGACCCGAACGACCCTTGCGGGCACGCGACTTGGCGCGGCCGTACGACGACTCCTGGTCCCCGTGCTGCCGCGGGCCCGCTACCTGCCCGACTTCCTCACCCCGCACGACGCCGCCGACGGCCTGGAACGGGGACTCGCGGCGATCGTCGACACCCCGCCGGAGCGGGTCGCCCACGAGATACGCATGCTGGACCGGTGCAGCGGCGCCCCGGCCTGGGCTCACCGCCTCCTGGAACGTGCGTCCCGAGAGGACCTGACCAGACTCCTGCGCGCCTACCACGAAGCGGTCATCGCACCCCACGAGAGCCGCATTCTCGCCACCGTCACCGCGGAGCGCACCCTGCGCGGCCACGCGGCCCTCGCGGACGGCCTCGACGCACTGCTCGCCGGTCTGTCACCCGCCGTCCGATGGCATCCGCCCGTCCTGCACGTCGACTACGTCGAGGACCGGGACCTGTACCTGGCGGGCCGCGGACTGCGCCTGGTCCCGTCGTACTTCTGCTGGCAGTCGCCCGTCTCGATGGCCGACGACACCCTTCAGCCGGTACTCGTCTACCCCGTCCACGGCCTGCGGGCGCCCGCTCCCGAACGCCCGCCCGACGTGTCGCTCGCCGCGCTGCTCGGCCGTACCCGCGCGGCCGTCCTGCGGTCCCTCGCCCTGGGCGCGACCACCTCTGAACTGGCCGTGTTCCTGGGCGTGTCGGTGTCCACGATCTCTCACCACACCACGGTGCTGCGCGACGCGGGCCTGGTCCTGAGCCACCGCCACCGCAACACGGTCCTGCACACCCTCACGCCTCTCGGTGCCGCGCTGTTCCGGCCGACTTCACTTCACGCGCCCCGGGGGCAGGACCCTCCCGCCCCACGTGCCACGTGAGGCCCCCGCCCCTCGCCGGATGCGCGCATTCCGGCGTATGACAAGGGACTTTGGAGCCCCGTCGAAGTGTGTGGCCCCCGGGGAACGCGCTCTGCGAGCGTTTCAGGAGCCCGAACCACTCCCACTCGACCTTGGGGGAAACATGAGAAAGGCCATCGCCGCGGGCGCGCTCGCGCTCGTCTCCGCCGCCGGATGTCTGGTTCTCGCGCCCACCGCGTCGGCGTTGCCGCAAGCCTGTGTGACCGCCGCGCTGACGACCGGGAGCTACGAAGGGGTCGGCAGCACGCGCACCAAGTCCGCGACGAGCAGCTGCAGCGACCTCAACCTGACCGACGCGGTCAACTACACGTCAGAGATCTACGACTACTACGCGGGCCGTCTCTACTACACGTCCACGAGCTCCTGGAAGACCTGTAACGCGGGGTACATCTACGTCGAGGACGGCACCTACGACGTCGACGACGTCGTCCTGTGTTCCAGTGTGAAGGACAACACGACCTTCACGGTGGCGAGTTATCGCAACGGCGGCGACTTCGTCCGGATCACGCACTGAGGCCGTTCCGGCTTCAGCGGTGCCGTGGGACCGAGCGGACCACGGCACCGCCCTCACGCAGACAGGACCCCTGATCCCCATGATCCGGATGCGCTCTTCACGCCGCTCCACCCTCGCGCGGCTCGCCACAGTCGCAGTCACGGTCACCGTCGCAGCCACCGGGACCGCCTGTACGGCCGCGCAGAGTGACTCCCGTCCTCGTCCGGCCGCCGTGACCTCGGCCCGGCTCAGTACCGCCCTCCCGGCCGACCCCGTGCGCATGGTCCTGCCCGCGACCGGCGCGGAGTCCCGGTGGGCACAGGGGCTGGAGGTCTTCGTCCAGCAGGTCCAGCGGGCGGCCGAGGTCTCCTGCGCCCGCACGCGCGGCTTCACCCTGCCCGCCACGGTCCCCGCCACCTTCATCCGCTTCTCCGAACTCCCCGACCTGGACTTCATCGCCCGCCACGGCACCAGCCAGAGCGCCACCGTGCCCCAGCCGTCGACGAGCCCCGCGCCGACCCGCACCGGAACCACGGCCGAGGTACAGGCCTGCCTCACCCAGGGGAAGGCGGCCGCCACGTCCCTGCGCGACCGTTACTCCGAGGTGCAGGGGCAGTGGTTCGGCACGATCGCCACACTGCGCCGCGACCCGGCAACGCTCCGCGCGCTGCGCACCCTGCCGGGCTGCTTCTCCCGGTACGGCATCGAAGCCGACAGCGAGCAGGCGTACTTCGCCCTCGCCGACAAGCGGATGCAAGAGGCCGACGTGAGCGAACTTCCCGCGCAGGAGCACGAGTTGGGCCAGGCGTACGCCACTTGCATGCGCCCGGTCGAGGCGGTACGCGAACCCGCCCGCGCCAAGCTGCGCACCGGGTTCCTCGCGAAGCCCGAACACGCCGACGCCGTCCGCGCGTTGCGTACCACCCTCGTCCCGGCCCTGCGCTCGGCCGAGAAGCGGTACGGGGTGCGCCTGGTGTTTCCGGCGCCGTAGCAGCCCGACCGGCCCGCGGGTCCACCCTGCACCTTCCGGTGCCGACACCGGAAGGTGCAGGGTGCCGGTGCCCGCGTCGGTCCGCCGTCTGCGAGGAAATGCCGCACACTCAGCGCCGATCGCGCGGACCGTCCGTCGTTCCACGCCGCGACAGGGTGAGCCGGCGTCGTTCACGGTCGATGTCGGTGACGACGACGGTGATCTCGTCGCCGGTCTGCACGGCGTCCTCGGGCGTTGCCACGGGGGTGTCGCCGAGATCGGCGAGGCGGATGAATCCTTCGACGCCTTCGGCGACTTCGACGAAGACGCCGAAGGGGACGAGATGGGTAACCCGCCCGTTGAGCGTCCGGCCCGCCGCGATGCCGTCGGCGAAGGCGGCGAAGGGATCGGGCTGGGTGGCCCGCAGGGACAGCCGGGCTTCCCCGTTCCACGTGTCGAACTGCAGGAACTCGCACGCTATGCGCTGCCCGGTCCGGACGACGTCGGTGGCCTTCTCGAAGCGACGCCAGGACAGTTCGGGGTAGGTGAGGAAGCCGACGCCCGGATACAGGGGGTGCTCGGGGCCCTCGTCCAGGGCGACGAAGACCCCGAACCGCTCGATCGCCGCCACGGTGCCGGTCAGGACGTCGCCCTGGCGAATCCCGCTGAGGAACCGCCACAGTTGCGGGTGCTCTGTGGCGGCCGTCGACAGCCGTACCCGGCCCGTTTCCAGGTCCACGGCGATCACTTCGCCGCTGACCCTCTGCCCGACCACGGCGACGTCGGCGAAGCGCCGGAGCCAGCAGGCGTCCAACGCCCCTACCGTCGCCGGTGGTTGGTCGGGGAAATCGTCGAGGACGACGGAGAACTCCGAACGGGAGACCGCGACGACCCGCCCGTGCAGGACGTCACCGACACGGATCGGGGTCAGAGCTTCGTGGGTGGTTGGCGCGGTCGGCGGATCCTCCATGAGGGCAAGGCTCTCACGAGCAGGGACGCCGTCGCCGCGGCTCGACAGGGTCACCGTTCCGCGCGGGGCGCCGTTCCGTCCGAGTGATCGTCTAGCCTCTGGCTTCATGAACCGTCCCACTGTGCCGCCTCCGCTGACCGAGGCCGAGGTGATCGCCGCCGAAGCCGATCTCGGCGTCGTCTTCCCCGCCGAATATCGCCGTTACTTGCGGCAGGTGAGTTCGGGAGGGGCCGTCGCTCGGCTGGAGAAGACGGACAACGGCTGGTGGTGGGCGGACAACAGCGCGCGGCGACGCGATCTGCTGCCGCTGCCCTTCCCGCACCCGGACTCCTATGCGGAAGCCGACGACGAGTTCTTCCGGCGACTGCCCCGGGCCGAGGACTATGCCGACGAGGACGCGTTCGCGGGGCCGATGGATGCCTGGAACGCGGAGTACTGGGAGTTCGACGAGCGGAAGACGGCCGGGGCTGTCGTCGTGGAGGAGCACGGCTGTGGTTTCGCCACGCTTCTGGTGATCACAGGTCCGCTCGCCGGAACGCTGTGGTGGGACGGACGGGCCACCTGCGACCTGATCATCCCGCTCTCCCTCGACCACGCCGGGGGCGCCCGGCCGGTGACCTTCGGGGAATGGCTCGGCCGCAGCTCCCGGGACCTGCTTCCGCCCGGCTGGGGGTGACGGTGGGCGTCACCGGGCCGTGTGTGTGTGGGGGGCAACGAGCCGTGCTCCTGCGAATGACGGCGATCGTATGCGCGCGCGGGGCGGGGGCGGCCATGCTTGGCAGGAAGGGTCGGCCAGGGGGATGCGATGGCGATGTGGGAGGCGTGCCTCTGGGGGCTGCTCGGAGCGGCGCTGGTCGAGCTGCGCGGTCTGTGGTCGGCCCTCCAGCCGTCACGTAAACCGAAGTGGCCGTGGAAGGACGGCAGAGGTCGGCCCCAGGTGTGGGGCTATGTCGTTGCCGTGGTCTGCCGCTTCGGGATGGCTGCGGGCCTTGATGCCGTCTACGCTGCGGCACATCAGATCGCTGGGCCCCTGGGTGCGGTGACCATGGGCATTGCGGCTCCTTTGGTGATCCAGCAGATGGCCGTGCGCGCGGACTCCCCGCCCGTGATCGAGCGGGCGCCGCTGGACGCGGGTGAACAGGTCCTGAACGGGCGGGTGGAAGCCCGCGGACGAGCAGCCGGAGCCCGCGACGAATCGACGGGGGGCGCGAGTGTCCGCTGACCCCACCCGCCCCACCTTGGTCCAGGAGATTCGACGTCACCTCCTGGGCACGCCGCCGGTCTCCCTTCCCCCGCAGACGACCCTGTGGCAGTGGGTGAGGGCCGCGCTCGCGTTCCAGCCTGCCCAGCCTTCGCCGGTGCGGCCTGGAGCCGTCGACGCGCCGGTCCGGCCAGTGCCCGGGCGGCGCGCGGAGGCGTCCCACGACCCCGGCCGGGCGGACGGCAGCCGATCCGATGACGATGAGCCGCCTCGATCCCTGTCTGTGAAACCGCCCGTGGTTCCGCCTCCTGCGGCTCCGAGCGCAGCACCTCGTTCCCGGCCGCAGCACGGCGCGCCTGCGCAACTCCTGACGCAGGAAGAGATCCTCGCGCCGATTCCGATTCCGACACCGGTGCGTGCGGTGACCGAGGAAGGAGTCGGCGAGCGTACTCGGATCGTGCTCTGGGGGGCGACCGGCTCGGGCAAGACGACGTACCTGGCTGCTCTTCCCATCGCCGCGATGCAGGACAGCCGGCAGAGGGAGGCGAACTGGTTGATCCTCGGAACGACCGACGAGGCCGCCCGGGTTCTCACCGAGGGGGTGAGCGAGTTGGCGACTCGGCGGACCTTTCCGGCCGACACCTCGCGTTCCGCCCACTTGAGCTGGTCGTTCCGGGGGCGGGAACGCTCCCGAGGGTGGCACAGGCGGTTTCGTGACACCAGCTTTGTTCTGGAGCTTCCGGACACGCCGGGGGAGTCGTTCTTGGCGGAGCCCGAGTCCCCGACCAACCTGGAAAAGACGGACGCGGAGGCAGACGACGGCGTTCAGGGCGTGATCTACCTCTTCGACCCACTGGGTGATGCCGATCGTGAGGAGCGGGACCTGAGGCGGCTCGTCACCACCCTCGGCGGGAAGGGCCAGGCCATCAGGGCGGGCGACGGTCGGCTGCCTCACTATGTCTCGGTCTGCATCACCAAGTTCGACCGCCCCGACCTCTTCAGGCCGGCAGCCGAAGCGGGCTGGGTGACCCAGGACGAGGATTCCGGGATTCCGCGCATTCCCGGGCCTCAGGCCGAGGCCTACTTCCACTGGCTGTGCGAGGGCTTCCGCAGTGTGAGCGCCCGACTGCTGCGTGACTGTCTCACGACGTACTTCGAGCCCGATCGGATCTCCTACTACGTGACTTCCGCGATCGGGTTCAGGCTGAACGCCCAGCACGGGTTCGACTACCGCAACTATGCCAACGTGGAACTGATCGACGGCCAGCCGCGCATCAGCACCGTCCCGCACCCCATCAACGTGATGGAGCCGCTGACGGAGCTGGAGTTCAGGATCCGCACCGCGGACGGGGCACGCGGTCGGCGCCGAGGCTGACCGGAACACCCCTGACTCCAGGCGCTCTTGCATCGCTGGTGGATCTGCAGCCCCGGCAGGCGAGTCCCGCCCCGGTTGCTGTGCAAACCCTTGACGAAGCCTGTGCGGACTGCGACGGTATGGCCCGGCATTCGCACAGAATCCAAAACTTTCCACCCTTACCAACCACGCGTCATCGTCATTTCCTTCGGCCTTGCCCCCACCTGACGCGGGGTCACTCAAGCCTGTCCGCGGGCCTGAGCACCCATCGCGTATCCCCCCATCCGAAAGAAGGACAACGTGCGCCTCCACATGCCCCGCACCACCGGCCGCCGCAAGTCCCCTTACAGACGCACCGGCACCGCGGCCGGCACCGTCCTCGCGCTGCTCGTCGGGTTAGCCGCCTGCGTGCTGGGCGCCGCGCCGCAGGCCGGCGCGCTGCCCAACGGGCTGGCGCTCACCCCGCCGATGGGCTGGAACAGCTGGAACAAGTTCGGATGCAACGTCACCGAGCAGAAGGTCGAGTCCGTCGCCGACTACCTGGTCTCCTCCGGGCTGGCCGCGGCGGGCTACACCTACGTCGACATCGACGACTGCTGGATGGCCGGCAGCCGCGACTCCGGCGGCCGTCTCGTGCCGGACCCCGTCAAGTTCCCGGACGGCATCAGCGGCACCGCCGCGTACGTGCACGCCAAGGGCCTGAAACTCGGCATCTACGAGAGCGCCGGCACCAAGACCTGCGCCGGCTACCCGGGCAGCCTCGGCCACGAGCAGACCGACGCGAACAGCTTCGCCTCCTGGGGTGTGGACCTGCTCAAGTACGACAACTGCAACGACGACGGGACCTCCGCCCAGCAGCGCGACACCACCATGCGCGATGCCCTGGCCAACAACAGCAGTGGTCGCGCCATCCTGTTCAGCCTGTGCGAGTGGGGCGTCGACAACGTGTGGACGTGGGGCGCGGGCGTCGGCAACATGTGGCGCACCACCGGCGACATCAACGACAGCTACGGCTCCCTGCTGTCGATCTTCCACGCGAACGTCAAGCTGGCGCAGTACGCCGGCCCCGGCGGCTGGAACGATCCCGACATGCTCGAGGTCGGCAACGGCGGCATGTCGTTCACCGAGGACCGCAGCGAGTTCAGTCTCTGGGCCGAGATGGCCGCCCCGCTGATCACGGGCAACGACCTGCCCAACTCCACCGCCGCAACCGCCTCCATCCTCGGCAACCGGGACGTCGTCGCCGTGGACCAGGACGCGCTCGGCAAGCAGGGCGTGCAGATATCCTCCACCGGAGGCCTGGACGTCCTGGCGAAACCGCTGGCCAACGGCGATGTGTCGGTTGCGCTGTTCAACGAGAACTCCGCCGCGGCCACTATGTCCACCACGGCGTCGGCGGTCGGCATGCCCGCCTCCTCCAACGGCTACAGCCTGGACAACCTCTGGTCGCACGTGAAGACCACCACCAGCGGCGCGATCTCGGCCACCGTGCCAGGACATGGCACGGTCCTGTTCCGGGTGTCGACCGGCTCGGCCACCAGCACCGGCACCACGCACACCCTCGTCGGCGCCTCCTCCGGCCGCTGCGTGGACGCGTTCGACAACGGCACCACGCCCGGCACGAAGATCGAGATCTGGGACTGCAACGGCGGCGCCAACCAGAAGGCCACCCTCACCGCGGCCGGTGAACTGCGGCTGTACGGCGGCACACAGTGCCTGGACGCCACCGGCGCGGCCACCACCGCGGGCACCAAGGTCGAACTGTGGACCTGCAACGGCGGCACGAACCAGCAGTGGCGGCTCAACGCCGACGGCACCATCACCGGCGTCCAGTCCGGCCTGTGCCTCGACGTCACCGGCGGCGACCAGCCGGCCGGCAACGTCAACGGCACCCAGCTGGAGCTGTGGAACTGCAACGGCGGCGCCAACCAACAGTGGCGCCTGAACTGAGCGAGCCGGGGCATTCGGCCGGTCCCGGCCGCTCAGTCCTCTCCGGCCGGCCCGCATCCACCGGGGCCGGCCGGAGAGGCCGGCGGTGGTATCGGCTCGCCCCGCTTCCGGTCGATCTCCTCTGCGGGACTGACATGCCGGCCTGGAGCCGGGCTCCCGGACCGGCGGCGCCGCACCGCGGTGCGGGTGGATGGGGCGGCTCGGTGCGGGGCGTGTGATCCCGCCATGCCCGCCGTCGGGGGCGTGTTAGCCTCCCCGACGGTTGTTGAGATCATTTCAACGGGGGAGCGGGATGGGCACGTCTTCGGACGGCTATACGGTCAAGTCCGGAATATCCGGGCAGGCGAAGGATCTGGACGCCGCGGGCAACGACGCGGGCAAGATCGGCGAGGCCATCCGGCCCGCCATGTGCTACATGGACGACGCGCTCGGCGGCCCGGACGCCGCCGCGGCCTTCAACGCCTACGCCGCCGCCTGGGAGGCGGAGGTCGCGGCCCTGGAATCGGCGCTGCACGAACTCGCCGACAAGGTGCGGCTGTCGAAGGGGGCCTACCGCGGCAGCGACGGCCTCGTCGCCACGAGCGCCCACCGCGTGGCCGTCGGCAAGGGAGCCCACACCGGCGTCGGCGAGAGCGCCCTCACCAGCACGACGCCCGCCCGGGCCGGCCGCCCGTCGGCGCTGGCCGACTACTGACCGGGCCGGCCATGACGGAATCCACAGGCGAACGCCGCACGCGGCTGGGCGAGTTGTGCAAGACCATCGCCTCCGCCGACAGCAAGAACGATCTGATCGACGCCATCAACGACGCCCTCGCCGTCTCCGCGCCGGTCGGCGACACGGCCACGCTGGAGTCCCTGGGCAAGCGCTACCAGAAACAGGACCTGAGCGACCTCCACCAGCGCATCGACCGAGTGGCCAAGCAGGGGCTGCCGGACGTCTGGGCCGGGAACACCAGTGTCCTCGCCTCGGACGCGGTGGCTGCCGCCGGCCGGGCCGCCGGGACGGTGGGCCGCGCCTTCTACAGCGGCGGTCTGGTGCTCCTCACGTTCGCCGACGCCCTCAAGGACGCCCAGAGCCAGGACGCCGACGGGCGGGACGCGCTGCACCGGGCACTGCACATGCTCGGCGGCAAGGACGGCTGGTTCGACGACCTCTTCGAGTCCGACCCCGACAAGGCCGTCCGGATGCAGGCCCGTTCACTCGCCTCCCTGGGCGCCGAGGACCTGCACAAGGCCGCGATCGCCGCCGACGACGCCGCACACGCCGCCGCCAGGGACCTGAACAAGTGGGTCTCCGAGGCGCGCATGCGCAAACTGGGCACGGGCAGCCTGACCGCCGTCGACAAGCTGATGCTGGCCGAGACCAGCGCCGTCGACGGCGACCCCGTGCTGAACGAGATCCTCACCGCCCGCGACCTGGAGCGCGCCGGCCGGCGCATGGACGCGCTGAGCGCCGCCGACCGGGCCGCGATGGACCGGATGCTCGCCGGGTCGGACAGCCCACAGGAGCGGGCGTACCTGATGAAGGCCCTGGCCGCCGGGCACAGCGTGGCGGAGATCGGTCAGTTCCAGGGCAAGATCAAGGGCCACGACCCGCAGTGGCTGCGCAGACACCTCACGCCCGTCGTCACCGAGGTGGACAGCATGTACGACGAGGGCCTGGCCTCCGACGGCTCCAACAACAACAAGGACTACGTCACCTTCGACGGGCAGCAGTGGATCCAGGGCGGCGACGGCTCGGAGGGCACCTGCGTGGCCTCCTCCACCGTCACCGCCCGCGCCATGGTCGACCCCCTCTACGCCCTCGGCCTGACTGGCGGCCCCAGCGGCCAGGAGGACGACCCCGACGCCTTCGAGCGGCGCCTGGTGGCCGAGCAGCACCGACTGCACACGGAAGGCCTCGGCGGTGACCACTGGGAGGGCATGGGCCCCGACGGGCAGGAGCACATCGACGACACCGTCATCGGTGCCGCCACCGGTGACGACTACCAGCGCCACGACCTGGACGGCGCCGCCGACCGCAAGGCCGTACTGGCCGACGTCGAGAAGGCGGTGGCGGACGGCCGTCCGGTCCCCGTCGACGTCAAGGGCAAGGACGGCGCCCACGCGATGACCGTCATCGGGCAGGAGGGCGACAAGCTGCAGATCTACAACCCCTGGGGCACGACGACCTGGGTGAGCGAGAACGACTTCATCAATGGACACATGGGCAAGGCAGCGGACAGTGGACTCAACGACGCGTACAGCGTGTACCTCCCGACGGCCAAGTAGGCGGAACCTCTGGCGTCGGGGCAGGGCGGCCGGCGGCGCCGTCGCGGCGCTCGCGCTGCTGCCGCTCGTCGCGGCCTGCGGGTCGGGCGAGCCCGCCCCCGTCGCGCACCCCCTCGGTGAATCCCGCATCACCGCGAAGGTCGGGGAGCGCTTCACGCTCACCGTCCACGAGAACGGCTCCACCCGCGAGCACTGGTACCTGTCCGCCCCCCGGCCCGACGCCGGCGTGGTCCGCGAGCGCGGGGAGCACAGCACCTCGGAGTCCCACGACAAGAACGAGGTCGGCAGCGGCAGCAGGCTCACCTTCACCTTCGAGGCCACCGGCAAGGGCAGCACCCGGATCGTGCTCACCCACTGCACGTTCGCCACCACCTGCGACGAGGAGGGCGGCAGCCCGGCCCCGGCGTCGACCGCGCCGTACCGGCAGTCCGCGCCGAAGCGCGTCACCTACACCGTCACCGTCCGCTGAGCCGACCGACGCCCACGACATCACCGACGCCCACGACATCACCGACGTCCACGGCATCATCGGCGTCACGATGCCGACCACCCCACCGACACTGGAACATGAACCCTGAATCGAACTCGGCCCCGTACCCCCCGGACCGCTCCGACGACGAGCTGGCGCGGCTCGACATCAGCGCCCTGCTCCGCCACGGTCTCACGGCGCCGCCCGGCCCCCGGCGCACCGCCCTGTTCGGCGACGGCGTCGTGGGCGCGGCCGTGCTCCTCGACCGCCTCGGCACCCGGCCGCGCTCGGTGGCCTTCCTCGCCGACACCGTCCGGGCCGGCGGCCTCGCCTACGCCACCTCGCTCCCCGAACCACTGCCGAGCCGGGAGGCGTCGGCCGTCGTACGGCCCTGGCTGGCCACCGGCGCCGAACTGGGGGCGGGTATCGCCGCCGACGACACCGCCGCGCGCTGGCTGCGTGCCGTCGCGACGGTCATCGAGTTGCGGCAGCTGACGAGGACCGCACGGAGCTGACCGTCCGTCAGGGCCGCGCGCCGGCCGCCGAGGTGTCGCCCGCGGGCCGCCCGCCGCGGAGGTGGTGCCCGTGCGTCGCCCGGGTGCCCGGTGCGTCATGATGTGCGTGGGGCGGCCGCCGCGTGTGTCGCGGGGTCCGGAGGGGGAGCGATGCGGGAACTCGGTGCCAAGGACCCACGTGAGTGCGGTGGCCACCGGCTGGTCGGGCGGCTGGGCGCGGGCGGCATGGGAGTGGTGTACCTCGGCGAGGACACCGAAGGGCGACGCGTCGCGGTCAAGATCCTCCGCCCCGAACTCGCCGACGACCCGGGCTTCCTGCGGCGGTTCGAGCGGGAGGCGCGAGCCCTGGCCACGCTGGACACCCCGCACGTCGTACGGGTCCTGGAGCTGTCGGCGCAGGGGGAGGACCCCTACCTGATCACCGAGTACGTGCCCGGCGGATCGCTCGCCGAACGGCTCGACGCGGGCCCGCTGGAGCCCGAGGCCGCCGTCGCGCTGGCCCATGCGCTCGCCGTGGCGCTGACCGCCATCCACGCGGCCGGCATCGTGCACCGCGATCTCAAGCCCTCCAACGTCCTGCTCGGACCCGACGGCCCCAAGGTCATCGACTTCGGGATCGCCCAGCTCGCCGACGCCAGTGCGGTCACCCGCACCGGCTGGCGGCTGGGCACGCCCGGCTATCTCGCCCCCGAGCAACTCGCCACCGGCGCCGCGGGACCCGCCGCGGACGTGTTCACCTGGGGGCTGGTCGTCGCGGCCGCAGGCCTGGGACGCCACCCCTTCGGCACCGGCCCCGCCGAGGCGCTCGCCTACCGCATCCAGCACACCGAGCCCGACCTGAACGGCCTGCCCCCGTCTCTGCTCAGGGCGGTACGCGGCGCGCTCCAGAAGGACCCGGCGCGCCGCCCGGCGGCCGGAGACCTGCCGGGACTGCTCCAGGAGCAGTCGTTCACCGCGACACCGACCGGCGTCGTCACGACGACGGACGCGGACGCGGGTGCGGGGCCCCGTCAGCGGCGGCGGCTGATCTACAAGGCGCTCGGTGCGGCCGCCGTGTCGGCGGCGCTCTCCTTCGGGCTGCTCCACTTCCTGCCGGGCCACGACCACGCAACCCCCGGCGCCGCTGCCGGTAGCTCGCCGACGTCCACCACCACCGCGTCCTCGTCCTCGTCTCCGCCCCCGTCGGCAGGCACCGCCTCGGCCGAGCCCGCGGCGGACGCCTCCGAGTCGCCTGCGGGCACGCCCTCCGCGTCCGTCAGGGCCGCCACCGAGGTCAACACCTTCACGCCCTGGACCTTCGGCGAACCGGCCGACGACATCTCCGTCGTCCGTACGGAGAGCGGCAGTTGTTTCGCCGCGTCGTCCTCGGCCACCCGCGTGGACGCCTACCGCTGCACCGTCGGCGACGACATCAAGGACCCCTGTTTCAGCCCCCCGAACGACCTCAGTCCCGCCGTGCTGTGCCCCTACAGCGGGCCCATCGGGAAGGTGCTGAAGATCCGGCTCACCGAGCCGCTGCCCGATGCCCTCCTGGGTGACGAAGAACCCTACCCGTTCAAGATCGTGCTGGCGGACGGGCAGGTCTGCGACTCCTACCAGGGCTCGGGCATCGCCATCGCGGGGGAGACGATGTCGTTCGGCTGCCCCGACGGCGATCTCTTCGGTGCACCGCACTCCGCCGGTCCCACCTGGACGATGAACTACCGCCCCAAGGGGGCCAGCAGCTTCCGGCCGGTGGACATCGCGGCCGTGTACGAGTAGACGTCCGCGCCGGCCTTCCGGGCGCGGGCCGCTTCGCCCGTCTCCGGGAAACCCGCGGCCGCCGCCACGGGACCGTGGCCCGAGCCGGCCTGGTCAGTCCCCGGCGTGCTCCTCGATCCACGCCAGCGCCGCCGCCCGCTCGGCCTCGGTCGGGGCGGGCTTCACCTGGTCCGGGTGGCGGACCAGGCAGTGTTCGCGGGCGGTGCGCAGGCCGAGGGCGCGGGCCTGCGGGGAGAGGCCGGGGTGGTCCGCGACCTCCACGGCGCGCCGCCACCAGCTGCGGCTGCGCGGGTCCACGGCGTAGTGCCACAGCGGCTGTTCGGGGTCGCACACGCCGATCAGCACGCGGTGCAGGACATGCGGGCTGATGCCGGGGGTGCCCAGCAGGCGGTCCGCGACGAGCAGCGGGTGCTCCCCGTCGAGGCGGGCCCGGACCAGCACCCAGGTCATCAACTGGCCCACGTCGTGCGCGGGCGAGATGACGAAGTCCCACAGCTCGGCGGCCTTGGCCTCGTCGGGGGCGCCGAGATGGGTCAGCAGCCGCAGTTCGTTCTTCCACAACGGGCGGGCCCCGTTCCACCAGGCGGCCAGCTTCGCCGTGGCCGGGTGGTCCAGGTCCAGGGCGAGACAGGTCAGCGTGACGAGCGGGTGACGCCATTCGGTGTACGTGGTGCGGTACGCCTTGGTGAGGTCCTTCAGGCGGCGCGGCAGGAGCGCCTCCACGTCGTCGGCCGTGGCGATGCCGTGCGCCAGCAGGAGTTCGAGACAGAAGCCGAGCCCTTGCAGGGAGGTGCCGGGGGCGGCCACCTGCTCCCGCAGCCAGCGCACGTCGGCGTCGGTGAGTGTCCGGTACCGGTGCCAGAGCTTGCCCAACGACGTTTCGGAGGCGGTGAGATCGGGGCCGGTGCCGGTCAGGAGCGCGTCCCGGGCCGCCTCGAAGCGGTCCACGGCGGCCAGCACCTCGGCGGGGTCGGTGCCCACCAGCACGGATCCGTCGGACTTGAGCGCTTCCTCCCGTACGCGATCCGACTGGTCGCGCGCTGCGTGCGCCGCGAGCAGGCGCAGGGCGTGGGGCAGGCGCTGGTCGGTGGCGAAACGGACCGCCGACAGGGCGCCGTAGGACAGTCCGGCGCGGTGGTCCGCCCCGGTCTCCCGGCGCCAGTCGGCCGTGACCGCCCAGACCAGGGCGTCGTACAGGCCGTGCAGGCAGTTCTCCGGGACCCGGGAGGCGATGAGTTCCGTCGCGAGGTCGGCGGCGGCTGTCACGGCATCGGGCTCGCGCAGGGACCGGTGCAGCGCGAACCAGGCGTGGACGGAGGCGCGGTCGCCCGCGAGCGCGCACGCGCGGACCACGGCCAGGCCCCGCTCGGACGGCACCTGGAGCAGGACGGCGGACGCCCCGGAGCCGAGGCCGGCGACGATCTCCCACGCCTCCTCGTGATCGTGGCGCAGCAGCGCCTGGAGCAGCTCTCGCCAGGCGGCCCACTGCGTGACCCCCTGTGCGTGATCGCGTCGTACGGCGGTCAGCAGTCGCTGTGTCTCGTCGCGGGTCAGTGCGTCCCGCCGCTCCAGCGCGGCCACGAACCGGGCGGCGGCGGTCAGGTCCAGCGGGTCGCGCAGCCGATCGTGGAGCCATCCGGCCTCGGCCTCCGACAGCTCCCGGTACCGGAGCAGGGCGGCGCCGCGGTCCACCGGCTCGGCGAGCGCCGCGAGGAACTGGCGTACACCGTCGGGGTCCTCGGGGTCGGGCAGCCCCGCCTCGTCCCGCGCGGTGACCCGGTCCAGCCGGAACGCGTGTCCCGGCCCGCCGTCGGCGACACGGAAACCGGCGGGCCCCTCGCCGAGCCCGGCGGCGACGGTGGCGTGGTCGCCGCCCCAGTGCAGCAGCAGTTCGCCCGTCAGGGCCCCGGAGCGGTCGAAGGCGCTCCGGTGGGACTGCCAGTGCCAGTACGCAAAGGAGACGGAGTCGTCGAGTTTGTGTCGCGCGACGAGTTCGGCGGCGTCGCCGTGGCCGTCGGACTGCGTCCAGCGGCTGCGCCTGGGCGGCGGGAGCACGAGGAACCCGTCCCCGCCCAGTCCCCGCCACCAGGTGGTGATCGCGGACAGGTCGGAGCGTGGCCGCGCGGTGTGCCCGCTGGCCGGGGCGGTGTCGGGGCTCTCCACGTGCTGCTCCTGGAAGTCTCAGGTCACATCCGTGCACGGATCTTCCGTACGGGACACACCCTGCCACGCGGTACTGACATCGCCCGCCAGCCCTGCCTGGTCGCCCGACCGCCGTCGCGGGAGCCCGAGGACCTGGCCGACGGACGGGCGCGCGCTCCGCACACCCGGGGCCGTGGCGATCCGTCGCTATCCCCAGCTGCGGGAACACAGGACGAGGCGGTAGCCGTCCGGGTCGGCGATCGTGACCCCGTGCTCGTCCCAGTACGGATTGTGGGCGGGGACCAGCCGTCCCCCGGCGGCGATCAGACGGTCGGTCAGCGCCGGGTCCACGGGGGCGCCGAGGTAGACGACGAACAGGTCGTCGACCGTCGGGGTGGGTTCCAGCGGCTGTTCCGGATCGTGGGTCAGCTCGAAGTGCCAGGAGCCGCCCGGCGGTCCGACCATGAGCAGATCGTGCTCGCCGGGAACGCGTTCGGTGGTCCGCCACAGCACGTCGAGGCCGAGGCCCTCGACGTAGAAGCGCTCGGCCGCGGCCAGATCCCTCGACGGGCGGGCCACGCGGACATGGGCCGTGGAGTCGATCACGCCGGGACCTCCGTGAACGCGTCCGTCGCGGGCCCCGCAGGGCGGGTCGGCCGGAGCGGGCCGGGGTCGAGGGCCGTGCGCCACGGGCATGATCCATCAGTCATGATCCAAGACCCTACGGTGTGCAGGCGGTTGCCCGCTGGTCTGTTCGGGCCCCCGGGTGAGCCGCTCCGCCGCGCGCCGAAGGCCCCCCCGCACAGGTGTCGCGATCAGCAGGGTCGACGGCGTGCATGATGTGCGGGTGGTACTCATCGGCGGGACGTCGAACGTCGGAAAGTCGACCGTCGCCCAAGTGGTGGCGGAACGGCTCGGGTTCGAGTGCCGGAGCACCGACTTGCTGGCCCGGCACCCCGGGCGTCCCTGGAGGACCCCGGAACGGGAGGTGCCGGCGCACGTCGCCGAGCACTACGGATCGCTGACGACGGACGAACTGATCACGTCCGTGCTCGGCCACTACGAGCGGCTGTGGCCCCGCATCGAAGAGCTGATCACGGCTCATGCGACCGAGGACCGCGGCAGGACGGGCACGGGCCTGGTCTTGGAGGGATCGGCCCTCTGGCCCGCCCGCGTCGCGGGGCTGCGGGTCCCGCGCACGGCCGCCGTGTGGCTCACGGCGGACGACTCCGTGGTACGGGCCCGCATTCACGCGGGGGGCGACTACGCGGCGGCGACGGACGAGGAACGGGCCCTGATGGACAAGTTCCTGGCCCGCACCGAGCGCTACCAGACGCTGATGGTCGATGCCATCGACAGACTGGGCCTGGACCGCATCGACGCGAGCGGCGGGCAGACCGCCGTGGAACTGGCGGACACCGTGCTCGCGACAGCCGACGCGCAGACCGCGGTAGGGCGGTCGTCCGCCGGCCGGTGACAGGGGGCCATCCGCCGGTGGGTGATGGGGCCCAACGGCTCGCGCGGGGGACGTGCGGCCCCTGCTGTGGCAACCCCCTTCGCCGCGAAAGTGGGTGCAGTCGTCCACACAGGAGGAAATGTCATGTCGCGCTCTGTCGTCGCAGGTCTGGACGGTTCACCCGAGAGCCGGGCAGCGGCCGAGTGGGCCGCCCGCGAGGCGGCGCTGCGCGGCCTTCCGCTGAGGCTGGTCCATGTCACGGAGCCGGTCCCGTCGCCGGTGGCCCAGGCACCCACCCTGGGCGCGGAGACCCTTCAGCACTGGGCCGAGCGGATTCCCCGCGAGGCGGCCGAGGGGCTGCGGCTGCGCCACCCCGGTGTGGACGTGTCCGTGGAGCCGATGACCGGCGCGCCCGCTGAGGCCCTGCTCTCCGCGGCGAAGGACGCCGAGCTGCTGGTCCTCGGCTCCCGGGGACTGAGCGGCGTCGGTGGCTTTCTCGTCGGGTCCGTCGGACTCGCTGTCGTCGCGCACGCCGAACTGCCCGTGGTGCTGGTCCGGGCCGACGGGCGGGCCGGCGGCAGGGACGAAGGACATGCGGCGGGCGCCGCGGAGGGCGGGGGAGCCGCGGTGGTTGCCGCCGGGGACGAGGAACATGCGGCGGGCTCCGCCGCCACGGCGCGAGGGCCGGTGCCGCCCGTAGTCGTGGGGCTCGCCGCCGATGCCCCCGCCGACGAGGTGATCGAGTTCGCGTTCGCCGAGGCCGCCCGGCTCGGCACGGGGCTGCGGGTGGTGCATGGAGGGAGCGTGCCGCCGTACTACGCCTACGGCCTCGCAGTGGACGCGGGCCTCTACGCGCAGCTCTCGCAGGAGGGCACCGAGGCGCTGACCGAGGTCCTGGGTCCCTGGCAGCGGAAGCATCCCCAGGTCGACGTGGTCGTGGAGTCCCACGTGGGCAGCGTTGCCGACCACCTGGTGGACGCCTCCCGCGAAGCCGCCGTCCTCGTCATCGGACGCCGTATCCGCCGTGCCGCGTTCGGCGCCCACATCGGCCCGGTGGCGCACGCCGTCCTGCATCACGCCACCGTGCCTGTCGCGGTCGTCGCACACGACTGACGTCACACGACGGACGTCACGGGGCCGGGATCGGCTGGGTCAGGTTGACCGGGTTGCCGTCGGGGTCCTTGATGTGGGCGACCCGCTGCCCCCACGGCATGTCGTTTGGGCCTCCGCCGACCGAGCCGCCCAGCGCCGTCACCCGGGCGAGCGTCTCGTCGACGTCGTCGACCCCGATGCTGAGCAGGATCCGTGGCGCCGCCTCGGGGTCCAGGTCCGCTCTGGCCACCAGGCCGAGGTCGGTGTCGCCGATGCGCAGGCCGAGATAGAAGGCCGGTCCCTCCTCCGGTACGCGGAAGATCTCCTCGGCGCCGAACAGCTTCGTGTAGAAGCGGGCCAGCACGTCCTGGTCGGCCGTCAGGATCACTGGCTGGATGGTGGACATGGCACTCCTGTCGAGAACGGTCGGGTCGCCGGGCAGACCGCCCGAGGACGGTGAACTCATCGGTACCCGTCGGTGCTCGCCAGTCGGCGTCGACACTCGGTGACACGCGGTGATCGTCACCAGTCGGCGTCGACGTTCGGTGGTTCGCGGCGATCGTCACCAGCCGGAGTCGGCAGGCGTCGGCACGCGTCGCTCCGCACCGGGCGTTTCACCGGGCGCGGCCGCCCTCGGTCCTTCTCGGTGGCGACGGCCCCCGCGGACAGGAGGGTAGCCGCCGTGAGGCTGCCCCAGAGGGCGGCCGGGCCGTGGGGTGCCAGGCCGGTGATGACCGCGGGGGAGACGGCGAGGCCGAAGCCCGTGGAGAACTGGAAGCGGGCCAGGGCGCGTCCCAGGACGTGGGCCGGGGCGAGGGCGGTGACGAGCGCGGTGGCGCTGCCCGCGTAGATGATCTCGCCGATCGTGCAGGGCACGGACACCGCCGCGACGGCCGGTACGGCCCAGCCGTGTCCCAGTGAGGCGGCCGCGAGGAAGCCGAGGTAGGAGGCGGCCAGCACCACGCCCGACAGGGCCAGCACGCTCCGCCGGGAGTAGCGGGACAGGAAGACCGTGACGGGGACCTGAAGCGTGACGACGAGCACCGTGTTGGCGACGAAGACGGCCGCCGACCACACCGGGGACGCGTGCAGCTGCGTCACCAGGACCAGGGGGATCGCGATCTCGGGAACGTTGAGGCAGAAGACGTAGACGACATTGGCGGCGAGCAGCGTGAACAGCCAGGGAGCGGGCCCGACTTCGCGGCTGTCGGCCGACGCGGCCCGCGCCGGGTCGGCCTGGACGTGGACCGACCACGCCGCGGCGGCCGCGGCGAGGTAGGCGAGCGCGGAGACCCCCGCCAGCGCCCGCAGCGCGGTGGTCCCGCCCGCCAGACAGACGGTGGCCAGCAGAGCCCCGACACCCAGGGCGGCGTTGCGCAGGGCGCGGCCCGCGGCGAGGGCGGCGTCGCGCTCCCGGCCGTGCGAGACGGTGGCCACGAGCGCGGCGTGGGCGGCCGGCCACGCCTGGTTGCCGATGCCGAGGAAGAGCGCCGCCGCCGCGAACAGCCCGACGTGCCCCGTCGGAGCGGCCAGCAGCAGTGCCACGCCCACCACCCGCACCAGCATGGCCGCCGCGACGACGGTGCTGCGCGCGCCGCGGTCCAGCCACCGGCCCACCGCGGGCATGCAGGCGAGGCCCGCGACGATGCCGGCCGTCATGGCGGTGCCGGTGACCGGCGCGGACAGTCTCAGCACGCTCACGCCGTAGAGCAGCAGGAAGGGCCGCAGCAGGCCGGTGCCGAGCGCGTCCACGGCGAGGGCGACGGCGTAGCGGGGGCCGCCGGAGGCGCGGACGAGGGCACGGGGCCGGATTCCGAGGGTGGTTGTCATGACGTCAGACGGTGCGTCCGGCCGCCGGGGCGGGGCACGTCGGTTGACGCTCATCGTCAATCGGCACCCCGGTAGCGGTGTCCGGGCGGTGATGATGACGGGATGACGCTGAGGATCGACATCGGCGGCCTGCCGTCCGGACGGGTGCGGTTCGCCGCCTCGCCGCTGGCCGAGCTGACCGCGATGCTGCATGTGCTGGCCGAACCCGGTCACCATCCCCGGTTCGCGGGCTGGGCCGCGGACGTCTGGGCCGGGCTGCGGCCGGAGTTGGCCGAGCGGCTCAGGGAGGCTGAGTTCCTCTGGCGTTCCTCGCAGGCCGACTTCCTGATCCCCGCGCGGCCCCGGGCCACCCTCGCCGAGGAGTTGGACGACGTCGACCGGCTCGACGACGAGACGTACGTGACCGCCGCGCTCGTCACCACGTGCGGCAGCAACCGGGTTCACTTCGCCGGGTCGTCGCCGCTGAGCGATCCGATCGCGCGCGAGCGCGCCCTGGACGTGGCCCAGGCCCGCGGCGGGCTGCAAGAGGCCTTCGCGGAGCGGCTGTTGGCGGACCCCGTCGGCGTACGGGCACGGGTGCGCCGCACGCTGGAGGAGTGCGCCGAAGCCTTCTTCGACGACGCCTGGGCGGGCGCCTCGGTCCAACTCGCCACCGACCTGCGTCTGAAGAACGACCTGCTCCGACGCCAGGGACTCGAAGCGGCTCTCGCCTCGGTCTCCGGCGCGGTCACCCTGGCACCGGACGGCGACACCATCGTCGTGGACAAGGTCCAGGACAAGGCGACCGCCGCCCGTGGCGCCGGCGTCACCTTCATACCCAGCGTCTACGGCCGCCCGCACCTGGTCGCGGTCCACGCGCCCGGGTGGCATCCGGTGGTGCAGTACCCCGTGGCCGAGCCGACTCCGGCGGAGCCGGTCTCCCTGGAGACCGTCACCCTCCGGCTGGAGGCGCTCGCGCATCCGGTACGGCTGCGGCTGCTGCGCACCCTGGCCCGCGGCCCGCACACCACCAGCGAACTGGCCCACTTCTGGGAACTCTCCCGCCCGGAGATCTCCCGGCACCTCGCCGTCCTGCGCCGCGCGGGCCTGCTCACCGCGCGACGGCACGGCCGTTACGTCCGCTACACCCTCAACCTTCCCGACCTGACGGCCCTGGGCGGTGACCTGCTGGCGGCGGTACTGCGCTGAGCGGGGGAGTGCAAGGAGCACGACTCACGCAGGCAGGCCTGCCGTCGCTGTGGCCGAGACTGCATACCTGGGACTCGACCAGCCGAACACCGGTGCCACCGAAGCCGGTTGAGACGGCCATGGGTTGTCAGTGGCCAGTGACAGGATCACCCGCATGGTCTTCGTACGTACTACTCCGCCGCGGCCCGTGGACGTGAGCGCGGTCTTTCCCGAGCTGGCGCCATGGGCGCGTCCTGCGATGCGGCTGCATCCTCGTCCCGGGTCGCCTTCGGCCGAGGAGAGTTCGGTCGGCGGGCCGTTGCTGTGGCCGGCTGCGGAGCCGTGGCCGCACTGCGAAGCCTCGCACCTGCACGGTGACAGTCGATTCCGCCAGTCGCCGGACGACGTGCGGCTCACAAGACGCGTGCGCGCCCGGCGGCACAGTGATCACAGCGGCCGTGGTGGAATGACGCCCGAGGAGGAGGCGGTCAAGGAACGGAACGCCGCGAGGCTCGCCGAACGACTCGACGCCGGCCCTCCCTTTCCCGCGGACTGCCCGGTCCCCATGGTGCCCGTGGCTCAGCTGTACCTGCGCGACATACCCCTGCTGCGGCCGCCCGGGCGGGCCGATCTGCTCCAGGTCCTGTGGTGCCCCTACGACCACCATCCGGATGGGAAACCGGCGACCGCGCTGTTCTGGCGGTCCGCCGCCGAGGTCGTCGACCTCCTCGCCGCACCCCCCGAGCCGTACGAGGTGAACTCCCCCGGCTACGTGCCCGAACCCTGCGTGCTGGCACCGGAAGCGATCACCGAGTACCCCAACAGCCTCGATCTGAGCCCGCAGATGCGGCTCATGGTCGGGGGCTGGAGCAGATGGCAGGCGGCCGGTGCCGACCTGGACAGCTCCTACGCGGACTATCCGCAGGAGTTCTACGACGTCCATCTGGCGAAGGCGCCCGGCTGGAAGTTCGGCGGCTGGCCCCCGTGGGGCCGCACCGACCCCTACCGTCGCTACTGCACCGTCTGTGAGGTGCAGATGGTCCCGCTGCTGACCATCGCCTCCTTCGAATGGAGCGGCCGTGCGGGACGCAGTTGGACGCCTCACGAAGACAGGGCCGCCGCCGACGACGCCGGCGGTCATTGCTGTGGCCAACGCCCCTCGCAGCCGACCAAGGTCGAAGTCGGCAGCACCGACAACATGCAGATCTACGTCTGCCCGACCTCTCCCGATCATCCGCACACCGACCTGATCCAATGAGCCGGCGGGCCTTCCGGCAGCTGCTCCGAGCCCCGCAGCCGACGTCCTGGAAAAGGGGGTGCGGTCGGCTGAACCAGGGTGATAGGCAGGCGATGTGACAGACAGCCCTGATTACTCCGCCCTGCTGCGACTGATCGACGAGCGGTCGGCCGCGTTCCGCAGCGCGGTCGCCGCCGCGCCCGGTCTTGACGTGCCGGTGCCGTCCTGCCCCGAGTGGACGTTGTTCGATCTGGTGCAGCACCTGGGCACCGGCCAGCGCTGGTGGGCCGCGATCGTCGCCGCGGGTCCGGCCGAGGCGCCGCCGGCCAAGGACACCGCGGAGGCGCCGCGCGAGCTCGAGGCGCTGCTCGCCTGGTACGCCGAGTCGAACGAGCTGCTGCTGAGCACGCTGCGCGAGGCCGGTCCGGAGCGCGCGTGCTGGACGTGGTGGAGTGCCGGCGTGTCACCGGCGAACGCCTGGGGCGTCGCCCGGCGCCGGGTGCACGAGGTGCTGGTGCACACCTACGACGCCCAGCTCGCCGCAGGCGCCGTGCAGCCGATGCCGGTGGACGTCGCGATCGACGGCGTGGCGGAGTTTCTCGACACCTGCAACTCCACCCCGGCGGCCTGGCCGCACGAGGCCGCCACCCTTCACTACCACGCCACCGAGGGCCCTTCCTGGCTCCTCGCACTGGACGGCACCGGCGCGTGGCCCGCTCCCCTCACGGGCGACGCCGCGCCGGCTTCGGCTTCGGTCACGGGCACGGCCGAGCAGCTGCTCCTCTTCGTCTGGGGCCGCCTCACGCCGAGCGACCTGAAGATCGAGGGCGACCGGCAGGTGGTCGAGCAGCTGATCGCCTGGGAGCCCGAGGAGTAGCCAGGGCACGGCTACGAGCAGGCTTTCTGTCAGCTGCTCCGCGTGCAGTCGGGTGCTGTGATCAGTCGTCGGGGCAGATGACGAAGCGGGGGTAGGCGCGGCGCCTGGGCCGGTCGCCGAGTTCGTCGAGCGCGGCGCGGATCTCGTGGAGGTGACCGGTGGTCATCTCGAGCGGGGGTTCGTTCGGCTGGTAGGTGGTGCGGATCGGGTAGTCCATGCCGGGTTCGGTGGTCATCTCGATGTGGCAGCCCAGGACGTGGGTGACCGGCCGGAGGGTGCAGAACTCGATCAGCCGGTCGACGCTCCGGGAGAAGGCGGCCCAGTCCTGGATGTACAGGCGCCCGGGATAGACCGTGTCGCCGGTGAGCAGGAACCCGCTCCAGGGGTCGTAGAACGTGACCGCCGCCTGGTGGTGTCCGGGGGTGGCCAGGCATTCGAGCACGCGGCCGCCGCCCAGGTCGACCCGCGCCACGGCGCCGGGGTCCTCGTCGAATCCGAAGTACTTCCAGGCGGTGGCGAGGTCCGCGCCGACCACCGTGGTGTCCGGGCGGTCGGCGAACTGGCCGTCGCCCGCGATGTGGTCGCCGTGCGGATGGGTGTGCAGCACCAGGAGGTGGTAGCCGTCGCGGGGGTGGCGGGCGAGCCAGGTGGCGACGAGTTCGTCGACGACCCGTCGCAGCGGGAAGAACTCGGCGGACGCGGTGGCGCCGGTGTCGATCAGCACCGCGCGGGTCTGGCCGAAGAGCAGGAACAGGAACGGCGCCTCGTAGTCGATCGCCATGTTCTGCCGCAGGACGACGGTGTGTTCGTCGTGGGCGTGGACCTGGATGTCCGGGTCGGTGTTGTGTTTGGCCGACGGAGAGCCGTGGATCCAGCGGACGTCCAGCGGGCGAGGCCGGGGGTCCGGACGGGCGGAATCCGTGGAGGGGGTGCCTGCGTCCACGACGTCTCCTGGGTGATGGGTCCGGCGGGCCGACGGCGGCGCCCATCTCGCCGGGGGCGGACTCGGGACCGCGTCGACCTGCGGTGGGCTCGTCCGGGCAGGTCCCCTGGCGGTCGGCGCGACGCTACCACGGCACCTGTCGGCCGGCCGCCCGATCCTGTCGCGCCGCTCAGCCGGACTCGGTGTTCCGTGTCGCCTCGCGTGCTTCAGCCAGGGCCCGCTGCCTGAGGCTGCCGCCGAACAACTGCATCCTGGTGGCGGCGAGGATGTCGTCCCTGCCGATGGTCCGCCCGTCCCACCCGCGGGCGGGCCGCGGCCGGGGGGCATCCTTGAGGAGCGGGGGCGGGGCCGGTTCGTCCGACGTGGCCAGGGCGACCGTGCCGTACCGCCTGGCCCCGCCCTCGCGGACGACCGTGGCCGCGTCCCGGGCGAGGTCCGTCAGGAACACGCTCGCGATTCCGTCCAGGTCACGGACCAGCGCCGGTACGGCCGTCGCCGCCCGGCTCCGCAGCAGCTTCTTGATCCCGGCCTCGAATCTGTGGGCGCCGGCCACGGCACTCGGTGTGCGCGGTCCGCGGCGCTCACGCGCAGACACGACGACACCGTCGGCGTCGTACAGGACACCCATCAGGCCGTGAAACGTCGGGCTGTGGAGGTACCACGTGGCCCCCACCTCGAGCTGGACGTTCCGGCCGATCGCCGACACGAGATCCCCGGGAATCAGCTTCGTGCGGGCCTGCTCCGCCGCCGCCCTCCGCGCGCCGTCGATGATCTCCGTCAGCACCGTCCGCGTCACCGACGCCGCGGCCCACGCGGCCGGCCGCGAGACATGCAGCGGGGTCACATCCCTGAACACCGCTTTGACGAGGGCAGACTTGAACGGCGTGACACCCGTGAGCGAGGCGGTCCCGGAACCGCTGCGCTCAGGGCGGGTGGGCTGTGCGGTCATCGGAAGGAGCGCTCCTGACGTGGAAGTTGTCGGAAGCCCACTCTCCACCATGCAGGTCCGCGGCGCGCAACCGGCCTCGTTCCGTCGTCAGTTGGCGTCCCGGCCTTGAACGGCCGAGGTGACGATGTCGCTGTGCGGGGTGCGGTCGTCGGTGGTGACGGTCTTGGTCCAGGCGTCGGTGGTGGTGACCGCGGCCCAGTTGGAGTGGAGGAGCGTCATCAGGGTCTCGTGGATCTGCCGGGCGGAGGCGGTGCCGGCCTCGTTGGAGAGGTGGACGGCGCCGGTCGCGTCGGAGAGGACCTCGACGGTGAAACCGAGGGGTTCGGCCGCGGCGGCGGTCGCGAGGACACAGTTGTTGGTCATGTAGCCGACCAGGGTCAGCGTGTCGATCTGGTTCTCCTTGAACCAGTCGGCGAGGCCGGTGGCGGAGAAGATGTCCGAGTAGTTCTTGACCACGCGCCTGGCCGTCGGGGGGAGGCGGCGTTCCACCTCCGGGTGGAGTTCCCAGCCGGCCGAGCCGACCGCGAAGACGGGGGCGTCCTGCGGGGCTTCGTGCTGGAGGGCGACGACGGGCAGGCCGGCCTGGGCGGCGAGGTCCAGGGTTTCCAGGATGCGGGCCAGTGATGCGTCGCGGGGCGGGTACTGGATGGTGAGCGGTCCCTCGAAGTACTCCTGCTGCACGTCGATGAGGACAAGGGCGCGGCGTGGGGTGGTCAACGTTCTCTCCTTCGTCTGGCGGGTCGGCCCGCGCGGGGGCGTGGGCCTCGGTGGTGCCGTGACGTCGTGGATTTCGATCTGCGTCCATCCTCGGCGCGCGGCACGGCCTACAGTGAGTGGCAGAGAAGCAGATATTCGATGAGATCAGGACAGAGGGCCATGCGTATCGCGGTTCACGCCTTCGACGGGATCACCGCCTTCCATCTCGCCGCGCCGCTGCTCGTGTTCGGTGAGGTCGGCCGGCTGGGGCTGGCGCAGGGGTGGACCATCACGGTCTGGAGCTCCGACGGGCGGCCGGTCCGTACCTCGGAGGGGGTCCTGCTCGGCGATCTCGCCGGACCGGCGGCCGCGGACGACGCCGATCTGCTGGTCTTCCCTTCCTGGCCCGAGGAGCTCCCGGAACCGGACGGCACCATGACCGATCTGATCCGGGACGGGCACGAACGCGGAGCGGGCATCGTCGGGCTCTGCCTCGGCGCGTTCGCGGTGGCCGGCAGCGGGGTGCTCGACGGGCGGTCGGTGGCGACGCACTGGACCGCGGCGGCGGAACTGGCCGCGCGCTACCCGGCGGTGGACGTGCACGCGGACTCCCTGTACGTGGACCACGGCGACGTGCTCACCTCCGCCGGTACGGCGTCCGGGCTCGACGCCTGCCTCCACATCGTGCGGACGCGGCTGGGCTCGGCGACGGCTACGACGGTCGCGCGTCACCTGGTCATCGCCCCGCACCGGGAGGGCGACCAGGCCCAGTACATCGACCGGCCGTTGCCCGACGACGCCGTGGGGCCCATCGGGGAGACGGTCACCTGGGCCCTGGCCAACCTCGATCAGCCCCTGTCGGTGACCGAACTGGCCGCTCACGCGAGGATGAGCCCGCGCAACTTCTCCCGCCGCTTCCAGGAGGCGACCGGCATGACCCCGGCCCGGTGGGTCCTCACCCGCAGACTCGACGAGGCCCGCAGGCTGCTGGAGACGACGGCCTGGAGCGTCACGCGGATCGCCTCGGCGTGCGGGTTCGCCAGCGCCGTGACCTTCCGGCAGAACTTCACCGCGCAGTACGCGACCACGCCGACGTCGTACCGGAATCGCTTCACGCAGCACACCACGGCGGCCCGTCCGCAGCCCGCGTCCCCGTGACGGATCCGTCGTTTGCCGACGGCGTACGGCCGCGAAGGTCAGAGGCGCTGACGCCCAAGGCGCCGACGCCGTAGGCGCGTTGCGCGCCCACGGACACGCCGGGCCCCGAACTCAGCCGAGCGGCGCGGCCAGTTGCCAGCCCCGCTCCAGCATGCGGTCGACCGCTTCCAGGGCGCGTCGCAGCCGCGTCGCGCGGTCGCCGCGCACCTCCTGCCAGGGCACCCCGCGATCGGCCAGCACCTTGCGGAACCGCTCGGTCATCCAGGGACGCAGCTCCTCGCCGTCGCGCAGGCCGTCGTCGTGGAAGGGCACATCGGCGTGGTCGGTGAGCAGATACAGCGCCCTGGGCGGCATGGCGTCGGCGAGGAGGTGGACCGCCTCGGTGGTCCGGCCGACGTAGCGCTCCTGCCAGACGGTGGTGGCGAGCGCGTCGGTGTCGCACACCAGCACAGGTCCGCCGGCCCGGGCGGCGCGGTCCTCGTCGGCCGTCTGGCGGGCGGCGACGTTCTCGAAGTCGGCGTCGCTCCACTCCAGGTCGAAGACCGTGGGCTCGGGCAGGCCGCCGCGGCGGGCGGCCAGCGCGCGGGCCACCGCGAGCTTGGCGACGGTCAGTTCGCGCCCGTACTCGGGCACCCACCCGGTGAGCGCGTGAGGACCGCCACGGGTGCGCAGTGCCTGGGCGAGGTCGCGGGAGAGCGTGGTGGTGCCGGTGGACTCGGCGCCGAGCACCACCACCCGCCGGGCGAACCAGGCCCGCACGGGCGGCTCCAGCGCGTCCCAGCGGGCCGCCGGGTCGCCGCGGACGGCCGTGGCGGACACCGCGAAGGTCTCCCGTGCGGCGTCGAGGCGGACGTCCGCCGCGCCGAACCGGCGCGCCAGTTCGGCGCCGTAGGGCTCCGAGGTGAAGACCGCGTCGATCGGTGTGGCGGCGTGCGCCGCGGTGGCCACCGCCTCGCGCATGAGGGCGACGTGTCCGGCCCAGGCGTCGTCGCTGTCGTAGTCCACCTCGATGTTGTCGACGATGCCCGCGACGGTCACGTGCGGCCGGTCCGTGTACGCCTCGCGCAGCCAGGCGACCCGTTCGGCCAGCGGTATCGACTCCACGTCGGCCGCCATCACCACGACCGTGACGCGACGGCAGCTGTCCGCCGCGGTGCGCACCAGGAAATGGTGACCGGCGTGCGGCGGATAGAACTTGCCGATGACCAGCCCGTGCCCGAAGGAGGCGCTCATGCGCGCACCAGCCGTGCCGCGGCGGACGAACGGCCGGAGACGGCCAACTCCCGGTGCCACCGGCGCAGTCCGAGCAGGCACATCGTCAGGAAGAGCACGTAGACGACGCCCGTCAGATAGAGCACCTTGGCGAAGTAGAGCGGGATGTAGACCACGTCCGCGGCGATCCAGAAGTACCAGTTCTCGTAGGACTTGGTGTTGAGCAGCCACTGGGCGGCCAGCGACAGGGCGGTGGTCGCGGCGTCCCAGAACGGCGCGATGTCCTGGGCACGGGTCAACACGACGGTCAGACCCCAGGTGGCGGGTATCGCCAGCAGCAGCAGGACGACGACGGTGCGCGCGCTGGCGTGGCCCATCGGGCGGGCGGAGCGGAGTTCGCCGCCCCGCAGCCAGGTCCACCAGCCGACGGCGGCCAGGAGCAGGTACACGACCTGCAGCGCGGCGTCGGCGTACAGCCGGGCGCTCCAGAACAGAACGAGGAAGAACAGGTTGTTGGCGATGCCGACGGGGAAGTTGGCGGTCTTCGCCCTGACGGTCAGCCAGACGCAGGCCGCGCCCGTGGCGAAGCCGAGCAGCTCCGCCCAGGTCACCGCGTCGCGGCCGAAGTCGAACAGCACCGTGTTCAGGGGCGCGACGATGCCGCCCAGGACGTCGCTGACAGCCATGAGGAGCTCCTTGCCCAGTAAATGTCAGCATGACGATAAAGGGTGGGGGTGTCGCGTGCCAAGCCTTTTCCGGCGGAGTCGGCGGGGCGGGCCGACGGCCCGTCTCGGCAGTCAGCCAGGCGGTGGGTGGAGGCGGGTGCGCAGTGCCAGTACGAGACACACCGCGGTGGCGGCGACGGCGAGTGAGGCGGGTAGGCGTGCCCATGAGGTGCCTCCGACAGGCGCCTGGGCGGCGAGCAGTACGACCGCGGTCGCCGCGGCGGCCGCGAGCGCGGGAGTCGCCTGCGGCCGGCCGGGCGGGGCGGTGGCACCGACCGTCCATGCATCGGTGACCAGCAGGTAGGCGAGCAGCAGGGCGGCGATGCAGGCGACCAGCCAGGGCGCGGGGTTGGTGGCGGCGGCGACCGCGATCGCCGCCGCCGGCAGCACGGTCGTCCGCCGCCGGGCGGCGAGGGTCCGCCAGCGGCCGGAGGTCTGGACAGGCCGCAGGTCGACCATCGGAGCGGCCCACCACGCGCCCGCCGCGGCTCCCAGGACCAGCAACTTGACCAGCAGGGGTGCGTGCGGGACGGCCGGCGGGTCGCAGGCGGCGACGGCGAGGGCCGTGCCGAGCAGCCGGTCGGTGGCGCGGGAGGTGAGACGGGCGAAGAGGCGTGCGACGGGCGGGGCGGCACGGTGGTCGGCCGGGAGCGGGTCCGGCCCGGCGACCCGGGTGGAGGCGGTGGTCATCGGGTCCCCGGCGGTCATCGGGTCCCCCCGTGGATGCGCGTGCGCAGCAGGGGCGCGAGTGGGAGGTCGAGGGTCTCGCCAGACCGGTGGGTGACGACCGCGATGCCGTGCTCCGCGAGGGCGAAGCGCATGGCGTCGCGGTCGGCACGCCACAGCCGCAGCGCGAGTTCGCCTTCGGTGTCGCCGGGTTCCACGACGGGGTCGCCGGTGGGGATCTCGACGACGACGATCGGGTTGGCCCGCCCGCGTACCTGGTGCAGGATGTCGAGGATCCGCTGGTCGCTCAGTGGCGTGATGACGTACACCAGCGCCCCTTGGGGCAGCGCGGGCGGCGGCAGCAGGCCGAGCCCCTCCGTGCGGTAGGCGCGGTCCTTGCGGACCTCCAGCACACTCTCGACGATGCGGTAGAAGTACCCCTGCCCGCTGCCGGGTTGCAGCCAGCGGGTCGTTCCCCCCACGGACACGACGCCGACCCGGTCGTGGGTGCGCAGGTAGGCGCGGACCAGCCCGGCCGCGGCCCGGAAGGTCTCGTCGAGCGAGGACGCGCCGGTCACCGGGTCGACGACGTCGGCGAGCACGTCCAGCAGCACCACGGTGTCGGCGGCGCGCTCCGCGGCGAACTGGTGGACCTGGAGGGTGCCGCGGCGGGTCGTGGCCGGCCAGTGGATCCGCCGCTGCCGTTCGCCCCGGACATACGGGTGCACGCCGGTGACCTCGACGCCCTCGCCGCGCTGCACGGCGGTGTGCTCGCCGAGGCGTTGCGGCAGCCTGACCGGGATGGGCGTGAGACTCGCGTGTCCGGGCAGCGGGAAGACGGCCACCTCACCCAGGTCGGCCCGGACGGTGCGCCGGGCGATCCCGCCGCGGTCGTAGAGGTCGACGTCGACCGTGCCGAGCGTCCAGCGGCCCCAGCGCTGCGCGGTCAGGACGAGATCGACGCGGTGCGGGCCGACCGCGAGGCGGTCGAGGCGGACCCCGTGACCGAGGGTGACACCGGGGTCCAGGCGGCCGCTCTCGCCGTCGTAGGAGACCCGGATCCGCACGGTCACCCGCTCGCCTTCGAAGCAGCGCCGCGGCTCCACCTCCACCTCGGCCGTCACCGCCTGCGGGCGCGGCCCGTTCGGCAGGGCGAGGGCCAGCAGCACCAGGGGAGCGACGGCGAGAGCGAGTACCCAGGGGCGCCCGGTGAGCAGCGCGGCGGCCAGGGCGACGACGGCCAACGTGCCGAGCCGCAGGGCGCGTTCACCGGCGCGCCAGCCGGGCGGAGGCGGCGGCGGGGGCTGGGCGGTCACATCGTGGTGGCCGTCCAGGGCCCGTCGTACGGCGGCGGCCGCCGTGCCGCCCGGCAGAGGTCCGGTCATGACGCGACCGGGGTGCGCGGCAAGGTCTGCGGGGCGGGCACGGACTGCACGATCTCGCGGATCACGTCGTCGCCGTCGATCTGCCGGACCCACAGCTCGGGCTTCAGGGTCACGCGGTGCGCGAGGGCCGGCACGGCGACGGACTTGACGTCCTCGGGGGTCGCGTAGTCCCGCAGGTCCAGGACGGCGCGAGCGCGCGCGAGTTGCACCAGCGCGAGGCCGCCGCGCGGGGAGGAGCCGACCTGGATGTGCGGGTGCGCCCGAGTGGCGCGGACCAGGGCGACGACGTACTCCAGCAGGTCGTCGTCCACCTCGACGCGCTCGACGGCGGCCCGCATGGCCAGCACCTCGCCCGGATCGCTGAGCGTGCGCAGTACGGCCTCGGGCGCCGCCCGGTCGACGCGGGCGCGCAGCATGCCCGTCTCCTCGGACGCTGTCAGATAGCCCATGCGAACCCGCAGCAGGAACCGGTCGAGTTGGGCCTCGGGCAGGGTGTACGTGCCTTCGTACTCGATGGGGTTGGCGGTGGCGACGACGACGAACGGCTCCGGCAGCGGGCGGGTGCTTCCGTCGACGGTGACCTGGGACTCGGCCATCGCCTCCAGCAGCGCGGCCTGGGTCTTGGGCGGGGTGCGGTTGATCTCGTCGGCGAGCAGCAGATGGGTGAAGACCGGGCCGGGCCGGAAGACCATGTCGGCGGTCCGCTGGTCGTAGAAGGGAGCTCCGGTGACGTCGGAGGGCAGCAGGTCCGGGGTGAACTGGATGCGGCGGAAGTCCAGGCCGAGCGTGGTGGCGAAGGAGCGTGCCAGCAGCGTCTTGCCGAGCCCCGGCAGGTCCTCGATGAGGACGTGGCCGCCGGCGAGGACGCCGAGCATCACCAGCGCCAGCGGCTCCGCCTTGCCGACCACGGCCGTGCGGATCTCGTCGAGTACGGCCGCGGCCCGCTCGCCCGCCTGCCGGGGGGTGAGGGTGTCGTGGTGGGGGGTGGGCTGCGGGCTCGTCACGGTCGGTTCCTCACAGGGCGGGGTCGGGATGCGTGTAGCGGCGTAGGGATGCGTGTGGCAGCGGGGTCGGCCGCGGCGCCATCGGTCACGGGGCTTCCAGGCGGTCGAACTCGGCCACGGGGCTCATGGCGCGGTCGGTATCGGTCAGAGAGCGCTTGGAGCGGTCGAGGTCCGTCACAGGGCTTCCAGGCGGTCGAGCAGGGCGCGCAGGACGGGCTCGGGGAGCGTGGGCTGCGGGGCGGTCGCCCCGGGAACGATCCACGGCCACAGCTCGGCCCCGATCAGGGCCTCAGCTCGCTGGGGGCTGCGGTACAGCGCGACGCCGTGCCGTTCGGCCAGTCGGGCCGCGAACAGCCGCTGCAACTGCGGGCGCATGACGGTGGCGAAGGGGACTTCGCCGTCGTCCGCCAGGGACTTGGCCACGATGCGCCGCCACTCGCCGAGGGCGGGGGCCCGGCCGTCCAGCAAACGCACCGGTCTGCGATGGCCGTTGTCCTGGGCGCCGCCGCCCGCCGCGTAACGCATCAGGACCAGCGCGACCACCGCGATCAGGGCGAGCCCGGTGGCGGCCGCGCCGACACCGTCGGCCAGGGCGAGCAGCACTTCGGCCGAGACCGCGGCGGCGCACAGCAGAGCCACCGAGTGGCGTACGGAACCGGGCGTCGGCAGCATCGAGTTGACGACAGCGCGTATCCGGGTGGGCGTCTTCATGAGGTACCCGTCCTCGCCTCGGGGCGGGACGGCCCGGAGCGCAGGCCGTCGGCGATCTCGGCGAGCGCGGCCGCGGCGAGGTCGCGGTGACTGCCGTCCATCGGGTGCGTGGAGTAACGGGCCTCGCGGAACAGCGTGGTGAGCGTGGTGGCGGCCGCCCCGTTGGGCAGGCCGCCCGCGACGGCCCGCTCCAGCAGGTCCTGCGGGCTGTCCGAGGCGCGTCGCGTCAGACCGGAGTCGGCGAGCGACTGCTCCATGGCGGCGTAGCAGGCGATGACGGCCGCGCGGGCGTCGGCGCCGTCGAGCAGCGCACGGCGCCCCGAGTCCACGGCCTGGACCAGCCGTTCCTGCTCGTCGTCCAGGGTCTCGTATGTCGCCGGTGCCGCGAGCGCCTGCGGCCGGGTCAGGTACCGCCACAGGCGCAGCGCGGCGACCACGACGACCACGACGAGCAGGGCGACGGCGAGAATGAGCAGGATGCGCGACAGCCCGAAGTACAGGGTGTGCGCGGCGTGTTCGGCGGGCGCCCGGGTCGATGCCGGGTCCTGCGGCGGAAGGGGAGGCGACGAGGACTCGCGGTCGGGCTGATCGTCGGGCCCGTGGTTGCTGCCGTACGAGTCGAACCGGTGCAGGACCAGGATGAGCAGCGGGACGACCCATGCCCCGACCCGCAGGACGCGGCTGATGCCGTGAGCCATCCGCTGTCGCGGCGAGTCGAGTTCACGGACGGTATCCGGCTGATCGCGGAACTTCTCGTACAGTCCCAGGCCGACAAGGAGTGACAGCAGGGCGAGGCCGACGACGAGGACGGCGTTCCCGCCGAGCGGCCCGCGGCCCTTGGCCGACAGGCCGTTGTCGGGGTGCAGCAGCAGCGCCGCCAGGGCCGTGCCGCCCACCATCAGCACCGCCAGGGCGGCCTGGGCGGGGCCGACCGTGCTGTGCCGCTGTCGCCTGTCGGCGGCCTGCGCGGGGTCGGCCGTGCCGTGCCGCCGTCGTCCGTCCGCCGTACGCTCCCGCCCCACCGGCACCCCCTGCGTTGTGATCGGCAGCTTCGCACATCGGTCGGCGGCGCGTCAGTGCGGGGTGGGGTGCGCCGGCAGGCGGTGGGGTGCGTCAGCCGCGCGTGGTCAAGAACAGTCCGCGCGGTAGGCGAAGGGCCGGTCGGGGCAACTGGTGCATTCGAACAGGTAGATGCCGCCCATGTCGCCGAGCATGAGCCCGGGGGCGCGTTGGATCTCGGCGCGCTGTTCGTAGGGAAGGTCCCAGACGGTCCCCGTGGCCGGGGTGTCCTCGGCGGGCAGCCACGTGCGCCAGCTCTCGCCGTCGAACTCGGAGCTGTTGATCGTCAGGAGGTGCTCCATGCGCGTCCTGCACGCGGGGCAGGACGGCCAGTCGGGGTCCTGCGTCCACGTCGGGTACCCGCCGACCTTGATGCCGTCCGACACGGACAGGTGGTACCAGTACGACCAGCCGGTCTCCTCCTCCAGCCTTTCGAACCGGGCGTCGAGCGCCTTGGCTACATCCTCCGGGAGGTCCCAGTTCGGGTAGTCGGTGACGCGTTCGGGGTGCAGGACGCACGGGTCCGGGAGGTAGTCGTCGTCGGCGCCGGCCGGGCGGGGCGGATCGGCCGCCCGCAGGTCGCTCAGGGAACTGTCCCACCAACGGATCTCGGGGCGGGGAACGTAGCCGTCCTCGTGGTCGAAGGGACACCACAGAACCTGCAACAGATCGGTGGCGCCGGGGAAGTCCAGGTCGGGCACGTCGGCTGCGAACAGCTGGAGGACCGGGACGAGGGGTATCGGTCCCTGGGCGGGAGGGGAGAACGCCGTGTCCGGGTGGTCGTCCTCGCAGTGGGGCCAGGGCTCCGACTGCGGCCAGAGCAGGGGGCCGCCGACCGAGCTCTCCCGCGCGCTCGGCTCGCCGAGGCGCGGATGCAGGCGAACGGCCGTCCTCCGGTGACCGGCCACCTCCGGGAACAGCGCCTCCACGTCGAGCGGACGTGGCGGGGTGGTACGAGCCATCGGGCGTGCTCCTCACGGACCAGAGTGCGGGCGTGGCCACGAGCGAGGCCGCGATGGGGTGAGGCTAGCCGCAGGGTCTGACAGTCCCACCGACCGGCCCCGGTCTCGGCCATGTGGCACTTCGGGGTCGGCCGGGACGGCGTCCGGCGGCAGTTGACCGGCCGCCGTGACGGATTCGGAAGGCGCAATGCCGAACGGCCCGCCCCCGCAGCTCACTTGTTTTCTGCCAGTCCTGCATGTGCCGTGAACATGCATCTGCCAGGCTGGCAGAAAAGGGAGTACCGTCGTGAGCATGGATCAGAAGCACCTCACTCCCGCGGCGGTGAGGCTCGCCCAGACCTTCCTGGAGGACCCCACCCGCCGCTTCTACGCAACAGAACTCATGGAGGCCGCCCACGTCAGCAGCGGCTCCCTCTACCCGGCGCTCGCACGCATGGAGAAGTCGGGCTGGGTCGCCGCCGCAGACGAAAACGACGTTGAAGGGGAAGACGAGGGCAACGGCGACCCCGCACCCAGGAAGCGCGGTCGGCCCGCGCGCCGCTACTACTGGATGACCGGCGACGGCGTCCGCGAAGCGCACCTCGCCCTGGTCGAACTCAGCGAGAGCGTCCGCCCGCCGGCCTCCTCGCCCGGGTGGCTCCTGCCCCCGAACCCCGAGGGAGCCTGACCGACGTGAACACCCTCATGGGTGCCCAGATCGGGGCCGCCGTCGCCGAGCACGGAAGAACCCTCCTCGGTGAGACGTGGGCGGTATGGCGCATCGCCGCCATCCTCGCCGCAGTCTGCGCCGTCGCCTACGAGTGGGGCATGGCGCTGACTCGCCTCATCAGCCTCCGCGTGCCGTTCCTCGTGTTGTACCTGGCTCGGCTCACGACTCCCCAGGCGGAGTGGCCCTACCTGTACGCGGCCTGGAAAGGCGAACTGCATGCCGTCCTCGACGCCAAGGGCTTCTGGCCGGTGAAGTCGATCAAGGGCCTCTGCTTCGCCGTGCCGCTCGCTCTCGGTTCTGCTCGCAGGACCGCCAAGATCCGCGAGGTCCCGCGCAAGAAATTCCGGCGGCGGAGCGCCAAGCGCGCACTGCGGGTCTCCTTTGCGCTTCCCCTCGAGTTGGTCTTCGTAGCGATGGTGGCGACGGCGACAGTCGTTGACCATCTCTTCGGCATGTGGGTGGCGGTGTTCACGCCTGAGGTCTTCGTGGCCGCTGTCGTCTTCGCGGCGGCGCGGAACGGCCGCCAGGGCGGGGATCGCCAACACCGACCCCCAGGCGTCGACTTGCGCAAGCGAGGTGACGCGAAGGCCAAGTGACGCACCATTGCGCCCACTTGACCCCCTGGCACAGCGCCGTCGCCGCCACCATGGGCTCACGAGCCACCACCGCAACCGCAGTTCTGGCTGCCCCTCACATGTCGCCGCGTACCGGCCGGTCGTACGGTCCGAATTCAGCAATCCGGTACGACAGCGGGCCGGACGCGGCCGGGAGCGGCGGCGTCCGGCAGCTGAGCCGGGCGTGCTGCGGAGCCGGGCGGGGTGGGACCGCCGGGCGGCGCTCCGCGCCCGCTTCCCCCTCCTCCCCACACCCCATGGAGCCGCACCATGCCTCACGTCCCCTGGCGAACCTTCCTCCCGCGGATCGCGCTGGCCGCCGCGCTGGGCGTCGTCACCACGGGCCTGAGCGCCCTGACCCCGCTCACGCAGAGCGCGGCGGCCGCCGGTACCCTCCAGCAGGTCACCGGCTTCGGCTCCAACCCCGGCAACCTGTCGATGTACGAGTACGCTCCGTCCGGCCTGCCCGCGGGGGCGCCGCTGGTCGTGGCCCTGCACGGGTGCACCCAGTCCGCGAGCGACTACCACGCGCACTCCGGCTGGCAGAAGTTCGCCGACCAGTGGGGCTTCGCCGTGGTCTACCCGCAGACCAGCTCGGCCAACAACTCCCTTTCCTGCTTCAGCTGGTTCGACTCGGACAAGGACACCCGCGGGAAGGGCGAGGCCGCCTCGATCCTGCAGATGGTCGACACCGCCGTGGCGCAGTACGGCTCGGACCGCCACCGCGTGTACGTCACCGGCCTCTCCGCGGGCGGCGGCATGACCGCGGACCTGCTCGCCGACTACCCGGACGTGTTCGCCGGCGGATCCGTCGACGCCGGCCTCCCGGCGCAGTGCGCCACCACGCTGACCGCCGCCTCCGGCTGCCAGAACCTCACTCCGAAGCAGTGGGGCGACAAGGTCCGCGGTTCCTACCCGGAGTACTCGGGCCCGTGGCCGCGCGTCGCCGTCTGGCAGGGATCGTCCGACACCACCGTCGCCCCGGTCAACGCCACCGAACTGCGCGACCAGTGGACCGACGTGTGGGGCATCGGCCAGACCGCGTCCAGCACCCGGAACCTGACCGGCGGCACCACCGAGAGCGTCTACGACGACGGCACCGGCAAGCCCGCCGTCGCCCTCTTCTCGGTCTCCGGCATGGCGCACGGCCTCGCGGTGAACCCCGGCTCCGGCCCCGACCAGTGCGGCACCACCGGGACCTACTACCTCAACGCCATCTGCTCCAGCTACTACACCGCGAAATTCTGGGGCCTCGACGCCGGCAGTCAGGGCGGCGGCACCGGTTCCCTGCCCGCCCCCACCGGTCTCACGGTGACGGGCACGACCGACACCGGAGCCTCCCTGTCGTGGAACACCGTCGGCGGCGCCGCGTCGTACGACGTCTACCGCGACGGCACCAGGACCGGTTCCGCAACGGGCACGTCGTACGACGACACCGGGCTGTCCGCTGGTACCGCCTACACCTACACCGTCGCCGCCGTGGACCCCTCCGGCGCCGTCGGCGCCTCGTCCGCGCCGGTCACGGCGACGACCACCGGCGCGGCACCCAAGTGCTACACGGACGACAACTACCACCAGGTGCAGGCCGGCCGCGCCCACCAGAGCGGCGGCTACACCTACGCCAACGGCTCGGCGCAGAACATGGGCCTGTACAACGTCGCCATCACCCACACGCTGAAGGAGACCGCCGCGGGCTACTTCGTGATCGCCGACTCCGGCTGCTGACCTCCTGAACGGGTCCTGTTCCAGGGGACGTCCGGGGTGAGCATGTCGTGGATGCAGCGCCGCAGCCCGCTGCGGGAGTCGACGGGTCGGATCCACGGCACCTGCTGCAACTGGTCGCCGTACAGCTCGGTAGTCGGGTCGGTCAGCAGGGCTACGAGTTCGGCGGGGGCGGGGTCGTCCACCAGGCACAGCCAGGCGAGCGCGGCGCCGATGCGGATCTCGGGCGGGCGGCCGGTGTCCGACCACAGCCGTCGGGCCCAGGCCGGGGCATGTTCGTCGCCGTGTTCGCGGGCGAGCTGGGCGATCGCCAGGATCACGCTCACGCGGACCCTCGGATCGTCCTCCACCGTCAGCCGGTCGTGCAGGGCTGCCGAGACGCCCAAAACCCCACCGGTCGCCGTCGCCAGGACGAAGGCGGCCGCGGAGCGGACATCGGGATCGGGGTGGGGGAGAAGAGGGAGCAACAGGTCCAGGTCGTCGGTGATGGCATCGCGGGCGGCCTGGATCGTCCAGTTGGTCGGGCACATCGTGGAGCCCTCCACCTCCATCGGATCCTCGGTGACCTGGAGGAAGCCTTCACGCGATCCGTCCCCGAAGTGTTGGCAGCGGGCGATCTCGGCGACCAGACGGAGGGTGCGCGCCCGAAGCCCGGGTGACCCGCTGACCACGATCCGGAGCAGGAAGGGGACGGCCAGCGCTCCGACCGCGATGGTCGTGCCCTGATGCTGGAGGTCGTCCCACAACTGCCCCAAGACCCGATCTGAGGCTTCGGCATATCCGAGGGCGAGCGTCGCAAGGCGAGCGGGTATCTCCTGGCCGGGGCCGTAGAAGTGCGGAAACCGCTCCCAGGGGATCTCGTCGTACGCGAACCCGTCCTTGACCTCCCGCGGGATCGCGCCCACGACCGTCCGCACGTCGGCCTCCGTGCCTGCCCACCTCTCGGGCCACCCGGCCCAGCGGTCGTCCTCCATGGCGTGACCTCCCCGTCCAGCGACACCCTCCGAACCACGGGAGTCTAACGATCGATGATCAACAGCGTGGTGCGGCACAGTCGCACTCCGGCGGCCGGCACCGCACTCCCGCGGCACCGCAGTGCGGCCGCGCACGGGGCCGTGCACTCAGCCCGGAGGCAGGTCACTTGTCAGTGGCGGGGGCTACTGTCCGTGCTCACCATCGAGTCGAGGGGAGAGCCGTGGACACGCCCGCTCAGTGGTCGGGAGTCCGAGAACGCGTCATCGCTGTGGAGGAGGCGAGAAATCGAGCCCGGGGTCATGACCTGTCGCCCTGGCCGGTGTTCGAGGCCGTCCTGACTCCCGCTGAGATCGACGAGGTCGAAGCACAGTTCGGTGTCGCGCTCCCCGACGAGTACCGCTCGTTCTTGGCCGAGGTCGGAGCGGGCGGCCCCGGACCGGCACTCGAGCTCACGTCATTGCGCCGCATCGACGGCACGTGGGGATGGGTCTGGGACTGCGACAAGGAATATCCCTGGCTGTTGGACGCCACTGGGCCGTTCGTCGAAACGGAGGACTGGGCCGACCAGCAGAGGGCGACCCTTCGCGCCGCCGGATACGAACCCCTCGCCCCCGCCGAGGACGCCGGCTATCGCGACGACTACCGCAAGGCCTTCGGTGAAACCGGCGAAGGAGTCTGGCACCTGGAGCGCGGGCGGGGTGCGATCCACATCAGCGACAACGGATGCGGCATGACCGGCTGGCTCATCGTCGTCGGCCCCCACCGTGGGGAACTGCGCCACCGGGACTGCGGGCTCAACCCGCCCTTCGAGCCGTACGACGACGCGCAGGGGAGGCGCCACACCTTCCGGAGCTGGTATCTCGCGTGGCTCGAGAAACGCGAGAGGGCAGTTCGATGATCAAGCCCGTGGCCTCTGGGCCGCGCCGCACGCGACGGGGGACCGGGCCCGGTTCCGGGCGCAGGCGACCAAGTCGGTGGCAGGCCGCCCCTCGGTGAGGGACGATCACGGCCGGTGGACGGCCCTGTTGCTTCGGGACGCGCCTGAAGGCGTTGGAGGCTGCGGTGCCGTCGACGGATCGACGGATCGACGCTCGGCCTGGCTTTTCGCGTCGGGCCGGAGAGGACGCGTGTGTCGCTCGCTCTTGAAGACCGCCTGGCCATCACCGAGTTGGTCTCGTTGCATGGCCACCTCGTTGACGACGGAAGCCTCGACCGGCTGGAGGAGTTGTTCACCCCCGACGTGGTCTACGACCTCACCGACTTCGGCCAGGCGCCGCTGTCCGGGGTGGCGGCCATCAGGGACGCGGCGTGGGCGCTGGGCGCCGCCAACCCCGTCGCGCATCACGTCACCAACGTCGTCGTAACGGCTTCGCCGGACGGCCGGGTGCGGGTCCGATCCAAGGGACTGGGAATCAAGGCGGACGGTACGTGCGGATCCGTCTCCTACGACGACACCGTGGTGCGCACCGCCGACGGCTGGCGGATCAGCCATCGCAGGGTGTCGGCGCGCCGTAGTCCCTTGGGTGGGGTGACGAAGCCTGGCTGAGGGGGTGCGCCTCGCTTGCCCTGGCCGCCGATGAAGGTGGCGTTGTTGAGGCGGTCGTGCCGAGCAGGACGTGGTGGACACCGACGCCTTCGAGGTCGGTGCCGACGGACTCTGACTGCGGGCCGCTGACATCCGTTCCGGTTGCCGGTTCGCGGTGCTCGGCATCAACCAGGCAGGTCAACAGTCCCTTCTGGCCGTCTTACAGTGTTACGCACGCGGCCCCTCGAACCCTGCGTCCGGATCTGCCGGCAGAGGGTCATTGTGGGCTCCGAGTCCGGCGGGTCTGAATGAACGCACGTCCAGCTCCCGCCGCGTCGTGATCGCGGTCTCTCCGGTTCAAGGGCACCTTCTGCGGGACCGGCACCGGTTCCTACCGCCTCGCCGACACGCGAACCCGACCGAGAATGCCGTCGGCTGAACTGTCGCGCCTCCACCCCTGCGAGCTCCCGGATCCCCATCGGCCTCTGATCATCAGCAGCCTTGAGTGATACTCGACCGGTGACATGGGTTGAGCAGGCAGGAGCAGCAGAACAGTCCGGTGACTGGGACATCGCTATCGCCCTTGTGAGCGCCCATGCCGAGTGCTACTCCGTCGACTACCACGCCCACAACAACCACCTGTGGCACATGGACCTGCTTGTCGGCGCGGGACGGCTCACAGAACTCACGGACCTGGCCCGCACGGACGTCCATGCTCGAAGGCGGCTCAACCGGGCACTACGCGACCGCGGGCAGGATGCCATGCTCCGCAAGCGAGCAGAGGGCGGTGACCGTGACGCTCTCTACAGGCTGATCCGGTCGCTCTGCGAGGCAGGCCGAACCGGGAAGGCGCGCGAAACGGTCGAGGAGATCGCCCCGCAGGATCAGCATGCCCAGGAGATCCTCGCTCGCTACGAGGCGTCATCGAACCAGAGCTCGTGACACCTTGCCGCTGCTCGGGCAGCGGCTTCCTCGACCCGGTGCCGGCCGTTCTGACCTCGGCTCCATATGAATGCGCGCGACTGACGTGGTGCCTCGCTGCTCCAGGTGCGGAACTCCTGGACCGCGACATCGTCGGACAGTCGCCACCGGATGGTGTGGCCGGAGGCTTCGGGGACGTCGGTGAGTCCGTCGAGTTGTCCGGCGAGTGCGAAGCTGTCGCCCTCGGGTGTCATGCGGTTCCAGGTCGAGACCGCGTCGGTGAGGGCGTGGGATTCGATGAGCGCAGGGACGGACGGGGCGATCTCCAGGAAGGTGCCGCCTCCGTCGTCCACGCCGACTCGGCCATCTGTGTGCACGAGATAGCGCACGGGTGAGGAGACCCGTTCCCCGAACCAATCGAAGTACCAGCCGCGGGCGGAGCCGGTCCACACGTGCTGGCCCAGGTCGTAGTGCCACTCGCGGAGCACTTCGTGGCATTCACCCTGGGCGGTGTAGCTCTTTCGCACCTGGTAGCGGAGTCCACCGTACCTCTGCTCGAAACCCTCGCGACGGATGACGAGCGTCAGGGGGGCGGGGACCGGCCGGCCCGAGCGATCCGGGATCCGCAGGAACTCGGTGGGGAGCCGGGGCGCCGGGGGACCATCGCGCCGGCCGGTTCGTTCCAGCAGAGACTTGGCACGGGTGGTAAGACCGGTGAGGTCATCCAGGATGTGCATCCTGCACGTCTTTTTTCCACGAAGGGTCGTGCATTCGTGGGTCTCACGGTACTTGGTCGCGTCGGCCTACGTCGGCGTTGTCGCCGGAGGGCCGAGGCGGTGTCTGCCGGAGGCCCTCTGCTGTCGGCGTATTCGCCTTGGCCGGACCAGGGCCGCGGTGCTTGTGTGTCGGCATGGAGATCCTGGTTCTGGGCGGAACGGCTTGGGTGGCGCGGGAGTTGTCGCGGCAGGCGATCGGACGCGGTCATCGGGTGACGTGCCTCGCGCGCGGTGAGAGCGGAGAAGTCGCGGACGGGGCACGGCTGGTGGCCGCCGACCGGCGCGACCCGTCGGCATACGGGCCGTTGCTCGACCGCGAGTGGGACGCGGTCGTCGAGGTGTCGTGGCAGCCCGGATTCGTCCGTGGAGCGCTCGACGCACTGGGCAGCAGGGCCAGGCACTGGGCGTATGTCTCGTCCGGCAACGTCTACGCGTCCCACGCCACGCCGGGGGCGGACGAGTCCGCGGCCCTGCTCGCCCCCACCGACCGGAGCGAGGTCGACCGCGAGGTGTACGGCGAGGCGAAGGTCGCCTGTGAGCAGGCGTCGACGGCCGTCGTGGGCGACCGCCTGCTCGTCGCGCGGGCCGGGCTCATCGGCGGGCCGGGCGATCACAGTGGACGCTCCGGCTACTGGGTCGCCCGCGCCGCACGCGATCCGCGGGGGCCGATGCTGGTCCCCGCCACACCCGCGATGCCCACCCAGGTCGTCGACGTACGGGATCTGACCTCCTGGCTGCTGGACTGCGCGGAGCGGGGCACCACCGGCACGTACGACGCGGTCGGCCCGGTCGTCGCGTTCGAGGAGTGGATCGAGCTGTCCCGTGCCGTCGGCGGTCACACCGGCCCGGTGGTCACCGCCGATTCGGCGTGGCTGCTCGCCAACAAGGTGGCCGAGTACATGGGTCCCGAGTCGCTGGCGCTGTGGCTGGTCGAGCCGGGCTGGGAAGGGTGGTCGGCCCGGGCCGGGTCCGCGGCGCGCAGCGCGGGACTGCGCCACCGTCCCGCGGCGGAGACGCTGGCCGACACGCTGCGCTGGGAGCGCGAGCAGGGGCTGGACCGGGAAAGGCGCGCAGGGCTCAGTGCTGAGCGCGAGCGTGAGTTGCTCGACGCACTCGGCTGACGGCACCGGACCGCCACCGTCTCCGGGGTCTGCAACCAGGGGCGGAGACAGGCTTCCTAGGGAGTCCGGCTCTCCACGAAGCCGGGTTCCCTGCGAGGTCGCCCCTCGCCGGCCGCCAGCAGCTCCATCGGATCCCCGGTCACCAGGCCAGCCCCGTTCGTCGCCCGTCAGAACGCGAACGCTTCGGTCAGACGCACCCGGTAGCCGTCCTCCTCCATCATTACGACGGTGACGCCGAACGGGTTGGGGTGGTCCAGCTCGAGCGGTGTGAACGAGTAGTCGACCGCGGCCTGGATCGGCGGTACCAGTTCGGCGCCGGGTTGTGGATCGGGGACCGGCCCCCACGCCGGGGCGACGGACGTCCGGCCTTCCTCGGCAGGGGGCAGAGGCTGCTCCGTGTAGGGGAACTGGTGCAGGACATGCCCCTCGCGCGTGGCGAGCACCATGTTCAGGCACGGCGCCGCGCCGACGACCGGCAGCTCGCAGACGGTGGCGACGTCATGGGTCTCCCAGGCCAGGACCACTTCGTCCGCCCGGGCCGCCGCCGCGATGTTCGAGAGTTCGACGATTCCGGTGAGTGCGTCCTGACCGGTCTCCAACGGACGGGCCCAGATCATCCCGACCAGTTCGCCGCCGACCAGCGGCATGATGAGCGGACGCGGGACGGTGCCCTCGCCCAGCCCGGCGGCATAGGCGCTCTTCGCCGTGTCAACCAGTGCGTCCCACATCTGTGCTTCCACAGAAGCCCCTCCGTCCGCCGTACCCGATCACCGCATGCGGTCACCGCATGCGATCACCGCACCCTGCCACGGCGGCCGAGGCCGTGTCAGCGCAATGATCGGGCAGCCCACGAAGGCGTTACCCGGAAGGAAGCGCGGAGCTGCGCGAGGTCGGACGACCGCAGCCGCAGCCGCAGCCGCAGCCGCAGCCGCAGGCGACGGCGACGGCGACGGCGACGGGAAGCCGCGACGCAGCGGAGTGAACAGGCAGAATGCGCGGTTTGCGGCCATCTCTGGAGGGCCACACTGAGGCCATGAACAGCTCGGACACCACCCTCGCCAAGAACAAAGACCTTGTGCGCGCGTTCGTCGACGCGCTGTTCACCAAGGGCGACCTCGGCGCGGTCGACCAGTACCTGGCCGAGGACTTCGTCGACCACGACCCTCCGTTCAACGCGCCTGCCGACCGTGAAGGCCTCCGCGCCGCCGGTGCGGTGTTCCGGCAGGCGTGCCCCGACTGGCACAGCGAGCCGAACCTGATGATCGCCGAGGACGACCTCGTCGTCGAGCACTTCACCGCCAGTGGGACGCAACGCGGTGAACTGCTCGGGGTGCCGGCCCCGGCCGAGGGGCGCCCCTTGACCCTGCACGGGACCAACATCTTCAGGATTCGGGACGGCCGCATCGTCGAACGGTGGAACCGGCCCGACGAACTGGGCATCCTGCGCCAGTTGGGGCTCGCACCGTCGCAGCCGTAGCGATGCCACCGCAACCACCCCACTGCATGGCTCAGTAGGCCCCTTGCCCGGACAGTACGGCGCCCAATGTGCGGGCGAGGATGACCAGATCGAGTCGGGCGGACTGATGGTCGACGTATTCCAGGTCCAGCCGCACCGCTTCGTTGTAGGGCAGGTCCGACCGGCCGGAGATCTGCCAGAGACCCGTCAGGCCGGGCTTCACCGCCAGCCGCCCGAGCACGTTGGAGTCGTAGACCGCCACTTCCTCGGGAAGTGCCGGCCGGGGGCCGACCATGGACATCTCCCCTCGCAGTACGTTCAGCAGCTGCGGCAACTCGTCCACGCTGTAGCGTCGTAGGACGGAACCGACCCGGGTGATCCGCGGATCCCGCCGGATCTTGAAGAGCAGGCCGTCATCGTTGTCGAGCGCAGCCAAGCGCTCTCTCATCTGCCGGTCCGCGCTGACGACCATGGTGCGGAACTTGAACAGCATGAACGTCCGGCCGTTGAGGCCGACGCGTCTTTGCCGGTAGAGGAGTGGTCCTGCGCTGTCCGCTTTCACCGCGCAGGCGGTCACCAGGATCAAGGGTGCGAAGACCAGGAGCAGCAGAAGGGCCGTGCACCGGTCGGCCCAGGGCTTGAGGACCGGCCAGACCCGCGCGCGGCCGGCGGACGCCACGGCCGGTGCGGGTTCCCCCCGGTCCTGGCGGTCACTTCCTACGCCTCGTCGGTAGACGAGGGCCTCGGTGGGCAACGCCTCGCCGCGCAGGCGTACTTCGACGGCGAGCATCTCGTGGTGGATCTCCGCCAGGGCGTGCGCCAGGACACTCACGACAACGGCGGGCGATCTGCTGGGCAGGGGCATTCTGCGGGTGGGGCGCGGCATCTGGTGCTTGGGCGGCAACCGGTCCTTGCCGGTGACGGCGGTGTGCAGCTCGGTGGCGAGCTGCGCCGCCCGCAGCACGTCGATCCGGCATTCTTCACGGCGGGCGACCGCCTGCGGTGTGCGCCGCTGTGCCCATTCGCGACGGTCGAAGCAGGCCTCGGTGCGGCGCGCTACGTCGGCGAGCAGGTCCGACAGCTCCTCGCGCAGTCGCCGAGCCGTCGTGTCGCGCGCGTCCACGTCCCAGCGCTCGCGCGCGAGTGCGGCAGCCAGCGCGACATCCGGAACGAGGGCCCCTATGTCGCAGGGATCGTAGGTGGCGGTCCTGTGCGCCAGGTCGAGCAACGACGCACCGGCTCCCGCCATGGCCAACTCGCGTGCCGACGCGGCCCGCACCGCCGCCTGCCGGCCGGCGGGGAGGGGGACCGGCGGATAGGCGGCCCGGGGAGCGAGAGCCGACGACCGCCGGTGCAGCGGCCAGAAACGGCCGTCGTCCTGGCGGGGCGACCGGGTGCCGGTCCAGAAGGCGTGCCGGGAGAACCCGGGCACGTCGCGTTCCAGCACTGCGTCGATCTCGCTGATGCGTGGCGGCCGGTACCAGGAGACCGAACCCGCCTGTACGGTCAGCCATTCGCAGAACCGTGCCGCGTCCTCGTACCGCAGCCCGACGGCGGGCTCGTCGTCCTGGCCGGGCGGGTAGATCCGATCGTCCCAGTGGTCGGGCACCAGGCACTCGCCGTCCTCGGCCCGTGCGTCCAGGAAGTACTGGTATTCGAGCCAGGTGACGGGCAGGCCGACGAAGGTGTTCCGGCCGATGGCGATGTCCTGGGCGGCGCGCAGCCGCAGTCGGGCCTGTGCCGCGACACGTCGGCTCGTCGGGTTCTCCCGGGCGTCGGCGGGGCTCATCAGCCGTGTCACCGCGTCCCTGCTCGCCTCGTCGACCTGCTGGGACTCGGCGATGCACTGCGCGGCCAGGGCGAGCATGGCGGGATCGGACGCCTGGCCCAGGCAGGCGTCGACGATCGCGGTGGCGTCCGCCATCGCGCAGTAGAGATGGACGGTCTCGCGCCACCAGGGCTGGTCGAGGCAGGAGAGCAGCTGTCCTTGGAGCTGTTCCTCGCGGATGTGCTCGGCCGCCAGGTACTCCTGCAGCGTCAGATGGGCGAAGGCGTAGACACCGTGCTCCTTCTCGACCAGAAGGCCCGAGGAGCCTTCGACGCTCCGCAGGAAGTCCTCGGGCTCCACGGCGTCCGCCACCCGCGACAGACCGGGCCCGATCACCTGGACCGCCTCCGCGACGGGCAGTTCGGCCAGCCTGCGGCACATCATGGTGTGGGCGAGGGCGCGCAGTACGGCACGCTTGCGCCGGCCCGGCATGTCGACGGCGACGCCCCGTGCTTCGTGGCGCTTGCCGAGGAAGACCTCGCAGATCTCCGAGTAGAGCTCGGTGCGGCTGCCCGGCAGCGCGCCCCGGTAGTGGTGGACGTTGGCCACCATGGTCAACAGCAGCGGGTTCGCGGTGAGTTCGTACAGGCTCGGATTCTCCTCGAGGCGTGACAGCAGCTCCGCGGCGCCGACCCGGGCGGCGAGCCGGGAGGAGTCGTTGTCGGCCCCGTGGGAGCGGATAGCGATCGCTCGGTACCACTGTTCGGCGAAGAGGGTGATCTGGCGGGTCGACAGGGGTTGGACCTCCACCACGGTGGCTCCCGCGAGCGGTCGGCTGCGGTAGCCGAACGGGCGGCTGGTGAGCACGAACTGGTTCCCCGACCAGGCCGCGGACTGCTCCTCGATCCAGTTCGCGACGGAGACACGCGCGGTGTCGTCCGGGAGTTCGTCCATCCCGTCGAACAGGAGCAGCATGTGCCCGGCGCGCAGGTTGGTCTCCACCCACGACGGTGGCTCCGCTTGCTCGAGTTGGGTGAGGCAGCGCCGCAGCAGATCGGGCAGCGTCCCCGCCTCCTCCGCGAACCACCGTTGGTGCTCGCGGAGGTTCACCAGGAGCGGGATCATGCCCGGCAGGTCCGTGGAGCGCGCCGCCCGGCCACCCGTGGCGAGGCGGAACGCCACGTGCCGCAGCAAAGTGGTCTTGCCGGAACCCGGTGGTCCGATGACGGCCAGTACCGTCCCCTCCCGCCTGGCCCGCCGCAGCCAGTACCAGACCGTCTGCTCACGCCCGGAGACCTCTGCCGCGTGCCGGCGTACCGGGTCAGGGGTCAGCACGTGCACCGCGGTCGGTACCAGTGAGAGCGAGACCAGGACGTCCTGCATCTCGAGCGTGAATTCCCCCGCGGTCGACAGGCCCTTGACGTCCATGTAACGGGTGGCGGCCCGGACGTACTTGAGGAAGTGCCGGGTGTACGGGGAGAGTCTGCGGCGGGCCCACAGGTCGACGGAGTCGGCGGCGCGCTTGACCCAGCGCTCCCGCAGATCACGCACCACCGCACCGATGAAAGCGGCACCGGCGACGACCAGCTCGTAGAGCACGAGCAGCCCGAGGGCGAGGAGGGGATGCTCATGCATGCGCTCCCGCAACCGCGCGGACTTTCCCAGAGCCGCGGCGGGGATCCCGACCGACGCGAGTGCCAGCAGACCCCCCTGCCACACCTTGCGCAGCCACGCCGATTCGCCGCCCATGCGTCCCCACCCCCGCGCCCCGTCGGTGTCAATCGTCCCTCCGACACCGTCGCGGCACAGTCGTTCCCGGAAATCACGCCCGGCTTGAAAACTGCCCAGGACGCCGGCCCCCGTACCCCACTTCCGAGAAGGCCCTGCGGAGCGGCAGGGTCCAGCACCTGGACGGCACCCGCAGGACCGCGCCCCGGCTGCCGCATGGCGCGTCCGGCCTGGCGGTGGCAGGCCCCGGCGAGGAGGAACCCGACGACGAGTTCCTCCAGCCGCGCTGGGACGGCTCCACGTGGGTCGAACCCCCGCCCGTACTCGGCGTGTGCGCCGGGCGGATACGGACGGCCCAGGACGACGCGGGACCCTTCCTCGAACGGAACCGGTTCCTCCGGCGACGGCCGGTGCCTGAAGATCGAAGGGGGCCGCCTCCACGTGTCGACCGTGCGCGGAAGGACTCGAAGGAGTCGCTGGGGCTGACGGAGATCCGCCGGATACCCGGCACCGACGAGTGGCTGGGCGCCGGGCAGGGCGAGGTCGGTCAGACGGGCGGCTGGCACAATCGGCGCCGAGCTGCTGCGGCCGCGGACACGTCCACGGGTTGGACGACCGATTGCGTGTCGCTGAGCCTCTTCCGCGCGAGTGGCGAACGGAGTTGGGCGGAGGCGCGACCGACGTGCGGCCCGCGGAGTGCGGGTACACGTCTTTTGGAACCGGCGTTCGCGGCTCGGTGGCGCCGAAGCTTCGGTGCTCCTGGTTCAGCCGCGTCCGTCACGGCTGTGCAGGCGACGCGGTCAGCGAGCCTGGCAGGGCCGCCGCCGCGGCCGATCCGGGTGGATGGGCTGGAGGAGCTGAGCCCGGCTGGGCGACGAGGTGGACGTCGCCGGGGCCCGGCACGTCAAGGTCGCCATCGCGGAGACCGGCACCGAGTCCCGCCGCCTTGGCGGGGTCAAGCCCAGGCGGCAGCAGCGCCCGCACCGATTCCTCAGCCGTCTTGCTGCTGGCTCATCCACTTCGCGATGGCCTGCTCAAGTTCGGCGAGCTGTTCGGTCGGGCTGAATTGCAGGAGTTCGGTGCCGGCGTCGACGTAGGGCCGGTGACCAGGCGGGGTGTAGAACGCATCGCCGGTCTCGTACACCTCCTCGTGGTCGTCGAAGACGAAGCGCACGTGTCCGGCAAAGACGTAGCCCCAGTGAGGGCAGGGGCACTGGCCCCCGGGCAGGGCCTGGAGCGGGCCATCGAGGTCGGCGTCCGCGGCGAAAGACACGAACTCGACCGTGTAACCGTCCATGTCCTCGCGCCGGTCGGTCACCGGACCGAACTGCTGTACCCGGGATGCAGTGAGCTTGGAGACCTTGGGCATAGTTGAGACGAGACCACGGATCGCGCGCCCTGACCCGCTGGAAGGTCCTTCAGGGTGAAACCGAGCTCGGAGCAGCGCGAAATCGGTCGCCTGCGCGGCGGTCGTGAGGCTGGTGGCTGCGGGCGGCAGCAGTTCGACCGCCCTGGGCCGCGACCGCCGATGCCAAAGAAGCAGCGTTCCGCCGATCGGGCCCCCCGTCAGGAACACCGTCTGCGGGAGGTCGCGCAGCCGTTCGTCGCCGCGCCGGGCGTGCACGGCCGTGACCCGGGTGCCGTCATGTTCGAGCCGGACGACCCTGGTGTCCGGCTGGATGACCGCCGAGAGCCGTACGGCGGCGGGCAGGTGCCTCAAGAGCATGCACCGGGCCCGCGTGCGTTTCGCCTGAGCGCGGAAGGGTGGTTCAGGAGTCCGTTGTCCGTGGTCGTGGGTACCGGTCGACGGTGTCCGGGGGGAAGTGTTCCAGGCCGGTGACGGCGCGTGCGTAGCTGACGGTGATGGTCTCGAGTCCCTCGATCCGGCTCAGGGGGGTGATGTCGGTGATGTCCTCCTGTGTGTCGCGGCAGTTGATGAAGAGACGTTCGAGGTGGGGGAAGAGGTCAGGTACCAGGTCCAGTTGGGGGTGGGAGGAGGGTACGAGCCGGAGGTAGGTGACGCTGGGCAGGGGAACGGCGCGGTCGAGGTCGTACTCCGACAGATAGAGTTCCGTGAGATGGGGGAGTGCGGCGGTCTCCTGCCATTCCCCTTCGTCGGGGGCGGCGTTGATGACCAGCACTTGCAGCTGCTGCCACTGTGAGACGCCTGTCAGGCGGGTGCCGGTCCGGCCGCTCAGGGACAGTGAAGTGAGGCTCTTGGGTGCCGGGAGCTCGGTGAGGCTTTCCCAGGGCAGGGACGTGTAGAGCGACAGCCCGTCGAGGCCGGGCAGCGAGCCCAGCGCGTCGAAGGAGAACCCGTCCGGCAGGCTCACAAGGCTCAACGCCGACAGCGGAAGCCCCGCAAGTTCTTCGAGGTGCCTGAGTTCGGTGCAGCCCGCAAGGGTGAGTTCCCTCAAGGCGGACAGTTCACGGGTGAATCGCAGCCCGTCGAGCCGTCGGCCCTCGTAGATCTGGAGTGTGCGCGTGTGCTCGGCCGAGAGGTGCTCGGTGATCTCGCCCGCCGTGAACGCTTCTTGATAGATGATGCCGGTGACGGGTTTCAGGAGCCGTAGCGCGTGGCGTTGTTCCTCGGTGTGGACCGTCAGGGTCAGGTCGGCATGGTCCATGCGGGGGAGCAGGATGTCGCGGGCGTACTCGTCGGCGTCGAAGTGCGACCAGCCCTCGACCAGGTCCCCGGTCGGCGCGTCGGCGGGCATCAACTGGGCGAAGCGGCGGAGGAACGCGTACGCGTGGTCGCCGCCGATGGCAGCCGCAGTCGTGACGACCGGGCCCACTTCGTCGCCTTCCAGATGCTCCGGCCCGGGCAGGAGATCGAGGACGCCCGGCCCGAGGGCGGCCAGTTCCACGGCCTCCTCGCTGGAACGGGGAGGCATCAGGACTTGGGCACGTTGTTCGACCAAGTGGCGGGCGTCGGGTTCGATCTCGGTGGCGTACTGCAGGCTGGCGGCGGCCAGGAGGTGGAGTCTGCTCCTGTGCCCGTCCTCGGCGTCGCCGCGTCGGACGAGGCGGCGCAGGAGGTCGGCGCTCTCGGCCGGCCGGGCGTGGGCGACGGCCATGCGCACGACGTCCTCCCACTGGTCGTCGTGGGCGTTGTTGACCAGCAGCGGGAAGTCGTGCGCTTCGATGGCGGCCTTGGCCCCGAGGTAGTCCTGGAAGGTGCGGTGGACGAAGTCGATGGTGTCCATGGTGGGCTGGCGCAGGAGCCCGCTGCGGCCGACCAGGTGCGTCAGGACCTGGTCGGCGCTGCCCTGTTCGGCCACGGTCTGCATGGCGGGCAGTGCGTCGTCGACCAGGGCCTGCGCGGTCGCCCGGTCCATCTCGGTCTGGCGGTTGCGGATGAGCCAGTAGGCCAGTCGCTGCAGCAGCTTGACGCTCTGCTGTTCGGTGAGCCGGATGCCCTCGGGTACGTCGATGCTGCGTTCGAGGTCGCGGCGGACGAGGAGCATCGACAGTGCCGCCTCGTAGAGTTCGGTGCGGCTGTGCGGCAGGTGGCCGCGCCGGTCCCGGTGCAGTGCGCAGATCAGCGCGCACATCAGGGGTGTGCGGGACAGCTGGGCCAGGTCACGCTGTTCTCGCACGGTCATCTGCAGGTCTGCTTCGAGGTCGTACAACTGTGAGCGTTCCGCGTCGGCTGCCGCGGTGCGCCTGGCGGCGGTGTGCCATCGGCCGACGAAGACCGCGATGTCGGGGGCGCCCATGGGCCGCACCGACAGTTCGGTGAAGCGTGATGCGGCCAGCCAGCCCTCGGGAACGGCCGAGGGCCGCGTGGTGACCACGAAATGTGCGTCCCCGTATGCGGCCATGAGTTGTTCGAGCCAGTCCCGCGTGGCGCCGCGATGTTCCTGGGGCACCTCGTCGATGCCGTCGACCAGGATGAGTGCCTCGCCCCCGGCGAGTACCTCGTCGGCCCAGCCCGCGGGCTGTGAGGCGGCCAGCGGGGACCCGACCGCGGAGAGGAAGTCGTGCGGTTCCGGAAGGGGGCCGCGTCGCACCAGCGTCCGCAGGGGCAGGACGAAGGGGATCCGCCCCCGCCAGTGCGTCAGTTCCTCGGGCAGCCGGCCGCGTGCCGCGGCGACGGCCAGCCACTGCAGGAGCGTGGTCTTGCCGCACCCGGCGAGCCCCCTCAGCAGCACCCGCCGGCAGCCCGCCAGCGCGCTCTCCGCCCGCTTGACGACGATCGACGGGCGTTCGTCCGGGTCTTCGCCGCCGGCGGGACGGCCGGCCGCGCGCTCGGCCAGCTCCAGACTCAAATAGGCGGCGTCCAGCGGCCAGTGGCCGCGTTCCGGCCGGCTCAGATCCAGTCCCACCACGGTCAGCCGGCGATACCGCTGCGCCACGTAGTCGAGGTAGCGCTCCTCGAACGACGGCTGGACGGCCGACCGCCGTGATCGGCGAGCCGCCTGGGGAAGGAGTTCGTGGGCCTGCGGTGGGGGTGCGGCGGCCCGGCGCAACGCCAGCAACGGCTCCGCATCCGCGCCCAGCGCCCTCGCCAGGGCCACCAACGTGGCCTCGGAAGGCAGTACATGACCGTTCAACGCCTGGCTGACCGTCGTCCGGCCCAGCCCGGTCCGCTGCTGCAACCCGCCCATCTGGAGCCCGCGTTGCGCCTTGAGGGTGCGCAACCGCCGCGCGAGCTCAACCAACGGGTCCTGGTGCGCGTCCCCCATGTCCTGCTGCTCCGTCCCCCGGGCGACCGTCTTCGTTCATCTTCGTTCGCTCCGAACCCCTGCGAACACGAAAACACCGAAATTTCCCGGAGACACCGTCGCAGACCCGCCCGGGGAGAAACCGATGAACAACACCTCGTCCGTCCACCTGATGGTCCTCGTCCTGCTCCTGGCCGTCGTCACGCTCTTCTGCATCCTCGTGGGAGCGGCGGCCGGCGTCCTCGCCCGCATCGACGGAGCCACGTACGCTGCCGCGCTGTTGCGCGGTGCGGCGGCCTTCGCGGCCAGTGTCACCTTGGCGTTGGCCCTGCTGACGTTCGCGCTCACGGCGTGGTGAACGGTCGGCACGCGCACAGGGCGGGGAGGTACGCGGGGAGCGGCCCCGTCCGCCGACGGCCTTCGGAGCGTCCAGGACGCGGCGCCCGCCTCCTCTGTTCTGCCGCGGTGTTGACGCCTCCGGATCAGGGAAGCCGCGGCGCTGTACGCGAGCGGCTCCCGGGAGTAGGGCGGCTCCGGGGCTGGCCCGAGGAACAGAGTGCAGGACCGACCGGAGTGCTGCCTTCGTCGCGCACTGGGCGGTCACTGTCGGCGCTTCAGCGGCCGGATCGTCCCGGCCAGTCGGCGCCGCCCGCTGGGGACGTACCGGGTGGGCGGTCGTCGCCGAACGCAGGCCCACACCATCGGCGGCCCGGTCCCCTTCTCCACCCAGGCATGTCGTCCGCCGCGCGGCGAGAGGCGGAGCCGGTGGTCGGTCAGGCCAGGTCGGGCAGAGGCCGCCGCCTCGGGGGCGCGGGCCTGCGACCCCGGGGCGGAACACCCCCACGCGGGTGGGGAGGACGTGCGGCCTCGTGATCCTCGATCAACAGTCGGCGGAACACCCCCACGCAAGTGGGGAGGACGTCGTCAGTGCGGATCGGCAGATGCGAGAACACGGAACACCCCGACGCAGGTGGGGAGGACTGGCGCCGAAGCTCGAGGCGGTGAGGAAGAAGCGGAACACCCCCACGCAGGTGGGGAGGACCACGAAATCGCGAGCGCCGTCACCGGCCTGACCGGAACACCCCCACGCAGGTGGGGAGGACACTTCCTGACCAGCGCGTTAAAAGTGGCTTTGCATTCTCTTTGCTGACGTTGTGGTTCGGGCGTGCAGACGTGCACATCGCATGCCATGAATGTATCCGGTCCTGCTCTTCGGGTCTGCTGTCAGTGGCGTGTGTTTGGATCTGCGGCACGGTCGGGCTTACGGAGGGCGGCGGCGGTGTCGGGAGTGATCAGTGAGGGGCCGGACGAGTCCGTCTGGGCGAAGGTGCGAGGGCTGGATCCGGCGTTGCCTCCGTATCCGCTGGTCAGGCACCTCCTTGATACGGCTGCCATGGCGCTGCATCTGTGGGATGTGTACCTGTCGGACAATCAGCGGTTGAGCATCGCCAAGGGGATGGGACTTGCCGACGACCCGGACAAGGCGCGGGGAGTCGTCGGTTTGTGTGCCGGGCTGCACGACATCGGCAAGCTCTCGGGGTTTCAGTTCTGCTCCCGCCACGGGGCTGAGCATCTTCAGGCCCCGGGACCGCCGCTGCAGGGAAGCGTGCGAACCAGGTAGCGGCACTCACCTGTGGTCGTCGTGGCTCCCGAGGAGTGACAGAGCGGCGGCTGGGCGAGACGCGCTGAGCGTCTACGGTCGGGTAGAGACGTTCTGAGCCGGGAGGACGATGCCATGCGCATCACGGTGCTGACTGTGCCCGACTGCCCCCACGCCCCATTGGTCGAGGAACGGATCGCCCGCGCTCTCGACGGCCGCAGCGCGACGGTGGAACGGGTGGAGATCGCCGATCAGGAGCAGGCGACCCGCCTGGGGATGGCCGGCTCGCCCACCGTTCTGATCGAGGGGGTGGACCCCTTCGCCGTGCCTGGTGCTGCGGCCTCGTTGTCGTGCCGCCTGTACCGGGATGCGGACGGACGGGTGGACGGAGCCCCGAGCGTCGTGGATCTGCAGGAGGCGCTGCAGGCCGTCGCGGCGCAAGCCGGCCAGGGGGGTGTCGACATGGATACGCCTGAACACGACCTTGTGGCCGCGTTGGTCTCCGCCATCCGTGCGGGCGACACGGACGCGGTACAGCGCATCACCGCCGAAGCACCCGCCCTTCTCACAAGGCCGCTCGGGGGCGCCTTCAAGACCCGCACCGCCCTCCACGTGGTCGCCGACTGGCCCGGCTACTTTCCCAACGGGCCGCAGATCGTCCGGCTGCTCGTGGCCGCGGGGGCCGACCCCAATCTCCGGAAATCGGGTGACGAGAGTCCGCTGCACTGGGCGGCGAGTAGCGACGACGTCGATGTCGCCGCCGCTCTGATCGACGCGGGCGCCGACATTGAAGCACCTGACGGCTCCATGGGTACGCCTCTCGACAACGCCATCGGATACGCCTGCTGGCACGTCGCTGCCCTCCTTGTCGCCCGCGGCGCGAGGGTGGACAAGCTCTGGCACGCCGCCGCCCTGGGCATGCTCGACCGCCTGCAGCAGTTGATCGACGCTGCCGATCCCACCCAGGAGGAGGTGTCCCAGGCGTTCTGGCACGCCTGCTGCGCCGGGCAGCGACGCGCCGCGGAGCACCTTCTCGGGCTCGGCGCGGATGTGAACTGGGTGCCCGCGTACGCCGAGGGCACCCCGCTCGATGCGGCCAGGGGCCGTAGTACCCGCAGGGACAACGTGGTCGGCTGGCTCGATGAACTGGGGGCCCGGGCGGCAGGTACCGGCCCGGACTGACGTGTCGATGGGGGCCGGAGGCGATGCCGATGACTCCGCGGACGGGGTGGGGTCGTCGGTCGCTGAGGTCACGCCTCCTGCTGCGCGTCGATCTCGGCGATCAGGGCCTCGATGTGGGTCTTGATCTCGTCGCGGATGGGACGTACGGCCTCGACCCCCTTGCCCGCGGGGTCTTCGAGGGCCCAGTCGAGGTACTTCTTGCCGGGGAAGATCGGGCATGCGTCGCCGCAGCCCATCGTGATGACGTAGTCGGACGCCTGGACGGCCTCCGTGGTGAGCACCTTCGGCTTGGCTGCGGAGATGTCGACGCCGACTTCCTTCATGGCCTCGACCGCGGCGGGGTTGACCTGGTCGCCCGGGACGGAGCCGGCGGAGCGGACCTCGATCCGGTCGCCCGCGAGGTCGTTGAGGAAGCCGGCGGCCATCTGTGATCGCCCGGCGTTGTGGACACAGACGAACAGCACGGAAGCGAGGGGGCTGGGGGACATCGGTACTTCCTTCGCGAGACGTTCATCAGGCAGAGCAGGGGGCGGGGACGGGGTCATGGGAACCCCCTTCGGGCATGGGAACCCGTTCGGGGCACGGGTTTTCGGCAGGGCCGGGACATGAACCCCAGGAATCAGCCCGAGCTGGTATCAGCCAGGAGTGATGTGAGATTATCAGTCCATGCTGACGTCAGTCGACACTGATCTGTTGCGGGTTCTGGCCGACCCGCTCCGCCTCCAGATCGTCACCCTGCTCGCCAAGGAGACGCTCTGTTCCACGCACCTCATCGAGGAGACCGGGGCCAGACAGACGAACCTCTCCAACCATCTGAAGGTGCTGCGCGAGGCGGGGGTGGTGGAGACGGAGCCCTGCGGGCGCTTCACCTACTACCGGCTGAAGCCCGACGTCATCGCCTCCCTCGCGGGCCAGTTCGCCGACCTGGCGGAGAGCGCCCGCGTGACCGCCGAGAACAACGTCAAGCGGTCCTGCCCCTGATTCCCCATTCCCCGGCGCCCGCCGGTCCGCCGTGTCCCTTCGCCCTTCCGCACGCACCGAGGAGTCCCGTTGAGCGCCACCGAGGCCACCGAGCACGACAGAGCCGGGGGCGCCCTCGCCGCCGACCCGCAGTCGGCGCCGGGCGCCACCCCGCCCGAGAGCCCTCCGCTGCCGGCCAAGGTAGCGGCTGAATTCGTCGGTACGGCCGCGCTCGTCGCGATCGTGGTCGGCTCCGGCATCCAGGCGACCGAACTGACCAAGGACGTCGGCCTTCAGCTGCTGGCCAACTCCACCGCCACCGTCTTCGGCCTCGGCGTGCTCATCGCCCTGCTCGGCCCGGTCTCCGGAGCCCACTTCAACCCGGCCGTCACCCTCGCCGAGTGGTGGACCACGCGACGCGGCGGCACCGGGGTGAGCCTGCGCGAACTGGGCGCCTACGTCCCCGCGCAGATCGTCGGCGCGATCACGGGCTCGGTCCTGGCCGACGCCATGTTCGGCGAGCAACTGGTGAAGTGGTCCACCCACAACCGCTCGGCCGGACATCTCCTGCTCGGCGAGGTCGTCGCCACGGCCGGTCTAATTCTGCTGATCTTCGGCCTGGCCCGCACCGAACGCCTGCGCTTCGCTCCCATCGCGGTCGCCTCCTATATCGGCGCCGCGTACTGGTTCACCTCGTCGACCTCGTTCGCGAACCCGGCCGTCACCATCGGCCGCGCCTTCACCGACACGTTCGCGGGCATCGCGCCGGCCTCGGTGGCCGGCTTCATCGCCATGCAGCTGATCGGCGCCGCGGTCGGCCTGGGCCTGGTGGCACTCATCTTCCAGACGGGCCGCAAAGCCGCCGAGTGATCTGAGCCAGTCCTGTGACTGCCATTGGTTCACCAGGCCGTGGCAGGCTTAGGAGGGGACGGCTGTGGACACGGCGGGAGCGAAGGCTGGTGACCGCCGCCAGCTCTCCCGCCTGGCGGTGGCCCGTTAGGGTCCGCAGGGAGTCGGGGAGTCGGGGAGTCGGGGAGGCCATTTTGGGCGGGGGACAACCGGTGGATCATGCGGTCGTACGCCTTGACCGGCTCGCGGCGGAGCTGGCCGCTCCGGACTCGGATCTTGACGCTCTGGCTGAAATCGAAGAGGAGTTGGCGGCCGCCCGGGACGCGGAGCTGGTTCCGCGTCTGGAGCTTCACCTGGCAGCGGCGGTGGAGTCGGGGAGTTGGTACGCCAGGTGTGTTCTGGCCCGGATCCTCGCGGACACGGCCGGCCGCGCAGCTCTGCCTACGCTGCTCCGTGCCTTCTCCCGCGATCTGGGCGATGACCAGGACTCCCTCGCGACGGAGCTCACCGTCTTCGCCCGGGAGGACCCCACGGCCGCGCGCGACCTCCTCCTGCCGTGGGTTGAGGACTCCGACCAGGACCTGCGGCGCGCGGCGCTGTGGCTGCTCGGCTTCGTACCGGATCCCGGTGACCTGCCCCTTCTGGCCCGCGCCGCCGGCGATCCGGACGAGCGGATGCGGAGCACGGCCGTCGGCACCATCGGCAGTCACAGCGGGAGCAGCGCGGAGGCCGTTGACCTGCTGGTGCGCCTGCTTGCCGATGCGTCCCCGCGGGTGCGGGTGAGTGTTCTGAGTTCCCTCGGCTTCGCCGGTCAACCCCGTACGCTCCCGGCGATACGTCACCTCGCCCGTGACGGTAGTGCGCAGGTCCGTGCCTGGGTCGCCATCGCCCTGAGTCGCTTCCCGGTCCCGGACTCCGGGGCCGACCCCGAGACCCTGGCCGTGCTCGATCGGCTCGCGGCGGACAAGGACCCTGAAGTGCGTCGGCGGGCCGACGACGCTCATCAGCGAGTGCTCCATCGTGCCGGCGCGCCGCGGAGCCTGGCACCCAAGACCGAGTGAACCTGCGGTCGGAGCGCCGGGGACGGGGTGGGTGTCAGGCCGCAGCTGGGGCGAAGCCCAGCAGCTTGCCCATCGCTGCCAGCACTGACGGCTCGACCCGGTAGTACACCCACGTGCCGCGCCGCTCGGAGGACAGCAGCCCGGCCTCCTTGAGCTTCTTCAGGTGGTGGGACACGGTCGGCTGTGAGACGCCGACGTCGGAGATGTCGCACACGCACGCCTCGCCGCCCTCGTGGGAGGCGACGGCGGTGAACAGGCGCAGCCGTACCGGGTCGCCCAGCGCCTTGAACATCCGCGCGGCCGTCTCGGCCTCGTCCGCGGTGAAAGGCCGCTCGGTGAGCGGCGGGCAGCACGGCGCCACGGCGTCGGAAGCCTCGGGCTCGATCAGGGGCAGCGCCTTCATATTCGACATGCGTCTATGTTGACACATGTCGAAGCAGGCGGGCCGGCGTGGGCGCGGCGGGCTCCGCCGCCCCCTGCGGCACGGCTCCGCGACACTTGCTGATTCGATGAATGTCTATGTTGACGCTCGTCGAATCAGGTGCCATGCTGACCGGGCAAGACATCGACAGATGTCGAAACAAGCTAGGAGTCGCTGTGAACGCGCCCGTCCCCGTCGAACTTCCCGTCGTCGTGATCGGAGCCGGACCCGCCGGTCTGGCCGCCGCGGCCCACCTGGTCGACCGAGGCATCGAGCCCCTGGTGCTGGAAGCCGGTCCGACGGCCGGCGCGGCGGTGCGGGAGTGGTCGCACGTGCGCCTGTTCTCCACCTGGGGCGAGGTCACCGACCCGGCCGCGGAGAAGCTGCTCGCACCGACCGGCTGGACCAGGCCGGACCCGGCCACGTACCCCTCCGGCGGGGACTGGGCGGCCCGCTACCTTCAGCCGCTCGCCGACGTCCTCGGCGACCGCGTGCGCACCGGAGCGCGAGTGGACGGGGTGTCCAGGGCGGGCCGCGACCGGATCGTGGACGCCGACCGGGAGGCTCAGCCCTTCGTCGTCCACGTGCAGCACGCCGACGGCCGCGAGGAGCGGCTGTTGGCCCGTGCCGTCATCGACGCGTCCGGAACCTGGACCCTCTCCAGCCCCGCCGGCGCCAGCGGTCTGCCCGCGCTCGGCGAGCACACGGCTGCCGAAAAGATCACCTACCGCGTGCCCGACCTGAAGGACCCAGCCGTACGGGCCCGGTACGCGGGCAAGCGCACCGCCGTCATCGGCTCCGGGGCCTCCGCCTTCACGGCGCTGGCCTGCCTCGCCGACCTGGCGAAGGCGGACGACGGCGTCGGCACCAAGGCCGTGTGGATCCTGCGCCGCGGCCTGTCCGGTTCGACCTTCGGCGGCGGCAGCGCCGACCAGCTCCCCGCTCGCGGCGCCCTGGGACTCGCGGCCAAGGCGGCCGTGGACGACGGCCACGCGGACGCGGTCACCGGCTTCCGTACCGAGGTGATCGAGCGGGACGGTGACGGCCGCCTGGTCCTGACCGCCGAGGACGGCCGCCGCCTGGATGCCGTCGACGAACTGATCGTGCTGACCGGCTTCCGCCCCGACCTGTCGTTCCTCTCCGAAATCCGTCTCGGCCTCGACGTTCGCCTCCAGGCCCCGACCGCGCTCGCCCCCCTGATCGACCCCAACCAGCACTCCTGCGGCACCGTCTACCCGCACGGCCACCGCGAACTGTCCCACCCCGAACAGGGCGTCTACCTCGTCGGCATGAAGTCCTACGGCCGCGCCCCCACGTTCCTCGCCATGACCGGGTACGAACAGGTCCGCTCGGTCGTCGCCGCCATCGCCGGAGACATCGAGTCGGCCGACCGCGTCGAACTCACCCTCCCCGAAACCGGAGTCTGCGGCGGCGCCGGCCTCTTCGACGCCCCCGAGGCCGACCAGACCGACGGCGGATGCTGCGCCCCGGCACCGCAGCTGATCGCACTCGGCACCGCCGCCCCGTCCGAAGAGAACTCGGGCGGCTGCTGCGGCGCGTGACCAGCCCCCGCACCCGCCGCGCCGGGGCCGCGACCGGATCGGGGGAACGATCGCGGCCCCGCGCGGTACTGCCCGCGTGGTCTTGCCCGTGCGGTACTGCCCGCCCGGTCAACCGCTTGAGACAGCACCGAGCCGTCACCACGAGCTACGACAAGGGCGGCTGCGCCTTGCTCAGTGCGGCGACGGCGGCAGCCCCCGCCATCCGGCTCCGGTCCGGATCAGGGCCGGTCCTCGGTTACAGGGAACATGTCGGCGTAGGGATCTGGCTCGCCCGTAGCAGGATCCAGTCCGGCCCTGAGCCGTCGATGTTGCTCTCGCCAGCTGACGAAAGTATCCGTCTGCTTCCAGAGCGACGCATCGCCGAGTGGGCAGGCCTCGAACCGGCCCAGCATCATGCGGGTGATGAACTGGACCATGGTGCAGTCGAACAGGGCCCACGGCGACTCGCCCCACGAGTGGTGTCGTCGCCAGGCTACGACAGGCCATTTGTCCGGATCCGAGTCGGTCATGAGCCAAGCCATCTCGTTGGCGTTCATTCCGGAACCCCAGGGCAGGATGGCGTCGGCACCCAGCGTCACTTCGGGGACTCCGCCGTCTTCCTCCCAGAGTCCGCGCACGCCGTCCGTCATGCCTGCGATGTGACACCCTTCCCACCCGCGCACGTCACTCGGGAGCGGGGGCAGAATGACGAGCTCGCCGATGTCGCCCACACCGTACGTGTCGAGCAGAGCCTTGTAGTCACTCGGCAGCTCGGCGCCAAGTGCGGCTTCGGCCGCCGCCCAGTCGATGTGCTCGCCGCCTGCGAAGTCCGGCGGGACGAGGTCGAGCAGTACCGCGACGTCGGGATGGATACCCATGGTGAAGCCCCTTGAGGTCAGTGGTCAGCAACCTTAGGCGTGCGAGCTGACACCGTTGCCCTGCAGCCAGGTCCCCGCAGCAGCCGATGTGTTCGACACCGAGGAAGCAGAGCAGCAGGGGAAGGTGGGCGGCGATACGCACCGGACGGCGTCTTCCGACTGGTGGGGGTGGGCGAGCAGGAGGCCGGCCGCGATGTCGCTGGTGACGTGGCCTGCCATGTAGAGGCGCGAGTAGAGGACCTCGTCCTGCATCCACTGGTAGTCCTCCGCGCGGTGCGGCGAGAGCGCGCTGAGGAAGGTGACGGCCGCGGCCGCCCGGCTGGCGTGGCTGGAAGGCCTAGGAGTAGGGGCCCTTGGCCCCCGGCTTGATGTGCCTCTCCGGGCGCAGGGCCGCGTCCATTACGTAGGGGGCCGACTGCTTGTCACGGGCGGCGAGCTGGTCGCTGGTCGTCCTGGCCAGCTCGAGAGCCGCCTTCAGTTCGGCCTTTTCCGTCTTCCCCTGCGCGGCCGGGACGAGTTCGCGCTGATCGTGGAGGTAGAGCTTATAGACGTCCTTCTTGCCGTTGAGCTCCAGCCAGGTCGCCGCCCTTTTCCCAGCCGCCGTGCGGGACTTGGCGAGCTGCTGGTCCTGACGCAGTTCGGCGGTGCGCTCCTCGGCCGAGGGCGGTGCCGGGATCTGCTGGGCGGCCCAGGCGGCGAACGCCTTGTCGTCGCGCGTGGTGCCGTGCGCCTTCCGCCACTGGGTGAACTGGGCGTCCGCCTTCTTGCGCTGGGCTGCCGCCTGCTTGCCGATCTGGGAGCCGACTTCGGCTGGGCTCCCGTGCGTCCGGGACGGTGGTGACGACGGGTCAGGAAAGCCCCGAGACCCGAAGTACGGCCTGGGTCGTCTCGCGGTCTATGCGATGCCCCAGTCGCTCCATGACCTCCGCTCCCTGGCGCAGCGTTCCGCGCTCCAGGGAGCGCCGGACGCCGGTGTCGAGCTCGTGCCAGAGCAAAGGACTCGCCGTGAGGATCCGCGGATCGAGTTCCAGCCGGTTGCCGAAGGCGTCCCGCAGGACGAGGTGGGCCGAGACGCCCTCGTACTGTCGGACGGCCGTCAGCGCGTCCGTGCGGACGAGGCGGCGGCCCCAGGGAGTGCGGACGGCGAGCCAGCCCGGTCCCGCGCTCACCCGCGGAGGCAGCAGGACGGCCCACACCGCTGCCGACAGAGTGGACCAGAGCAGGGCACGGACCGGTGTCAGGCTTCCCGCGTCCCAGTCGACCAGGAGGGCCATGACACAGAACGCGAGGGCGCAACTCGTCGCGAGCCGCAGGCTTGCGCGCCAGTGTCGGTCGGCGGTCTGCGCCGCCGGTCCGTTCCGTGTCATACAGGCCACGCTAGGCGGCCGTGAGCCGGCCCGGTCCAGCCGCTGACGGGGTCCTGACGCCGTATGGACGAACCTTGACGGCATCCTGTCGCCGTCGCCGTCGCCTCACCCGGTGTGCACGCGCGGTCGGCGTTCCGGGTCGGGTTCCGCCTCGCGCAGCACTTCTCGGGTGACCGGGGCGACTTCGCCCTGGCCGAAGAGGAAGAACCGCAGGAAGTTGGCGAACGGTGTGCCCTCGGTCCACTCGAAATAGACGTGCGGGATGCGGCCCGTCGTGTCGCGCACGTGGAGCAGGAGCGCGGCCAGGGCGTTGGGGACCGAGGCCGACTCCAGTGTCAGGATGCGGTAGCGGTTGTGCAGGACCTCGCCCCGGACTGTGAGTCCGGCCTCGAATTCGGAGGGGTCGGTGACCGTGACCTCGACGAAGACGAAGTCGTCCTGCTCGGGCATGTCGTTGTCGGCGCGGATCTGCTCGATCTTCGCGCGGTACTCGGCCTTGTCGCGGGCGTCCGGCTCTTTGGCGATGAACCGTATCTTGCGGCTGGCCATGTCGCGGATGAATCGTTCCGCCATGTCGTCGAGCGCCACGCTTGTCACGCGCAGCTCGAAGGCGCGCGCGAGGCGGGAAAGCAGTGAGACGAGGATGATCCCCGCGATGAAGCAGGCGCCGATCTTCACGCCGTCGGGGCGCTCGATCACGTTGACGACGGTCGTGTAGAGGAACACCGCCGAGATGATCGCGAACCCGATCGTCCACTTGTGTTGGCCGGCCTTGTGAGCGGCGATGGTCACCGCGACCGCCGCGGAACTGATCAGGACCAGCACGCCGGTTGCGTAGGCGCCGCCCTGGGCGTCGACGTTCGCGTCGAAGATCCACGTCACCAGGAAGGCGATCAGGGTGAAGACGATGACCATGGGGCGCACCGCGCGGGCCCAGTGCGGGGCCATCCCGTAGCGGGGCAGGTAGCGGGGCATCAGGTTGAGCAGGCCGGCCATGGCCGATGCGCCGGCGAACCAGAGGATGGCGATGGTCGAGATGTCGTAGACCGTGCCGAAGGAGTTGCCGAGGTACTCGTGCGCCAGGTAGGCGAGCGCTCGGCCGTTGGCGCTCCCGCCCGTCTTGAACTCGCTCTCGGGGATCAGCAGCGTGGTGATGAAGCTGGTCGCGATGAGGAAGCAGCTCATGATGACCGCCGCGGTGGTCAGCAGCTTCTTGGTGTCCCGGATCCGGCCTGTGGGGTTCTCCTCGGTGTCGTCGTCCCCGCTCACGTGGGGCATGACGGCTACGCCGGTCTCGAACCCTGACAGGCCGAGGGCGAGTTTCGGGAAGACGACGAGGGCGACGCCGATCATGACGAAGACGTTCCCGTGTTCTGCCGTGAGGGCGCTGGTCCAGTCGGTGACGACGTGCTCGGCCGTGACGACGTGGTAGAAGCCGACGATCACGACGACGACGTTGAGCGCGAGGTAGATGCCCACCAGGGTGACCGCGACGCCGATGGCCTCCAGAAAGCCCTTGAGGAAGACCGCCCCGAGCAGAGCCACCAGGATCAGTGTGATGATCATCTGCTTGCCGTGCAGGAAGTCGCTCAGATGTGGGTTCTCCACCAGGTGGGTCGAGGCGTCGGCGGCAGACAAGGTGATGGTGATCAGGAAGTCGGTGGCGGCGAAGCCGAGCAGGGTGAGGACGAAGAGCTTGCCCTGCCAGAAGGAGAGGAGCCGTTCCAGCATGGCGATGGAGCCCTCGCCGTGCGGGCTCTCCTCAGCGACGCGGCGGTAGACCGGCAGAGCTCCGGCCAGCGTGACGATGACGAGCACGATGGTCGCGATCGGGGACAGCAGGCCGGCGGCCAGGGCCGCGATGCCCGGCTGGTAGCCCAGGGTGGAGAAGTAGTCCACACCCGTCAGGCACATGACCCGCCACCAGCGCCGGCCCTGATGCGCGGGCTCGGGCTGCGTGTGGGTGCCGGTGTGACCGCCCGGCCTGCCCATGTCGGACAGGCCCTCCAGCATCCAGGCGTGCAGCCGCCGTGGTGGGTGTTCGGTGGTGGCCATCGGCGTGCTCCCGGTGCGTGGCTCCGTTGCGGGACAGGCCATCACGCGGACGGCGGCACCAGCGTATGCAGAGCGTGATGCCCGGGCCCCCGCGAGTGCGCTCTCACCGCATCAAGGATCCGTTAAAACGCGTGAAGGGCCTGTGCCGTGCTCCGCGAGGCCGGGCGGAGGCCCCGCGGAGGGCTCCCGCCCGGCGCGCGGCGGCGGGTCAGCCCTGGCCCGCCTTGTGACCGTGGTGGGCCTTCTTCCTCCGCCGGGCCCGCTTCGTCCGGGCGCGCTTCGACATGTACGTGACCCCCTGTGTCCGTTGAGCCGAGCTTCAGGTGCTGCGGCCGACCAGCAGGTCCGCCGGCTTGTGGAGACGCTTGACGGTCCGGTCCTCCACCACCGCCGGGGCAGGATCGATGCGTGCCTCCCGTTCGTAGTAGGCGCCGTTGACGATCTCGACGGCCGGGTCGCACAGACGCACCACGTGCGCGGCGCCCTCGGAGGCAGAGCCGCCCTGGTGGCCGTAGAGCGGGAGCAACGCGGTGTCGCAGACGCCCGGGTGCACGGAGACCGCGGTGACGCGCGGGTCGGCGGCGAAGACCGCCAGCGCCAGCTGGGCCTGGGCGTAGGCGGCGAGCCGCGAGTAGCGCCGGGAGCGGTTGGGGTCGGACCACTGGATGGACGCGGCGCGGTGCAGGGCGGAGGACACGTTGACGACCTGGCCGCCGGGGTCCCTCGTCAACCGGCCCTCACTTATCGGGCGCGGACGCTGTCAAGACGGTGTCAAGGTACCCGGACCTCACGACAAGGAACCGCTAACCTCGCGCTTTCATGAAGCGAGCTGTCCGGC
>NZ_LAVA02000199.1 GCF_000974985.2 Streptomyces mangrovisoli | reverse complement strand
ACCGGTGTCGACGACCCGTACGAGGAGCCCGAGACGCCCGATCTGCGCATCGAGTCGCAGCACCAGAGCGTGCCGGAGTCCGCGGCCACCGTCCACGCCCTGCTCAGCGAAAGGGGACTGGCATGACGACCGTCGCCAAGGCCGAGGAGGGTACGGGCGCCCCGTACGCTCTGTCCCACCTGGACTCCCTGGAGTCCGAGGCGGTGCACATCTTCCGTGAGGTGGCGGGCGAGTTCGAACGGCCGGTGA
>NZ_LAVA02000198.1 GCF_000974985.2 Streptomyces mangrovisoli | reverse complement strand
CGCGTGCCCACCTTCACGGGGGAAGGCCCCTCACCCGGATCGGCGGCGTCCGACTGAGGGTGATCGAGGCCGAGATCCGCTCCCGTACCGCCGACGGCGACGACTTCGGCGGAAGCTATCGTCTACTCACCACGCTGAGCGACCACCGCACCGACCCAGCAGACCGCCTGGTCGATCTTTATCACGAGCGCTGGGAGATCGAGACCGCCTATCTGGCACTGCGTCACACCATGCTCAAAGGGCGTGTTCTACGGTCGAAGGACCCGGTGGGCCTCACCCAGGAGATGTGGGCACTCCTGACCATCTACCAGGCTCTGCGCTCGATGATGGTGACCGCAGTGGAGACAGCGCCTGGCTGCGATCCCGACCGGGCCGGCTTCACCGTGGCCCTGGAGGCCGCGCGCGACACGGTCGTTGGCGTCGCTGGAACGGCTGCGGCTGCAACTCCGAGCGGACGCCTTGACCTGGTAGGACACATTGGCACCCGCGTCCTGAAGGCGCTGCTGCCCAAGCGCCGAGTGCGGCTGTCCGCTCGCATCGTCAAGTGCGGTACATCTCGCTACAACATCTGGAACCGCGACGGGCGGCCTCGCGGTAGTACGCCGATCACCGCCATTGTGATCACCGTGCATCCACCGGCTCTCCCCACCACGCATGCCTCATACAGGGCCGCTTCCGGCCGCTGGGGACAGGTTTGCCGGATCTTGGCGGAGCACTCCAACCAGGCCATGCACGCCCGCGACATCGCAGGGCATCTCGGCCTCATCGCCACAGGGCGTGTGCTGAGCGGCTTCAACGCGCAGCTCTGCTACTGGGCGCGCAACGGCCGACTCATCCGTACGGCACCGAGTACGTACAATCTCCCTCTTCCCGGAGCCTTGACACCGTCAACTGAGCCCTAACTTCGTGGCATTGAATGCTCGACGCGGTGCGGTACCTGGTCGAC
>NZ_LAVA02000197.1 GCF_000974985.2 Streptomyces mangrovisoli | reverse complement strand
GCACACCAAGATCGATAGAGCAACGGCTTCTTAGATTCCCCGCAGATCCGGGAACGCATGGCCGCGCTCCTGCTCCCCGCCGCAGACACCGTCAGCGAGCTGATGTTCGGCGCCGGCGCAGGAACCACCTCCTCACCATCGCCGTCGGCGACGGAAACAGCGAACCGGTCATCGCCTCCACCCGGTTCCAGGTCCTCGGCGACCAGGACAACGCCCTCTGGGCCGGCACCATCACGGAAGCCGCCGACATCACCGAAGCCGTGGCCCTCGGCCTGGCCCTCCACACCGGCAGCCTCGTCCTCGGCACCTTCACCCCCGACGGTGCGGAAACCGTACGCGGCTGGGTCTTCACCGACCACGCACTCCAGCCCCTGCAAGCCGACCAGACCCAGGCGATGTTCCACCAGACGCTGGGCCGGACCACTCCGCCGTCACCTACCACCCGGCCTACCCCCTGCCCTCCTCCCGGCACACAT
>NZ_LAVA02000196.1 GCF_000974985.2 Streptomyces mangrovisoli | reverse complement strand
AGCGAGGGCTCCGCGAGCCTGCGGGCCGGGGCTCCGGGCCAGGACACACCTCCGGCTCGACCGGCCCCTCGCAGCTCCGACGCCCCCTGGCACCACGCCCGCCCCGCCTTCGACGAGCCCACCGCCCCGAAGGACCCGGAACAGCGGGAGGCCCAGCCGGAACAGCGCGAGGACCAGCCGGGGCAGCCGGAACAGTCCGGGCGGCCGGAGAAGCAGGAGCCGTCCGCCCGCCCCGGCACGGACGCGCACCCCGAGCCGGAGACGCGGCCGGAAGGCGAGGAGCGCCGACCGGCACCGACCGAGCCGGCTGCGAAGCCGGAGACCTCCGAGCCGGCCCCGGCTGCGGAGCCCTCCGAGTCGGCCCGGGAGACCCCCGAGTCGGCCCGGGAGACCTCCGAGTCGGCGCCGGAGAGCTCCGGCTCGGCCCCGGAGACCCCCGGGTCGGCTACGGAGACGCACCCGGAGCCGGAGCAGGACCCCGAGTCCCCGGCTCCCGCCCCCGCCCCTGAGCCCCCCGACCCCGCATCCCCCGAAGACCCCGCTGGAGGCCCGCAGTGAACGACGCTCTCGACGTCGCCCTGCGACTCGTCGTCGTCTTCGTCGTGTTCCTCACCTTCCCCCTGATCGTCGGTCAGACCGAGCAC
>NZ_LAVA02000195.1 GCF_000974985.2 Streptomyces mangrovisoli | reverse complement strand
CCCGGCGACCGCCCCCACGCCCCCGAGCCCCGCTCCCGGCCCGTCCGGAGCCCCGGGCGGGTCCGGGCCGTCGATCCCTCCGAGCTCGCGCGGGTTCGGGCGGGGGCGCCCGAGGGGGTGGCCGAGGCGGCGGCGCGGCGGGAGCGGCGGGCGCTGCTCGGGGAGAGCGGGCGGCTGATGATCGTCGCCGCCGACCACCCCGCCCGCGGCGCGCTCGGCGTCGGCCCCCACCGGCTCGCCATGGCCAACCGTGCCGACCTGCTGGAACGGCTCTGCCTCGCGCTGTCCCGCCCCGGCGTGGACGGCGTGCTCGGCACCGCCGACGTCCTCGACGACCTGCTGCTGCTCGGCGCCCTCGAGGGCAAGGTGGTCGTCGGCTCGATGAACCGCGGCGGGCTCCAGGGGGCCGCCTTCGAACTCGACGACCGCTTCACCGGACACCGCCCCGACGACATCGAGCGGCTCCGCTTCGACGCGGGCAAGCTCCTGCTGCGCATCGACTACGACGACCCCGGCAGCCTCACCACCCTGGAGTCGACCGCCCGTGCCGTCGACGCGATGGCCGCGCGCCGGCTCCCCGTGTTCGTGGAGCCCTTCATCAGCCGCCGCACACCGCAGGGACTGCTCGTCAACGACCTGTCCGCGGAGGCGGTCACCCGGTCCATCGCCATCGCCTCAGGACTCGGCGGCACCTCCGCCTACACCTGGCTGA
>NZ_LAVA02000194.1 GCF_000974985.2 Streptomyces mangrovisoli | reverse complement strand
GCACGGCGAGCTGGAGCACGTCGGCGAGGCTGCCGGCATAGCGGTCGGCGACGGCACGGGCGAGGCCGAGGAGTTCGGCGCTGAGCACCGGTTCGGGCGAGACGACCTGGGCGAGCGCGGCCAGCGGGCCGGCGTAGTCGCTCTCGGCGCGCCGCTCGACGAGATAGCCGTCGATGAGGCCGCCGCCCTCGCGGCGGCCGTCGCGCACGCGGTGCCGGCCGGCGCCGAACCTGACCCGGACCCGGACGCCGGGCTGGGCGTCGGCGTCGAGCTCGGCGGGGACGGCGTAGTCGAAGTAGCGGTCGAGGTGCAGGACGCCCTTGTCGACCAGGACGCGCGCCACGGGCAGGGCTGCGGCCAGCTCGGCGCCGCGCCAGGTGCGGGGCTTGGCCCGTGGCTCCTTGGCCTTGCGCACGCTCTCCCGGATGAGCGCGAGCTGCTCGGGCGGTGCCCCCTCGCCGCCCCCCGCGGCCCCGTTCTCGCTGCTCACCCTTGCATTCTTACCTCACGGGGCTGACAACGGGCATGCCTGCGGCTCGCGCTGTAGATATCCGGCTGCGGGCCGGTGGGGGCCGTTCGCGCA
>NZ_LAVA02000193.1 GCF_000974985.2 Streptomyces mangrovisoli | reverse complement strand
TACTGACTTCGGCGCTTCAAGGTGAGGCGAGGTTGTCGATGGTCAGGCCGGTGCCGGTTATGAAGCCGTCGAGGGTGTCGGGCCGGTATTGGAGGCGTTTGAGCCGGTTGCGGACGAGGGCTTCGAGCCGGTCGAGGGCCATGACGGCGAGGTTGGCCAGGCTGCGCTTGACGTGCGCCCAGACCCACTCGACCGGGTTGA
>NZ_LAVA02000192.1 GCF_000974985.2 Streptomyces mangrovisoli | reverse complement strand
CCGCCGGGGAGGGGGGTGGGTGGAGGGGAGGGACGGATCGGTGCCGGCCCGTCACACTTGTGGCGCGGACATGCCATTAAGGGCCTCGTAAGTGAAGCTACGCACGTAGAACGCCAGGTGGGAAGGGGGTCCGGCGGCTGCCGTTGGTCTACGCCTGCGAAATACTGGCCAAGCTGCGGCGATGACGGCGTCCGGCGGAAACTTTCACGAGCGGGAAACGTGAGCAGAGGGGCTGACGTGCACGAGGACGGAAACGGCGGCGGGCGGCGGGGCGAACCCGAGGCGCTGCCGAGTGGTGCGCACCCGGAGTTCCCCGCCCTGGAACGGGAGTTGACCGTCTTTCTGCGGCGCGCCCGGGCCAACCAGACGGAGATGGCCCGGGAGGTCCACCCGGAGCTGGAGTCCGCCGCGTACGGGCTGCTGGTCCGTCTGGACGAATGCGGGCGGCAGCGGGCCACCGAGCTGGCGGCCTACATCGGTGTCGGCAAGGCCACGATGTCCCGTCAGCTGCGTGCCCTGGAGGAACTCGGCCTGGTCGCCCGTGAGCCGGACCCGGCGGACGGGCGGGCCTGGCTGGTGCACCTCACGGACGAGGGGAGCCGGCGGGTGAGCCGGGTCCGCGAGGCGCGCCGCGCGCGCTACGTCAGCAAGCTGTCCCACTGGAATCCGGACGAGGTCGCGGAGCTGGCGCGGCTGCTGCATCAGCTGAACCAGGGCCTGGAGAAGTAGCGGTCTGGCCCGCGGCCGGCTCGACGGGGTTCCGGGGTGCTCCCCGTGCGGGTGCCGTCCGCGCGGGTGCGTCGTGGCTGGTCGCGCAGTTCC
>NZ_LAVA02000191.1 GCF_000974985.2 Streptomyces mangrovisoli | reverse complement strand
AGAACACGGCGCGCTTGAACCAGTCGGGGTCGCGGTCCTGGGCGGGGGTGTCCTCGAACGTGTCCGGAACGGGCTCGTTGACGATCATGTTGTGGGTGACCCTCCGATCTGCGGGGTGGACGGTCGCAGGACGGTGAAGACGTGCGCGGACCGGATGCCCGGTTCGAGACGTACGTAGTTGGCCCTGCCCCAGTGATAGGTCTCACCGGTGAGCTCGTCGCGCACCGGTACCGACTCGTGCCAGTCCAGGCCGAGTTGCGGCATGTCCAACGAG
>NZ_LAVA02000190.1 GCF_000974985.2 Streptomyces mangrovisoli | reverse complement strand
GGGGTCAGGAGGCGATGTTGGGGTCGGGGGCGGGGGTCAGGCGGGGCCGGGGGCGGAGGCCGCGCGCCAGCCGGTCCAGCGGTGCACGGCGATGGCGATCACCGGGCCCTGCGGCGGCTGCTCGCGGTACTGCGGGTACTTGTCCGCGAGGGCGGCGAGCGCCGCCGCGTACTCCTCGCGCAGGGCGGGGTCGTCGGCGTCGGCCGGCACGACACGCGCGCCGCCGTCGGCGCGCACCCACCACAGCCGGTCCCAGTCCTCGTCGTACGTGTCCACGAGCAGGGACACGGCCGGCTGTACGGCGATGTTGTGCAGCCGGCGCAGCTGGAGCGAGGTCTTGGGCTTGCGGTCCACCGCCGAGACGAAGGCGTGGTGGCCGAGGGCGTCCGGGCCGAGGGTGTCGTGGCCGACGGCGGCGAGGACGAGCGGGACGACGTGGGGCCGGCCCTCCCCGTCCACGGTGGCGAGGCGGGCCACCCGGGCGCCCGTGAACCGCTCGCGGGCCTCGTCGCTCTCCATCATCGGCACGGTGGCGCCTCCCGGCTGGGGGTGGTGGTCTCTCGAAGTATCCGCAACCCTGCCGGATCCGGCCTTTCGGGCCATGTGCCGCTTGTTCGTCCGTGCGGGCCGGTGGGGGCTGGTCGCGCAGTT
>NZ_LAVA02000019.1 GCF_000974985.2 Streptomyces mangrovisoli | reverse complement strand
CCTGTGCCCCCCGTGCCGCCTGTGCCCTCCGTGTCCCCTGTGCCGCCCGTGTCCCCTGTGCCGCCCGTGCCCTCTGTGCCGCCCGTGCCCCCTGTGCCGCCCGTACCCTCTGTGCCACCCGCCCCCGCGCCGGAGCCCGAGGCGGAACTCGTCCCGAGGACGACGCCCACCGCCCGGAATCCGCAACCGTCCCCAGCCTCATCCCCAGCCCCATCCCCATCCTCAGCCCCAGCCGTGGCCCCCACCCAGCCCTTCCGCCTCCCCACCGGCGGCCGCATCCGCCGCGACACCCTGCTCACCTTCACCTTCGACGGCACCGAGTACCAGGGCCACCCGGGCGACACCCTCGCCTCCGCCCTGCTCGCGAACGGCGTGATCCAGGCCGCGACCAGCATCAAGTACGGCCGCCCGCGCGGCATCTTCTCCGCCGGGACCGAGGAGCCGAACGCCCTCGTCCAGATCGAGGCGCCCTTCCCCGAGCCGATGCTCCCCGCCACCACCGTCGAACTCCACGACGGCCTCGTCGCCCGCGGCCTGCCCGGTCAGGGCCGCCTCGCCACCGCCCCCGATCCCGCCCGCTACGACGCCGTACACGCACACTGCGACCTGCTGGTCGTCGGCGCGGGACCGGCCGGACTCGCCGCGGCGGCCGCCGCCGCTGCCACCGGCGCCCGCGTCGTCCTCGCCGACGAACGCCCCGAGCCCGGCGGCAGCCTGCTGGACACCGGGGAGCACCTCGACTGGGTGGCGGACACCGCCGCGCGGCTCGACGCCGCCCCCGAGGTCCGCGTGCTGCGCCGCACCACCGTCTTCGGCCACTACGACGACAACCACCTCGTCGCCGTCGAACGCCGCACCGCCCATCTCGGCGCCGACGCCCCCGCGCAGGTCTCCCGCGAGCGCGTGTGGCGCATCCGCGCCCGCCGTGTCGTCCTCGCCACCGGCGCCCACGAACGCTCGCTCGCCTTCGGGGACAACGACCGCCCCGGCATCATGCTCGCCGCGTCGGCCCGCGCCTATCTGCACCGGTACGCCGTCCTGCCGGGGCGCGAGGCCGTCGTCGTCACGACCGGCGACAGCGCCTACGCGGCCGCCCTCGACCTGGCGGCGGCCGGGGTGCGCGTCGTCGCGATCGCCGACCTGCGCCCCGAACCGGGGGAGTGGGCCGACCGCGCCCGCGCGGCAGGGCTCACCGTGCTCACCGGCCATACGGTCACCGGCACCCGAGGTGCGGCGCGGCTGACGGCAGTCACCCTCGCCCCGCGCCAACACCTCACGGCGGAAAGCGAGTTCGCGGCCGACCTGCTGCTGGTGTCCGGCGGCTGGAACCCGGCCGCGCATCTCTACGGCCAGGCGGGGGGGACGCTGCGCCACGACGAGGCGATCGGCGCCTTCGTCCCCGGCGGTTGCCGGCAGCGCGTGGAGGTGGCCGGCAGCGCCAACGGGGCCTTCGGCCTCGCGGACGTCCTCGCCCAGGGCGCCGCGGCGGGCGCCCGCGCGACCGAGGCCGAGGGCCACCCGGCCGCACATCCCCCTGTACTGCCCGCGGTGCCCGCCGCACCGCGCACCACCGCGCCCGCGCACGTCTTCGCCGTGCCGGCCGTGGGGGACGCGCCCCGCTTCGTCGACCTCCAACGTGACGTCACGGTCGACGACCTGGCCCGCGCCACGGGCGCCGGACTGCGGTCCGTCGAGCACGCCAAGCGCTACACGACCGCCGGTACCGCGAGCGACCAGGGCCGCACGGGCGGCGTCCTGACGAGCGGCGTCGTCGCCGAACTCCTCGGCGTCGACATCGGCGAACTCGGCCTGCCCACCTTCCGGCCCCCGTACAGCCCCGTCTCCTTCGCGGCCCTCGCCGGACGCGACCGCGGCCCGTTGCACGACCCGGTGCGCCGGACCGCCCTGCACGAGCGCCACGTCGAGCACGGCGCACGGTTCGAGAACGTCGGCCAGTGGAAACGCCCTTGGTACTACCCGAGGGACGGCGAGGACAAGGCGGCCGCCGTCGCACGCGAGTGCCGCGCCGCCCGGGAACGCGTGGCGCTGATGGACGCCTCCACGCTCGGCAAGATCGACGTGCAGGGCCCGGACGCCGCGCTGTTCCTCGACCGGCTCTACACCAACATGATCAGCACCCTGAAACCCGGCATGATCCGTTACGGCGTGATGTGCCGCCTGGACGGGATGGTCTTCGACGACGGCACCGTCCTGCGCCTCACCCCGGACCGCTTCCTGCTCACCACGACCACCGGCAACGCGGCCGCCGTACTGGACTGGATGGAGGAGTGGCTCCAGACGGAGTGGCCCGAACTGCGGGTGCGGTGCACGTCGGTGACCGAGCACTGGGCCACCGTCGCCCTCGTCGGCCCCCGCTCCCGGGACGTCCTCGCCGCCCTCGCGCCCCGACTGGCCGTGACGAACGCGGACTTCCCCTTCATGGCATGGCGGGACAGCACCGTCGCCGGGATCGAGGCGCGGGTCTGCCGCATCAGCTTCAGCGGTGAACTCGCCTACGAGATCAACGTGTCACCCTGGTACGCCGTCCCGCTGTGGGAGTCGCTGCTCTCCGCGGGCGCCCCGTACGGCATCACCCCGTACGGCACCGAGACCATGCACGTGCTGCGCGCGGAGAAGGGCTACCCGATCATCGGGCAGGACACCGACGGCACCGTCACCCCGCAGGACCTCGGCATGGGCTGGGCGGTGTCGAGGAAGAAGGCCGACTTCATCGGCAAGCGGTCGCACGCCCGCGCCGACACGGCCCGCGCCGACCGCAAGCACCTGGTCGCGCTGCTCCCGGAGGATCCGTCCGCGCTCCTGCCCGAAGGCACCCAGCTGGTTGCCGCACGCGAACTGCCCGCCCCGCCCGTCCCGATGCTCGGCCATGTGACCTCCAGCTACCGCAGCGCCGCGCTCGGCCGCACCTTCGCCCTCGCGCTCGTCAAGAGCGGACGCGACCGCGTCGGAGACCGCCTCTACGCACCCGTCGGCGGCCGGATGCTGCCGGTGACCGTCGCCGCCCCCGTGCTCTACGACCCCGAGGGAGCCCGCCGCGATGGCTGACCCCGCCGCCACCCCGCCCCACAGCCCGCTGGCGCACGCGGCCCACCGCCTGGCCGCCGCGACCCGGGCCTCCCGCGGTGCCCTCCGCCTCGCCGAACTCCCCTTCCTGGCCCAGCTGAACGTACGGTTCGACCCCAAGGGCCCGGCCGCGGACGCCGTCGCCCTGGCCCTCGGTCTCGCACCGCCGACGGAGCCCGGAACCGCCGTGCACGGCCCCGACGGCCCGACCCTGCTCTGGCTCGGCCCCGACGAGTGGCTGCTCGTGTCGCGCCCGGGGAGCCAGGGGGAGTGGGAGGGCCGCATCCGGTCGGCCTGCGCGGACACCGCGCCCGTCGCCGTCACCGACGTCTCCGCGCAGCGCACCACCCTGCTGGTCGCGGGCCCCCGCGCCCGCGACCTGCTGGCCCACGGCTGCGCCCTGGACCTGCACCCCCGCGCATTCGGCCCCGGCCGCTGCGCCCAGACCGGCCTGGCCCGCACCCAGGTGGTCCTGGTGGCCCGCGACGCGCCGGGGGCGGGCTTCTGGGTGCTGGTCAGGTCGTCGTTCGCCGCGTATCTCGCCGAATGGCTGCTGGACGCGGCGACCGAGTACGGGGCGCCCGCGAGCTGATCCAGCCGACCGGCCCTACGCGAACCAGTCCGGGCGGCGTCCGCGGAGGTCGGCCATGGCGGCGACGAAGGCACGGAGGGCGTCGCGCACGAGTTCCCCGTAGAGCCTCTCGAACACCGCCTCGTCGGGGCCGAAGCGCACCGTGGTGGTCACCACCTCGGTCTCCCCGCCCCATCCCGCCTGGTCGTTGCTGCCCGACCAGGTCTCCCACCGGCTCGTCGAGGACACCGACAGCGACGGCAGTTCCCGGTACGGCACCCGCAGCAGATGGCCGGCGTCGAGCACGCACAGATGGGTGCTCGTGAAGGCCACCGCCGCTTGCGGGTCCACCACGCGGCCCGTGCGGACATGACCGACCAGCCGCTCCCAGCCGACGAGCCGGCACCGGTCCCGCAGTCTGCCGAGCCTGCGCCCCACGGGGTCGCCCTCGTCGACGACGGCGACCCCCTGCTCCCGCAGCAGCCGGCCCAACGCGACCTCGAAATCGGCGGGTTCGGCGAGATGGCGCCGCACATGCGCGTCCACCTGCCCGCGGTCGTAGCCGATCCCGCTCTTGGCCTTCACCTCGGCGAAGTAGGGCGGCCGGATCGGTGTGGTCCGCCGGGGGTCCGAGACGAGGCCGATCACCTGCTTGAGGTAGTTCATGACCTCGCCGATGTCGTACCCGGACCCCTTCACCGGGTCGAACGGGTACTCCGTCGAACGTGCGATCACGACGGGCTCCGGGCCGGCCCCGGCGGTCGGCGCCGCCGGGGCCGGGTGGCTCGGGCGGGGCCCGGCCGGGTTGAGGGCCACGACCAGGTCGCCGATCGCGCTGTTGACGCTGAGGGTCGGCGTCTGGTCCGGCAGGATCCGTCTGACCCGGTCGCAGACGTCACGGTAGAACTCCTCGGCGCCCACCCGGCCGTCGCCGTCCCGGTCGCCCGTGCCGTTGCGCAGCGACTGCACCACGGCCGTGGTGAAGACCGACGGCTTGGCCCCGTCCCGGCTGCGCTCGCCGTCCTCGTAGCTGTACTGCAACGAGGTCGAGGACGTGATGATGAACCGGCCGCGGCCGCCGAGGTTGCCCGCCACGTCGACGGCGTGCTCCACCGCCCGTGTGCGCATGCCCTTGACGAACGCACCGCTGTAGCAGCAGTCGAGGAGCAGCACGATCTGCTGCGACGCGCTCTGCTCCATGCGGTCGTTGAGGAAGTCGGCGTCGACGGAGCTGGCCTCCAGGGTGTCGACCTCCGTGTCCCGGGCGGCGAAGTGCAGCCGGCCCCGGGAGTCCTTGCGGCCGTGGCAGGACAGGTGGAGCAGGAGAAGGTCCTCGGGGGCCGCCGCGCCGAAGAAACGCTGGACGCCACGCGCCACTTCGTCGCGCGTCGGGTCCCTGAGGAGGTCGACCTCGAAGCCGCCGATCGAGCCGTCGCGCAGCACCTCGGACAGGGCCACCGCGTCCGCGTCCGCACCGGGCAGATGGTCCAGCCGCGGATCGTCGTAGCGCGAGGTGGTCACGACGAGCGCACGCCTAGCCATGGTCGCCGGACTCCACCGCCCGCGCCGCGTCGCGGTCCTGCTCGATCGCCGTGAAGAAGCCCTCGATCGCCTCGCGTTGCGCGGCCCGGCCGGTGGAGGTGAGCCGCAGCTCGTGCGCGCCGAGCTTCAGCTCGATGGAGCCGGAGTTGCGGCGCCGCAGCCAGTCCTGGAGCAGCGCGACCAGCGACCGCACCAGCGTCGGCGCGGCCCGCAGGGTGATCACCAGCGCGGCCGTCTCCCACGCCTCGGCGGACCGGGTGCCCGCCGGTGCCGGACCGGCGGGCAGCGGGGTGACGCGGTGCACGGCGAGCCCGGCCAACTCCTCGGTCAGCGCGGCTGTTTCGGCCTCGGTCATGCGCACACCGGACGGCTCGTCGTGCCACAGCCGGACGGTCGCCTCGGCAAGATCCCCGTGACGGTCCATGTCCCGTCCCCCCTCATGGAAGTGCTCGAAGTGCTCGAAGTGCTCGCAAGCGCGAGAAGGGTGACAGAGTGGCATGAACGGCTCCGCCCCCGGGCCGGTTTCGTGGATCTCCGCCGAGGCCGCACGCCGAACTCGCGGGCGCGGGTGCCCAGTCGGAAGGACGTCCTTACAGGCGGACCGTCACCCTCACGGTCACCTCGTCGCCCTCGCCGAGCTGCCCGGGCCCCCGCACGGCCGCCTTGAGGGGCAGGAGATAGCCGCCGTCCTTGGGAAACAGCGAGGTGGTGAAGGTGACGTCGCCCATGCGGGCCTCGACCGGGATCACCCCCCAGCCGTAGCTGGCCGACGAGGCAACTTCCTGGATGTCGGCGGACTCCTGCTCCGGCACCGGCACGAAGTAGTAAGGGGCGGGACCGCGCCACTCGATCACACGGTTGGTGAAGGTGAGTTCCACGAGTTGATCCTAGGCGGCGGGCGACCGGACGGCTTTCGGTCCTCGGAGGCGTGGCCGGGAAAAACGCGTGGACCGGGTGGGTGCAAAGGCGGCACACTGCGCTTTCCGGCCTGCCCGCACGACGTCCCCGCCGAGCGCGTCCACCCGACCGGAACTCCGGACGGCCCGTGCGACGACGGCTTCCGAGGGTGACGGACGGGACGGCCACTCCACCACGACTCAAGGTTGGGATGGGATTGCCTGACACGCGTGAGACCGCACCCCGCAGAGGCGCGGTACTGCTCGCACTTCGTCACTACGGACGGGAGATGGCCCGGCTCCGGCGCTGGACGCTGCCCGCCCTGCTGCTGCCGGCCGTGGGCAACACAGGGATCAACTACCTCGCCCCGCTGGTCGTCGCGAAGCTCGTCGGCCGCGTCGCCGACGACTCCCGGATCACCGTCGGCTCGGCGCTGCCGTACATCCTGGGCTTCGCGGGTGTGCTGCTCGCCGCCGAGGCGGTGTGGCGCGCGGGCCTGCACTGCCTCAACCGCCTCGACGCCCTCGGCATCGAACACCTCTATGTCGTCGGCATGGACGAGCTGTTCGCGAAGGACGCCACCTTCTTCCACGACAACTTCGCCGGCTCGCTGACGAAGCGGGTGCTCAGTTTCGCCACCCGTTTCGAGGAGTTCGTCGACACCGTCGCCTTCCAGATCGTGGGCAGCCTGGTGCCGCTGGCCTTCGGGTCCGTGGTGCTCTGGCGCTACCAACCGCTCCTCGTCGTGGGACTGGTGGTGATGATCGCGTTCACCGCGCTGTGCGTGGCACCGCTGATCCGCCGCCGCCAGGCCCTGGTCGCCCAGCGCGAGGAGGCGATCGCCCGGGTGTCGGGCCATGTCGCCGACAGCCTCATGAACATGGACACGGTCCGCGCGTTCGCCGCGGAGAAGCGCGAGGCCGCCGAACACCGGCGCCGCGTCGCGGAGTCGAGGCGGCTGACCCTGCGCTCATGGGACTACGGCAACCTGCGCATCGACACCCTCGTCGCGCCGCTGTCCGTGCTCACCAACGCGCTGGGCCTGCTGCTCGCGATCGCCCTCGGCGGCGGCAGCCACGGTGTCGAGGCGGTCGTGGTCGCCTTCACCTACTACACCAACGCCACCCGGATCATGTTCGAATTCAACCAGATCTACCGGCGGCTGGAGAGCTCGATGACGGAGGCCGCCCAGTTCACCGAACTCCTGCGGGAACACCCCACCGTGCTCGACGCGCCCTCGCCGGAGCCGCTGTCGCGCACCGCCGCCGACGTCCGCTTCGAGCGGGTGCGCTTCGCCCACGCGGGCGCACAGCGGCTCTTCGACGGGCTCGATCTGACGGTGGCCGCCGGCACGAAGATCGGTCTCGTGGGCCGGTCCGGCGGCGGCAAGACGACGCTGACCCGGCTGCTGCTGCGGATGACCGACATCGACGGCGGCCGCATCCTCGTCGGCGGTCAGGACATCGGGCGGCTGCGCCAGGCCGACCTGCGCAGCCTGATGGCGTACGTACCGCAGGACCCGGCCATGTTCCACCGCTCGCTGCGGGACAACATCGCCTTCGCCCGGCCCGACGCCACCGACGCGGAGGTCAGGCGCGCGGCCGAGGCGGCCCACGTCACGGAGTTCGCCGACGCGCTTCCCGACGGCTTCGCGACCATGGTGGGCGAGCGCGGGATCAAGCTGTCCGGCGGTCAGCGCCAGCGGGTCGCGCTCGCCCGCGCCATCCTGCGGGACGCGCCGATCCTGCTGCTCGACGAGGCGACCAGCGCGCTGGACTCGGAGAGCGAACTCCTGGTGCAGGAAGCGCTCTGGCGGCTGATGGAGGGCCGGACCGCCCTGGTCGTGGCGCACCGGCTGAGCACGGTCGCGAGCATGGACCGGCTTGTCGTCCTCGACCGCGGACGCATCGTCGAGGAGGGCACGCACCAGGAACTGCTGGTCGCCGACGGCACCTACGCGCGGCTGTGGCAGCACCAGTCCGGGGGCTTCCTCGACGACACCCCGGCACCGGACACCCCGGCACCGGACACCCCGGCACCGGACGCCCCGGCACCGGCCGACCTGCGCTGACGGAACACGGGCGGGCGTCCTCGGCGCCCGCCCCTTCCCCGCCGGACGCCCCGAGCGTGCCCGGCTCGGCGTTCTCGTCGGCGCCGACAGGCGGTGGCGCGGCGTCCCTTCTATCCTGAGGGGGATGGGCCGCACGCGGCTGCCTATCGGTGTGGCTGGGGTCTGCGGCGCATTTTCCCTCATCCGGGAGCAAGCCCATGACACAGCAGAGCATCCGACTGCGCAGGGGCGCCGTCGTCCTCACGGCGGTGGGCGCACTGGTCGTTCCGGCCGCGGCCGGCGCGGCGGCGCTGCCCGCGTCGGCCCCCTCGGCGGCCGACGCCACGAACCCGCCCTCGCCCTCACCGTCGGCCGCGGTACGCCCCCTCACCGCCGACGTGCAGCAGCAGCTCGACACCGCGATCCAGCGCGTCATGCACCAGGCGAAGGTGCCCGGGGTGACCGTCGGGATCTGGCGGGCGGACAGCGGCCAGTACGTGAAGTCGTTCGGTGTCGCCGACAAGAAGTCCGGCCGGTCGATGAACCCGGACCTCTTCATGCGCATCGGCAGCGAGACGAAGACCTTCACGGTCACCGCGATGCTCCAGCTCGTCGACCAGAAGAAGATCGCGCTGGACGACACCATCGACAAGTACGTCTCCGGCGTCCCGAACGGCAGCAAGATAACGCTCCGTCAACTGGCCGGAATGCGCAGCGGATTGTTCAACTACTCGATGGACGAGAGCTTCTACAAGGCGTTCACGTCGAACCCCAAGCGCCCGTTCACCCCGCAGCAGCTTCTCGCCTACGCCTTCAAGCACCCCGTGCTGTTCCAGCCCGGCGCGAAGTTCTACTACTGCAACACCAACCTGATTCTGCTGGGTCTGGTCGTGGAGAAGATGAGCGGGCAGAAGCTCGGCGACTACATTCGCGACCACATCCTGCACCCGGCCGAGATGAGCAGCACGCTCTTCCCCACCGGCGCCGAGTTCCCCACGCCGCACTCGCAGGGCTACACGGACCAGACCGCGAGCGGCAAGGTCGAGGACGCGGCGGACTGGAACCCCTCCTGGGGCTGGGCGGCCGGCGCGATGATCTCGACGCTGCAGGACATGCGGACCTGGGCGCCGACCGTCGCCACGGGGCAACTGCCCGACGGCAAGCGCATGATCAGCGTCGCGACGCAGAAGCAGCGGCTGATCACCCCGCCGACCTCGATCCCCGGCGCCGGGTACGGACTCGGCATCTTCAAGGTGCAGGGGTGGATCGGCCACAACGGGTCGCTGCCCGGGTACGAGTCCCTGACGGTCTATCTGCCGCAGGCGAGGACCACGCTCGTCGTGCTGCTGAACACCGACATCAACTACAAGAACCAGGAGCCCAGCACCCTGTTCGGAAAGGCGATCACCTCGATCATCTCCCCGAACCACGTCTTCGACCTGCCCGCGGAACCGGCCGCCAGGTGAGCCCCGGACGCGGATCGCAGACGGATCGGACAGACGGTGGACGGTAGCCCTTATGGGGCCCAACGCCCCCATCCGGACAGGTCACTTCCCTCCCGCGGAAGGAGCGCGGGAGGGATGCGTGGCGATATTCCCGGTACGCGGCCCCACCAGGTTTCGCTCCGGCAACCCCCTTCACATGAGCCGCACAGAGCGTGCGAAGATGCGGCTCCCGGTATCGAGTACCGGCGTAGAGGGGAACGTCATTGAAATCAAGAAAACTGAGCCGCAAAGGGCGTCGCACCACCATAATCACGGCGGCCGCCGCCTCGGTCGTCGCCGGCGCGGCGCTGCTGCCCAACTGGAGTGCGGGGGCGGCGAGCATCGCCGACGACCCTACGGTGGACGCCAAGACCAAGGCGACCTTCCAGCGACTCGCCGACGCGGTCTTCACGGACCGGACGGACGCGCTGGTGGACAAGAAGGCCGGCGGGAAGAAGTCGCTCTCGTCGCGTTTCGGCGGGGACGTCCAGGTGTCGTCCACGCTGTCGCACAACCAGAACACGACGCTGTCCCAGCTGCACAGCCGCAAGACCCTTCTTGCGTCGCTCGGTGAGAAGTACAGCGCGGGCAAGACGGCCGTGAAGCTGGACGCCACGCAGGTGCACGGCCGCAACGCCTTGGTCGAGGTCACCGAGACCACGACCCTGACGTACGAGAAGGTCAAGGGAAACCAGCCGAAGACCACCGGCTTCCAGGCCCACCACCTGCTGTCGTTCACGGCCGACCGGAACGGCAACTGGCAGCTCACCAAGATCGCCGACGTCGACGACAGCGTGGCGGTCAACCAGGTGGCCACGCCGCAGACCGGCCGGACCCACGGCAGGCCCACGCCGAAGGCCACGGCCACGGCGAAGGCGTCCGCGTCGCCGACGGTGAAGGCGTCCCCGACGCCGAGCGCCTCCGCGAGCACGAAGGCCTCCTCGACGCCGACCGCTTCGGCCAAGGCGACGACCACGCCCGACGACGGCAACCCGCCCGAGGCGACGCGTTCGGCGACGACCTACCCGGCGGCCGCGAACCCGAAGAACTTCACCGCGTCCGGCTATGACTACAACGCCATGGTCGCGTACGCCGCGAAGTACTGGAACAACTACAACCCGGACTACCCGGACTACAGCGGCGAGGCGAACGGCGGCGACTGCACCGACTTCGTCAGCCAGGTCCTCAAGGCCGGTGGCTGGAAGCACGTTCCGGGTTACACGAACGACTTCCACAAGTGGTTCGGCACCGCGGACATCCAGTCCGACTCGTTCGTGGGTGTCAACGAGTTCTCGTGGTTCGCCCTCTCCTCGGGTCGCGTCACGAGCCTCGCGAACGTCTATCAGGCCGACGTCGGCGACGTCATCCAGATCGACTTCAACAAGGACGGGTCCAAGGACCACTCCATGATCGTCACTTCGCGCAGCTCGTCGGGCGTGCCGTACGTGACGTACCACTCCACCAACACCTACAACAGGTCGTTGGCGAGCATCATCGCGTCGTACCCGAACGCGGCGTACTACGCGTACCGCACCTGAGCGGACTCGCACCACGGGCAGGAGCCGGCGCATCCGCGCCGGCTCCTGTTCGTTTTGGGATCGTAAAATCGGGGGCGAGCGCCCGTGCGCACTTCACGGGCGGCGGACGGACACTGGAGGAACACCGTGATCGTGGTCATCGGAGCCGGACTCATGGGCGCTGCGACCGCCTGGCAGCTCACCCGCCGGGGCCACGAGGTCACGCTCGTCGAGTCGTACGACATCGGGCACAGACAGGGCAGCTCGCACGGCAGCTCCCGCATCGTCCGCCGCGTCTACGACGACCCGTTCTACATCCGGCTGACCGGTCTCGCCTTCGAACAGTGGCGGGAACTCGAACTCGACAGCGGCGCCGAACTGCTGCGCACCACGGGCGGTCTCGATCTGGGGGAGAAGCGGGACCCGGAGCGGCTCGCCGGGCTGCTGGCGGCGGCCGGGGTGGCGCACGAGCTGCTCGGCGCGGAGGCCGCCCGGGAGCGCTGGCCGTACGTGCGGATCACCGGCCCGGCGCTCTACCACCCGCAGGCGGGGGTGGCCGACGCCGACGCGACCGTCGCCGCCTGCGTGCAGCGGGCGGTCGAACTGGGCGCGGAGGTGCTGACGGGGACCCGGGTGGTCGCCGTGGAGGAGGTCGGCGGCGCGCAGGGGCCGGGCGGGGTGGTGGTCCGGACGGACAGCGGGCGGGAGATCGTCGCGGAGGCCGTCGTCGTGGCGGCCGGCGCCTGGCTGCCCGAGCTGGGCCTGCCCGTCGACCTGCCGCCGCTGCGGGTGACGCAGCAGCAGGTCTTCCACTTCCCGCAGCGGGACCGGTCCGCCGTCTGGCCGACGCTGATCTGGGACGACGGGAGCCGGGAGATCTACGCCCTGCCCTCCGGGACCGACGGCGGCCCGCTGCCCGCGGTGAAGGTCGCCGAGCACGCCCTGGGCACCCCCACCACCGCCCGCACCCGCAGCGGCGTCGTCGACCCGGCCTCGCGCAAGCGGGTGAGCGCGTTCGTCGCGGACCGCCTGATCGGCCTCGACCCGCAGCCGGTCGGCGAGGCCACGTGCCTCTACACCACCACCGCCGACGAGGACTTCGTGCTCGACCGGCACGGCTCGGTGGTCGTGGTCTCGCCCTGTTCCGGGCACGGTGCCAAGTTCGCCCCGCTGATCGGCGCGATGGCGGCCGACCTGGCGACCGGCCGCGCCACGGCGGAGCCTCGCTTCCGGTTGGGACGGTAGGGGCGGGTACCGCGGCGTCCCACTCCGGCGCGAAGGGGTTGATTCCATACAACCATCACCCCTTTGCGCTCTTCGCCCGGATCCGGTCATGAGGGACGATTCCGGTGCCCGTCGCGACCGCCGACCGGGCCCGATCGATCGAGGAGTGGGAAATGGCCGTAGTGCTGTCCATGGCCTGGGCGGGCGTCACGCCCGAGCAGTACGACGCCGTGCGCGACGCCGTCGGGTGGGAGGAACTCGCCCCGGCCGGTGCCCAGATGCACGTGGCGTGGTTCGGCGACGCCGGACTCCACGTCGTCGACGTGTGGGAGTCGGAGGAGGCGTTCGGCGCGTTCTTCGCGGAGCGGCTGGCCCCGGCCATCGAGAAGGCCGGGATCACGGGCGAGCCCGAGACCTCCTTCTCGCCGGTGCACCGGCGTTTCATCGCCCCCGGCATCACTGGCGCGGCCTGACCCGGACGGCGCCCGGCGTCACCGCCGTGGCCTGACCCGGACGGCGGCTGCCCGTGGGGTGAACCGTGGCTCCTCCGCCTGCCGTGCGCCCGGTCGTCCGGACCGTGGCCGCGGCGGGCGGTGGCGCGCCGGGGCGGCCGGGCGCCGCGGCCTGCGGAGGTGTCCGCCCAGCGGCGCGGAACTTCGTTGTGTCGCACACAAGTTGATGTGCGAAGCTGTCGTCGGCCGATCACGGGAACAGGCTGCCGTGGCGGCGGGCGAGAGGAGCGCAGCGTGAGCCGGGACGGCTTCCGTGCCGAGGAGATCGACACCAGCAGGCCACACCCTGCGCGGATCTACGACTACCTGCTCGGTGGCAAGGACAACTACGACATCGACCGGGAGGCGGGCGACGCCCTCGCCGCCGCCGCGCCCGAGGTGCGGGTCAGCGTGCGCGCCAACCGCGCCTTCCTGCGGCGTGCCGTCAAATACGTGGTGGGCGAGGGCGTCCGACAGATCCTCGACATAGGCACCGGCCTGCCCACCTCGCCCAACGTGCACGAGGCGGCGGCCGAGGTGGCACCCGACGTCCGCGTGGCGTACATCGACAACGACCCGATCGTCAGCGCGCACGGCAACGCGCTGCTCGGGGGCTCGGGCGCGAACACCGTCGTCCTCGCCGACCTGCGCGACCCGCAGTCGATCCTGTCCGACCCCAGTGTGCGCGAGGTCATCGACTTCGGCCGGCCGGTGGCGCTGCTGCTCGTGGCCGTCGTGCACTTCCTCGCCGAAGCGGACAAGCCCGAGCAGATCGTGGCGACTCTGCGCGACGCGCTGCCCGCGGGCAGCTTCCTCGTCCTGTCCCACGCCACAGGCGACTTGGCCGAACGCAGCGAGGCGCAGGCCGTCTACCGGCAGGCCACCGCGAGCATGAACCTGCGCTCGCGGGCCGAGGTCCTGCGGTTCTTCGACGGCTTCGAACTGGTCGAACCCGGCCTGACCCAGGTCCCGTTCTGGCGCCCCGACGGCACACCGCCCGAAGGCTCGCACGAGATCGGCTTCTACGGCGGCGTGGCCCGCACGTAGTCCGGCGGCTCGGAGGCCGAGGACGGGCGCGGTCAGGGTGTGACCGGCTCCCACTCGGCCACCAGCGCGCGATGGTCGGAGACGGCCGACACGGGAGTCCGCACACCGTGGACGGCGAGCGGCCGCCCGGCGGCCGCTTCCGCCTCTGACCTCGTGCCCGACCCTGCGCCCGACCCTCCGTCCGACCCTCCGTCCGACCTCGCGCCTGACCCGGTCCCCGCTCCGGCGATCAGGATGTGGTCGAACTGCACGAGCGGCCGGTGCGCCGGGAAGGTGGCGGGGCGGCCCGCGTCGCGCCACCGAAGCCGCCCCGACGGCCCGGTCGCGCCGTCGGAACGGCCCCGACGGGCCCTGAACTCGGCCGAGTTGAGCACGGCCGCGGGAACGGTGCCGACCAGATTGAAGTCGCCCAGCAGGACGTGCGGCCGCGGCAGTGCGGCCACCCAGCGCCGTACGGCGACCAACTGCCGTATGTTCCAGCCCGGTACGAACGACAGATGCAGGGCCACGGCGGTGAACGGCCCGTGCGGTCCCTCCAGTACGGCGGCCAGCGCGGCCCGTGGCTGATCGCGCACCCAGGACAGGCCCCGCTGCCCGGCCATCGCCAGCGGGAAGCCGACCGGTGCGGGCGGCAGTCGCAGCGCCCGCCACTCCCGGACCGCGAGCCGGGACAGCAACGCCACCCCGTGCGAGGGGACTTGAGTGGCGGCGTCCGCGTCGTCCCCGGGGCCGTAGACCCGCAGTCCGGGCACCGTGGAGTCGGGGACCCAGCCGAGCCCGGTGACCCCCCGGGCATGGAGCGCGGAGGCGTAGCGCCAGTCCTTGGCACCCATCGCCGCCGCCGCGACCGCGGCCTGGTCGGCACGACCGGACCGGGGCTGGAGGCGGTCGACCTCCTGGAGCGCCAGCACGTCGGCGTCGAGCGCGGCGACGGCTTCGGCGAGCGGGGTCCGCGGGTCGGTGCCGTCGTCCGGCACCGGCCGGCCCCGGGAGTCGAGGCGCCGCCCGTGCAGGATGTTGAAGGTCGCCCACCGCATCGAACCGGCCTCCTCGAGTGCCTGAAGTGACGCTTGGGACCGATGGTCTCAGGACGCCGTCCCCATCACCGGGGATTCCGCCACCTCGTTCGCCTCTCACCCGGGCGTTCGGCCCACCGCGACGCCCGCTTCACCTGGACGGGTTGCTCCGCCCGCGGCGCGCCTCGCCCGCGCATGACGGACTCCCGTCAGGAGAGACATCGCTCATGCACAACCCCACATCGGGTGGGCGGCAGCCCCAGCCGACGCCCCCCACGCCCCACCCCCAGGACCCGGACATCGTCTTCACGGCCGACTTCGCCTCGCCCACGCAGTGGGTCGCCGGCCGGTCCTGGGCCTATCCCGACGGCGGACCGACCAACCCCGACGACGACAAACTCGACCACCTGGTGCCGGACGCGTCGTACAGCCGTACCGGAGTGTTCCGTGCCACCCGCCGCCCCGACGGGTTCTGGAACACGGGCCTGTTGACCACGGAGGGCAGCCCGGAGGGGTTCGTCGTCCGTGCGGACGACGAACTGCGGGCACGCGTCAGACTGCCGACCGCGCAGGCGGCCTGGCCGGCCATCTGGACCTGGCGGGACGGCGGCCAGGAGGTGGACGTCTTCGAGTACCACCCCGACAACCCGGACCTGCTGGAACTCACCAACCATGTGCACGGCGCGGGCAGTTACTACAGCGACGAGTCGATCCGCCCCGGCGCCTGGATGGACCTGCGCATCACGTTCGGCGCCCGCTCGGTCACCTGGTGGGTCAACGACGTGCTCGCGTACGTCGACGGGGTGGGCGTGGGGCACCGCTGGCACGCCCATCTCATCGTCAACCTGTCGGTGTCCGCGGGCCGTTACCACCCCGCCCCGGCGGCGTCGACGTCGAAGATGTCGTACGAGGTGCGCGACCTGGTGGTCCGGCGCCCGGGAGCGGGAGGCGGCGGGTACGGACACTAGACCGGTCCCGTAGTGCGCTGCGGGTCAGCCCCGCCTGTCGCCGTCGTCCGGCCCCTGACCGGCGGGCAGGTCCCGGTAGCGGATCCGCGCCAGGTCGTGCACCTGGCCGATCGTGCCCCATTCGTTGCCGCCGAGCCGCGACAAGGGGCGCAGCAGCCGGATGTCGGGTCGGCCGTCGGCCAGCACGTCCGCGGAGACCACAGCGTGCACGACACGCCCGAACACCACCGTGGAGTCGCCCAGTCCCAGCGTCGCGTGGAGGGTGCACTCCAGGGCCACCGGCGAGGCGGCGACCCGTGGCGGCGCGACCCGCGAGGACGGCTCCCGCTCGACGCCCACCGCGTCGAACTCGCCCTCGCTGCGCGGGAAGTCGGTCGCGGTCGCGTTGATCTGTTCCAGCAGCGGCTCGGGCGCGAAGTTCACCACGAACTCGCGCGTGGCCTCCACGTTGCGCAGCGAGTCCTTGCGCCCGACGGAGGTGAACTGCACGATCGGCGGATCGGTGCTGGCGACGGTGAAGAACGAGTGGGGGGCCAGGTTCGCCGTTCGGCCGTCCGCGCTCAGGGTGGACACCCAGGCGATCGGCCGGGGCACGATCACGGATGTGAGCAGACGGTAGAACGATCCCGGGTCCATGGACTCGGGTGAATGATCGACGCGCATGTCGATCAGTATCCCGCAGCGACCCGGCCGACATCGCGCAGCCGACTACTCGTGCCGTTCCCGCGGTCTGGTCAGCGCGGGCCGGTTGGGCTACCGTCGGTAACACCCTGCCGCCTCGGTAGTTGCCGTCATCAACGGCAGCCGCAGCCGTGTTCGGCGGTCACTGTCATGTCTCCCGCACCGCCCGCATCCGTTCGGAAGGCATCCCCATGGAGATTCCCAGACCGGTCGTCCCCGCTTCGGTTGACGCGGACTCGTCATTATCGCGCCGTCAGGTGCTGACCGTGGCCGGTGGCGCGCTGGCCGGTGTGGCGCTCGGGCAGGCCGGGGCGTTCGCCGCCGAGTCGCAGGACGCGGACGCCATCGTCGTCGGGCACGGCCTCGCGGGCCTCGTCGCGACCGCCGAACTCGCCGCCGCGGGGCGCAAGGTGCTGCTGCTCGACCAGGAACCGGAGGCGAGCCTGGGCGGCCAGGCCTACTGGTCCTTCGGCGGGCTGTTCTTCGTCGACTCCGACGAGCAGCGCCTGATGGGCGTCAAGGACTCCCACGACCTCGCCTGGCAGGACTGGATCGGCGCGGCCGGCTTCGACCGCGGTGTGGACGACCCGGCGGGACAGGACTACTGGGCGTACAAGTGGGCCCAGGCGTATGTGGACTTCGCCGCGGGCGAGAAGCGCAGCTGGCTGTCCGGGCTCGGCGTGCAGTGGTTCCCCGTGGTGGGCTGGGCCGAGCGCGGCGGCGGCCTCGCGACCGGCCACGGCAACTCCGTGCCCCGCTTCCATGTCACCTGGGGCACCGGCCCGGCCGTCGTCGAGCCCTTCGAGAAGAAGGTCCGTGCGGCGGTGTCGGCCGGCAAGGTGACCTTCAAGTTCCGCCATCGCGTCGATGAGTTGGTCACCACCGCGGGTGTGGTGACGGGTGTGCGCGGCGCGGTCCTTGAGCCGTCCGGCGCCGCGCGCGGCACCGCCAGCTCCCGCACGGTCGTCGGCGACTTCGAACTGCGGGCCCCGGTCGTGGTGGTGACCTCGGGCGGCATCGGCGCCAACCACGATCTCGTACGGCAGAACTGGCCCGCCCGACTGGGCGCCGCGCCGAAGTTCATGGTCACCGGCGTCCCGGCCCATGTGGACGGGCGGATGCTCGCCATCACCGAGCAGGCGGGCGGCCGTATCGTCAATCCCGACCGGATGTGGCACTACACCGAGGGGTTGCGCAACTACGCCCCGATCTGGCCGAACCACGGCATCCGCATCCTGCCCGGTCCGTCCTCGATGTGGTTCGACGCCACCGGCCGTCGCTTCGACAGCCCCGACATCCCGGGCTACGACACCCTGCACACCCTCGGTTCCATCACCGCGTCGGGCCACGACTACTCCTGGTTCGTCACCACGCAGAAGATCCTGGCCAAGGAGTTCGCGCTCTCCGGCTCGGAGCAGAACCCGGACCTGACCAACAAGGACGTCCTGCAACTGCTGTCGCGCATCTGGCAGACCCCGGAGCCCATCGAGAAGTTCAAGGAGAAGGGCGCCGACTTCGTCGTCGCGACCACCCTCGACGACCTTGTGGCCGGCATGAACAAGCTCACCGGCGACAACCTGATCGGCCTCGCCGACCTGAGGCGGCAGATCGAGGCCAGGGACCGGGAGATCGACAACCCGTACACCAAGGACGTCCAGGTGATGGGCATCCGCAACGCGCTCGGCTACATCGGCGACTCGCTCAGCCGCACGGCGTCCCTCCACAAGATCCTCGACTCGAGTGCCGGGCCGCTGATCGCCGTGCGCCTGAACATCCTGACCCGCAAGACCCTCGGCGGCCTCCAGACCGACCTGTCCGGACGTGTCCTCGACCGGAGCGGCTCCCCGGTGCCGGGCCTCTACGCGGCCGGCGAGGTGGCGGGCTTCGGCGGCGGCGGGGTGCACGGCTACCGCTCGCTGGAAGGCACCTTCCTCGGCGGCTGCCTCTACTCCGGACGCCAGGCCGGCCGCGCCGCCGCGGCGGCCACCGCAACCTGAAATGCCTGCTGTAGAACCCACTTGATGTGCTGTCAGGCAAGGTCGGACAGCGCTCACAGACGTCCGCGGCGCAGGCGACCTGACGCGCCCGCGCCGCGGCGGCCTCTTCGACGGGGGCGTACCGGCGTGCTCGGATGAGCCCTGTGTGCGCCCCCGTCCGGCTGGGGAAACTGCCTTGTCGGCGGCGGCCTGAGCATCACCCACCGTCGCCGCCCGAGCTCGAGAAAGGCAGGTAAGTCGCTGTGCTGTTGCGTCTGCCCACGTCCGTGCAGGAAGCGCAGGAGTGTCTCGCGGAGGGGGCCGTGCCGATCGGCGGCGCCACCCTCGTCTGGGCCACCTGGCAACGGGACGGGTTCCCCGAACTGGCCATGTCACTGAGCAAGTTGCCGGAGGCCAACCTCCTGGAGCCGGAGAGGGTCGGCGGCGCCGTGGTGCTCCACCGGATCGACGGCCGGGTCCCGGACGTGCTGCGGCTGGCGGCCGGCGGCGTCGGCACCGGGGCCGTACGACGGGCCGCGACGGTCGGCGGCAACATCGTCGGCAGCACCCTGCGCTGCCTGCTGCCCGCGGCGCTCGTCCTCGACGCGCGGGCCACGGTGCTGGAACCCGAGGGCGTCCGGGAGACGGACCTGGCCGAGATCGTCGCCAAGCGGCCCGTCCTGCTCGCCCTGAGCTGGCGCACGCCGGTCGCCTGCGCCTACCGCAAACTCCCCGCCGAGGCGGGCGGACCACCGCCCCTGGTGGTCGCCGCGGCCGTACACGCGGAGCACGGCGGCGACACCTTGCGGATCGCCGTCCGCGACGGCTACGACGTCCTCAGCGGTGTCGTGCCGTACGGCGACGGTGCCGAGGACGCCCTGGGGGCGCTGCGCGCCACGGACCTCGGGGATGCGCCGCCCGAGGCCTGGCACACCGTACGCGCACAGCTCGACGAGCTGAACGCGAGCCGGTCGGCGAGTTGACCGTGCCGAGGTCGGCCGGACCGGCCGGCGGCAGGTCGGCGATACCGGCCGCGAGCAGGCGGGCGAGACCGGCTGCAAGCAGGCCGACGGCCTGACCGCGAGCACGCCGACGACCTGACCGCGCGGGGTGGCCGGTAGGCCGTCGGTGTCCAACGAGCCGATGAGTGGGGCGAGTCGGCGCGACCGACCCGCCCGGGGTCAGCGCTGCGGACCCGCCCGCCCGGACGGCCCCGCCCGGGGTGATCGCCACCGAGAGGAAGATCACCCCGGGCGGACGCGGTCTTGGCCAGGGCACTCGGCACGCGGTACGGTCTGTCCGATATCGACGACGGCGAGACGGAAGCCGGTGAGAACCCGGCACGGTCGCGCCACTGTGTGCGAGGGCCCTGGAAGCGCTCGCAAGTCAGACCCGTGGCCGTCGTCCACTGCACCACCGAGATGGGACGCGAATTCCCCAAGGAGGTTCTGCCATGGCGCAGACCGTCGCCCAGCCGACAGCCACCACCCCTGCCCTGCCCGCCAAGCTGCCGCTGAAGGCGATCGCGCCCTGGGCGGTCTTCTTCGGCATCCTGATGCTCGTCCTGCTGTACTTCGTCGGCGCCGAACAGGGCGCCACCTCCGTGTTCAACGGCACGGGCGTCCACGAATGGGTGCACGACGCGCGTCACCTGCTCGGTTTCCCCTGCCACTGACGCGAGGGGACTCCGCACACCCATGAACTCCGCAACCGTACGGAACCTTCTCGTACGGGGGATGCTCGCCGGCCTCGCGGCCGGCGCGCTCGCCCTCGTCGTCGCCTATCTTCTCGGCGAACCCAATGTCGACCAAGCGATCAGCTTCGAGGAGGCGCACTCCCACGAGCACGAGATGGAGGTCGTCTCGCGCTCGCTCCAGTCCACCGCGGGACTCGCCACCGGCGTCCTCGTCTACGGCGTCGCGTTCGGCGGCATCGCCGCCCTCGCCTACGCCTTCGCGCTCGGCCGCGTGGGCCGCTTCACCCCGCGCGCCACGGCGCTGCTCCTGTCCGGGTGCGCCCTGGTCGCCGTCTACCTCGTGCCGTTCCTGAAGTACCCGGCCAATCCGCCGTCGGTCGGCAACCCCGACACCATCGGCAAGCGGACCACCCTGTACTTCCTGATGATGCTCCTCAGCGTCCTCCTCGCGATCGCCGCCACGCTGCTCGGCAAGCGGCTCGCACCGAACCTGGGCACCTGGTGGGCGACCGTGATCGCCCTCGCCGCCTTCGGGGTCGCGGTCGGCCTGGCCTACGCGTTCCTGCCCGCGATCAACGAGGTGCCGAAGACGTTCCCGGCGACCCTGCTGTGGCGGTTCCGGCTCTCCGCGCTCGCCATCCAGGCGTCGCTGTGGGGCGGATTCGGCCTGCTCTTCGGTGAGTTGGCGGAACGGCTGCTCAACCCCAAGCCGGTCACGGCCGGCGGCGCGCGGGCGGTTCCGGCCGCGCACTGACAGGCGCGCGCCGACGGAGACCGGCGCCCGCGCGACGACCCCGGGAGGCCGGGGAGGGTCCGCCCTCCCCGGCCTCCCGTCCGTCCGCCACCGCGGCGACCAGGCGAAGTAAGGTAAGACTGACTTCCCGAGATGGTGGCGCGCGTGCCGTGCCCCGAGAAGCCGGCCCGACCCGGCTCGGCCGGAGACGGAGGCTTCATGACGGAGTGCGCATCCCCCGCGAGCGTGACCGCGGTGCGCGACGACGACCGGCCGGCCCCGCTGACCCTCACCGGGGTACGGTTCGGCGCCGGCGGACCGCTCGCCGCGGTGCGGGTCGCGGACGGCACGATCACCCACGTGCTCCCGGCGCGCGACGGCGACGCCCGAGACCTCGGGGCCAGGGGTGAGCGGGTCCTCGATCTCGACGGACGGGTGCTGCTCCCGGGTCTCTGGGACGCCCATGTGCACCTCGCCGACTGGGCGAACGCCCGGCACCGGCTCGACCTGGCCGGCCTCGCCTCCGCCCGCCGGACAGCCGACCTCGTACAGCGGCACGGCCGCCAAGTCCCCGGCGACAGCGTGCTGTTCGGCTACGGCTTCCGGGACGGGCTGTGGCCCGACGCGCCCCACAAGGGCCTGCTCGACGCGATCCTGCCGGACCGGCCGGTGGCCCTCGTCAGCGGCGATCTGCACGCCGTGTGGTTCAACTCCGCCTGCCTGGCGCTCGTCGGACGCGGTGACCACCCCACCGGCCTGCTGCGGGAGCACGAGGCCCACGCCGCGCTCGCCGCCCTGCCCGCCCCGCCGGACGACGTGGTGGACGCCAGGGTGGCGGACGCCTGCCGGGCCGCCGCGGCGCGCGGCGTGACCGGCGTGATCGACTTCCAGTTCGGCGACACGGTGGGGGACTGGGAGCGGCGCGCCGTCCGGTCCCGGCCGGCCGTGCGGGTCGCGGCCGCCGTCTACCCGAGCCACCTCGACGCCGCCCTGGCGCGCGGGCTGCGCACGGGCAGCGACATCGGCGGGAGCGGGGGAGCGGTCCGGGTCGGCCCGTTGAAGCTGTTCACCGACGGCTCCCTCAACACCCGGACCGCCCTGTGCCAAGACCCCTACCCGGGCCTGGAGGGCACGGACCACTCCCACGGCATCGGAGAGACGTCACCAGGAGATCTGGTGCGCCTGATGCGGCGCGCCGCCGCGCACGGCATCGAACCCGCGGTGCACGCCATCGGCGACCGCGCCAACACCCTTGCCCTGGACGCCTTCGAGGCCGTGCGCTGCCGCGGCCGGATCGAGCACGCCCAGCTGCTGAGCCCCGAAGACCTGCCCCGTTTCGCCGAGTTGGGCGTCATCGCGGGGGTGCAGCCGCGCCACGCCACCGACGACCGTGACGTGGCGGACCGGCACTGGGCCGGCCGCACCGGGCGGGCCTTCGCCTACGCCGACCTGCTGGCGGCGGGCGCGCGCCTGGAGTTCGGCTCGGACGCGCCCGTGGCACCGCTCGACCCGTGGCGCGCCATCGCGTCCGCGGTGAGCCGTACCGACGACGAACGCCCCGCCTGGCACCCCGAACAGCGCCTGTCCGTACGGGACGCGCTGGTCGCCGCGGCCCGGGGGCGGCGGCTCGTCCGGGTGGGCGACCCGGCCGACCTGGTGCTCGTCGACGCCGACCCGCTGGCGGCGGACGCGTCCGGCCTGCGCGCGATGCCGGTGCACGCGACGATGACGGACGGACGGTGGACGCACGGGCCGTACTGAGGACGGGGCTGCACGAGCAGTACTGACGACGGGGCTGCAAGGGCCGTACTGAGGACGGGGCGGCACGGGTCGTGCCGAGGACGGCCGCACGGGGCCCTGTCGAGGACGGTCCGACGGGTGTGCGGCGCGGGTGCCTTCGGGCCGCGACACGCGGCCGGTCACTCGACGGGCCAGGTGTGCGCGGGCGCGTTGAGATGCATGTAGTCCATGTACTGCCGGGTCATGCGGCGCAGCGCCTCGTGCCGGCCGCCCGACGACGACGCCTCGATGTGCTCGGCCATCTCCCGTTGCCAGACAGCCCCGTTGCGCGCGGTGACGCAGCGCTGCTCGATGACGCCGAGCAGCGGCTCCCGCCAGGCGTCGTCCATCCCGGAGCGCCGCAGCCCCTCGTGGGCGAGCGGCAGCAGCCGGCGCAGCACGAGTTCGGGCACCGGCACCTCGCCCATGCCGGGCCAGTACAGCCGCGCGTCGATGCCGTGCCGGGCCGCGCTGTGCAGGTTGTCCTCCGCGACGGAGAACGACATGCGCGACCACACCGGCCGGTCCTCCTCGACGAGGGCGCGGGTGAGGCCGTAGTAGAAGGCGCCGTTGGCGAGGGTGTCGGCGACGGTCGGACCGGCGGGCAGCACCCGGTTCTCCACCCGGAGGTGCGGCTTGTCGTGCGCGACGGCGTAGACCGGGCGGTTCCAGCGGTAGACCGTGCCGTTGTGCAGGGTCAGTTCGGCGAGTTCGGGGATGTCTCCGCGGTCCAGCGTCTCCGCGGGGTCCTGGTCGTCGCAGAGCGGGAGCAGCGCGGGGAAGTAGCGCAGGTTCTCCTCGAACAGGTCGAAGACGCTGTTGATCCAGCGCTCGCCGAACCACACCCGGGGCCGTACGCCCTGCTCCTTGATCTCCTTCGGGCGGGTGTCGGTCGCCTGCTCGAACAGCGGGATGCGCGTCTCGTGCCAGAGCTCCTTGCCGAAGAGGAAGGGCGAGTTGGCGGCCAGCGCCACCTGGACACCGGCGATCGCCTGGGCCGCGTTCCAGTAGTCGGCGAACTCCTCGGGCGAGACCTGGAGATGGAACTGGGTGCTGGTGCAGGCCGCCTCCGGCGTGATCGTGTCCGCGTACGTCCGCAGCCGGTCCGCGCCGTCGACCTCGATGTACAGGTCCTCGCCGCGCGCCGCGAAGATCTGGTCGTTCAGCAGCTGATAGCGGGGGTTCTCCGACAGCGCGGCCTCGCCGACGTCGGACTGGCGCAGCGTGGGCAGGATCCCGATCATGATCAGATGGGCGCCGACGGTCCGCGCGCGTTCCTCGGCGTGGTTCAGCGCGTCACGGATCTCGTTCTCCCAGGCGTCCGGTCCCCCCGTGGTCAGCCGTCCGCGCGGCGGGATGTTGATCTCCAGATTGAACCGGCCGAGCTCGGTCGACCACGCGGGGTCCGCGATCGCCGCCAGCACGTCGCAGTTGCGCATCGCGGGTTCGGCGGCGTCGTCGACCAGGTTCAGCTCGATCTCGAGTCCGACCTTCGGCTGCTCCGCCTCGAACCGTTCCTCGCGCAGCATCTCCGCCAGCGTGTCGAGACATTCGTGGATCTTGACCCGGTACCGGCGGCGGTCCTCACGGGTGAAGACCGTGGCCGGGACGTCCCGTCCCATGGGCCCTCCCGGGGTTCCTGCTGGGTCACCTGCCCTCTCAGCGTCGCACCATCGCGGGGAGACGACCACGCGAGAGGCAGGGGGCCCGGGGGAGGGTGTGCGTGGTGCCGCGCTCAGCGGCCGTCCAGCAGGCGCAGCAGCACGGCCGCCTCCGCGCGCAGCCCGGCGGCCCGATCGGCGTGCGCGGGCGCGGTCAACCGGTCCGCGACCGCGATCCGTTCGGCGGCCTCGGCCCGTACGATCTCCGTCATCTCGGCCTCGCTCAGCTCGCGCCGCGGCGCCTCGGTGGCACCGGCGCCCACCGGCGACTGCTCCAGGGCGAGGCCGCGCGCGGCGGTCCCGGCGACGGGGACCGCCTCCGCGTTGTCGAGGGCTGCGAGGGTCGCGCGCAACACGCTCACCGTGGCCCGGTCGCGGGCACGCATGGCGGGGGTCAGGGCCAGCCGCAGCTGATCACGCAGAGACATGTGGGGACCCTACGGGGCTGCTCAGGACCCTCACAACGGGATAGTTCCCCGCGCCCCTGAGGGGCCCGGGTGGACGTGCCCCGAAAGGGGCGCGGGGAAGCGCGAGAAGGCCCCCTCGGGCCGCGGACGACCATACGACGGTGCCGCCGCCCCGAGAGGCGGCGGCACCGTCGTGCGCGACAGGGCCGGTCAGCCTGCGGCGAGCAGCTGAAGCGTGTCGATGACGCGGTTGGAGAAGCCCCACTCGTTGTCGTACCAGGCGACGACCTTGACGTGGCGGCCGTCGACGCGGGTCAGCTCGGAGTCGAAGATCGAGGAGGCCGGGTTGCCCGTGATGTCGGACGACACCAGGGCGTCCTCGGAGTACTCCAGGATTCCGGCGAGCGGGCCCTCGGCGGCGGCCCGGTAGGCGGCGAGGATCTCGTCGCGGGTCACCTCGCGGGCGACGGTCGTGTTCAGCTCCACGATCGAGCCGACCGGCACGGGCACGCGGATGGAGTCGCCGGAGAGCTTGCCGTCGAGGCGGGGCAGCACCAGGCCGATCGCCTTCGCGGCGCCGGTCGTGGTCGGCACGATGTTGACACCGGCGGCGCGGGCGCGGCGCGGGTCGCGGTGCGGGCCGTCCTGGAGGTTCTGCTCCTGGGTGTACGCGTGCACGGTGGTCATGAACCCGTGCTCGATCTCGGCGAGTTCGTCGAGGACGGCGGCCAGCGGCGCGAGGGCGTTCGTCGTGCAGGACGCGTTCGAGACGATCGTGTGGAGTTCGGCGTCGTAGGCGTCGGTGTTGACGCCGTACGCCAGAGTGACGTCGGCACCGTCCGACGGCGCGCCGACCAGGACCTTCTTCGCGCCCGCGTCGAGGTGGGCGCGGGCGGCCTTGGCCGAGGTGAAGCGGCCGGTCGCCTCCAGCACGATCTCCACGCCGAGCTCCGCCCACGGCAGCTGCGCCGGCTCGCGCTCGGCGAGCACCTTGATCCGTCGGCCGTCGACCACGAGGGTGTCGCCGTCCACGCTCACCGGGCGGCCGAGCCGTCCGGCGGTCGTGTCGAAGGCGAGCAGCCGCGCCAGCGCGGCGGGCTCCGTGAGGTCGTTGACGGCGACGATCTCGAGGTCGGTGTCGCGCTCCAGCAGAGCACGCAGCACGTTGCGTCCGATGCGGCCGAATCCGTTGATGGCGATGCGAGTCATGTGAGGCAGTCCCTTCGGTGTGCCTCCAGCCTCGCGCGCCGCGCCAGGGTGTGGCACAGGCGCGAGCGCCATGGTTCGAAAGGATCCCGCCAGGGTGCCGGGAGGGCCCTTGGTGTGTGTCCGTGGGCGTCACTCGCCGGTGGTCGGGGGTCTCCGTGGGCGTCACTCGCCCTTCGCGAAGGTCCGCCGGTACTCGCTCGGTGTGGTCCCGAGGATGCGCTGGAAGTGCAGGCGCAGGTTGGCGCCGGTGCCGAGGCCGACGTCGTTCGCGATCTGCTCGATGCCGCGCTCCGACCGTTCTAGCAGCTCCCGGGCGAGGTCGATCCGGGCCCGCATCACCCACTGCATGGGCGTGTAGCCGGTGTCCTCGACGAAGCGCCGCGACAGCGTGCGCGGGGAGACGGCGGCGTGGTGGGCGAGCGCGTCGAGGGTGAGCGGCTCGTCGAGCCGGTGCAGCGCCCACTCCCGGGTCGCGGCGAACCGCTCGCCGAGCGCCTCGGGCACGCTGCGGGGCACGTACTGCGCCTGGCCGCCGCTGCGGTACGGCGCGGCGACCAGGCGCCGGGCCGCGTGGTTGGAGGCGGCCACGCCGAGGTCGCCGCGCAGGATGTGCAGGCACAGGTCGATGCCGGAGGCGGCGCCCGCGGAGGTGAGCACGCTGCCCTCGTCGACGAACAGCACGTTCTCGTCGACCTTGACCAGCGGATGCTTCGCCGCGAGGGCGCGCGTGTAGTGCCAGTGCGTGGTGGCGCGCCGGCCGTCGAGGAGACCGGTGGCGGCCAGCGCGAAGGCACCGGTGGAGATGGCGGCGAGACGTGCCCCGCGCTCATGGGCGGCGAGCAGTGCCTCGACGACGGCCGGCGGCGGGTCCTCGCGGTCCGGGAACCGGTAACCCGGGATGAACACGATCTCGGCCCAGGCGAGCGTGTCCAGCCCGTGGGCGACGTGGTACGACAGCCCGTCGCCGCCGGTCACCAGGCCGGGGGCCGCACCGCACACCCGGACCTCGTACGGCATGCTCGCGCGGGTCGTGAAGACCTGCGCGGGGATGCCGACGTCGAGCGGCTTGGCGCCTTCGAGCACGAGGACGGCGACAGGGTGCAGGTGGGGCGCGGGCACGGGGACAGGGTACGGGGCGGGAGCGGGGTCGAGGGGGTAGGGCGCCCGCGCCGAAGCACGAGGTCAGGGTGTACGGCGCCCGAGCCGAGGGGCTGAGTGAAGGTGTACGGCGCCTGCGCCGAAGCACGAGGTCAGGGTGTATGGCGCCCGAGCCGAAGCACGGGCTCGGGGTGAACGGCGCCCACGCCGAAGGGGCGGGGTTCGTGCACCCGCGTGTGCGCGCACGGACCCCGCCCCTGGGCGTCGGCTCAGCTCTTGCCGCGGCTCTCGGCCTCGGCCTTGGCGAGGGCCTCCGCCTCGCTCTCGGCCAGGGCGATCGCCAGGCCGAACGCCTTCGCGATGTGCCCGGCCGCCGACATCACGCGGGCCGTCCCGACGACCGGGGCGATCGCCACGAGGACGTCCTGCAACTGCTCCACGTCGAGCTCCGCCTTGATCGCGGGGTCCACGTGCGCGAGGTAGGAGATGGGCGGGGCGTCCATCGCCACGAGCGCGGCGATGCGCGTGAGGATGAGCGTCTTGGGGTCCATGCCGCACCGCTCGACGGAGTCGAGGGTCATCGCGGCGATGGTGTCGAGCACGGGGGTGTCGGAAACAGTGGACATGGCGCGGCCTCCTTGGAAGCGGCAGATGCAGCCGGAGTCGGACGCGAGGCTCGGCGGTGCAGACGCGACCCTGCTCCGTGCGTGCCGACGCTGTGCACGCACAAGCGTAGGGTCGGCGCCCCGAGGCCGCTCGGCGAGACCGGGCGGGGCGAAGCGGCGCCGCACGGGGCGCTGATGACGGATCAGGCGTCCGGGTGGCGTCACCGGGGCCGAGCCGAACCGGCGGTGGAGACGGCAGGGACAGAGGGTCCGGGACGGGGCTGCCGGGACCGCCCACCCACCCGGTCCCTCACGGCCCGAGCCCGTCCGGCCCATTGGCTCCCCGCCTCGGCCCGTCCGGCCGGGTGGCTCACCGTCCCAGCCCGTCCGGCGGGGTGCCTCACCGCCCGAGCCCGTCGGGCCCACTGGCTCCCCGTCTCGGCCGGTCCGGCCGGGTGGCTCCCCGTCTCGGCCGGTCCGGCCGGGTGGCTCCCCGTCTCGGCCGGTCCGGCCGGGTGGCTCCCCGCTCCGGCCCGTCCGGCCCGGTGGCTCACCGTCCCAGCCCGTCCCGCCGGGTGCCTCACCGCCCGTGCCGGTCGTGCCCGGTGCCTCACTGCCCCGGTGGCACCGGGCCCAGCAGTTCCGCCAGGACCGCCTCGGGCCCGCGGAACCGTGCCCGTACGGAGAGCTCGTCGTAGTGGTCGGCGCCGACGAGCGCGCGGGCCTCGTTCTGGTAGCGGTCGCGCAGCGGGGCGAGTTCCGGTGTCCCGCGCTGCGGATGGCCGACCGCGCCCCAGTACGACTCTCCGGCGGCGAAGGCCGCGACCCCGCGCTCGCCCACCCCGTCCGCGACCAGCGAGAAGGCGAGGACGTCGAGGCCGAGGGCCAGCCCGAAGGTGTCGCCGATCCGGCGCTTGCCCTCCAGCATGGACAGCGCGTGGGCCGTCGCCCGGTCGGCGCGGTCCTCCAGCAGCGCGATCAGCGCGAGCTGGTAGTCGGTGTACGACCGTGTCCACCACTCCCCGCGCGCCGCGCAGTTCTCGCGGAGCGCCTCGGCCTCCTGCCGCGCAGGCCCCCACTCGCCCCGCGCGGTGAGGGCGAAGATCCGTACCAGTCGGCACAGCACCGGCGCGGCACTGAACGCGAGCAGACCCCCGGCGTTCTTGAGGGCCAGGTCGACGGCGTCGGTGGCCGCGACGGGCTTCCCGTCGAGCAGATGGGCGAGGCCGGTGAGATAGGCGGCGCGCAGCAGGCCGTCGGTGTCCTCGCGCAGTTCGGCGTCGCGCCGGCAGGCGTCCGCGAGCACCTTGGCCTGTACGGCCTCACCGCGCAGGACGCGTACGACGCCCAGCGCCCACATCGCCCTGCCGCGGGCCGGTCCCGGTTCGCCGGAGAGGGCGAGGGACTCCTCCAAGTAGTGGGCGGCTTCCTGGAGATGGCCGCAGCAGCTCCAGAAGAAGGCGAGCCGCCCGCTGAGTTCGACGGCTTCGTGGGGCCGGGTGTCCAGCAGATGGTCCAGGGCCGCGCACAGGTCCGCGTGCACCGTGCCCAGCCACCGGTACCAGCGGATCTGGTCGGGGCCGAGCCAGCCGGTGTCGGCGCGCCGGGCCATGTCGAGGTAGTAGGCGGCGTGCCGGTCGGCGCACGGCCCCTCCTCGCCGAGTTCGCGCAGCCACATCCGGCCGTAGTCGCGGACGGTGTCCAACATGCGGTACAGGCCGGTGCGTTGGGTGATGACCGACTGGCGTTCGAGGCGATGGAGGGCGGAGGGGACGTCGTCGGGCCGCAGCGGTCCGCTCGGGCACACCGCGTGCAGGGTGTACGTGTCGACGGGGCCGCGGAACACCGACATCCGCGCCCAGAGCAGCCGTTCGGCCGGACCGCACAGCTCGTGGCTCCAGCCGATGGTGGTCCGCAGCGCCTGGTGGCGCGGGGGTCCCGGGCGCGGGCCGGCCGCCGCGAGGTCCAGCCGGGAGGCGAGCTGGCGGTCCATCTCGTCGATGGTGTGCTCGTGCAGATGGCCCGCGATCAACTCGACGGCCAGCGGGATGCCTTCGAGCCGGTGGCACAGCCGGGAGGCGACGATCATGTCCGGGGTGCCGGTCAGCGGCCGCCCCGCCTCGGCGGCCAGCCGTCCGAGCAGCTGCACGGCCTCGCCCCCCGTGGACAGCGGCTCCACGGCGACGCGGTGCTCGTCGGACAGGCCCAGCGGTTCGCGGCTGGTCGCCAGGACCGTCACGCCGGGGCAGGCGTCCAGCAGCCGGTCGACGAGCACCCGGCACGCGGGGACCAGGTGTTCGCACGAGTCCAGGACGATCAGCACGTCCTTGTCCGCGAGCCAGACGGCGAGGGCGTCCAGCGGGTCGGCGGCGGTGTGGTCCGCGAAGTCGAGCGCGTCGGCGACGGTGGCGATCAGCAGCCGGTCGTCGGGCAACGGCCACAGATCGACCCAGGTCACGACCACGTCCCGCCGCCGACCCGGGCCGTCCGCCGCACCGAGCGATTCCGCGCCGTCCGCCGCGCCGGTCGAATCCGCACCGCCCGGCTCCCGGCCGTGGCCCGCGCCGTCCCGCTCCCGGCCGTGGTCCGCGCCGCCCGCCGCAGGCGTCCCGCCCCCGCCCCCGCCCCTGGCCCGCAGCTCGCCCGCCGCCTGCAGCGCGAGGCGGCTCTTGCCGACGCCGCCCGGTCCCGTCAGGGTCACCAGCCGGTGCAGCCGTAGCGCGTCGGCGAGATGACCGAGCTCCGTCGGCCGGCCGACGAACCCGGCCGGGACTTCTGGCAGGTTGCTTCGCACGGAAGCAGTCTTGCGCGGTCCCCCCGGTCATGTGCTCCGATTTGACAGCCCGCGTCCGATGTGGACGTGACACATTGTCACATTCGTTGCGTGCGAGCGGAGTTCCGGTCTGCGCGAGGCAGGCGTGGCCGCCGGAGTCCCATGGCTGTCGCGGCCGGGGCGGGCCGACGCCGTCAGGGCCGCGGCGCCGGTCGTCTTGTTGCGGGAAACGTCACCCGTCAGAATGGTGACGTGAATCTGGACCATGTCTTTCTGTGCGGCAACCCGGCCCTCGACCTCGCCGCCACCCTCCGGGCCCGCCGCACCCTGCGGTTCGAGATGTTCGTGTCGCCGGACCGGCTCGACGCCTGGTATCTCGGCTCGGGGGTCGTCGACGCGGTCACGCCGTGCGGCGCCTCCGACGTGACGGAGGCGAAGGCGCTCCGGGAAGCCGTGTACGCCTTGGTGTCCGAGCGGCTCGCGGCCGAGCCGTACGACCGCGGCGCCCTGGCGACCGTGAACGCGGCGGCCCGCAGGCCGTCCGCGGCACCCCAGCTCACCGCCGCCGGGCGGTGGACCGACGCGACCCCGCGGGAGGCGCTCGCGGCGGTGGCCCGCCAGGCGGTCGAGCTGCTCAGCGGCCCCGACGTGCCTCTGATGAAGGAGTGCGCCAACCCCGAGTGCACCCGCGTCTTCATCGACCGCTCGCGCGGGACGCGGCGCCAGTGGTGCGGCATGGAGTCGTGCGGCAACCGGCTCAAGGCGGCCGCCTATCGGGCCCGGAAGCGAGATGGTGACCCGTCCCCCGCGTCACCGTCTTGACCGGTGACGCGGATGCTGCCAGGATCGTCACCGGTCGAAGTGGTGACGTCGTGGGAGGGCCGGATGGCACACGAAGAGACGCAGCCGAAGACGAAGACGCAGTCCGAGACGCCGACGAAGGCACGAGAGACGGACTTCGACGCCCGGCGTCGCGCCCGCTTCTCCCGGCTGCCCGAGCCGGTCCGCCTCGCGGACACCGTCGAGGAACGGCCGGCCACGGCACCCGACCCGGCCCGTGACACCTACAACCCGGACGAGTGGCTCGTGCGGTACGCGCTCTGAGGACGGCGGAGCCCCGAGCCTCCGACCGCGACCGAACCGGCCCACCGGTCCCGCGCGAGCGAACCGGCCCCCGGTCCCGTGCGACCGAACCGGCTCACCAGTCCCGCGCGACCGCCCTGAGCCGGTCGCGGACCCGGACCACGTCGGGGTTGCTGTCGGCGCCCGGCCGCTGCACGAGGAACAGCGTGTTCAGGGGGGCCTCCGGCGGTTCGTGCAGCAGGGCCAGCCGCCCGGAGGCCAGATGTTCCTGGCACAGGGACCGGGGCAGCACGCTGTAACCGGCGCCCGAGTTGACCGCCGACAGCACGGCGTACAGGTTCGGCACGGTCACCGCGGCGCGCGCCGTGAGCGGCCGTCCGAAGACGCTTCGCCAGTAGCGCCGCACGATCGGCAGATCCTCCGCGTACGTCACCAGCGGCACGCCCCGCAGCGCCGCGCACAGGTCCGCCGCCGCACCGTCCGCGTCACCGTCCGAGGCGCCCGCGCCGACCTGCCCGGCCCAGCCCGGGCTCGCGACGAGGACGTACTCCTCGTCGGCCAGGGGCGCCGACGCGAGGGCCCGGCCCCGCGGACGCCTGGTGGCGATCACCAGGTCGTGGCGGCCCGCGCGCATCTCCTCCAGCAGCGGTTCCGGCAGCCCCTGTGCCACCCGCAGCTCGACCCCGTCGGCGACGAGCGGCACCAGCGCGGGCAGCACCCGTACGCACAACAGCTCCGACGGCCCGGCCAGATGCACCGGTGCGGTCGCCGTACCCGCGTCCTCCAGCGCGGCCAGCGCGTCGAGCGGCCCCGACAGCCGCGCGGCGAGCTCGTGCGCGTGCGGCGTGGGCTCCACCCCGCGGGGCAGCCGGACGAACAGCTCACGCCCGGTCTGCTGCTCCAGGGCGCGGATCTGCGCGGTCACCGTCGGTTGGGAGAGCCCCAGGCGCGGCGCCGCGGCGGTGAACGAACCCGCGCGGTGCACCGCCAGGAACGTGCGCAGCAGGTTCAGATCGGCGTGCTGCGGCAGCGGGCCGCCGCCGAGCGACCGCGCCGCGGCCACGGCGGGAGTCTGCTCCTTCATGACCACCACGGTAGCCGCCCGGCACATCGGGATCCCGATGGGAGGGATCGGATCGCCTATTGGCCGGCGGATGGGAGCGCGGCCTAGCTTCGAAGCTGTCCGAGCCCGCCCCGCGAGCCCCCCACGCTGAAAGGCGCCCCCTCATGACCCAGCAGAACGCGATCGACTGGCCCCAGGAGTACCTGCCCGGCACCGGCGACAACTTCGTGTCCAACGAGGTCGTCGTCCAGGGGGTCGCCGCCGACCGCGTCTGGCGGTACCTCACGGACACCTCCACCTGGGAGTCGTACTACGACAACGTCGCCGACATCTCGTTCCCCGGCGGCGACGGACCCGTGCTGCGGGACGGCGTGCACTTCCGCTTCGGCACTTTCGGGTTCCCGCCGCTGGACGCGCGGGTCGTCGCGTTCCAGGCCCCGGCCGACGGCGTGCCCGGCCGGCTGTCCTGGACCGCGCGGCAGGACGGCGGGCCCGAGGAGCGGCTCGACGTGCTGCACGCCTGGCTGGTCGAGGACCTGTCCGGCGGCCGGGTGCGGGTCCTGACGCAGGAGACGCAGATCGGCCGCCCCGCGGCGGAACTCGCGGCGCAGCGGCCGAACCCCATGCTCAACGGCCACCAGGCGTGGCTCGACGGCCTGATCCGGGCCGCGTCGGCCTGACCGGCGCCGGCGGCGTCGATCGGCGTCATCCGCCCGGACGACGCGGGCAACGACGAGACCGCGGCACAGTGCCTGCTCCCGGTCCGCCGGGACCCCGCCTGACCCGCCGGGGGCGGCTGAAACCGCCGGTATGACTGAAACCGCCGGTACGGCTGAACCGCCGGGGCGGCGCGTGAGGCCACCCCGGCGGCCGCGTCTCACGCACCCCGGTGCGCCACCCGGCCCCCCGTCACCGTCAGCCGCACGGGCGCCTCGGCCAGCTCGTCGGCGGGTGCCGTCACCGGATCGACGCCGAGGGCGGTCAGGTCCGCGCGGAAGCCCGGGGCGATGCGGCCGGCGACGTCCTGTTCGCCGGCGGCCCGCGCCGCGTGGGTAGTGCAGCCCTCCAGCGCCTCCAGGCCGGTCAGGCCGGCCCGCGCCGAGGCCGCGCCCCGCGGGCCCTGCGCCGTCGCCAGGACCTGGCGTACGTCGTGGTGGGCGATCGGCCAGTCCGAGCCGAGGGCGACGGTGGCCCCCGCGTCACGCAGGTCCCGCAGCCGCCAGGCGCGGCCCGCGCGGTCGGCGCCCAGCCGACGCGACCACTCGTCGGTGCCGTCGGCGCGGGTGTAGGCCGTGTGCGGCGGCTGCATGGAGGCCGCCACACCGAGCTGCGCGAACCGCGGCAGCAGCTCGTCCGGCGCCGTCTCGATGTGCTCGACGCGGTGCGCGCCGTGGCCGGTCGGCCCGAGGCCCGCCACCACGTCCAGGACGTGCCGTACCGCCGCGTCGCCGATGGCGTGCGTCGCGGTGCGCACCCCGGCCGCGTGCAGCTGCCGTACGGCGGCGGCGTACGCCCGCGGGTCCGGCCAGAACGCCTCGGTGCCCTGCCCGTGGCAGTCGGCGTGGTCGAGCCACGCGGTGCCGCCCTCGACGGTGCCGTCCATGAAGAACTTCACCCCGCCGACCCGCCAGTGGAGACCCGAGCGGCTCTGGAGGGCGACGAGCGCGTCCAGGTCGTCCCGGTCGGCGCCGGGCATGCACCAGGGCGCGAACCGCAGGCGCAGCGGCAGCACCGTCTCGCGCGCCACCGCCTCCACCAGGTCGAGGTCGCCGCCGTCCATGACGTGCGCGCCGGTCAGGCCGGTCGCGGCCATCTCCGTGAGCAGCTCCAGCAGCCGGGCCCGCCGGACCTCGTACGACGGCCGGGGCAGCACCGCGGCGACCAGTTCCATCGCCGCGTGCTCCACCAGATGGCCGGTGGGCCGCCCGGTCGCGTCGCAGACCACCTCGGAGCGCTGGGTGAAGCTCCGCGGCCCGCTCACCCCGGCCGCCGCGAGCGCGGCACCGGTGGCCAGCGCCGAGTGCCCGTCGTACAGGCGCAGGAAGGCGGGGGCGTCGCCGAGCACGTCCTCGATCAGGCCGCGCTCGACGGGGCGCCCCTCGAAGGCGTTGTGGTCGAGGCCGTAGCCGATGACCCACTCCTCGACGCGGGCCGCGGACGTCAGCGCGGCCCGCAGCCCCGCCAGGTCGGTCACGGCCGACAGGTCGGCGCCGGTCGCCATCTCCAGGCCCCACACGGGGTGGCTGTGCGCGTCCACCAGACCGGGCACGAGATGCGCCCCGTCCAGTCCTACGACCTCGGTGGCCGCGCCGCGCCAGTCGCGCACGTCGCTCTCGTCGCCGACCGCGACGACCAGACCGTCGCGCACGGCCACGGCGGTGGCGTACGGCCGTTCCGGGTCGAGGGTGCGGACCGTGGCACCGGTGAGGACGAGGTCGGCGCTGGGCATGAGGTGAACTCCTTTGTTCGGTGACGCGGTCGCGGGCGGGCGGCTGGTCCCGGCGGGTGCGGAGCTGGCCGCCCGGACGCGACGGGGGGTGCGGGCGGTGCGTGTGGTGCGGGTGGTGACGATCCGTGGACGATGGCGGTCCGGGTCTGGGGTCCGGGGTGCGGGTGCGGGCGCTTCGGCGGGCGCCCGCACCCGGACGGACGCCCGCGTTCGGGCGCGATCGCGCCCTCGCGCGGCCGCGCTCAGGCGGGCGCCGCGACGTCCGCGCGGTCCGCCGGCTCGGCGGGCTCCGCCGCGAACTCGGCGTACACCCGCGGCCGTTTCCGCCGCAGCCACCCGGCGAGCGGGAAGCCCGCGGCGAAGACGGCCGGTGCCGTCGCGATCAGGATCCAGTTCACCGTCGTGGAGGCGCCGGTGAACAGGTCGATGTGGGTGATGACCAGGACGATCGCCGTGGCGAGCAGCACCGCCGCCACGATGGGCGCGACGACCGTGCGCAGCGCACCTTCCTGGTGGCGCACCCGGCGGAAGTAGCAGGGCACGGCGAGCGCGGCGAGCAGCTGGAGCAGCAACAGACCGATCATTCCCGGTGTGTTGACCCACAGCAGCAGCTGACTGTACGGGTCGGCGCCGGCCGCCCAGAAGGCGAGGACGACGGCCGCGCCGAGCACGGTCTGGGCCACACCGGCGACGTAGGGGGAGCGGTGGCGCGGGTGGATGCGGCCCCAACGGGCGGGCAGCAGCCCCTCTTCGGAGAGCGCGAGGGCGTACCGGTTGATGGCGTTGTGGAAGGCGAGCAGCGAGGCGATCACGCTGGTGACGATGAAGACGTGCATCAGGTCGGCCGCCCAGCCGCCCACGTAGGTGCTGATCGCGGTGAAGAAGAGGCCACCGGGGTCCTTCGCCGCGGCCGCCACCACCTCCGCGTCGCCGAACGCCTGGATGGCGACCCACACGATGAACGCGTAGAACAGGCCGAGGAATCCGACGGCGAGATAGGTCGCCCGCGGGACGGTCCGCTCGGGGTCGCGGGCCTCGCGGCGGTAGATGACGGTGGACTCGAAGCCGGTGAAGGCGGCGAAGGCGAACGCGAGGACAGCGGCCGTGCCGGGCACGAGGATGTGGTCCGGGTGGAAGGTGGCGGCGGACAGCCCGTGCGCGCCGCCCTTGAGGAGGACGCCGCCCGCGAGGAGGACGAGTATCCCCGTCTCCGCGAGGAGCAGCACGCCGAGGACCTTCGCGCCGAAGTCGATCGAGCGGTAGCCGCCGTAGCCGATGAGCAGCAGGCCGGCCAGGGCGATCGGCAGCCAGGGGACGTCCGTGCCGGCGAGGGCGCGCAGGGTGTCCTTGAAGGTGCTGCCCAGCAGGCCGTAGACGCCGATCTCCATGCCGTTGTAGCCGATGAGGGCGAGCAGGGCGGCGCCGATGCCGACCCGGCGGCCGAGGCCCCGCGTGATGTAGGCGTAGAAGGCCCCGCCGCTCTTGATGTGCCGGCTCATGGTGGTGAAGCCGACGGCGAAGACGGCGAGGGTGATGCCGGCCAGCAGGTAGCCGACGGGCGCGCCGATGCCGCCGAGCAGGATCGCCAGCGGGGCGACCCCGGCCATCACGGTCAGCGGGGCTGCGGCGGAGACGACGAAGAAGGCGATGTCGGCGGTGCCGAGGGAGCCGGAGCGCAGGGCGGCCGCCGGGGACGGCGTCGCCTCCTGCGGGGGCTCGTTCGTGGTCACGGACAAGGGGAACCCTTCGAGCGGCGGAACGGAGGGGGTTTCCGGACGTGCGGGATGGTGCCGCCGGATGCGGCGCACCCCGGTCGACGTGCGCCGGAAGCCATAAACCTAAAGGCTTTCGGTTTCGGCAATGTAACCTTCCGTTGGGCATCCGGGAAGACCCCGAAGGAGAAGACTGACGATGGGCCGGCCGCGCACACCGCTCCTCGACCGCGAGCGCATCACCACCACGGCGCTGGAACTGATCGACGAGCAGGGCGACTTCAGCGTGCCGCAGATTGCCCGGCGGCTCGGCGCGCAGACCGGCTCGGTGTACCACCATGTGGACGGCCGGGACGGCATCGTCGAGCTGCTGCGCGAGCGCGTCGCCTCGGCCATGGACGTGGCCGCCCTGGACGTACGGCCGTGGGACGCCGCCCTGGAGGGCTGGGCGCGCTCCTACCGCGCCGCGTTCGCCGCCCACCCGCGGACCATCCCCCTGCTGATGACGTCACCCGTACGAGCGCCCCGCGTCCTTGAGCAGTACGAACGCGCGGTGACCGTGCTGCGGGAGGCGGGCTTCGCGGCCGCGGAGGTCATGCCGCTGCTGATCGCCCTGGAGAACCTCGTGCTGGGCTCCGCGCTCGACCTCGCCGCGCCCGAGGCGATGTGGGAGCTGGCGGAGGGCACCCCGACACCCCGGCTCGCCGAGGCGCTGGCCGCGGTGGGCGAGGGCCGCGCGGACCGCGCCTTCGAGGTGGGGCTGACGGCGTTCCTCGCCCACGCGCGGGCGCTGCGGGCGGCCGGGGACTGACGGGGCGGCAGCGGCGGCGGGCCGCAGGGGGCGTGGGGGAGTGGCGCTGCGGCCGCCGTGGGAGGGGAGAGGCGCTACGCGGGCCGTGGGGGAAGGGGCCGTGCGGGCCGTGGCGGGAGGCCCCGGCCGCAGAAAATGGGGTGCCACCTGAGAGTGAACTGTGAGGTTATTACGATGACAGCCTCAGACAACCATTCGGCCGACGCGTCCCTGCGCGCCGGTCGGGGTCGCCGATGCCAGGGACCGCTCCCCGGGCTGCGGTGATCTTCCTGCTCAGGAGGACCCTCCCGCATGTTCCGACGCATTGGGAACACTGTCGTCAGACATCCCGTCTGGACGATCGTGGCATGGCTGATCGCCGCCGTGGCGATCGTCGCCACTGCCCCGAGCCTGCCCTCGAACAGTGACGAGAGCAGCTTTCTGCCGAAGAGTTACGAGTCCATCAAAGCGGCGGACCTTCAGGCGAAGGCGTTCCCCAGCGCCTTCACTCCGTCCGCGATCGCGCTCTACCAGCGCACCGACGGCGGCAAGCTGACCGCCGCCGACCAAAAGGACGTCGCCCGGATCACCACCGAGCTGGGCGACAAGCACATCGACCAGGTGCAGAAGGTGGTCCCCGGCCCGCCGTCCAAGGACGGCAGGTACACCATGACCCTGGTGCAGATGGACAGCAGGAACGCCGGTCAGCCGAAACAGGCCGACGCGGCCAAGGTCCTGCGTGACGACGTCAAGGCGCTGGCCAGAGGCACGCATCTCCAGGTCAAGCTCGGCGGCTCCGCGGCCCAGGCGCTCGACCAGCAGGACTCGTCCAAGCGCGGCGAGGCCCTGATCGGCATCGGCACCTTTCTGATCATTCTGGTCACCCTGCTGATCATCTTCAGGGCGCCGATCCTGGCCATCCTGCCGCTGATCCTGATCGGCGTGGTCTCCGCCATCGCCAACGGCCTGATCGCGTACGCCACCAAGCTGTTCGACCTCCAGGCCAACAGTTCGGTGTCGTCGATCCTCATCGTGGTGCTGTTCGGCGTCGGGACGGACTACTTCCTGTTCCTGATGTTCCGTTACCGCGAACGGCTGCGCGCGGGTGACGAGCCGAAGCAGGCCATGATCAACGCGGTCGACCGGGTCGGCGAGGCCATCGCCTCCGCCGCCGGCGCGGTGATCATCGCCTTCCTGGCCCTGGTCCTGTCCACGCTGGGCTTCCTCAAGCAGATGGGTCCGGCGCTCGCGATCGCCGTGGGCGTCACTCTGGTCGCGGGCCTGACGCTGATCCCGGCCGTCGTCTCGCTCATCGGCCCGAAGGTCTTCTGGCCCTCGAAGTCCTGGCAGCGCGAGCCGGAGAACGCCCGGTTCGCCGCCATCGGCCGCGGGATGCGCAACCGCCCGCACATCGCCGCCCTGGCCTCCGGCCTGGTGCTCGTCGCGCTGTCGCTGGGCACCCTCGGCTACAAGGCGACCTTCGACCTGGCGTCCGGCTCCATGCCCAAGACCAAGGAGTCGATGGTCGTCCAGGACCAGATGCAGAAGGCGTACTCGGCCGGTGCCGCCGCGCCCACGGACGTGTACCTCTCCAGCGTCGACGGCAAGCCGCTCGACAGGTCCGGCTTCGACGCGTACGCGGCCAGGCTCGGCGCGGTCGACGGTGTCGCGAGCGCCAAGCTGAGCCAGGTGAACAAGGCCGGTGACACGGCCGACTTCACCGTCACGCTCAAGTACGAGGCGTCCACGGACAAGGCGATCGACACCGTGGGCGGGGTCCGCGACGTCGCCCACTCCGACGCACCCGAGGGCACCACGGCGCTGGTCGGCGGCATGTCGTCGATCTACAAGGACATCAACGCCGCCGTGAACCACGACTACCGCACGGTGTTCCCGGTCGCTGCCCTGCTCATCATGGTGATCCTCGGCCTGCTGCTGCGCAGCGTGGTCGCGCCCTGGTACCTGATGGCCTCGGTGGGTCTCGGCTTCGGTGCCACCCTCGGTGCCACCGTGTGGATCTTCCAGGACGGCCAGGGCCACTCGGGCCTGATGTTCATGCTGCCGGTGATCATGTATCTCTTCGTGGTCGCCATCGGCACGGACTACAACATCCTGATGATCGCCCGTCTGCGCGAGGAGGCCCGCGAGGGCCGCAGCCCCCGCGAGGCGGCCGGCGAGGCGGTCCGGCACGCCGGACCGACCGTGGCGGCCGCGGGCTTCATCCTGGCGGCCACCTTCGCCACGATGATGCTCGCGGGCAACGCGCTGCTGACGGAGATGGGCTTCGCGGTCTCCTTCGGCATCGCGGTGGCCGCCTTCGTCATGGCGATGTTCTTCACGCCCAGCCTCACCGCGCTGATCGGCCACGCGGCCTGGTGGCCAGGCCACGCGGACCGCGCGACCGGCAAGGCGGCGGTCCCCGCGACCGCCGGGTCCGACGAGGAGCGCGAGCACGACGTGGTCGAGGCCGATCCGTCGGGCCGCCGCGCCTGACACCCCCGGCGCGCCGCCGCGGCCGAAACCGCGCGGCGCGCCGTGGCAGCCTCGGTGAACGGGCCTCTCGCCGTCCCTGCCCGGGACGGCGAGAGGCCCACCGTTCTTGCGGCGGTCCACGCCGGCCGTGCGTCCGCAGACCCGAATTCAAGCGTCCCCGCACCAGGGGGTCCCGCCGGGACGGCACGTGTGACACTGACCCGGTGCGAGGGGACGGATCAAGACTGCGCAGAGCGGTACCGCCGGTCATAGCGGCGATCGGCGTGCTGGTGGCGCTGGCGGCGGGCCGGTCGCTGGCCGGGGAGGTGTCCGGCGCCCGGCGGATCGACGCCTCGCCGGTGCGGGTGCAGGGTGCCGTCGACCGGATCGTCCCGGTCAAGGGCGGTCGGACGTACCGCGTTTCGTACGAGGTCGACGGGAAGCACTACACCACCGGCGGGCTGCCGGTGGGATCGCACGGCACCGCCGCCGAGCCGTCGGTCGGCACCACGCTGTGCCTCGAGGCCGCCGCACGGCACCCGTCGACGGCGCGGCTGTGCGGACAGCGCTATCCGGGCGGCGACGACATGATCGCCACCGAGGGACTGATCGTCCTGGCGGGAACGGTGGTCGCGCTGATGGCCCTGACGTGGCATGTCGTGTACGGCCGCCCGGCCCGGCCCGCCCCCGCGGCCGTCACGCGTCGTCGGTCGGCAGGGCGTACAGACGCGGCAGGTTGACCACGATCGCCTCCTGCGTGCTGCGGGCGATGACCACCACGGCCTCCTCGGCCGGATCGGGGTTCTCCTCGCGGTGCGGCACGAACGGCGGGACGAAGATGTAGTCCCCGGGCGACGTGCGCAGCCGCACCTCCTGGGACTGCTCCCCGCTGTCGTCCAGGAACACGAACTCGGGGTGCCCGCTGACCACGTAGATGGCGGTCTCGGACTCGCCGTGGTGGTGGTCCGAGGACGCGGTCGAGGGGGCGACATGGGTCTGGCCCATCCACAGCTTCTCGGAACCCACCGTCTTGCCGCTGACGGCGGCGAACCGGCGCATCCCGCCGGTCTGCGCCGTGTCGCCGTCGAGGCCGTCGGCCCGGACATGGTGCAGCCGGGCGCTCAGCGGCACCGTGACGGGCGCGGCGGGCAGGTCGAGATGGGGGTGGAAGCCTTCACCGGGGGTCGTGCGGGGCGTGCTCATGCAAGCGACGCTAGGGCGGTCCCGAAAAAGATGTCAAGAGGTGGCTAATACGCTTCACCTGCGGCAATGTTGCCGCAACAACCACTGTGACGCATCCTCGACGCCTACCGCCGACGGCCTCTCATGCATGATGTGCGTATGCATATTTCCGCGAAGGCGGATTACGCCGCACGGGCTCTGCTGGAGCTCGCGGGCGAGCCGTCCCGCCCCCTGACCTGCGAGGCCATCGCCTCCGCGCAGGACATCCCGTTCCGGTTCCTGAAGTCCGTCGTGAGCGAGCTGCGCAAGGCGGGCCTGGTGCGCAGCCAGCGCGGGTGCGAGGGGGGCTACTGGCTCGGCCGGCCCGCCGGGGAGATCACCCTGCTCGACGTCGTACGGGCCGTCGACGGCGAGCTGATCACCCTGCGCGGCACGCCGCTGACGGGGCTCGACTACCCGGGCCCCGCCGCCGGACTGCCCGGCGTCTGGCGGCGGATCGAGGCGGACGCCGCGTCGCTGCTGGGCGGCACGACGGTCGCGCAACTCGTCCTGGCCGGGCGGGGCGAGAGACCGGCCCGCAAGGGTGCGGCGTGAGCGCCGCCGAGGACCCCTCCGGGCCCGGCGCCGACGGCGACTCCAGGGCCCTAGACGGCGTGGGCGACCCCTCCGCGCTCGAAGTCGTCGAGTACACCGACCCGTTGTGTCCGTGGTCCTGGGGCGCCGAACCGGTGCTGCGCCTGCTGCGGGCGTCGCTGGACCCGCGGGTCCGCGTCCGCCGGGTGATGTGCGTCCTGTTCGACGAGGACGACGACCCGGCCCCCGACCCCGTGGCGGAGACGGCCTGGTACGCCCGGTACGTCGCCGACATCTCCGCGCACACCGGCGCCCCGCACGCCGTGCGCCTGAGCCGGGTCGCCGCCGGCTCCTGGCCCTCCTCGCTGGTGGCCAAGGCCGCCGAACTGCAGGGCGACCGGGTCGCGGACCGGGTGCTGCGGCGGCTGCGCGAGACGGTGTTCGTGCTGGGCGAGCCCGCCGACACCCTCCCCCTCGCGCTGGCCGCCGCGCGGGGCGTGACCGGCCTCGACGAGGCCCGCCTCGCCGCCGACGCCGCCTCGGACGCCGTCCGCGAACGGGTGCGTGCCGACCGGGCCGAGGCGCGCCGCCCGCCGCCCGAACTGCTCACCGTGGCCGACGACTCGCCTCACCCCGGCGCCGCCAAGGAGACCGCGGACGGCGGACACCGCTACGCGCTGCCCACCCTGGTCCTGCGCGTGCCGGGCCGCCGTCGCGCGGTGCCCGGCTGGCGTTCCTACCACGCCTACGCCGCCGCCCTCGCCGAGCTGTGCCCCGCGGCCCTGCGGACGCCGGAGCCCCTTCCCGCGGCCGAGGCTCTGGAGTACCACCGGACCCTGACCGAGCCCGAACGGCGGGCGCTGACACGGGGGACGTGGCCGCCCGCGGGCGCCGTCCGGCTGGAGACCGGCAACGGCCCGCTGTGGCTGCACCCGGAGGAGGCCGCGGCCCGTCCGGCGGCCGCCCCGGGCGCCCCTGCGGGGGTCCCCGCCGCACCGCCCGTTCCCTGACACCTCTCTGACCTGCGGTCAGGCATCCGTCCACCGAATGAGACACCACAAGGTGTCCATTGACAGCCGCTCGCGGCTGCCCCCAGGATGTTCACCATGCTCCTCACGACGCACCCCGGCGTGGTGTGCCGCTACGTGGACCTGCGGCGCACCTCCAGCGCTCTCTGTCGCTGACCGACCGCCGCCTTCAGGCCGACGGCACCGTCCGCTTCCCGCGGCCGCGTCTCCAGCCCGTTCCCCGGCTGGGCCCCGCCCGTCGCCCGGCACCCCTCATCCCGCGTCCGGCTCCCCGGGCCCCGGCGTGCGACCGGACTCCCGCAGTCCCGCGCCGCCGACCGTCCTGAGGCCGACGCCGCCCGCTTCCCGCCCCGAAGCACTCCTTCGGCCTGCCCTGCTCCGGGAGACCCGGCCGCCGCCCGCGCGGCGCACCGGGCACCTCGTCCTTTGCCGCCCGGAGCGCGGGGCCGGCCTCCTTCGCGCCCCGATCGCTCCGTGCTGCCACGGGCCGGGGCCGTCAGAGAAAGAACGCCGCCATGTACGGACACCTCACGCCCCGCCGCTCCAGAGCGGATGCCCCGACGAACCGCCGGGCCGGCCGGCTGCGCACCGCCGCCCTCACCGCCGCCCTCGCCACGGTGCTGGTGCCCGCCCTCAGCGCCTGCGGCGGCGAGTCCTCCGCCGCGTCCGGCTCCGCGACCCTGAAGTGGGCGTCCTCCTACTTTCCCACCCACTGGGACCCGGTGGTCGGCGGCAGCGGCGCCCAGTTCCGCGAACTCTCCCTCGTCTACGCGTCGTTGACCCGCACGGACGAGAGCGGCAAGGCGGTCCCCGACCTCGCCAAGAGCTGGGACTACAACGCCAAGGGCGACGAGATCACCTTCCATCTGCGGCCGAACCTGAAGTTCAGCGACGGCACCCCGGTGGACGCGAGCGCCGTGAAGGCCGCCATCGAACGGGCCAAGAAGCAGAAGAACTCCGCCCTCTTCGGTGACCTCACCTCCATCAAGTCGGTGGACGCCAAGGGCCTCGACGCGGTCGTCCACCTCACCCAGGTCGACTACCAGATACCGCAGTTGCTCGGCGAGCGGGTGCTCCAGATCGCCAGCCCCAAGGCGGCGAAGTCCCCGGACAAGCTCGACCAGTCACCCGTCGGCGCGGGCCCGTTCATCGTCACGCAGCTGATCCCCGGCACCAAGGCCGTACTGAAGAAGAACCCGGACTACTGGGACGCGAAGAACATCCACATCGACAACGTCGAACTCACCTCGGCCCCCGACGCCTCCACGGTGGTGTCCGGACTGCAGACCGGGGTGTACAACTTCGCCGACATCCAGCCCAGTCAGGCGGCCGCCGCCAAGAAGGCCGGCCTCGACGTCTTCGTGCAACCGGGGTTCAACGCCGAGAACATCAGCCTCAACGTGAACAAGGCGCCGTTCGACAACGACAAGGTGGTCGACGCCGTCCGCTACGCCGTCAACCGCCAGGAGTTCGTCGACAAGCTCACCTTCGGCTACGGCTCGGTGACCAACCAGCCCTTCCCCAAGGGCTATGTGGCCTACGACCCGCAGTCCGCGGACGACTACCCCTACGACCCGGCCAAGGCCAAGAAGCTGCTGGCACAGGCCGGTTACCAGGCGGGCGACATCAAGCTGAACCTGGTGATCCCGGCCGAGGACCCGCAGGCCGAGATCGTGCAGTCCCAGCTCGGCAAGGTCGGCATCAAGGTCACCATCAAGATCGACAAGAACTGGGCCACGCCGTTCTTCGCCAAGGACCTCACCTTCTCGCTCTACGGCACCACCGGGCGCGACTCCGCGGTGCAGACCCTCACCGCCCACTTCGGTCCCAACGGCCCGCTCAACCTGAGCTCCCCGTACGAGCCCTCGGGCTTCGAGGCGGCCGTCGCCAAGGTCCGGCAGACCCCGCTGGACTCCCCGGACTACACCAAGGTGCTCCAGGCGGCCACCCGCGCCGGCCTCAAGAGCAAGGCGCTGGTGTTCACCTACTCCGCGCCGAACCTCATCGCCAAGAGCAAGTCGATCTCCGACCTGCCGAAGAACCCGGCCCACATCGACTGGACCGGCGTCACCATCTCCGGCAGCTGACACCGGATCAGGTGCGGTGAACGGGCCGGTCGCGCAACGCCGTTCACCGCACCACCACCCACAGAACCGAAGCGCCGACCCTCACAGACAAGGGGCACACCCATGACGACGACCGCGGCACAGGCCCCGCCCGACCGCCGTCGCGGGGGCGCCGTGGCCCGGACCCGGCACACGCTCGGCCGCGTCCTGGCCACCCTCGCCCGATCCGCCGCCATCTTCGCACCGGTCTTCCTGGTCGCGACGTTCGTGACCTTCGCACTGCGCTCCCTGAGCGGGCTCAGCCCGGCACGCATCCAGCTGGGCGAGGACGCGACCCCCGAGGCCATCGCCCGCGTCGAGGCCGCCTGGGGCCTGAACCGGCCCTTCCTCGTGCAGTACGGGGACTGGTTCCGCGGCGTCCTGCACGGGCAGCTCGGCACCAGCTGGACCAACGGCGCCGACATCTCCACCCTCATCGGGCTCGGCCTGGGCGTCAGCCTGTCCGTCGCCGGACTGGCCCTCGTCATCGGGGTGCTCGCCGGGTTCGCCCTGGGCACCCTGGCCGCCCTGAAGCGCACCACCTGGATCGACCGGGCCGTCACCGGCTTCGTCACCGTCGTCTCGGTGATGCCCGCGTTCGTCGTCGGCATCGTGCTGGTCGCCGTACTCGCCGTGGGACTGCACCTGTTCCCGGCCGCGGGATACGTGCCGGCCGCGGACGGGATCGGGCCGTGGCTCGCGCACATCACCCTCCCGGCCCTCGCCCTCAGCTTCGACGTCATCGCCGACGTGGCCCGCCAGCTCCGCGCGGGACTCGTCGCCGCCTACCGGGAGAACTACGTGACCGGCGCGGTCGTCCGCGGACTGAGCCCCCGCAGGGTCTTCCTCGTCCACGTGCTGCGCAACGGGCTCGGTCCCGCCCTCGCCACCCTCGGCCTCAAATTCCCCGCCCTGGTCGGTGCCTCCGTGGTCACCGAGTGGATCTTCGGGCTCCAGGGGTTCGGCCGGTTCGCCAACGACTCCGCCCAGGCCGGAGACGTACCCGCCGTGCAAGGAGTCCTCGTCGTGTCGATCGTCCTGGTCGTCGCCTTCAACCTCGTCGTCAACCTGGTGCTGGCCCGCGTGACGCCGGCCGCGCGGCGGGGGGTGTGACCCGTGGTCTCCCGCGTCCTCTCCCTCACCTCCGGCCGGGTCGCCGCCGCCGTCCTCGCCCTCATCGCCCTGCTGGCGCTCCTCGGCCCGTGGCTGGCCCCGCACGATCCCCTCGCGCAGAGCACCGCCACCCTGGCCGGGCCCTCCGGCAGCCACTGGCTCGGCACCGACCACCTCGGCCGCGACGTGCTCAGCCGTCTGCTCGCCGGCTCGCGCGTCAGCGTCCTCGGCTCCCTCGAAGTGGCCCTGGTGGCCCTGGCCGTGGGCGTGATCCCCGGCATCCTGTCCGTGCATCTCGGCCGGGTCTTCGAATGGCTCACGCTGCGCATCGCGGACACGCTGGTCGCCCTGCCCTTCCTGCTGTTCGCGGTCGCCGTCATCGCGCTGCTCGGCAACGGCATCACCCAGGCGATGCTGGTGACCGGGGCGCTGATCTCCCCGCTCTTCTACCGGGTGGCGCGCGCCGCGACGCTGACCGTCGCGCGGTCCCCGTACGTGGAGGCGGCGATCGTCTCCGGGGCCTCGGTCGGCTGGATCGTCCGCCGCCATGTGTGGGCCAAGGTGCTGCCGCCCATCGCGGTCGCCCTCGCCCAGACCATCGGCGTCGGCTTCGTGATCGTCTCCAGCCTCACCTTCCTCGGCATCGGCGTGCAGCCGCCTGCCCCCACCTGGGGCGGGCTGCTCGCCTCCGACCTCGGCTACCTCACCTACCAGCCGTGGGCGCCGCTCGCCCCCGCCCTGCTGATCATGGCCACCGTCTGGGCGGCCAACCTGCTCGCGGACGCCATCCGGGACGTGACCGGCGAGGCCGGCCGCGCCCTGATCGACGACCGCAAGGCCCGCGCCGCCGGCACCGGCCCGGCCGCCACCGCAACCGCCGGAGGTGCGTGATGACCATCCTGTCCCCGAAGACCGCCGTGCCGCCGGCCGCCGCCCCGGCGGACCTGCCCCGGGCCGCGGACCCCGCGCCCGCTCCCACGGGCCCCCCGCTCCTCGTCCTGGACGACGTGCACATCCGCGACCGGGCGGGCGGCCGGGACATCGTCCGCGGGGTCGGCTTCGAACTGACCCCCGGCAAGACCGTCGGCATCGTCGGCGAGTCCGGCAGCGGCAAGACCCTCACCTGCCGGGCCGCCCTCGGCATCCTGCCCCCGCACTTCGAGGTCGACCGCGGGTCGATCGCGATCGACGGCACCGACATCGCGACGCTGACCCCGCGGCAGTGGACGGACCTGCGCGGCGCCACCATCAGCGCCGTCTTCCAGGACCCCGCCTCCTACCTCAACCCCTCGATCAAGGTGGGCGCGCAGATCGCCGAGGTGGTCCGGGTCAAGCAGGGGCTGGGGCGCCGCGCGGCACGGCACCGCGCGCTCGACCTCATGGCCGCCGTCCAGCTGCGCGACCCCGAACTGGTCCACGGCCAGTACCCGTTCGAGCTCTCCGGCGGAATGCTCCAGCGCGTCCTGATCGCCGCCGCGATCGCCGCGGGCCCGCGCATCCTCATCGCGGACGAGGCGACCACGGCACTCGACGTGACCGTGCAGGCCGAGATCCTCGACCTGCTGGCCGACCTGCGCGAGCGGACCGGACTCGCGCTCGTCGTGGTCTCCCACGACCTCGCCGTCGTCGCCCAGCTGTGCGACGAGGTCCTCGTGATGCGGGACGGGAAAGTGGTCGAGCAGGGCCCCACCGAGACGGTGCTCCACACCCCCCGGCACGCCTACACGCGCCTGCTCATCGACGAGCACGAGAGCTACGGACTGGACCGGTTCCTCGCTCCCCGGGAGGCGGCGTGAGCACCATCCGACAGGACTCCGCCGCAACGGACGGCATCCGGCAGGAACCCGGCGCTCCGGACGGCCTCCACCAGGACCCCACCGCTGCGGACCGCGTCCGACAGGCCCCCGCCGCGGCGGACACCCCCCGCCGCCCGGTCCTCGCCGTCAGCGGCCTGGAGGTCCACCACGGGCTGCGGCGCAGGCGGCGGCGGGTCCTCGCCGACGTCACCCTCGACATCGCCGCCGGGGAGACCCTCGGCCTCATCGGGGAGACCGGCTCCGGCAAGTCCACCTTCGCCCGCGCCGTCCTCGGCCTGGTGCACGTCTCCGCCGGCTCGATCAGCGTCGACGGCGAGGACGTCACCGGGTACAACGCCCGGCAGTGGCGGGCACTGCGCCGCCGCGGTGTCGTCCAGTACGTCTTCCAGGACCCGTTGCGCAGCCTGGACCCCGACCTCACCGTCGAGGACTCGCTCACCGAGCCGCTGCTGCTGGCCGGCACGGACCGCCGCACCGCCGCCGGGCGCGCCCGGGACCTGCTCACCCGCGTCCGGCTGCCGCACGAGCTGCTGACCCGGCTGCCCGGGGAGCTCTCCGGCGGCCAGCGCCAACGGGTCGCCGTGGCACGGGCGCTGGCCACCGAGCCGCGGCTGCTCCTGCTCGACGAGCCGGTCAGCGCGCTGGACTCGGCCAACCGCGTGCACATCCTGGAGATCCTCAAGGAGCTGCGCGCCGCCGGTGTCGCCCTCGTGTTCATCTCGCACGACCTCGGCTCCGTCGCGGGCGTCGCCGACCGGGTCGCGGTACTGCACCGCGGTGAACTCGTCGAGACCGGGCCGGTCGCGGACGTCATCCGGGCACCCCGCCACCCCTACACCCGCCTGCTCGTCGGCTCCGCGCCGACCCTGCACACCCCGGCCGCGAGCCGCTCCGAACGGGCCGCCCTGCGCGCCCAGCTGGCCCTCTGACCCCCTTTCACAGACAGGAACCCCCATGCCCCGCACGATCCACCTCGCCCTGCACCCCTACGGCGTCGGCGGCCCCGGCCAGCACGGCCTGTGGAAGGACCCGCGCGTCGCCAAGAACGCCAGCATCGACATCAACTACTACATCCGGCAGGCGCAGGCGGCCGAACACGCCCTGTTCGACGCGCTGTTCATCGTCGACAGCCAGTTCATCAACGCCACCTACCCGGCCCACTACCTCAACCGCCTCGAACCGCTCACCCTGCTGTCCGCGGTCGCCACCCACACCCGGCACATCGGCCTGGTCGGCACGGCCAGTTCGACCTACAACTCGCCCTTCAACCTGGCCCGCAGGTTCGCCTCGCTCGACCACATCAGCGGCGGCCGCGCCGGCTGGAACGTGGTCACCAGTTTCGACACCGGCACCTCGAAGAACTTCGGGCTCGACGAACACCTCGACTACGCCACCCGCTACGGCCGCGCCCTGGAGTTCGTCCAGGTCGCCCGCGGCCTGTGGGACTCCTACGAGGACGGCGCCTTCCCGGCCGACGTCGAGCGCAACCTCTTCCTCGACCCGGCCCGGCTGCACGCGCTCGACCACGAGGGCGAGCACTTCAAGATCGCCGGACCGCTCAACCTGTCCCGCTCCCCGCAGGGCCAGCCGGTCATCTTCCAGGCCGGCGTCTCCGAGGAGGGCCGCGACCTGGCCGCGCGGGTCGCCGAGGGCATCTACGCGCCGGGCGGCTCCCTCCAGCAGGCCCAGGACTACTACGCCGACATCAAGCGGCGCACCGCCGCCCACGGCCGCGACCCGGAGCACATCAAGATCTTCATCCACGGCGGCCCGGTCGTCGCCGCCACCGACGAGGACGCCCGGCGCCGCGAACGGGAGATCTTCGAGGAGGACAACGACTTCGAGCGCAACCTCGCGCTGCTCGGCCGGTCCTTCGGCGCCTACGACTTCAGCGTCCACGACCTGGACGCACCCTTCCCCGACGTCGCCCACCTCGCCGAGAAGGGCGGCCGCACCGGCGCCGCGGGCATCATCGAGCGGGCCCGGGAACAGAACCTCACCCTGCGTCAGGTCGCCGAGTCCGTCACCGAGTTCCGCCGCTCGCCGTTCGTCGGCTCCCCGCACACCGTGGCCGACACCATCGAGCAGTGGTTCGAGGCCGGCACGTTCGACGGGATCAACCTCGCCTTCCGTACCGACGACGACCTCTCCCTGTTCGTCGACGGCGTGGTGCCGCTGCTCCAGAAGCGCGGCCTGTTCCGCACCGCGTACGAGGCCGACACCCTGCGCGGCAACCTCGGGCTGCCGGTCCCGGCCAACCGCCACACGCGCGAGCCCCAGCTCGCCGCCGACTGAGGGAGACCGGCATGACCGACACGACACCGGCCACCGGCACGCCCCGCTTCCGGCTGGGCTTCCTCACCCACGTCCAGGGCCGCGGCGACGACCTCGCCCGCACCTACCGCAACGCCCAGGACCTCTTCGTCGCCGCCGACGAACTCGGCTTCGACGTCGGCTGGGTGGCCCAGCACCACGTCCCCCTCGGCGGCGGTGGACTGTCCTCCCCGTGGACGTTCCTCGCCCACGCCGCCGCCCGGACCACCCGCATCCGGCTCGGCACCGCCATCACCGTGCTGCCGCTGGAGGACCCGGTCCGGCTCGCCGAGGACGTCGCGACCGTCGACACCCTCAGCGGCGGCCGCGTCGAGATCGGCGTCGGCAGCGGCTCCGACCCCACCGAGTACGCCGCGTTCGGCCAGGACGCGGCCCGCAAGCGGGAGTTGACCACCGAACACCTTCGGCTGCTGCGCCAGGCGCTGTCCGGCGACGAGGTGCGCACCCCCGGCTTCCGCATCCAGCCGACGCCGGGCGACTTCGAGAGCCGCATATGGCAGGGCGTGTTCAGCCGTGAGGGAGCCGCCCACGCGGCGGCCGCCGGCTCCCACCTCCTGCTGAACCGGGCCGCCTACGGCTACGACGAGCCCACCGACGCGGTGCAGCGCCCCTGGGCGGACGCGTTCCGCGCCGGCTGGGACCGGCCGCGCGCACCCCGCATCGGCCTGTCCCGGTTCGTGTTCCCCGCCAAGGACCGGCGCACCGCCCTGAGCCACATCGGCGACGACGTCCACCGCGCGGCCCTGCGCATGGCCGCGCACGGCGCCTTCCCCGCGGGCCTGGACGCCGACGAGGCGTTGCGCCGCTTCCACAGCTTCTACGGGCACCCCGACGAGATCGTCACCGCCCTGCGCGAGGAGAAGGTGCTGCCCGTCGCGACCGACCTCATCACGCAGTTCAACCCCGCCGTCCCCGACCACGACGCCGCTCTGCGCGCCCTCGAACTGATCGCGACCGAGGTCGCCCCCGCCCTGGGCTGGAAGCCCCGGGCCCGCACCGAACCCGCTGGAGTGTGACATGCCCGAACACCCCGAGTACGCCGACCACTTCGGCCCCGAGGGACTGCGCGTGCGCGGCACGGTCGTCGTGGTGCCCGGGCGCGGGGAGACCCCGGCCGCCTACCGCCGCCTGGGCGCGCGCCTGGCCGCCGACGCCTACCGGGTCCGTGTCGTGGCCGCACCCGATCTGGACGCCGACGACCTGACCGGCTCACTCACCCGCTTCGCCGCCCGGCTCACCGAGGCCGTCGACTCCGTCGCGGCGGTCGACGGCGGCGAGCGGTCCGACACCGGCGGGGCCGCGGGCGGCATCGTACGGCCCCTGGTCCTGCTGGGCAGCGACACCGGCGCCGCCGCGCTCGCCGCCCTGCTCGGCCCCGGGCGGTCCGACGGCACCGTCCCGGCGGCGGACGCGGTCGTCCTGGCCGGGCTGCCCGGCCGGGCCACGGCCGCCGCCGGCACCTGGGAGGACGAACTCGACGCGCGGACCTCCTGCCCCGCCCACCGCCGTACCCTCACCGACGACACCGGCGTGCGCAGAGGCGCGCTCAACGACACCGTGCCCGAGGCGCTGCTCACCGCCGTGCACGACGGCGGCCCGGCGGTCCCCACCCTGATCCTGGCCGGGGACGCCGACCCGCTCGCGGACCACGACGCGCTGCATCGCACGGTCAAGTCGCTGCCCCGCGCCCGCCTCTCCGTCGTCCGCGGCGCCCACCACGACGTCCTCAACGACCTCCAGCACCGGTCCGTGGCCGCCGAGATCGTCACCTTCCTGGAGACGCTGCGCGAGGACCTGGTACCGGTGGTCTCGGTGGCCGCCAGCGCCTGGTGACACCCGGGCCCGCCGGCACCCGGGCCCCCGCCCCGCCCGCGCGGCCACCCGGCCGCGCCCCATCCCACCCCGGAAGGTCCCTCCCATGGCCACCGTCCTGTCCGTCTCCGGCAGCCCCTCCGCCACCTCCCGCACCGCCCGCCTGCTGCGGCACCTCGACGACCGGCTGCGCGGCCACGGCCACCACGTGATCCCGCTGGACGTGCGCACCCTGCCCGCCGAGGCCCTGCTGGGGGCCGACTTCCGCCACCCCGCGATCGCCGAGGCCACCGCGCTCGTCGAGGCCGCCGACGGCCTGGTGATCGGCACCCCGGTCTACAAGGCCGCGTACTCGGGGTTGTTGAAGTCGCTGCTCGACCTGCTGCCCCAGTACGCGCTGACCGGCAAGACCGTGCTGCCGCTGGCCACCGGCGGGAGCACGGCGCACGTCCTGGCCATCGACTACGCGCTGCGCCCGGTGCTGAGTTCGATGGGCGCCGCGCACATCGTGCCGGGCTGGTTCACCCTCGACAAGGACGTCACCGTCGCCGAGGACGGCACGGTCACCGTCGCCCCGGGCACCGCGAGCGCGCTCGCTCAGGTCACCGACCAGTTCTCGGCGAGCCTGACCGCCCGCACGGGCGTCCTCGCGCAGGCGAGCTGAGACCGGCGTACCCCCGTCTCGACCGGTGTACCGCCGTCTCAAGCGGTGTACCGCCGTCTCGACCGGCGTACCCCCCTCTCAACCGGTCCGGTCCGTGCGGCTCTTGAGCCGGAAGGTGCGCCGGTAGGCGTCCGGGGGTACGCCGACCGCGCGGTGGAAGTGCCGGCGCAGGGTCGCGGCGGTCCCCATGCCGGTGGCGGCGGCGACCGTGTCGATGCCGTCGTCGCTGCTCTCCAGCAACTCCTGCGCGTGGCGGATGCGTTGGGTCAGCAGCCACTGCAACGGCGTGGTGCCGGTGACCGCGTGGAAGTGGCGGGTGAGGTGGCGCGAGCTCATCCCCGCGCGGCGCGCCAGATCCTCGACGGTCAGCGGCCGGTCCAGGCGCTCCAGCACCCAGGGGAACAGGTCGGCGAGCGGATGCCGGTCCGGGGCGGGCACGGGCGTGACCACGAACTGGGCCTGCCCGCCGTCCCGGTGCGGCGGTACGACGAGACGGCGGGCGACGGCGTTGGCGACCGCCGAGCCGTGGTCGAGGCGCACGAGGTGCAGGCACAGGTCCATCGCGGCGGCCTTGCCCGCCGAGGTGAGCACGCGCCCGTTGTCGACGTAGAGCACGTCGGGGTCCACGCTCACCCGTGGGTGGCGGGCGGCCAGGACGTCCGTGTGCGCCCAGTGCGTCGTGGCCCGCTGCCCGTCCAGCAGCCCGGCCGCGGCCAGCACGAACGCGCCCGTGCACAGGGACGCCACGCGCGCGCCCGCCGCGTGCGCGGCCCGCACCGCCTCGACCAGTTCCGCGGGGGGATCGACGTCGATGTCCGCCCAGCCCGGGACGATCACGGTGTCGGCGCGGGCGAGCCCGTCGAGACCCCGGTCGGGCTCCAGGCGGAACCGGCCGACCCGCACCGGTCCCGGTCCGCACACCGCGAGGTCGTACCAGGTGACGGGCGTGCCGTCCGGCGGAGAGCCGAACACCTCGTGGGCCAGGGAGAGTTCGAAGTGCAGCATCCCGTCGGTGACGGCCAGCGCGACAGTTCCCATGTCGGGAATTGTACGGGGCATGTCGTTCCCGACACTCGTGCGCGGGGTCGGCCGCCGCCAGGATGGACGCATCGGATCGGCGAGGAACGGGAGTGCACCATGGGGTCCAACGGCACGGTCGCGGTGTTCGGCGCGTACGGTCACACCGGCCGCTTCGTCGTGGCGGAGCTGGCGCGCCGCGGATACCGGCCGGTCCTGGCCGGGCGGGACGCGGGCCGTCTCGAAGCGCTCGCGAAGGAGTTTCCCGGGGCGGACGCGCGCCCGGCGTCGGTGGACGACCCGGCCGCGCTCGACCGCGCCCTCGCCGGGGCCGCGGCCGTCGTCAACTGCGCCGGCCCCTTCGCCGCCACGGTCGCCCCGGTGCTGGAGGCGGCGCTGCGCGCGGGCATCCCGTACGTGGACGTCGCGGCCGAACTGGAGGCCATCGCCGACACCTTCGCGGGCTACCGGGACCGGGCCCGCGCCGCGGGCGTGCCGGTCGTGCCCGCGATGGCCTTCTTCGGCGGCCTCGGCGACCTGCTGGCCACCGCCGCGGCGGGCGACTGGGCGGCGCCCGACGAGACGCACATCGCCTACGGACTCAGCGGCTGGCACCCCACCACCGGGACGCGGGAGGCGGGCGCGGTCTCCCGGCGGCGGCGCGGCGGGCGGCGCGCCGTGCACACCGGCGGGCGCCTCCAGTACCGCGAGGACGCCTCCCCTACGCTCACCTGGCCCTTCCCCGAACCGATGGGCCCGCGGGCCGTCGTCGGGGAGTTCAGCATGGCCGACATCGTCACGGTGCCCACCCACCTTCCCGCACCCGAGGTCCGCACCTACATGACGGTCGAGGCCGCCCGGGACGTGGCCGCGCCGGACACCCCCGCCCCGGCCGCGGTGGACGGCGAGGGACGGTCCGCGCAGACCTTCCTCGTCGACGTCGTCGTGCGCTCCGGCGACCGGGAGCGGCGCGCGGCCGCCTCCGGCCGGGACATCTACGCCGTGACCGCCCCGCTCGCCGTGGAGGCGGTGGACCGCGTCCTCACCGGCCGGACCCGCGTGGTGGGCCTGGCCTCGGCGGGCGCCATGTTCGACGCCGAGGACTTCCTGCGCGCTCTGTCCCCTCATGTCACCCTGCTGGACCTCCCGCGGCTCACACAGGGCGCCCCCGGCGTGTGCGGCGGCCTTAACCCCCGATGATCCGGCGCGGAGACACCGGCGTAATGAGCGGTTCGTACGGTCACGGGGAGTGAGATCGAGCCGAGCACAGTAGGGGAGGCGCCCGTGGCCGCGCCGGACTCGCAGACCGAGGGCACGACACAGGTGCGCACGGTCTGCTCGTACTGCGGGGTCGGCTGCGGCATGGTCCTCGACATCGGTCCCGGACCGGACGGGCGCCGCACGGTCCTCAAGGCGGCCGGGGACAAGCGGCACCCCGCCAACCACGGCCGGCTGTGCACCAAGGGAGCCACCACCGCCGACATGCTCGCCGCGCCGGGCCGGCTCACCACCGCACTGGTCCGTGCGGACCGCACCGAGGAACCCCGCCCCGCCCCGGTCGCGGACGCCGTCGCCGAGACCGCGCGCCGGCTGCGCGCCGTCGTCGACGAGCACGGGCCCGACGCGGTCGCCCTCTACGTGTCGGGCCAGATGGGCCTGGAGGCCCAGTACCTCGCCAACAAGCTGGTCAAGGGCTACATCCGGACCAACCAGATCGAGTCCAACTCCCGGCTGTGCATGGCGAGCGCGGGCACCGGCTACAAACTGTCGCTGGGCGCGGACGGGCCGCCCGGCTCGTACCAGGACTTCGAGAAGGCCGACGTCTTCCTCGTCATCGGCTCCAACATGGCCGACTGCCATCCCATTCTCTTCCTGCGGATGATGGACCGGGTGAAGTCGGCGGGCGCCAAGCTGATCGTCGTGGACCCGCGGCGCACCGCCACCGCCGACAAGGCGGACCTGTTCCTCCAGATCGCGCCGGGCACCGATCTCGCCCTGCTCAACGGCCTGTTGCACCTGCTGCACGCCGACGGCCACATCGACGAGGAGTTCATCGCCGCGCACACCGAGGGCTGGGAGGACATGCCGGCCCTCCTCGCCGACTACCCGCCCGCCGCCGTCGCCGCGCTGACCGGCCTTTCCGAGGACGACGTCCGCGAGGCCGCGCGGCTGATCGGCACGGCGGGGGAGTGGATGAGCTGCTGGACGATGGGCCTGAACCAGTCCACGCACGGCACCTGGAACACCAACGCCCTGGTCAACCTGCATCTCGCGACCGGCGCGATCTGCCGTCCCGGCAGCGGCCCGTTCTCGCTGACCGGCCAGCCCAACGCCATGGGCGGCCGGGAGATGGGCTACATGGGTCCGGGACTGCCCGGCCAGCGCTCGGTCCTCGCCGACGCCGACCGGGCCTTCGTCGAGGAGCTGTGGGAGCTGTCCCCCGGCACCCTGCGCGCCGACGGGGTCGGCAGGGGCACGGTCGAGATGTTCGACAAGATGGCCGACGGGGAGATCAAGGCCTGCTGGATCATCTGCACCAACCCGGTCGCCTCCGTCGCCAACCGCAAGACCGTCATCGAGGGCCTGGAAGCCGCCGAATTCGTCGTCACCCAGGACGTGTTCGCCGAGACCGAGACCAACGCCTACGCCGACGTCGTCCTGCCCGGCGCGCTGTGGACCGAGACCGAGGGCGTGCTCGTCAACAGCGAGCGCAACCTCACCCTCGCCCGGCCCGCCGTCGACCCGCCCGGCGAGGCCACGGCGGACTGGCGGCTGATCGCCGCCGTGGCACGGGGCATGGGCTACGAGGAGGCGTTCACGTACGACAGCGCCGAAGAGGTCTTCGAGGAGATCAAGCGGGCCTACAACCCGGTCACCGGCTGGGACCTGCGCGGAGTGACGTACGACCGGCTGCGCGCCACCCCGGTGCAGTGGCCGGCCGCGACCGCCGAGGGGCCCGACCGCAACCCGATCCGCTACCTCCAGGAGGACGGCACCCCGCGCTTCCCCACCGGCAGCGGCCGCGCGGTCTTCCACGCCCGCCCGCACATGCCGGCGGCGGAACTGCCCGACGACGACTACCCCTTCGTCCTCAACACGGGCCGCCTGCAACACCAGTGGCACACGCTGACCAAGACGGCCAAGGTGGCCAAGCTCAACCGGCTCAACCCCGGCCCCTTCGTGGAGGTGCATCCGCGGGACGCGGCCGAACTCGGCCTGGTGGACGGCGACTCGGTCGAGGTCGCCTCGCGCCGCGGCCGGGCCGTGCTGCCCGCCGTCGTCACCGACCGGGTGCGGCAGGGCTGTTGCTTCGCGCCGTTCCACTGGAACGACCTGTTCGGCGAGTATCTGAGCGTCAATGCGGTGACCAGCGACGCGGTCGATCCGCTGTCGTTCCAGCCCGAGTTCAAGGTCTGCGCGGTGTCGCTGACGAAGGTGGCCACACCGGTGTCGCTGCAGACCCCGACGGCGACGGGTGCGGGGGCCACGGTGCCCGGCTCGCCGATCACCGCCCCGGGACCGGCGTCCGTCGCGACCGCCGTGTCCGTCGCGTCTGCCGCACCAGCCGCGCCCGCCGTGTCTTTCGCGCCGGCCGGGAGCGGGGCGCTGCCGGCCGTTGCGCCCGTCCTGCCCGCCGGTCTGGAACCCGCCCCGGTGCCCGTCCTCGCCGAGCACGAGCGCCGCTATCTGACCGGGTTCCTCGCGGGCATCCCCTCCGGCGCGCCGGGCGTTCCGGTGCTGCCCCCGGACGCGCCGTTCAGCCCCGAACACGCCCTGTGGGTCAACGGGTTGCTGGCCGGGATGTACTCCCGGTCCGCCGCGGCCCCGACGTCCACGCGGTCCGCGGCCGACGGCGCCGGGCGGCCGCTCGCCGCTCCCGGGGCCGCACCGCACCGCCAGGTGGTCGTGCTCTGGGCCTCCCAGACCGGCAACGCCGAGGAGTTCGCCGCCTCGGCCGCGCGCCGGCTGACCGACGACGGGCATACGGCGGCACTGCTGCCGATGGCGGAGACCGACCCCACCGCCCTGCCCTCGGACGCCGACCTGCTGCTGATCACCAGCACCTTCGGCGACGGCGACGCACCGGACAACGGCGCCGGGTTCTGGGACGCCCTCAACTCGCCCGCCGCCCCACGCCTGGAGGGCAGGCGCTACGCCGTCCTGGCCTTCGGCGACTCCGCCTACGACGACTTCTGCGGCCACGGGCGACGACTCGACCGGCGGCTGGAGGAGCTGGCGGCCGTGCGGCTGGCCCCGCGCACCGACTGCGAACCGGACTACGAACCCGACGCCGCCGCCTGGCTCGACCAGGTGGTGACCGCGCTGCGCACCGACGAGCGGCCGCCACCGCCCGCTGCCGAGCACGCTCCCGCGCCGGCTTCCGCTCCGGCACGTACCCCCGCGGCGCCCCCGCCTCCGCCCCCGAGCCGCCCCGCCACGGTGACCGCCCGGCTCACCGGCAACCGCCTGCTCAGCCTGCCCGGCGCGGGCAAGGAAGTCAGGCGCTTCACCTTCGACACCCGCGACAGCGGCACACCCCTGCTCTACGAGGCCGGGGACGCCCTCGCCGTGCAGCCGGTCAACCGGCCGGACCTGGTGACCGAGTGGCTCGCCGTCACCGGACTCGACGCGGACGCGCCCGTGCGGATCGGCGCCACGGGCCTGGAGGCCGCCTTCTCCGAGGCGCTGTCGCGGCACCTGGACATCACCCGCGTCACGCCCGCTCTGCTGCGCTTCGCCACCGAGCGCATCCGCGACCCGCGCGAACTGCGCAAGCTGCTGCGGCCGGACAACAAGGGCGAACTGGCCCGCTGGACCTGGGGCCGCCAAGCCGTCGACGTCGTGGCCGAGTTGGGCGTCCGGGCCGCCGAGCAGGAGTGGGCCGAGGTGCTGGGCCGGCTCCAGCCGCGCCTGTACTCCATCTCCTCCAGCCCGCTGACCGACCCGCACCAGGTCTCCCTGACCGTCTCCGTCGTGCGCTACGAGAACCTGCGCGGCCGCCCCCGCCAGGGCGTGTGCTCCCCGTTCCTCGCGGACGCCGAGCCCGGTACCGAGGTGCCGGTCCGCGTCCAGCGGGCGCCGCACTTCCGCCCGCCCGCGCACGCCGCGGCACCGGCGGTGATGATCGGTCCCGGCACCGGGGTGGCGCCGTTCGTCGGCTTCCTGGAGGAGCGCCGGGCCCGCGGCCACCACGGCCCGAACTGGCTCTTCTTCGGCGAACAGCACCGGGCCACCGACTTCTACTACGAGGACGAGCTGACCGCCTTCCTCGCCGACGGCACGCTGACCCGCCTGGACACCGCGTTCTCCCGCGACCAGCGCGCCAAGGTCTACGTGCAGGACCGGATGCGCGAGCACGGGCCCCTGCTGTGGTCGTGGCTGCTCGACGGCGCCCACTTCTACGTCTGCGGCGACGCCTCCCGGATGGCCAAGGACGTCGACCTGGCGCTGCGTGAGATCGCCACCGTCCACGGCGGACTCGACGACGCCGAGGCGGCGGCCTACGTCAAACAGCTCACCGCGGACAAGCGGTACGTGCGCGACGTGTACTGACCACAAGCCGCCAGGGCCTGTCGTCACACTCCCGTCTGCCACGCGACGACAGGCCCTATGCTGGCGATGAGCGATCGCTCAGCCGCCCTTCGCCGGGTGCGCGGCTTCCCGGCGCGCGCAGCAGCGGACGGCGGCACGGAGGAGAGGCGGTGCCCGTGCCGGTCGTCGACGCCTGGATGCAGCACCCCACCCCGCGCCATCTGAACCACGAGATGTTCGCCTCCCTGCGCCGCTGGACCGGGCTCACCACGCTCGACGCGCCGCTGCCGGTCGAGGTCACGCTCGAAGCACTGGCCGAGGCGGATGTCGAGACCGGCCTGTCGGCCGCCTGGTACGGCCCGCAGGGGCCGCTGATCAGCAACGACGAGGTGGCCGCGTTCGTGGCCCGGTCCGGCGGGCGGCTGCGCGGCGTCGCCGGGGCCGACCTGGCCCGCCCGATGGAGGCCGTGCGGGAACTGCGCCGAGCCGTGGGAGAACTCGGCTTCGTCGCCCTGCGGATCGTGCCGTGGCTGTGGCAACTTCCGCCCACCGACCGGCTGTACTACCCGCTGTACGCCGCCTGCGTCGATCTCGGCGTGCCGTTCTGCACCCAGGTCGGCCACACGGGCCCGCTGCGCCCGTCCGAGACCGGCCGCCCGATCCCGTACATCGACCAGATCGCGCTGGACTTCCCGGAACTGACCGTCGTCTGCGGGCACATCGGCTACCCGTGGACCACGGAGATGATCGCCGTGGCGGACAAGCACCCCAACGTGTACATCGACACCAGCGCCTACACCACGCGCCGCTACCCCGCCGAACTCGTGGAGTACCTGCGCGGCCGGGGCCGCCGCAAGGTGCTGTTCGGCAGCAACTACCCCATGATCACCCCGGCCCGGGCGCTGGAGCACCTCGCCGACCTCGGCCTCGACGACGAGACCACCGAGCTGTTCCTGTCCGGCAACGCCCGCCGGATCTTCCGCCTCTGACGCCGACCGGTGCCGTACGTCCGTTCCAGAATCTCCACGAATGAGTGAAAGCCGCTGGTCAGGGGCGCTGGGAACCGGGTGTGCGGACCGTGCGGAGCGGCGGGCCGCCGGGGGGCTGCTTGCAACCGCGGGGGTGAGTGCGCGACGGTGGCCGCAGAACACCGGTTCACTCGCAGCAGGAAGGTGGTGAGGTGCGCACGGCGCGTGCCTCCATTTGTGTCTGCCTCACGCGGTTCCTCCGCCCGTCCGTCCTACGCCGACCTCAGGGTCGGAGCGACCTGGGCCGACGCCCCCTGTCCCGTGCTGGTCGTCGACCGGCACGGCGGTCTTGTCCGGATCAACGAGGCCGCCCGCGGGCTGCTCCCCGGCGCCGCCAGCGGTGACTGGCTGCACGAGCGGGTACCCACCTGGCTCGCCGGCGCTCACCAGCGCATCAGCGACGGACTGAGGAGCACCGCCTCAGGACCACTCGTGGGCACCATCGACAACCGTCTCTTCGAGGCATACCCGACCGCGGGCGACGACGGCGACGTCGTGTGGTGGCTGGTCGACGACAGCGGACGGCGCCGGGCCGAGGCCGCGCTGGCCGACGCGCAGTCGCGCAGCGAGGTCCTCGCGGAGGTCTCCAACGCGCTGCTGTCCACCCTGAACGTGCCGCGCTGCATGGAGGTGGCAGCCTCGATGGCCGCCGAGCATCTCGCCGAAGCGGCCGTACTCGTGGCCCCGCCGCAGGGCAGGCGCCACCCGCTGACCTTCGCGCTCCCCGGCGGGCCCGTCACCCAGGTCGCCCGCCAGATCGACGTCTCGAGCGTGCCGGGACTCGCCGAGGCCCTCCAGGGCTTCCCGCCCGTGCCCGCCCGCTGGATCAACCCCGACGACATCCCCGACTGGATCGTCCCCGACGGCTTCGCCGGCCCGGTCGGCTCGGTCATCGTCACCCCGCTGCCCGGCCACGGTGTGCCGGCCGGCGCGCTGATCCTGCTGCGCTCCAGCACCGAGCAGGCGTTCACCGAGAACGAGGAGATCTTCGCAAGGCTGCTCGCCTCCCGGGCCGGCGCCGCCCTCTCCGCGGCCCGCCTCTACAGCGAACAGGCCGCCATCACCGCCACGTTGATGCGCGAGCTGCTGCCGCCCACGCTGCGCAGCGTGCACGGCGTGGAGTACGCGGGCGGCTACCGCGCGGCGCGCGAGCAGGTGCGCGTCGGCGGCGACTTCTACGACGTGCACCCCGGCGCCGACCCGTCCCAGGAGACGTTCGTGGCGCTCGGCGACGTCGCGGGCAAGGGACTCGACGCGGCCGTACTGACCGGGAAGATCCGCAACACCCTGCACGCGCTGCTGCCGCTGGCCGAGGACCACCAGCAGGTCCTGAACCTGCTCAACGCGGCTCTGTTCACCTCCCACCACACCCGCTTCGCGACCCTGGTGCTCGCCTCCGTGCGGCGCCGCGGCGGCCGCGCGCACGTCCGGCTGACCAGCGCGGGGCATCTGCCACCCCTGATCGTCCGCAACGACGGCACGGTGGAGGAGGTCCCCACCCACGGCACCCTGGTCGGCGCCGTGCCGACGGTGACGGCGCGCACCGTCGACGCCGTGCTGGAGCCCGGTGAGACCTGCCTGCTGTACACCGACGGCATCACCGAGGCCCGCGGCGGACCGCTCGGCGACGAGTTCTTCGGCGAACGGCGGCTGCGCCGCGCCCTGTCCGAGTGCGTCGGGATGCCGGCCGAAGCGATCGTCGAACGGGTGCAGATGCTCGCCGCCCAGTGGGTAGGCGCGGGACGTCAGGACGACGCCGCCGCGCTCGCCATCCGGGCGCCGAAGGCCGGCCCGCTCGCGCTCGTCAACGGGCACGCGGGCGGCCGGAACAGCAGGAGGGACACGTGAACCACCCCACCACGACAGCCGGTCTGCAGGGCCGGCTGTGGGAAGCCGTGGCCGAAGGCGACGAGTACGCCGCCGTGGGGGTCGTACAGCAGGCGCTGGACGCCGGTGTGGACGACGAGGCGCTGCTCCTCGACGTGATCGCGCCCGTGCAGGAGCGCGTCGGCACCGAATGGGCCGCCAACCGCATCACCGTCGCCCAGGAGCACGCCGCCACCGCCATCAACGAGCGGGTCGTCGCCTCCCTCGCGCACCGGCGCCCGGCCCCGGGCCGCCGTACCCCCGACAAGGGCCGGGTCACGGTCGGCTGCATCGACGGCGAGTGGCACGCCTTCCCCGCCCGGCTGGTGGCCGAGGTGCTGTCCCTGCGGGGCTGGCGGGTCGACTACCTCGGTGCGCAGACCCCCACACCGCACCTGGTCGCCCATCTCCACCACACCAGCACCGACGCCGTGCTGCTGTCGGGCTCCCTGCCCACGCATCTGCCGACCGCGCACGGCGCGATCACCGCCTGCCAGGCCATAGGCGTGCCCGTGCTGACCGGTGGCCGCGCTTTCGGCCCCGACGGCCGTCACGCGCGGGCGCTGGGCGCCGACCGCTGGGCGGCCGACGCCCGGGGCGCCGCCGCCGTACTCGAAGCGGGCATCCCGCGGCCCCGCCTCGCGGGCATCCGGCAGGCGGCGGAGGATCTGCCGCACCTGGCCGACCAGGAGTACACGATGGTCGTCCGCAGCCGCGGGCAGCTGGTCAAGCAGACCCTCGTCGACCTCGAGAACCGCTATCCGGCCATGCGGGGTTACGACGACAGCCAGCGCGAGCGCACCGCGGAGGACCTCGCCCACATCGTCGACTTCCTGGCCACCGCGCTCTACCTCGACGACGCCGAGCTGTTCACCACGTTCCTCACCTGGACGGCCGACATCCTCCAGGCGCGCAACGTACCGGCCCACTCGATGGTGACCGGCCTCGACATCCTGGCCGGCCAACTCCGCGACTTCCCGCGGACCGTGGGCCTGCTGCACGCGGGCGTCGACGCCCTCCGCGCCCAGCCGAACCGTCCCGTCCCCGGCCCCGAGACCCGCGCATGACCAAGCTGCCACCCTCCGAGTTCACCCTCCGCGTCCTGGCCGGACCCACCGAGCTGACCGTGCGGCTGGCCGGGGAACTCGACTACGACACGAGCGACGACCTGATCGAGACCGTGCTGGAGCAGCTCGCCGCGCACTCCGAACTGCTCGACGTGCGCCTGGACTTCACCGACCTGACGTGGATCGACTCCACGGGCCTGTCCGTGCTGCTGATGATCCACCGGCGCACGAGCGCCGCGGGTGTACGGCTGCACCTGGACCACCGGCCGGACGTCCTGGAGCGGATGCTCCGGATCACGAACGTGCTCGACCACCTCACCGCACCGGTCGCCTGCTGCGCGGCTCCGGCCTTCGAGAGCGACGACGGGGACGGGAGCGAGGCCGAGGTCGACGGCGCCACCGGCGCGGGAGCGACCTGACACGCGCCCCCGGAGAGACCGGACACGCGACCCCGGCGCGACCCGACACGCGACCCGGGAGAGACCTGACCCCCGACCCCGGCGCCACCGCGCTCCGTCGGGTCAGGAAGCCCCCTGGTCGCCGCCGGGAGAGACGGCGCCCGTGCCCGTGCCCGCGACCGCGACCGTGAAGTAGGCCAGGGTGCCGCTGACCTCCAGCAGCCGGCTCACCGCGGGCCGCAGCGGACCGAGCAGGACCAGCTCGCGGCCGTCGGCCGCATGACGACGCCGGGCCTCCAGCAGCCCGTTGAGGAGCATGCTGTCGGCGAAGGTCACCTGGGACAGATCCACGGCCGTGGTGGGCAGCGCCGCCCGCTCCGCCTGCTCCCACGCCGCGTCGATGTCCTCGGCGTCGTCGAAGTCCAGCTCGCCCCGCACCGTGATCACGAAGATGTCCTGGTGGCGTGTGACGTGCACTTTCAATTCCGGAGCCGCGTGCATGGCGCCATCTTCACATCACCGCGCGAAGAGAGGCCAGCCCGCCCGGGAGTGAGTGTCCGTCATGGGCTCGACGGCCACGGACAGGGCGCGCCTCGCGCCGGGGGCCGCGCCCGCGGGTCACGATCGGTGACATGCCTGTCTGGTACGCCGGGACCGGGGAAGGCGACGATGGAGAGAACCGCCGATCAGGACCACGGCCGGGGCGCGGCCCGCTAAGGAGCACAGGTGACGCAACACACGAGGACCGGCCCGTCCGGGCCGCGTCCGGGCGGGCCGGCGTATGACCGTTGAGCCCGCCTCTCCCGACCGGGCTGCGCCGGTCACCGTCGCGCGGCCGGCCCGCGTCGTCCGCGCGTCCCGGGGCTGGTCGGCGGCCCTGCGCCGCACCCCGGTGTCGATGTGGCGCGACGACATCTCCGACTACGCCGCCGCCCTCACCTACTACTCCATCCTCGCCGTGCTGCCCGCGCTGCTCGTCACGGTCATCGCGTTCAGCCTGATCAGCCGTGACACGGCCGAGGACTTCATCGCCCATGTCACCGCCTACGCGCCGGGCCAGTCGGGCGGTCAGCTGCACGAGCTGCTGTCCCGGACCCTCAAGGACGGCTCGGCGGCCTGGACGCTGCTGTGCGCCGGGGCGGTGAGCGCCCTGTGGTCCGCCTCCAGCTACCTCGCCGTGTTCCGGCGTGCCCTGCACCGGATGCACCACGAGCCCGACCGGCGCTCCCCGTGGCGCAGGGCCCACCGCATCGTGCTCACCGCCCTCGCCCTGCTCGGGCTGCTGCTGACCTGCTCGCTGGTGCTGCTGCTGTCCGGCCCCGTCGCCGAGGGCCTCGGGCGGCTGCTCGGAGTGGGGCTCGTGGTCGCCCGCGCGTGGAACGTGCTGCGCTGGCCGCTCCTCCTGGGCCTGGTGGCGCTGCTGGTCACCATCGTCTTCCACACCGGTCCGGTGCCCGCCCGCCGACTGCGCTACAGCCTGCCCGGCGGCGCCCTCGCGGCGGCGCTGTGGCTGGGCGCCTCCGGCTGCTTCGCCCTGTACGCGTCGGCGCTGAGCACCTACAGCAGGCTCTACGGCTCCCTCGCGGGCGTGGTGGTGTTCCTCATCTGGCTGTGGCTGTCCAACCTCGCGCTGCTGGCCGGCGCCCAGTTCACGGCCGAGCTGCGCAGGCGGGCGGACTGGGGGTGACGGGCGGGGCGGGTGGACCGGGGGTGAAGGGCACGGGGGCGGACTGGCGGTGACGGGCACGGGGCGGACTGGTGGTGACGGGCACGGAGGCGGGTGACCTCCATGTCCGGCGCGATCCGGTGGGTGCGTTCTTCGGATGCGTGGTCCTGCCGGTCGTCGCAGACTGGTTGCGTGAGCAATTCGCGCAGCAAGCCGAGCGAACCCGCACGTGGCGCCGGACACGCGCCCTCCCAGTCGCTGGCACTCGCGGCCATGATGTTCGCGGTGGCGATGACCTTCATCGATCAGACGATCGTGTCGATCGCGGCGCCCGACATCGTCTCCGAGCTCGACCTGACGTCGTCGGGTATGCAGTGGGTCGTCAACGCCTATCTGCTCTCCCTCGCCGCGTTCTTCGCGCTCGGCGGACGCCTGGCCGACCTGCTGGGGCCGCGCCGTGTGGTCGTCGTCGGCACGCTCGTCTTCGTGATCTCCTCGGCGCTGTGCGGCGCCGTGCCCACGGGGGACTACGCGTTGACATGGCTCGTCGTCTTCCGGGCGACCCAGGGCTTCGGCGCCGCGCTGCTCTTCCCGGCCGCGCTCGCCGTGGTCGTGGCGGTGTTCCCGATCGAGCGCCGCGGGCGTGCCCTGGCGCTGTTCTTCGGTCTCACCGGCGCGCTCACCGCGCTCGGCCCGCTGCTGGGCGGCTGGTTGACCGCGTGGACGTGGCGGGCGATCTTCTGGATCAACGTGCCCGTGGCGGTCGTGGCGCTGATCCTGACCGCCCTCGCGCACATCTCCGACCGCCGCAGGGACGAGAAACTCGACGGGGTGGGCGCGGCGTTGGTCGCGGTGGGCATGGGCCTGAGCGTGCTCGGGTTCCAACAGGCGTCCGCCTGGGGCTGGGACAGCGCGGCGACGTGGGCCTGCATCGTGGGCGGCCTGGCGGTGCTCTACGTCTTCGTCCGCTACGAGCGGCGGGTCCGGCATCCCCTCATCAAGCTCCAGGTCTTCCGCGACCGCGCGTTCACGGCCGACTCGCTGGTGCTGTTCTTCGCGATGCTGGCGTTCGTCCCGGTCTTCTTCTTCGCCTCGGTCTACGCCCAGATCTCGCTCAGCGCCTCGCCCAACCAGGCGGCGCTGTACCTGCTCTACTTCTTCGCGGGGTTCGCCCTCGCCTCCCAGTGGGGCGGCCGCATCCTCGACAAGCAGGGGGCCCGGCCGGCCATGAAGCTCGGCTGTGTCGTCGGCGCCGTCGGATTCGCCCTGTGGGCGGGCAATCTGACCGACCTGTCGATGTCCGACCAGTGGCCCTACGTCGCCCTCGCCGGCGCGGGCATCGGCTTCCTCCTCGCCCCCGCCTCGACCGACGCCGTCAACCGCTCGATCGACGCCTCCTACGGCGAGGTCACCGGCATCACCCAGACGGTCCGCAACTACGCCGCGAGCGTGGGCCTCGCCGTCTTCAGCACGGTCCTCACGCACACCATGACCGACCGCGTCCAGGACACCCTGGAGTCGCGCGGCGTGCCGTCCGCCACGGCGCGCTCGGCGGGCCGGCAGATCTCCGAGGCGGTCACCGGCAACGCCGACGGCCGTACGCCCACCGGCAACGGCCCCGTCGCCACCGCCATGCGCGACGCGATGTCCGCGATCCGCATGGACTTCGCGGAGGCCAACAAGTGGGTGTTCTACGGCATGGCCATCGCCCTCGGCATCGGGTACTTCTGCGCCCTGCGCCACCCCGGCGGCCGCGCCGAGGAGCCCGCCGAGGAGAAGAGCGAGCAAGAGTCGCCCGTGCACCACTGAGGGGCCGCCCGTCGTTGTAAAGGATGTCTTGACGCCTTCCGGCTGTAAAGGCATTCTTTACATGTGACCGACGAGCCCACGAGTCCTCCCCGCCCGACGAGCCTCGCCGAGCTGAGCGCCCTGCTGTCCGAGCAGTCCGCCTCGCTGTCCGAGTCCCTGGGCAGCCCGCTCACCCCGCCCTCCTATCTGGATCTGGTACGGCGCTCCCAGGGCGTCGCCGAGGGGGCGCAGCAGCTGCTCAGGCTCTGCGTGCAGCAGTGCCGGGACGCCGGTCACACCTGGCAGGAGATCGGGGACCTGCTCGGAGTGACGCGCCAGGCCGCGTTCCAGCGGTTCGGCAGACCCATCGACCCCCGGACGGGAGAACCCATGGACAAGACCGTGCGCATGACGGACGCGGCGGAACGCGCCCGCGAGATCGTCGCCGACGTGCTCGAAGGACGGATGGAGCAGGCGCGGAGGTCCTTCAACGCCCAGGTCCTGGAGGCGTTCACCGACGAGGTGCGCGGCGACGGCCTGGCCACGGTCACGGGTCTGGTGGGCGCGTACGAGGGCTTCGGCGACGGCGAGCCGTTCGTGCGGCGCATCGGGGACCACACGGTCGTCGACCTTCCGCTGCGCTACGAGGCCGGCGACATGAAGGCCCGCGTCACGTTCGACACCGAGGAGAAGGTCGGCGGCCTGTTCATCCTGGTCCCCGAGGCGCCGTAGGTCTCCGGCGGTCGCGGGGCGGTCAGGCGCCCGCGGCGTGGCGGCCGAGGACGGGCTCGGCCAGCAGTCGCGCCGTGGCGCAGAGGGTCTGGCCGTGCCGGGCGAAGAGGTCGTCGCGCGAGGCGAAGTGGCCCAGATCCGCCAGGACATGGGCGGAGAGATCGCAGGAGACGGCCCCGGCGGAGCAGGCCGTCGCGCCGTCCCAGTCGACCGCCGTCCGGGCCACCGCGTCGAACAGGGTCTCTGCACCGGAGTTGGTGAAGCCGCCGCCGTCGCCCGGCGTGCCCGCCCGGCCGAAGAGATCCGAGACCGACAGCCAGGGCGCGGTGGGATGCTCGGTGGGGGACAGCCCCTCGATGCGGAACTCCGGCCACGGCAGCACCACTTGGTGCGGCACCAGGAAGTGCAGCCGGGGAAAGCGCGGATACCAGAAGCGCCCGTCCAGCAGCAGCCCGCGCACCCGCGTGGGTGTTCCGGCGGCTCGCGCGACGGCCTCCAGGACCGCCAGCCGCTGGCTGCACGAGCCGCGCCCGCGCCGCAGCACTTGGGACACCGGCCGCTCGTCCTGCACCGAGTACACCGGCCGGACCCTTGCCGAGATGTGCCGGTGCGCGCGGCGCAGGAACTCCGTCCGCTCCGCGGCTCCGGCCGCCGCGGCCGACTCCCGCGGTACGGCGAGGAGTTCGAGGAGTGCGCGGACCTCCGGGTGGCGCCGGTCGAGGATCCGTGTCGCGGCGGTGCCGCCGGGTGCGTCCTCGTGGCCCGCCGCGCGCGAGCGGGTGCGGCAGCGTGGCATGAGAAGGGAACTGGTCATGACGGCGGCCCCCGGCGTGATCGGCTGAGGTCTCACAGTCTGACAGGAGTTTTGAACATGTTCAATCTCTCCGCTGACCGCTGACCGCTGACCGCTGACCGCTGACCGCTGACCGCTGACCGCTTCCCGCCTCTTGGCGTGCCGGGCCGTCGGCGCGGGCCTCAGCCGCCCTGCGGTGGCGCGGCCGCCGCGATCGCCGCACGCGAGGGCGCCAGCGCCCACCGCACGGCCGACGTCATCACGGTCCCCAGCGGCCTGACGCACCACTCGTCGACCACCGGGATCTTCGGCAGCCGCAGCTCCCGCGCCGCCCAGGACGGCAGCAGCGACACGGCGTTGGCGGCCAGCACGCCGTACGGCAGGCGGGCGGCGAGCGGGACCGGCGGGTCGAGGAGCAGGAACCGTGCGGCCTCCCGGGCCTGCGGCGACGCCCGCAGCTCCGGGCGGTACGAGGCGAGCAGCCGGGCCAGCTCCGCGCGGTCCGTGGGCGGGTCGACGACGCCGAGTTCGGCGGCCGTGCGCGCGGTGTCGGCGACGTAGGCGTCGCATCCGCTCGGGGTGAGCGGCTCGGCGCCGTAGCGCTGGTGCGCGCGCAGGAAGCTGTCGACCTCGGCCGCGTGCACCCAGCCCAGCAGATGCGGGTCGGCCGCGTGATAGGCCTCGCCCTGCGGGGTCACGCCGCGCACGCGCTCGTGCACCGCCCGGACCTGGGCGCACGCCTCGGCCGCGTGCTCGGCCGTGCCGTACGTGGTGACGGCGAGGAACGTGCTCGTGCGCTGGAGCCGCCCCCACGGGTCGCCGCGGTACCCCGAGTGGGCCGCCACCGCCGCCATCGCGAGCGGATGCAGGGACTGGAGCAGCAGCGCGGACAGGCCGCCGATGAACATCGACGCGTCTCCGTGCACCCGGCGAACGGGGCGATCGGGAGCGAACCACCGCGGACCGGGCGTGTGGTGAATGCGGGCGCGATTACGCGGTCCGTCCGGTCCCGCGACTCGGGTGAAAAGCCCGTTTCCCAATTGTTCCCGCAAACCGATTACGCCGGATCCGATCATTCTCATCGACGCGGAGCCTCCTCGTGGTCGGTGGGGCCGCGGCGGGTGGTCGGGCCGCCGCTTCCCAGTGTGGCGCAGCGGACGCACGAGAGGGCGGAACGCGAGCGGGTCCCGCAGGCGCTGTGCCCGCGGGACCCGCTCCCACCTCGTACTCCGCGGACTACCACCGGTACCAGCGACCCCGGCGGCCACCGGTGCCGGCCGGCCGGACCAGGAAGCCGAGCAGCCATACCACCAGCACGACGACGGCGATCCACCACAGTGCCTTCAAGGCGAAACCGGCGCCGAAAAGAATCAGGGCGAGCAGCAGAACCACCAGCAAAGGGGCCACGATTGTCCACCTCCGGATAATTAATGATCTAGCGCTCTTCGAGTGCCCGGGTGAATGTGGATCACGCCTGCGCAATTCGCGTGTTTTGAGTTCGCCGCCACAGGGCATTCGAGTCTCTCCCGAGCGTGCCGACGGCGACGGCCGTCCTCACCGCAGCCTGCGGCGGGGACGGCCGTCGGATCCGAACGAACGGGGCCGGTCAGGCCCCCGCGGCCGCGGCCGCCTGTTCCTCCGTCGCGGCCCGTGCCGTCGTCAGGCTGCCGCCCGAGTTCTCGAGGTGGGCCCGCACGAACCACTGGAACTGCTCGAGATCGCGGAGCTGTTCGATCAGCAGGTCCTCCGTCGCCGGGTCGATCTCTCCCGCGGTCTTGATCGCGGCGCGCACGTCGCCGATCACTCCCGTGTACACGATGTCCAGCGCGCCCAGATGCGCGATCGCGTCGGCGCGACCGATGGAGTAGTCGTCCCACGTCCGCTCCTTGACCAGGGAGCCGGGCGTCCCCTGGGCCACACCGCCGAGGGCGGCGATCCGCTCGGCGACGTCGTCGGCCATGTCGCGCACCCGGTCCACCTGCGGGTCGACCATCTGGTGGACCGCGATGAAGTGCGGCCCCACGACGTTCCAGTGGACGTGCTTCAACGTCAGATGGAGGTCGTTGAGGGCGTGCAGCCGCAGACGGAGGAGGTCGATGAGGCGGCCCGCGGCCGCGCGCTCGAGGCCCGGCACCGTGAAGTCGGGGGTGAGGTTCTTCGCCATGTCGCAAACTCCTTGTCCGTGAGGTCGGGCAGCATTCGGGTGCCCCGCCCTGTCGATCACAGACATCCGGCGCCGCGGCTGTCCGGACGGCGCCCGCGCGGCCGTCAGGGCTCTGCCCGACCGTCCCGGTCCGCCGCCGGGCGGACCTTGACCAGCTGGGTGAGCCCCGAGACGGTCAGCACCGGTCGCAGCAGCGGCGGGGCGACGAGTTCGAGCCGGTCAGCGTGCGCGAACAGCACGTTCAGCCCGGCGCTGTCGAGGTACTCCACCCGTGTCAGATCGACCACCAGCGGACCGGGCACGCCCTCGATCGCGGCGGCCAGCGACGCGCTGTTGCTCATGTCGACCTCCCCCGCGACGATCAGCACCGCGGTGCCTTCGGCGGTCCGGCCATGGTGGAGAGCCAGTTGGGTGGACATCAGGCGATCCTCGTGTGCATCTCGACGGTGGTACCCGACGGGCCGGGGGTGATGGTCACATGGTCCGACAGTGCGCGCATGATGCCGATGCCACGGCCCCGCAGCGCCCTGCTCGCCGGATCGCCGGCGGGCTTCCAGCTGCCGGTGTCGGCGACCGTGACGGTGACGGTTTCGGTGGAGACCCGCGCGCTCAGCCGGATCGTCCCGCCGGGCGCGGCGCGATGGCCGTGCTCGACGGCGTTGGCACAGGCCTCCCCGGCCGCGATCAGGACGTCCTGCGCGGTACGCCGGGGCAGGTCGCACAGGGTGAGCCAGTCCCGCAGCGCGTGCCGCGCCACCGCGAGCTGCCCGGACTCGGCGGGGAAGGCGATGTCCAGGGGCCCCGGGTGCCGGTAGAGCAGCAGCGCGACGTCGTCGTCGTAACCGCTCGACGGCACCAGCTCGGCCATGACGTGGTCGGCGAGTTCACGGGCCGGCAGGTCGCGGCCGGACTGGAGGGCGGCCGCGGCGCGCGCGATGCCGGTGTCCAGCGACTGCCGCCGCCGCTCCACCAGGCCGTCGGTGTACAGCAGCAGCGAGGAGCGGGCGGGCAGCACGCACACGTCCTCCGGCCGTTCGAGACCGGGACGGATGGCCAGGGGCAGGGCGTTGCCGCGGTCCAGGAGGCGGACACCGCCGTCCGGGAGGGCCAGCACGCCCGGCGGGTGACCGGCGCTCGAGTACGTCAGGGTGCCGGCCGCCGGGTCGAGGACCCCGCAGAACACCGTGGTGCACAGGGCGCCGGGGATGCCGCTGGCGAAGTCGTCGAGCGCCGTCAGCGTGCGCGCCGGGCCCGGGTCCTGGAGGAACAGGGCACGGCACGCGCTGCGCAGCTGCCCCATGACGGTGGCCGCCTGGAGGCCGCGCCCGACGCAGTCGCCGACCACGATGCCGATCCGGTCGTCCGGCAGCGCGACCACGTCGTACCAGTCGCCGCCGATCTCCAGCGGCGGGGTGGCGGGCTCGTAGCGCGCCGCGAACCCCTCGGGCAGCAGCGACGGGCCGAGGATGGCCCGCTGGAGCGCCAGCGCCGTCTCCCGCTGCTGGTCGATCTGGTGCGTACGGCCGAGGGCCTGCGCCAGATGCCCGGCGAGCAGCGCCAGCAGCAGTTCGTCCTCGCCACCGAACCGGCGCGCGTCGCCCAGCTCGATCCACAGCGCCATCGGCCCGTCGGGGTGTTCGAGGAGCACCCCGGCGCCGGTGGTGTCCCGGACGGGAGTGAGCGGCGGGTGCCCGAGCAGCCCGGTGATCGCCCGCCGCCGGTCGGCGCTCAGGTCCTGCCAGCCGACCGGGGCGGTGGAGGTGAGCCGCGGCGGCCGGTCGTCCCCGGTGAAGACCGCGAGCAGGACGTGCTCGGCGCGCCACTGCTCGCTCAGCCGGTCGGCCGCCGTCGTCAGGGCCTCGTCCAGGCCGGTGGACTCGGCGAGCCGGGTGCTCAGCGACGCGAGGGCGCGCTCGCGCAGGCTGGCGTAGCGCTCGGCGGTCACGTCACGGAAGGTGCCCACGATCATCCGGCGGCCGGTGTCGGGGTCGTGGGCGTCGTTGAAGGCCGCCCGCACCCACAGTGTCCGGCCGTCGAGGCTGGTGAAGGGCAGCGTGTGGTTGCCGCTGCCGAGCCGCAGCAGGCGGGCGAAGGCGTCGGTGACCTGGCCGTGCGCGTCGGGGTCGGCGGCGGCCTCGGGCCACCACGGGTGCGGTGCGGGGCAGGGCAGGTGCTGGGGGCCGTAGCCGAGCAGGGCGGTGAACGCGGTGTTGACCTCGATGACGACGCCGTCCTCGTCCATGACGAGCAGCGCCTCCTGGAGGGTGTCCACGAGGGCGGTGCGCCAGCGGACATGGTGCGAACGCAGCCGCGACATCTCGACGTTGGCCCGCACCCGGGCGACGAGTTCGGCCGCGGCGAACGGCTTCACGAGATAGTCGTCGGCGCCCGCGGCCAGCCCCTCGATGGACGCCTCCTGCCCGGCGCGCGCGGAGAGCAGCAGCACCGGGACCGCCGCGGTCCGGGTGTCCGAGCGCAACGCGCCGAGCAGGGCGAGCCCGTCCAGACCGGGCATCATCACGTCGCTGACGATCAGGTCGGGCACGCGCGCGCGGGCGGCCCGCAGCGCCGTGTGCCCGTCACTGACCGCCTCGGCCTCGTAGCCGGCCGCGGTGAGGATGCGGACCAGGTACTCGCGCATGTCCGCGTTGTCGTCGGCGACCAGGACCCGCGCCGCGAGCGGCGGCGCCCCCACCACGGCCGCGGCCGGCACGCCCGGCTCGGCCCGGTCCCGCACGCCGGTGCCTTCGTCGTCCGGCAGCCAGCGCATGGCCTCCTGGACGTAGGGCACGGCGGTGGCCGACCCGGTGCGCGCGGTGGCCGACTGCTGGACGGCGTCGGTCGGCAGATGGGCGGAGCCGAAGGGCAGCCGGACGCTGAACCGCGTGCCGGCGGCCGGGGCGCTGTCCGCGGTGATCTCCCCGCCGTGCAGGGTGACCAGCTCCCGCACGAGCGCGAGGCCGATGCCGCTGCCCTCGTGGGAGCGGGCGCGGACGCCGCCGATGCGGTGGAAGCGCTCGAAGAGACGCGGCATCTCCTCCTCGGGGATGCCCACGCCGGTGTCGGAGACGGTGATGAGCGCCCCGTCCTCCTCCTCCCGGACACGGACGCCGATGGACCCCTCGAAGGTGAACTTGAGCGCGTTGCTCAGCAGATTGAGGACCACCTTCTCCCACATCTCCCGGTCCACGTGGACCGGGCGGGTCAGCGGTGGGCAGTCCACCTCGAAGGCGAGCCCGGCCCGGGTGACCGCGGACCGGAACACGCTGGTCAGCTCGGCGGTGACGGCGGCCAGATCCACCGGCTCGTAGCAGGCCTGCATCCGGCCGGCCTCGATGCTGGAGAAGTCCAGCAGGGTGTTCACCAGCTTCCCCAGCCGCAGCGCGTTGCGCTGGATCGACTCCAGCTCCTGGTGCACCGGCTCAGCGGCGTCCGGGAGCTGCCGCCGAAGCTCCTCGACGGGTCCGGAGATCAGGGTGAGCGGGGTGCGGAACTCGTGGCTGATGTTGGAGAAGAAGGCCGTCTTCGCCCGGTCGAGCTCGGCCAGTTCCTCCGCCCGCCGCTGCTGGTCGCGGTAGGCGCGCGCGGAGGCGATACCGGCGGCGAGATGGCCCGCCACCAGCTCCACGAAGCCCCGGTAGCCCGCGTCCAGGGCCCGGTATCTGTTCAGACCGGCGACGAAGAAGCCGTACGGCGACCCGCCCGGCCGGGGCAGCGGCACCACGAGCGCCTGTTCCGGCGGCTGATCCCAGGCCCCGCACGGGAGCCCGGCGAGCGGACCGGAGCCCAGGGGCACGGTCACGGCGGTGCCGTCGGCGAGGGTCGTCACCGGCCACACCCCGTCCGGATCCTTCGCCGGTAGCCGCGGCGGGGCCGCCGGATGGTCCGGAGGCAGGCCGGTGGTGCGGGCCAGGCGGGCGCCCTCGTCGTCGTAGAGGTAGGTCAGGGTGAAGGGCAGGTCCTCGGTGTTGTTCTCCAGCTGCCGGCAGTGAAAATCGAGGGACTCGGTCACGCCGCGCACCACGCCCGCGTCCGAGCCCAGGTCGCGCAGGGTGGCCATGCGGCGCTCCCCGATGACGCGTTCCGTCTCCTCGCTGACCACGCACAGCACACCGGCGACCGTGCCCGCCTCGTCCCACAGCGGGCTGTACGAGAACGTGTGGTAGGTCTCCTCCGGATATCCCGACCGCTCCAGGAACAGCTGGAGCCCCTCCGCCCAGATCGCCTCGCCGGTCGACCGCACCCCCTCGACGAGCGGCTCGACGTCCGCCCAGACCTCCGCCCACACCTCGGGGAACGGCCGGCCCAGCGCCCACGGATACTTGCGGCCCAGCGTGTTGCGCCGGTAGGCCGCGTTGCAGAAGAACGTCAGCTCGGGACCCCACGCCAGCCACATCGAGAAACGCGACGACAGCAGGATGCGTACGGCGGTCAGCAGGCTCTGCGGCCACTGGGCGGGAGGACCCAGCGGAGTGGCCGCCCAGTCCACCGCCGCCAGATCCGCACCCGTCTCGGGATCGGCGGCGAACGCCTCGACACCGGCCGAGTCGCCCGGGCCACCCTCACCATCGTCCGCGTACGCCACCGCTTACCCGCTTCTTGTCTCGGAACGATCCGCACGCCAGACGTGATCCGGTGCGGAGCAGGCCATGGCCGCCGACTGTGCCTGATCCACCTTCCCCGGACGACGTGCTTGTCACGCCCGTGCCCCCAGCAATCTAGGCGATGAGCCTCGGCGGCGAGCGGGGATGTGGACGCAAGGCCGGCCCGGGGGCAGGTAATCTGACGATCATGGTGGATTGGGGGATCCGGCCCGCCACGGGCGCGGACGTCGAAGCGGTGGCCGAGTTGCGGGCGGTGGTGCTGCGCCCGGACCTGGAGCGGCTCGGGCGGTACGACGAACGGCGGGTGCGGCAGCGGCTGCGGGACGCCTTCGACCCCGACCACACCTGGGTCGTCGAGGTGGGTGGCGTGCTCGCCGGCTGCGTGGCCCTGCGGCCCGCGGAGGACGCGCACTATCTGGAGCACTTCTATCTCGCCCCGCACGCCCAGGGCGGCGGCATCGGCACGGCCGTACTGCGCGGGCTGCTGGAGCGGTGCGACCACGACGGTGTCCCCGTCCGGTTGAACGTGCTCCAGGGCAGCGCCGCCCGGCGGCTGTACGAGCGGCACGGATTCGTCCTCGAGTACGAGGATCCGGTGGACGCGTTCATGGTGCGCGAGCCGGTGGCGGTCGGACGGGGCCGAGGACCTCGCTGAGGGGTCGGATGCCGTGGCGCCGGGCTGGCCTCGTGTGGCGCCGAGTGGTGCCATGTGGTGCCACGTGGCGTCGGTGTGCGGGCTTGGCTGCCCATCCGCAGGTGCCGTACGCCCGTCATGCCCGTTGGTCGGTCCACGTTTTCGCAGGTCAAGGGCGCTGCGGTCGCCGTGGTGTCGATGTGGCATCAGATGGGGCTTGCGTATGGCACCACAGTGGTGCCATGATGGCGCTATGGACCTCACACCGTATGTCGACAGCCTTCGCCGGGAACTCGCGGTGGCTGCCGAGGCCGGCGGGGAAGACGCCCGCGAGCTGGCCGAGCGGCTGACCGCTCCGCTGGAGTCGGCGACCCGCCTGACCCTGCTCAACGTGCTCTCCGCCGCGATGGACGAGATCACCCGTGAGCTCGCCCCGGGCTCGGTCGACGTACGGCTGCGCGGGCTGGACCCGGACTTCGTGGTGACGCCCCCGCCCGCCGGCGGCGCCCCCGCGGAGCCGGTCGCGCCCGCCGAACCCCTCAGGGCCGCGGTCGCCGAGACCGACGAGGGCGGCACCGCCCGCGTCAACCTGCGCCTGCCGGCCCACCTCAAGGCCCGCGCCGAAGAGGCCGCGAACCGCGAGGGACTGTCGGTCAACGCGTGGCTGGTGCGCGCCGTGGCCGCCGCGGTCGACGACGGCGCCCGCTCGCACGCGACACGGGTCACGCAGACCACCCGGACGGTCGGACAGAGCTTCACGGGTTGGGTGCGCTGACCGCACCCGGCGCCCCCGACCCACCCGCCGACGGCACCACCCGCACCACCCCACCCCATCACACACACCACTCCCACCAGGGAAGACGTGGTGCACACCCAGGAGGACGGGACAGCCATGCCTACGTACGCCACTTCCGAGCCGATCGCCGTCACCGCCCACGTGGGCGCCGGTTCCCTCCGCTTCACCGCGGCCGACCGCGCCGACACGGTCGTCGACGTGCAGCCCCGCGACCCGAAGCGGGACAAGGACGTGCGGGCCGCCGAACAGACCGCGGTGGAGTTCACCGGCGGCGTGCTGACCGTCAGGACGCACGAGCGCCGGCTGATCGGGCCCGGCGGCGTCGTCGACGTGACCGTGGAGCTGCCCAGCGGCTCGCGCGTCGACGCGACGGGCTCCTGGACCCAGGTGCTGGGTGAGGGCCGGCTCGGCGAGGTCCGGGTGAAGACCTCCTCCGGCGACGTCCGGCTCGGCACGACCGGCCCGCTCCAGCTGACCGCCTCGCACGGCTCGATCACCGTCGACCGCGTCGAGGGTCTGGCCGAGATCACCACCAGCTCCGGCAGCGTGCGCGTCGGCCTCCTCGACGGCCCCGCCGTCCTGAAGAACTCGCACGGCAGCACCACCGTCGGCGCGGCCACCGGCGAGCTGCGGGTGAGCGGCGCCAACGGCGACATCGACATCGCGCGCGCCGAGGACTCGCTCACCGCCACGACCGCCCACGGCACCCTGCGGGTGGGTGAGGTCGCCCGCGGGACCGTCCAGTTGGAGACCTCCTACGGCGCCATCGAGATCGGTGTCCGCGAGGGGACCGCCGCGTGGCTCGACGCCAGCTCGGACATCGGCCAGGTGCGCAACGCCCTCACCGCCTCCGGGACCCCGCAGGCGACCGAGGAGACCGTGAAGGTCCGGGCCCGCACCAAGTTCGGCAACATCGACGTCCGTCGCGCCCGGGTCTGACCGGCGGCCCGGCGTCGGGCACCCCTCCCGCCGCCGACACACCCCTCCGGAGCCCTGACCACGACCTGCTCATCCGGCCGACGCGGCCCCGGTGAGCAGGCCGATCAGGCCGTGGGGGGTGTCGTCGCCGTACAGGAGCCCGTGGATGTGGGCCGCCTCCGCCCCGGCCTGGGCGCCGCGCGGGAACAGGCGCTCCTCGTACGCGGCGAGCGCGGCCTCGACGTCACCGGGGTGCGCGGCGAGGGCCTCGCCCAGCTCGGCCCCGTCGAGCATGGCCAGGTTCGCGCCCTCTCCGGAGGGGGCGGAGAGATGCGCCGCGTCCCCGAGCAGGGTCGCGCCCGGCACCCGCTCCCACCGGTGCCCGAGGGGCAGGGTGTGCAGCGGGCGCAGGACCGGCGCCGTGTCGCCTTCGGTGATCAGCGCGGTGAGTTCCGGTGCCCAGCCCGTGAACTCCCGGGCGATCCGGGCGGCCGCCGCCGCGGGGTCCGCGAAGTCGACGGCGGCGAACCACTCCAGCGGCTCGGTGAGCGCCACGTAGGTGTGCAGGGTGCCACCGCTCTCCCGGTGCGCCTGGATCCCCTTGCCCGGGGCGAGCGCGGCGAGCGAGCCGGCGCCGACCGTCTTCGCGGCGGCGGGGTGCCGGGTGTCGGCGTCGTGGAGCCAGATCTCCACGTACGACCTGCCGACGTACACCGGTGTGGCGTCGGAGAGCAGCGGGCGCACCCGTGACCAGGCGCCGTCGGCGCCGACGAGCACGCCTGTGACGGCGGTGGAGCCGTCGGCGAAGGTCACCTCGTGACGGCCGTCGCCGAGGGTGCGGGCCGCCGCGGCCTTGTGTCCCCAGCGCACGGTGCCGTCCGGGAGCGAGTCGATCAGCAGCCGCCGCAGTGCGCCGCGCTGCACCTCCGGACGCCGGCCGGACCCGTCGTCGGGTTCGTCGAGCAGGACGGTGCCGTCCGGGGCGAGGATCCGGTTCGCCTGGCGGCCCTCCAGGATCAGCCCGCGGAACGCGTCGTACAGGCCCGCAGCCCGCAGGGCCCGCTGCCCGTCGTGCTCGTGGATGTCGAGCATGCCGCCCTGACCGCGCGCGGCGGGCGAGGCCTCCGCCTCGTAGACGGTGGACGGGATGCCGTTGACGTGCAGGACACGGGCGAGGGTGAGGCCGCCGAGTCCGGCTCCGACGATCGTCACGTGGGTCGTGGTCATGATGGGTTCCCCTTCGGTCGCCTCCGGCTGGAACGCCGTTCCAGCGTCCTCTACCGTGGAACACCGTTCCAGACTCTGTCAAGCTGGAACGCGGTTCCAGAACCTCTACACTGGCGGTATGACGACCAGGACGCGCCGCACGGAACGGCGGCAGGAACCGCTCTCCCGGGAGCGCATCGTCGGTGCCGCCGTCGACCTGCTCGACACGGTGGGGGAGAGCGGGCTCACCTTCCGCGCGCTGGCCGAACGCCTGGAGACCGGCCCCGGTGCGATCTACTGGCACGTCACCGGCAAGGCGGAACTCCTCGCCGCGGCCACCGAGGCCGTCGTCGTCCCCGCGGTCGCCGCCGACGACACCGACAGGACCCCGCAGGAGGCGATCCGCACCCTCGCGCTCGGTGTGTTCGACGCGTTCGACGCCCACCCCTGGGTCGGTGCGCAGTTCTCCCGCGCCACGTGGCGGCCGACCCTGCTGCGGGTCTTCGAGCGCATCGGGCGCCAGGTCCAGGCGCTCGGTGTGCCCGAGCCGGCGCAGTTCACCGCCGCGTCGGCGTTGATGAACTACATCGTGGGGGTGGCGGGCCAGAACGCCGCCACCACGCGGGCAGTCGCCCCGGGCACGAACCGCGCCGACTTCCTCGACGCCACGGCCCACGCGTGGTCCGCGCTCGATCCGGGAGAGTTCGCCTTCGCCCGCGGCGTGGCGGGGCGGCTGCGCGAGCACGACGACCGGACGGAGTTCGCGGCGGGGGTCGACCTGATCGTCGCCGGGATCACCGGAGGTACCTGACGGGGGCGTGAGGGGGATCGCGCCGTCGGGGGAGAGGAGCGGGCATGGTGGCCGAATCCGTGAAGGTGCCCTCGAACGGCGTGCTGCTGGACGGTGATCTGGCCGTCCCCCTCGACGCGCGCGGCATGGTGCTGTTCGCACACGGCAGCGGCAGTTCGCGCCTGAGCCCCCGCAACCGCGCGGTCGCCGAGGGCCTGCGCGGGGCCGGTTTCGCAACCCTGCTCCTCGACCTGCTGACCGAGGCCGAGGAGCGCGAGGACGCGGTGACCGCGCGGCTCCGCTTCGACCTCGCGCTGCTGGCCGGACGTCTGGTGGACGCCGTCGACTGGCTGGGGCGCCGGCCCGGTACCGCCGTGCTGCCCGTGGGGCTGTTCGGGGCCAGCACGGGAGCGGGCGCCGCCCTCGTGGCGGCGGCCGCGCGGCCCGGACGGGTCACGGCGGTGGTCTCACGAGGGGGCAGGCCGGATCTGGCCGGTGACGCGCTGCCCCGGGTCGCGGCTCCGGTCCTGCTGGTGGTCGGCGGCGCCGACGCACCCGTCCTCGGACTCAACCGGGAGGCCGCCCGGCTGCTGCCGGCGCTCCACCGCCTCCACGTCGTACCCGGCGCCACGCATCTCTTCCCGGAACCCGGCGCCCTGGAGCAGGTCACCGAGGCCGCCGTCGACTGGTTCCACCGTCATCTGCGCCCCGCCGGGCCGGACACCACGGCGGGGGAGTCCGGACCGGCCGACCGGTGACCTACGCCGCGGCACACCCGTGCCGGACCCGTCCCGCGAAGCCTCCGCGCGCATCGCCGCTTCGAGCGCGGCGAGGCAGGCTGGACGAAGGCGGTCCCCCGCGGGGCCGAGGAGGATGCGATCGCTCCGGGCCGAGGCGGGAAGCGACCGCTCCGGGCCGAGGCGAGGCCCCGGGGGCGGTCAGGGCCGGCACCGCCGGGCCATCCGGCCCGACCACCGCTGGATCCCCCGGCCGACCACCGCCGGATCCCCCGGCCGACCACCGCCGGATCCCCCGGCCCACGGCCGCCGGGTCACGTCGGCCCACGGCCGCCGGGTCACGTCGGCCCACGGCCGCCGGGGCGACCGCGCCCCGGCGTCGAAGAGAACGCGAGGCGTCTGGAGGACATGAGGTCATGCAGGTCATGCGCTTCCCCGATCGCAGGCAGGCCGGCCGGGAACTCGGCCTGCGGCTGATGGAGTGGGCGTCCGACGGCGGGCTGCCGGACCCCGTCGTCCTCGCGCTGCCCCGCGGCGGTGTCCCGGTCGGCGCGGAGGTGGCCGAGGCGCTCGGGGCACCCCTGGACCTGCTCGTGGCACGGAAGATCGGCCTGCCCGGCAGGCCGGAGACGGGCATCGGCGCGATCGTCGCAGAGGACCCGTCGCTGTTCGATCCGCGCGCCCTGGAGATGTACGGCCTGCGCGAGGAGCGACTCGCCCCGGACGTGACGCGCGAGCGCCAGGAGCTGAGGCGCCGCACCCTGCTCTACCGGGGAGACCGCCCCGCGCCCGCCGTGCGGGACCACGCCGTCGTCCTCGTCGACGACGGCCTGGCCACCGGCGTCACCGCACGCGCCGCACTACGCCATCTCGGCCGCCTGCGGCCCGCCCGCGTACTGCTCGCCGTACCCGTCGGCGCACCCGACACCGTCGCGTCGCTGCGCGCGGAGGCCGACGACGTCATCTGCCTCCGGCAGCCGCCGGACTTCTGGGCCGTGGGTCTCTGGTACGACGACTTCGAGCAGGTCGGCGACGACGAGGTCATCCGCACCCTGCGCGAACACGATGGGCCAGCGCCCGACCGGCCGTGAGCGGACCAGCACCCTTCCTCCCGCCGTTCCGTCCCGCATGAGGACCACGTCCTCTCGTGCCGTCTGTCGGGGTGCGGGTTGTCGTCCCGGACCGCTTGTGCCGTCTGTCGGGGTGCGGGTTGTCGACCCGGACCGGTCGTGCCGTCTGTCGGGCTGGGGGCCGTCGCGCCGAACCCCTCGTGCCGTCTGCCGGGGTGGCGGTCATCGTCCGCCCCGGACCCTCGTGCCGACCGCCGGGGCCCGGGCCCTCGCCACGACCTTCTCGCGCCGCCAGGCCCGCGACGCGGACCGCGTCGCCCGGTCCGCGGTCACGTCGGGCGCGGCTCGTGGTGCGCGCCCGACGTGACCGCCGTGCCGTCGCCGACGGCGGTGGCGCTCCGCCGTCGGCGACGACCGGCCACCGCCGGACCGGCTCGCCACCGCCGGCGGACATGTCCGACGGCGGCCCGCTTAGTTCACATCTTGATTTAACTCATGAGGTCAGCGCCCGGGCAAGCCCCCGGACCCCGAAAACCTCGCCGAACAACCCCTGCCGCCTCTCTTGACACCTTGCTGACATGACCCCAACACTCCTCGGCGGGAGAGCGCTCTCCCGAACGGTGCCCGCGCCCCACGACGCGGACCCACCTGTCGTCGCGTCACGCGGACGCCGGGCGCGACCTCCCACACCCCCCTCGTCCAGGAGGAGGTCTCCATGCCACGGAGATCGAAAGTCCTGTCAGCCGCGCTGGTCACCGGCGCGCTCCTGCTCACCTCGTTAGGCATCGGCGGCGTCGCCGCCAGCGCCGGACCGCCCACGCCCCACACCGCCGCCGCCGAGTCGTTCGCGGCCACCCACTCCGGGCACGCCATGGCGGCGTCGACCCTCACCTCCCCCGAGGATCCCGACGGCGACGGTTACATCCTCGCCAACCCCCAGGTGACCGGCGTGAGCCCGTCCACGCAGGATCCGCCGCACCGCTACTTCCACGAGTTCCAGGCCAACTGCTCGGTCACGCACACCCGTCCGGACGATCCCATCGTCTATCCGCAGCAGCCGGGCAAGTCCCACGACCACACGTTCATGGGCAACACCACGACCGACGCGTACAGCACTACGGCCTCACTGTCGGCCGGCGGCACCACCTGCAAGGCGCCCGGCGACCTGTCCGGCTACTGGATGCCGACCCTCTACAACGGCAGCCGGCAGATCCTCCCGACCGGCCCGCAGGTGATCTACTACAAGGCCGGCGTCACCGACTACACCAGCGTGCGCCCCTTCCCCAAGGGCCTGCGGTTCGTCGTGGGCAGCCCGATGCAGAGCGCCGACGAGTTCCGCAACAACCCGGGCTTCGTGGAGGGCTGGGAGTGCGGTGACAGCTACTTCAACGTCGAGTTCCCCGCGACCTGCCCCAACCGCGCCGACGTCCAGCTCAACATCCGTTTCCAGGCGCCCAGTTGCTGGGACGGCAAGTACCTCGACACGCCCGACCACAAGAGCCACATGGCCTACCCCGTGGTCAAGCCCGGCACGAACGACAACATGTGCCCGGCCGACCACCCCGTGGCGCTGCCGATGATCGAGTTCAAGATGGCCTTCCCGGTCAACGGCGACATGTCGCAGGTACGGCTCTCCAGCGGCGCGGGCCACACGTTCCACTACGACTTCTTCAACGCCTGGGACGACGCCACGCAGAAGGCGCTGGTCGACCACTGCGTCGTCGGCGGGCTCCAGTGCGACGCCCGAGGCTACGACCAGACCCATCCCGAGGCGGGCGCCGCGCTCGACGAGCACTACGAACTCCCCTGAGGAGCGCCCGACATGACACCAAGCACCCGCACCCGTCCGCACACCGGCACGCGTGCCCGCCGTGCCGCCGCGCACCTGACCGCCGGCGTCCTGGCCGTCGGCGCCCTCACCGCCCTGCCCGCCGTCCAGGCCCACGCCGCGGGGAGCGTGGTCAAGGTCACCGGCAGCCAGGGCGCCTGGCAGCTGACCGTCGACGGACAGCCGTACCAGATCAAGGGACTGACCTGGGGCCCCAGCGTCAACGACGCCGAGAAGTACCTGCCCGACCTGGCGTCCATGGGCGTCAACACGATCCGCACCTGGGGCACCGACGCCACCAGCAAGCCGCTGTTCGACTCCGCGGCCGCCCATGGCATCAAGGTCATCGCGGGCTTCTGGCTCCAGCCCGGCGGCGGCCCCGGCAGCGGCGGCTGCGTGAACTACCTGACCGACACCGCCTACAAGAACCAGATGCTCGACGAGTTCCCCAAGTGGGTGCAGACCTACAAGGACAACCCCGGCGTCCTCATGTGGGACGTCGGCAACGAGTCCGTGCTCGGCCTCCAGAACTGCTACAGCGGCGACGAGTTGGAGCGGCAGCGCGACGCCTACACCACCCTCGTGGAGGACATCACCAAGAAGATCCACGCCGTCGACCCGAACCACCCGGTCACCTCGACCGACGCCTGGGTCGGCGCCTGGCCCTACTTCAAGAAGAACGCCCCCGACCTCGACCTGTACGCCGTGAACTCCTACAACGCCGTCTGCGACGTCAAGGCGGCCTGGCAGCAAGGCGGTTACACCAAGCCGTACATCGTCACCGAGACCGGACCGGCCGGTGAGTGGGAGGTGCCCGACGACGCCAACGGCGTGCCGCTCGAACCGTCCGACCAGGCCAAGGCCGACGGCTACACCCGCGCCTGGGGCTGCGTCACCGGGCACAAGGGGGTCGCCCTCGGGGCCACCATGTTCCACTACGGCACCGAGTACGACTTCGGCGGCATCTGGTTCAACCTGCTGCCCGCGGGCCAGCGGCGCCTGTCGTACTACGCGGTGAAGCGGGCCTACGGCGGTGACACCACCCACGACAACACCCCGCCCGTGATCTCCGACCTGAGCGTGGAGGGCGGCGCGGGCGCGGTGCAGGCCGGCCGTGACCTGGTGCTCTCGGTCAAGGCCACCGACCCGGACGGCGACCGGATCTCCTACGAGGTCCTCGACAACAGCATGTACGTCGACCAGAGCAAGAACCTGAACTCGCTGCCCTTCACCGATCTCGGCGGCGGCCGCCTGAAGTTCACGGCGCCCGACCGGCCCGGCGTGTGGAAGGTGTACGTCAAGGCGACGGACGGGCACGGCAACGTCGGGGTCGAGACCCGCTCGATCAAGGTGGTGCCGCCCACCCCCGCGGGCACGAACGTGGCCCGCGGGAAGACGGCCACCGCCTCGTCGTACCAGGCGAGTTACGGCGACTGCCCCTGCACGGCGGCCAACGCGGTGGACGGGAGCACCGGCACCCGTTGGGCGAGCGACTGGAGTGACCCCCAGTGGCTCCAGGTCGACCTCGGCACCCGGACCACGTTCAAGCACGTCCAGCTGTACTGGGAGACGTCGTACGCGAAGGCGTACACCATCCAGACCTCCGACGACGGGCAGAACTGGCAGACCGTGCACACGGTGACCGACGGCAACGGCGGCGTCGACGACTTCGACGTCTCCGGAACCGGCCGCTACGTCCGTGTCGACGGCACGGCCCGCGGCACCGGATACGGCTACTCGCTCTACGAGTTCGGCATCTACACCTGACAAACCTGCGTCACGGAGGTTGAGTCGGGGGGGCGGGAGCACGCCGGTCCCGCCCCCGGTCGCGATCGGTACCCGTCCCGGGAGAGCGCTCTACTCCCGGGACGGGCCGGTCCGTTAGGGTGCGGGGCATGAGCAGACGGGCCCCGACGCTGGAGGACGTCGCCCGGGAGGCCGGCGTCTCACGGGCGACCGTGTCCCGTGTGGTCAACGGCGTGCGCAACGTGGATCCGCAGATCCAGGACGTCGTCCGCCGGGCCATCGCACGGACCGGCTACGCGCCCAACCGCGCCGCCCGCGCCCTGGTCACCCGGCGCGCCGAGACCGTCGCCCTGGTGGTGTGCGGCGCGGGCGACGCCTCGGACACCCCGCAGGACACCTTCGCCGCCCGGGTGTTCGCGGACCCCTTCTTCGGCCGCGTGGTCGGCGGTGTGGTGGGTTTCCTGCGTCCGCGCTCGCTGCACCCGGTCCTGATGTTCGCGGAGACCGCCGACGACCGCGAGGAGGTGCTGACCTATCTGCGCCAGGGCCGCGCCGACGGCGCGCTGGTGGTCTCCGCGCACGCCGACGACCCGCTGCCCGCGCTGCTCGCCGACGCGCGGCTGCCCGCGGTGCTCTTCGCCCGGCCCTCCCGGCCGGTGCCGCTCAGCTACGTCGACCTCGCCCACCGCGACGGCGGACGCCTGGCCGCCCAGCACCTGCTGGCCCGCGGCCGGACGCGGCCCGCCACGATCTGCGGCCCGCTGGACGTGCCCGCGAGCCAGGAGCGGCTGGCGGGGTTCCGCGACACCCTCGCGCGGCACGGGCACGCGTTCGTGCCGGTCGCCGAAGGGGGTTTCACCCTCGACAGCGGTGCCGCGGCCATGTCCGACCTGCTGGCCCGCTACCCCGACCTCGACGGCGTGTTCGCCGCCAACGACCTGATGGCGCAAGGTGCTTGCCAGGTGCTGCGCGACCGTGGGCGCCGGGTGCCCGAGGACGTCGCGGTCGTGGGCTTCGACGACTCCAGCGTGGCCGTCACCTGCCGGCCCCAACTCACCACCGTGCGCCAGCCGGTGGAGGAGATGGCGGCGGCGATGGCCGCGGTGCTGGACGAACACGTCCGCGGGGCCCGCACCGAGCCGACGTCGGTGGTCTTCGACCCGGAACTGGTGATCCGCGACTCGGCGTAGCGGGGCCGACCGCGCAGTTCCCCGCGCCCCCTGGGGTGGGCCGCGCCCGGTTCTCGTCCGCGGGTGCGCGGTGGCCGACCGCGCAGTTCCCCGCGCCCCTGGGGTGGGTGGCCCGTGTCCGGTTTTCGTGTGCGGGTGTGTGGGGAGCCGATCGCGCAGTTCCCCGCGCCCCTTCAGGGGGCTTCGCCTCAGCTCGCCAAGGGGCGCGGGGAACTGCGCGGACGAGCCCCACGCACCAGCGGACGTCGACGGACCCCGGTCCTTCTCCCCTCGCAGCCCGTCGTCAAGACATGGAAGAACGCCCAGGGGCACCCCCCTCCCCACCGTCGACCTCCGAAGGCCCCGCACGGAAACCCCCGGACCTCACCCCCGTCGACGCCACGTCACCCCCACGCCAACCCCGAACGGCAGTGATTTCGGCTTCAGTTGTTGACGGCCGGACCCTCCGGGACTACAACCCGGAGAGAGCGCTCTCAGACCCTGCCACAGCTCCACCCCCACGCACGCCATCACGGCTTGAGGAGTACCCGCATGCAGAGTTGCGCCAGCCCGACCCCGCTCAGACCGCCGGCCGGTCGCGCGCGGTCCCGTGCCGCCCTCGGTCTCGTCATCGTCCTGCTCGCCGCCTGCTTCGCCGCCCTGACGCCGACCCCGGCGCGGGCCGCGGACAACCTGCTCTCCCAGGGCAGGCCCGCGACGGCCTCGTCCACGGAGAACGGCTCCTTCCCCGCGAGCGCCGCGGTCGACGGCAACACCGGCACCCGCTGGTCGTCCGCCTTCGCCGACCCGCAGTGGCTCCAGGTCGACCTCGGTTCGGTCCAGCAGATCACCCGCGTCACCCTGAACTGGGAGGCCGCCTACGGCAAGTCCTTCCAGATCCAGACGTCCACCGACGCGTCCACGTGGACCACGGTGTACTCCACCACCACCGGCACCGGCGGCACCCAGAACCTGACCGTCTCCGGCAGCGGCCGCTACGTGCGCCTCTACGGCACCGTCCGCGCCACGCCGTACGGCTACTCCCTGTGGGAGTTCCAGGTCTACGGCCCCGGCAGCACCACGCCGCCGGACAGCTTCTGGGGCAGCACCAGCGACATCCCCGCGGCCAACAACGCCGTCGAGGTGAAGATCCTCAACCGCACCAACGGCAAGTACCCCGACAGCCAGGTCTACTGGAGCTTCAACGGGCAGACCCACTCCATCGCCGAGCAGCCCTACCTCGACATGCCCGCCAACTCCGCCGGCCGGATGTACTTCTACCTGGGCTCGCCCACCAGCGCCTACTACGACTTCATCGAGTTCACCGTCGGCAACAACGTCTTCAACGGCAACACCACCCGTGTCGACGCGTTCGGCCTGAAGATCGCGATGCGGCTGCACACGAAGGACGGCTACGACGCCGAGGTCGGCGAGAACCGGGCGACCTTCGCCGAGGACCGCGCCACCACCTTCCAGCGTTTCGTCAACGCCGTTCCGAACGAGTTCAAGGTGCTGGCGCAGACCCAGGCGCCGTACCGGATCATCGCCCCCGGCAGCGACCCCAGTTTCCGCTCCGGCGGCGCCAACGCCGGCTACTTCACCTCCTACGCCCAGTCCGTCGGCGTGAGCGCGGCGACCTCCGACATCTTCGGCTGCGCGGGCTCCCTCGCCTCCAACCCCACGATGTGCGCGGCCCTCAACCGCCACGTCGCCACGCTGTCGTCCTCGCAGCAGTCCGACCCGAGCCAGTTCTACAAGGCGGCCCCGGCGAACTACTACGCCAAGTTCTGGCACGACAACGCGATCAACAACCTCGCCTACGGCTTCCCTTACGACGACGTGGCGGGCCAGTCCTCGTTCATCTCGCACGCCAACCCGCAGTGGCTCCTGGTGGCGGTCGGCTGGTGACCCGCTGACGCCGCCCGGCGGCGGGCCCGGTCCGGCGACATGGCAGCCGGACGGGGCCCGGTCACGGGGCACTCCGGAGGGACCCCCTCCGGAGTGCCCCGCAAGGCTCCCCGGCGCCTCTCCGGCGGCATGCCTGCGGCATCCGGGCCAGCGCCGTACACCAGGATCGGGTCGAATCGGTGTTCCATTTGTAAGGGAAGGCGGGATAAGGTCACTCAGCGAGATCTTTGATGGAGGTTCCCCCGCATGGAGAACAGCGCGCCCGCCCGGCGGGGCCGTCCCCCCGGCCCGACCACCGCCGAGGGGGAGCTGACCGGCCGCCAGGCGGCCATCGTCCGCTTCATCACGGAGGCGGTCGAGCAGCAGGGTTACCCGCCGTCCATGCGCGAGATCGGCCAGGCGGTCGACCTGGCGAGCACCTCGTCGGTGGCCCACCAGCTGATGCAGCTGGAGCGCAAGGGCATCCTCTACCGCGATCCGCACCGCCCGCGCGCCTACCGGGTGCGCCCCTCCTGGGCGCCCGACCTGGACGCCCGCAGGACCGAACCGGTCGAGGTGCCCCTGGTCGGCCGCATCGCCGCCGGCGCGCCGCTGCTCGCGGCCGAGATGGTCGAGGACGTCTACTCCCTGCCCCGCCAGGTCGTGGGCGACGGCGACCTGTTCGCCCTGACCGTGTCCGGCGACAGCATGATCGACGCGGCGATCTGCGACGGCGACATCGTGACCGTACGGCGCCAGGACAGCGCCGACCACGGTGACATCGTCGCCGCGCTCCTCGACGACGAGGCCACCGTCAAGGTGCTCCGCCGTCAGGACGGCCGCGTGTGGCTCATGCCCCGCAACCCCGCCTACCAGCCGATCCCCGGCGACGACGCGCAGATCCTCGGCAAGGTCGTGGGCGTCCTGCGGCTGCTCTGAGGGCTGCCCGAAGGCTGAGTGCGGGGGTGGGCGGCCGTGTGGTCGGCCGCAGCGGGTGACCGCTCGGCCCGTCGAGGGGACGCCGTCCCGGGCTCCCGGTCAGTGCACCCACCCGCCGGCCCCGCCGCCGCGCCACTCCACCCAGGCCGCCGTGGCCACGTCCTCGGGTTCCACGTCCTCCATGCCCGCGCGCCGCAGGAACTCCGCGACGTCCAGCAGCGTGTAGGCGAGCCCGACGAAGTGCTCGCCGAGACGGACGCGTCTGCCCCCGTCGTCGGCGGGCGGGTAGATCACCACGAGCTGCTGACTTGGCATGGCACCAGCCTCACGCCGCGACCGGGGCGGCGCACGATGTCGTGCGCCACTGGTGTGCGGGTCGTGACCGGCGCGCGGAGCGCCTACTCCGGGACGCGGGACAGCGGGTGGCGGCCGCCGCCGGACACCGTGTCACCGCGCGTCGGCCGGGCCCCCGTCCGGCCGCCACCGCGCCCGAGGACGACGGCGAGCAGCAGGGACAGGCAGCAGACGAGACAGACCCCGTGCCAGCCGACGGCGTCCAGCAGGGGAGCGGCCAGTGCGGTGCCTACGGCGCCGACGCTGAAGTACAGCACCAGATAGACGCTGGTGAGGCCGCCGGAGACGGTCGGCGCGAGGGCGATGACACCACTGAGGTTGGCGGCCTGCGCGGCGAAACACCCGGCGTCGAGGAGGGCCAGCCCGGCCGCCGTGACCGGCGGTGTGCCGAGGCCGGTGGCCAGCAGCGCGGCCCCGGCCGCCGCGGTCAGCACCCCGGCCGCGATCACCTTGGGCGGTGCATACCGGTCGACCAGGCGCCCGGTCACCGGGAGCACCGCGAAGCCCAGCAGCCCGGCGAGGCTGTACAGGCCGATGGCGCCCGGCCCGAGGGAGTACGGCGGCCCGGCCAGCGCGAGGGCGAGCGTGACCCAGGTGAGGTTGAAGGCGAGGTACCAGAGCCCGCCGGTGACCACCGCGCGGCGCAGCTCCGGGAACCGTGACAGCAGCGGTGGCAGCGCGGCGAGGGCGGCGCCGTAGCCGCGGTCGGCGGCGGGCCGCTCCCGGGGGAGCAGCCGCCAGGAGGCGAGGGCGCCGAGCAGGGCGAGCGCGGCGAGGACGAGCAGCATCCGCCGCCAGCCGAACAGGTCGGTCAGCGCCCCGCCCGCCAGCCGGCCGAGCAGGATGCCCGCCGACATTCCGGCGGACACGGCGGCCACGCCGCTGCCCCGGCGTCCGGGCGGGGCGTGGCGGCCCGCGATGTTGCTCGCCTGGGCCGCGACGCCCGCGCCCGCGCCGATGAACAGGTAGGCGGTCAGGAGCACCCCCGCGCCGGGCGCGGCCGCGCCGAGGGCGAGGGCCGCCGCGAGCGCGGTGAGCATCGCGGTGACGAGCCGGTGCGGGGCGACCCGGTCGGTGAGCGGGAGCAGCAGCGCGAAGCCGGTCATGCAGCCGGTGAGCGCGGCCGTCGGCACGAGGGCGACGACGGAGAGGGGCGCGCCCAGATCCGCGGCGACCGTGGTGAGGGCGGGCTGCAGGGCGTAGTTGTTCGCGATCGCCGTGCCGGCGACACCGGCCAGCAGGAGGGTGCCGCCGCCGGTCAGCGGCCGCGTCACGGCTGCGTGCCGCGGGTGAGGACGACCGCGTAACGGCACTCGGCGCCACTGGTGTTGGCGAAGACCCGCGCGGCCGGTGCGCCCAGCTCGATGGTGTCGCCGGCCGTCAACTCGTGCACGGTGTCGCCGTCGTGGAAGGTGAGAGTGCCGTCGAGTACCCAGACGAGCTGCCGAACGAAGGCGAACGCGGCGGCGGGATAGGGCACTCGGGCCCCCGGCGGCAGCCGGATCTCGGCCACCTCCGCGGGGTGGCGGGGGCCGCTGATCTGCCGGCGCCGGTACCCCGTGCCGGGGTCGCGCCATTCGGGGGCGTCGGCCGCCCGGCGCACGGTCGTGGTCCGTGGCCCGGAGTCCTCGCGCGCCGCGCCGTTGCCGGCCGGGCCGCCCGCGCCCTCGTCACCGGCGTGCACCGGGTGGCCGTACGACGGCTCGGTGCCCGTGCCGTCGGCGCCCGTCCCCTCCGCCAGGGCGAGCAGCGAGGCGACGCTGAGCTGGAAGGCGGCGGACAGCTTGCCGAGGACGACGGCGGTGGGGCTGCTCTCCCCCCGTTCGATCCTGCTGATCATGGCCTGCGAGACCCCGGAGGCGTCCGCGAGCTGGGCCAGCGTCCAGCGGCGGCGCTCCCGCTCGGTGCGCACGCGGCCGGCGATCTGCCGCACCAGAGGATCTACTATGTTGGACATGAATCCAATATACGAGAAGACGTCCGCGGCGGTGCGGGTCCGCCCGGCCCACACCGGCGACACCGAGGCCGTCCGCGCGATCCGCAACCAAGCGATCGCGCACTCGACGGCCCTGTGGACGCAGATCCCGCAGACCCCCATCGAGGCGGTCGCGTGGCTGGACGCCCATCTCGAACGCGGTTCGGCGTTCGTGGCCGAGGTGGACGGCGAGGTGGCCGGCTTCGCGGTGTTCGGCCCCTGGCGGGCGGAGCTGGAGGGCTACCGCCACTCGGTCGAGGACTCGATCTACGTCCGTGAGGGCCGGCACGGCCTGGGCATCGGCACGGTCCTGCTCGCCACACTGATCGACGCGGCGCGCGAGGCCGGGCACCGCGTGATGATCGCCGACATCGAGGCGGGCAACACCGCGTCGATCCGGCTGCACGAGCGGTTCGGTTTCCGGCACGTCGGCACGCTGCCCGGGGTCGGGACCAAGTTCGGCCGGTGGCTCGACCTGGCCATCATGCAACTGCCCCTGCAATGAGCCGTGGTGGGGCCGCGGCGCGCGGTAGCCTCGGCGAGGTGAACGCGCACGCGCCCGCCGGTCCACCGCACATCCTGGCCGCCCTCGGCACGCCCTTCCGGCTGCACGAGCATCCGGACCTGGTCGACCCCCTCGACGTCTGCGCCGCGTTGGGCGTTCCCCTCGAACGGACCGTGAAGACACTGGCGTTCGTCACCCCCGAGGACCGGCTGCTGCTCGCCGCCCTGCCGGGGCACGCCCGGCTGCGCTACGGCGCCCTCGCCCGCGCCGCCGGGATCAGACGCGCCGATCTCGCCCCCGCCGGAGCGGAGCGGCTGGCCCGGGCCGGGATGCGGCCGGGCGGGGTGTGCCCGGTGTCCGCCGACGGGGCGGCCGTGGTGGTGTTCGACGAGACCGTCGGCGCCATGGGCCGGGTGCACTGCGGGAGCGGCCGGCCCGACGTCACCGTCGAGATCCAGGCCGCGGCACTCGTCGCCGCCGTACCCGCGGCCGTCACGGCGCCCATCGCCGACCTGCCGCCCGCTCCGTAGGGGGCCCTCACGCCCGGCCTCGGCGCCCGCGTCAGCGCACGACGCGGTGCCTGCTGCCGCCGCGCCGGAAGCGCATGGCGGCGTAGGCGAGGTCCAGGAGCAGCACCACGGCGCCGATGATCAGCAGATAGAACAGGCCGTGTGCGGCGAAGCCGATGATGCCCAGCACGAGCGCCACGAGGATCAGGAACAGAAAGAGACTCATCGTTTCTCCCGGCGGCTCAGCGGCGGCCGAGGCGGCGCTCGCCGCCCGATCCCTGCGCGTAGTCGAGTTCGTAGTGCGCGAAGATCCCCGGCTCCTCCGTGGCCGGCAGCTCGCCGTCGGTGTCGATCGACGGGGCCTTCTTGACCAGGTCCCTGGTGTGGGTGACCTTGAGATAGCCCGGTCCGACGGTGGCGCCGGTGAGCGGCACGAACACGAGCCGGCGGCGCGTGGGCAGGCCCACGGTGACCGTCGCGAAGTAGGGCTGGTCGGTCGCCGTGTCGACGTAGACCGCCTCGAGCACGCCGATCTTGTGGCCGTCGGGATCGACCACGTCGTGGCCCCGCCACTCACGGATGTCGCCTGCCTCGAACATCATGAACCTCCGCAATGGTGGTACCCCCGATCGCGCCCGTGATGCCCGGCGTGTACGCCGCCCGGGTGAGGGCGCAGGCCACCCTGCGATGAAACGGGACGTACGGTTTGTTTGTTCGGGGTCCTGACTCATGGGAGAGGGCCGCGAACTGGGGCTTCGCGGGGCGGGTGCGGGGGCGGTCGAGCGGATGGGCGGGAAATCCGACTCCGAAGGCCTGGAAATTCTCACGGGCGGGTAAATGAATTACCATCCCAGGTAATGCACTGGTCAATCGGAGTCGGTCTCCCATTTCTTTCCGGATCGATGTCCGGGTGGTTCACGCCGTTTTCGTGGTGATTTATCGGGCGCCGTTCCTCGATCTTCGCTCCCGTTTTCGGGGCGAGTGCTCCGTGCTCGTTCTTCATTTCGAACTTCGTGTTCGTCCGGCGCGTCGGGGTTCGTGCGCGTTCTTGTCGCTCTTTGTCGTGTCCGTGTGGTGCGCCGTGGTCGGGCCGTCCCCGGTCGGAACGCCGTGCGGGCAAGGGGTGACGGGCCGTTCCCCGCGGGGGTGCGCGGCCTCGCGGTCGGCGAGGGAGACCGGCGGGTGCGGGGGTGCGGGCGCGTCCGTCAGACCGTGCGGGACGCTGCCGCCGGCGGCCGGAGGGCCGCGGTGACCAGGGCCGTGAACACGATGTGATGGTTCTGGTGGGCGGTGATGTGGATCGTCGGGTGATGCGCGGTGTGGGTCGGCGGGAGCGTGGCCTGGATCCAGCACGGCGTGCCGAGTTCGGCGTAGTGGTGGAAGTCGGCGGTCGCGCCCGTGATGGTGTGCGGGGTGGGATGGATGAGCGCCGTGGCCGCCTGGCGGGCCGCCTCCAGGAGCACCATCCCGGGGTGGTGGTCCCCGTGGTGGTCGTACAGGACCGGGTGGTGCGGGTCCGGGTTGAGCAGCCACCGGTGGGGCTGGTGGGTGGGGGCGAGGACCACGTCGAAGGGGCGGTGACGGCCGACGGTGTGCGGCGGCGTGGTCAGCGGCCAGGGGTGCTGGTGGTGCGTGCCGGCCGCGGGCTCCTTCGCCGGCTCGCCGGCCCCGCGCAGCCGACGGTAGGTGCCGGGCGCCAGGCAGGTGAAGCGCCCGCCGCCGCTGGCGCACGGCCGGCCCTGACGGGTGATGGTGATGTCGAGGGTGAACTCCGTCTGGTGGCGCCCGCGCCGGACGAGGTCCGTGACCGTGGCGGTGAGTTCGAGCTCGCTCGGCGTGGCGCCGATGACCATCTGCTCGGGGTGGGTGCTGATGTGCAGGTCCCAGAGCAGGAAGTGGTTGCCGAGCGGCACGCCGAAGTGCGTGTGGGCGATGAGCAGCCCGGTCTGGCGGATCGTCTCGGCCGCCTGCAGGGGGTCGTGGCGCAGCCCGTCGTGGCTGGTGAAGAAGGTGTGGGCGCGCGGCCACTGTCCGGTCAGGGTGAACTGGTGCTCGCCGGTGCGCTCGCAGGAGGTGAGGAACACCTCCGCGTGCGAGGAGCGGTGCACGTACTCGCGCGGCACGGTCGTCGTCAGCCGAGGCGCCGCCGCGGGGATGGTGCCCCCGCTCGCACCCCTCGCGCCGGCCGCCTTCTTGATCTCGCCCGCCGGGCCGGCCTTGGTGGCCCGGGTACCCGGCGCCGGCCGGGACGCCGTCCGTATTGCGTCCCCAGGGGCGGCTTTTTCCTTTTCGAATGTCAGAAGTGACATCTGGATCTCCACTCGTTCGGTCGATGCCGTGAGGAAGGTCTGTGCCTCTGTAAGATACGAACCTACCGGTTTTCTTTTCAAGGCTTGTCGGCAATGTTCACAGGGGCAGTTTTCGCGCGCCCGACGGTCCGCCCGGAATGGATGCAGCTCGCTTCCGCATTTACGTGATCGCTCAATGACCGCAGATGAAAGTGGTGGGAGGCATTCCGCCCCAACGGTGCGTCTCCCGCTGAGAGCGGCTCGCGCGGGAGTCGCATCCGGACGGAGCCGCGGTCCGCGACCAGGGGGCTGTCGCTCGACCCCAGGTCTGTGATAAAACCGGTCGCGCGGTTTCCTGGTCTGTTTGACCGGCGCGGGACGACGACCGCGCCCAGTCCGCTAGGGGGAGCAACCATGGCTCGTCAAGCACAGCGGTGCCCGTACGCGATCGACCCGTTCGGCCGGGACATCCACGCCGAGGCGGCCCGACTGCGCACGGAGGGTCCGGTCGGCCGGGTGACCCTGCCCGGCGGGGTCGAGGCGTGGTTCGTCAGCGGGCACGAGGAGGTGCGCCGGCTGCTGACCGACGAACGGGTGTCGAAGGACGCCTACCGCCACTGGCCGCAGTGGATCTCCGGCGAGGTCGACGAGTCGTGGCCGCTGTCGATGTGGGTCTCCGTCCGCAACATGATCACCTCCTACGGCGAGGACCACCGGCGGCTGCGGCGACTGGTGACGAAGGCGTTCACCGCCCGGCGCATCGCCCAACTGCGGCCGCGTATCGAGGAGATCACCGCCGGACTGCTGGACGGACTGGAGGCGGAGGCCCGGCGGGCGGGCGGGGCGGTGGAGTTCCGGACCGCGTTCGCGCAGCGGCTGCCCACCGCCGTGCTCGCCGAACTGTTCGGCGTACCCCGGGAGTTCCATGCCCGACTGCAGAAGATCATCACGCTGTTCTTCGACACCACCGCGACCGCCGAGGTGGCCCACGCCAACCAGATCGACGTCTACACGACCATCGCCGAACTCGTCGCGCTCAAACGGGACTCCGGCGGCGACGACCTGACGTGCGCGCTGATCGCGGTCCGCGACGAGGGCGACGGCAGCCGCCTCACCGAGCGCGAACTGATCGACAGTCTCATCCTCATGTATACGGCCGCGTTCGAGACCACCGTCAACCTCCTCGACAACGCGGTCTCCCTGTTGCTGACCCACCCCGACCAACTGGAGCTGATCCGGGGCGGAAAGGCCCAGTGGGCGGACGCGGTGGAGGAGACCCTGCGGGTGGAGGCCCCCGGCGCCAACGGCATCTTCCGCTACGCCGTGGAGGACATCCCCATCGGCGGCACCGTCATCGGCAAGGGCGACCCGATGGTGATCTCCTTCGTCTCCGCCGGCCGTGACCCGCAGACGCACGGCGCCGACGCCGACCGTTTCGACGTCCTGCGTCCGACCCGACGCGACCATCTCTCCTTCGGCCACGGCCCGCACTACTGCCTCGGTGCGCCCCTGGCCCGGATGGAGGCCGAGATCGCCCTCGAAGGACTCTTCGCCCGCTTCCCCGACCTGAGCCTGGCCGTGCCCGCCGGCCTGCTCCGCCCGCTGGAGTCCTTCATCTCCAACGGCCACCGCGAACTGCCCCTGCATCTGGGCGGACAACCCCTGCCCACCACCGCGTAGGGCGACGGCAGGGCGGCCACACCCCGGTCCGCCCGCCGCGCCGACGCCGTCCCCACCCGGGCACGCACATCCCGCGCGTCCCGGGTGGGGCACCTCAAGGACACGTCAGGCGTGGGCGGTTCGCCCCCGGGCCCATGACGGCCGCGCTCCTGCCGCATCGCACGGACACCGGCTTGCACTCACACCGAATCGCACTCACACCGAATCGCGCACCACCACGTGCGCCGGCGGCGGACGCAGGCCCGTGGCGTCGAGACCGAGGGCGAGCCGGGCGCTGAGCCGGCCGTGGGCCTCGGCGTCGACGCTGACGGTGGTGAGCGCGGGGGAGACGTAGGCGCCGTACCCGTTGTCGTCGAACCCGATCACCGCCACGTCCCGCGGCACTTCGCGGCCGAGGTCCTTCAGCGCCGTCAGGACGCGCAGCGCCACGTCGTCGTTGAAGCCCGCGATCGCCGTCACCCCGGGCGCGCCCGCGAGAAACTCCTCGACCGCGCTCGCGCAGGCGGCCCGGTCGAGCGGCGTGCCGAACGAGAGCGGACCGGGCACGCCGAGGGTGTCCGCGGCCTGGGCCGTGAACCGCAGCCGGGTGGCGGCCAACGGGGTGTCGCTGTCCGGCAGCGCGACGGCGACCCGCCTGTGGCCGTGCTCCACGAGATGGCGCAGCTGCAGCGCCGCGTGGGCGGCGAGCCCGTCGCGCCAGCCGCCGCCGGAGTCGTCGAGCTCGTGCCCCGTCAAGTACGTCTCGCCGAACCGGATGACGGCCCGCGGCGAGATCGCGTCGAGGACCTGCTGGGTCGAGCGGGCCGTGTGACGGCCGTGCCGCACCAGCAGCACGAGGCCGTGATCGGCCAGTTCGGCGTCCAGCCCCCGTACGTAACTACGGGCGTAGTGGCCTTCGAGGCCCGGGTCGAGATTGAGGACGACCACGCGGGAACTGCCCTCGCGCAGGGCCCGCGCCACCCCGTGCGGCACATAGCCGAGGTCCCGGGCGGCCTGCTTCACCCGGTCCCGGGTGGCGGCGGAGATGGTCTGACGGGGGTCGTCGTTGAGGACGAAGCTGACGGTCGCGCGCGACACCCCGCTGGCCGCCGCCACGTCGTTCAGCGTGACTCTTCCGGACGTCCCCATCACCCCTGCTCCGCTACGGCGGTCCGGGCGCACCGCGCTCCTGGCGGGCCCGCGCTCACTCATTGTAGGGACACCGTCCGGCGGGGGCGGGTGGGCCGGCGTGCGCCGGACGCGGTCCGGTGCGGGGCGCGTCCCGCGTCGCACGGGTACGGCGGCCCGGCGCGGGGGCGCCTTCCGCGAGGATCGCACGCCGAGGGCGCCGACCTCGGCTTCTGCCGTCGGCCCCCGGCGCCACGCGGGCGGCTCCGGCCCGGGTGCCGTGACGCGCAAGGTGACCTTGCAGCCCCCGTACCCCTCCCCGCCCCTACGATCGGCGCACGGCGACCGCACCGCGACCGCACCGCGACCGCGCCGGGTACCTCGCGTGTCCGGCGCGCTGCCGGGTGGCCCCCGGCCGTCGGGTGCGGCCCGGGTGCCGTACCGGACGGGTCCGTCGGATGCGGCCGTACGACGGCGGCGGACCCGCCCTTCCAGCCCGAAGGGGCGGCAACGGCGCCGACGCCTACGGTCCCAGGGGGCGGCACCGCGGCAACGACGCCGCCCCTGATGGCGCCAAGCCACACCCCAGCCTGCGCCAAGCCACACCCCCAGCCCCGGTCAGGTGCCACGCCGCCGCCCCCGGTCAGGTGCCACGCGGCGCCGCCCCCGACGCCGTACGGCCGCGCACCCCTCCGCCGAGAACCCGCCTCGCCCCCGAGGCCTCCCGGCGAGCCCGACGACGCCCCGCAGACAGGACGCCGCGCATGACGACCTCGACCGTTCCCCCTTCGGACCAGCGCGCGGGCCACTGGATCGTCATCGGTGACACCCGCCTCGCCGCCCGGGTCTGTGCCGCCCTCCGCTCCGGCGCCGACGACGTCCGCCATCTCCCGCGCCCCGGGGACCGGGAGCTGCGCTCCGCGCTCGGCCGGCCCGTCGTGGGTGCGGCCGTACTGCTGCACGACGACGTCTCGGCCCTGCGTTACGCCCTCGCCGTCGCCCATCTCGCCCCCGACCTGCCCCTGGTCGCCACCGTCTTCGACCGCACCGTCGCCGACGAACTCTCCCGCCTGCTGCCGCAGTGCCACGTCACCTCGCCCGCCGAACTCGCGGCGCCCTCGCTGGCCGGACCCTGCCTCGACGCGTCGCTGGTGGCCGCCCGCAGGCAGGGCCGCGTGGTCCAGGCGGTCCGGGAGGCGGGCGAGGTGCTGCGGGTCGAGGAGTTCCCGGCCCCGCGGCGCACGCCTCCGCTGCGCGGCCTGGGCAGGGCGGTGCTCCAACTGCGTTCCCACGACGCCGGGACCCGGCTGCTGGTCCTGGGCGCGCTCGCGCTGGCCGCCGTACTGGCCGCCGACTGGGCCTGGTCGACCGCGCACGGCCGGCACCCGGCGGAGGCGTTCTTCGACGCGGCCCGCGTGGTGGCCGGGGTCGGCCCCGCCGACGCGCCCGCCGACGCGCACGGCTACCAACTCATGGCCGCGCTCGCGATGTTGAGCACCGTCGTCTTCACCGCGCTGCTCACCGCCGGAGTCGTGGAGCGGATGCTCGGCCCGCGCCTGATCGGACTCGTCGGCACCCGCACCCTGCCCCGCTCGGGCCATGTGATCGTGGTCGGCATGGGGCAGGTGGGCATGAGGCTCTGCGTCGAGCTGCGCGCGCTGGGCGTGCCCGTCGTGGGCGTCGAACGCGATCCCCGTGCGGCGGCCGCCCGGCTGGCCCGCACCCTCGGCATCCCCGTCGTGGACGGACACGGCGGCGACCGGCACGTACTGGAGCGGCTCCGCCTGCACCGGGCCCGCGCCCTGGCGGCCGTGGGCTCCGACGACCTGGACAACGTGGCGGTGGCCCTCGCCGCGCACGGCATCGCCCCCGGGGCCCGGGTGGTGATCCGCGCCGGCGAGCACGACGCCATCACGGAGACGCGGTCGCTGCTCCCGATGGGCGTCGTACGGGACATCACCGGCGTCGCCGCCCGTTACGTGGTGGCCCGGCTGCGTGCCCAGCCGGTGGGCGAGGTGGTCACGCACCGGGGCGAGATACACGTCCGGGACGCCCACGGCGCCTGGCTGCGCAGCGACCTGACCGGCCACGACCGCTGCGTGCACGGAGCGGCGATCGGCGGCGGCAGCACCTGACCGCAGTACAGGGCAGACCTGACCGCCGTACAGGCATGCACGACCGCCGCACGGGCAGCACCTGGCCGCCGTGGAGGCAGCGCCGTCGGAAAGAAAGCCGAATCCGCCACTAGATCGATCTAGTGGTCTGCGCTAACCTCCGGGCTATATCGATTTAGCGGGCCGTTCGGGCGGTCGCTGGACGACGGCGTGCCCCTCGTCACTAGATCGATTTAGCAACCGAGTCGCCGGCCGGGACGGCCGGGCCCATCGGGACGATGGCTTCGGAAGGAGTCGCATGACCACCACCCCAACCCTCCAGGACGGCATCGACAGGGCCGGTTCGCCCGTCGACCTGCTCTGGAAGCCGGGCGCCGAGCCCTGGACGCCGGAGGTCGTCGAGCGCGAGTACGCGGGATGGCGCCAGGAGCAGGCGGCCTGGCACGACGGCGTCGCCCTGCTGAACCTCTCGCACCACATGTACGACATGTGGATCGAGGGCCCGGACGCCACCCGCGTGCTGGCGGACCACGGCGCCAACAACTTCGAGAAGTTCGCGGTCGGCCAGGCGAAGCAGTACGTGCCCGTCACCCGCGACGGAAAGATCGTCACCGACGGCATCCTGGCCCGGCGCGCGGAGAACGCGTACCTGCTCAGCGGGGTGCCCGCGGCGCAGCACTGGGTGCGGTTCCACGCCGAGCGGGGCGGCTACGACGTCGCCTTCGAGACGGACCCGTCCTCGGCCTTCCGTCCCGGCGGCGGCGACCCGAGGCTCTTCCGCTACCAGATCCAGGGGCCCCGGGCGCTCGACCTGATCGCGGAGGTCTTCGGCGGCCCGCTGCCGCCGACGAAGTTCTTCCACGCCACGCCCGTCACCCTCGACGGCCGCTCGTTCGAGGCGCTGCGGCACGGCATGGCCGGGCAGGCCGGGTACGAGTTCATCGGCCCGTGGGAGCACGCCGCCCACGTCCACGAGGCGTTCCTGCGGGCCGGCGAGCCGCTCGGCCTGGTCCAGGTCGGCGCGTTGGCGTACACCACGCCGAGCGTGGAGAGCGGCTGGATCCCCTCGCCGGTGCCGGGCATCTACACCGACCCGGCCCTGGAGGAATACCGCAGGTGGCTGCCGCTGTTCGGCATCGAGGGCCAGCGTCCGCTGAACGGCAGCCACTTCTCGGAGGACATCGAGGACTACTACGTGTCGCCGTACGAACTCGGGTACGGCAAGCTGATCCACTTCGGGCACGACTTCCACGGCCGGGACGCGCTGCTGAAGGCGCGGGACGAGCCGCAGCGGGTGAAGGTCACCCTCGTCCTGGACCCCGACGACGTGCGCCGGGTCGTGGGCGGCGGAGCGGACCCCGGGTTCGTGCTGACGTACGCCCGCCACCGGGTGGAGACGTCGGCCGGACTGGCCGGCATGACGATGCAGACCGCGTCGATCGACCCCGTGGGCGCGGTCCTCGCCCAGACCCTCATCGACCCGGCGCACGCCACACCGGGGACGGAGGTGACCGTGGTCTGGGGCGAGCACCCCGGCCGGGGCACCGACCCCGAGGCCGACCTCGGGTTCCCGCGCATCCGCGCCACCGTCCAGCCCAGCCCCTACGACCGGCACGCGCGCACGGAGTACCGGCGCGACGCCTGACCGTCCGCGTCGCGGTGCCCCCTTCCCCGTGAACCAAGGAGCACGATGACTTCCCTCAGTACGGCCTCGGCAGCGGTCGGCACCTCGCTGCTGGAGGACTTCTCACTGGAGATGACCGGCAAGGACGTGCCGAAACTGGAGGAGGCCCGGCACACCATCCCGCCGGGCACCCGCATCAACGTCACCTTTCTCGGCAACGAGAATCTGCGGATGCGCCTGGAGGCCGCCCGCGCGGTGAAGCGGCTCGGCTTCGTCCCCGTGCCCCACATCTCCGCGCGCCGCCTCGGCTCGCGTGCCGAGTTCGAGGAGTTCCTCGACGGGCTGCGGGCCGACGGGACCTGCGACAACGTCTTCACCGTCGGCGGCGACCCGGCCCGCCCCGAGGGCCCCTACGAGGACTCCCTCGCCCTGATCGAGTCCGGGCTGCTCCAGGAGTACGGCGTCCGCGACGTCGGCGTCAGCGGCTACCCCGAGGGCCACCCGGGCATCGCCGAGGACGTCCTGTGGACCGCCCTGCGCGAGAAGGACGCGGCGCTCGCCGTGCAGGACCTGGACGGCGGCGTCATCACCCAGTTCGGCTTCGACGCGGACCCGGTTCTCGCGTGGGTCGAGCGGGTCCGGGACCAGGGCATCGCGCTGCCGGTCCGGGTCGGCGTGCCGGGGCCGGCCGGCGTGCGGCGCCTGCTATCGTACGCGGCCCGCTTCGGCGTCGGCACCAGCGCCTCGATCGCCAGGAAGTACGGCCTGTCGATCACCAACCTCGTGGGCACGGCCGGTCCCGACAGGTTCCTGCACGCCCTGGCCGAGGGGTACGACCCGGCCCGGCACGGAGACATGAAGATCCACTTCTATACGTTCGGCGGCCTGCGCGCCACCGCGGAGTGGGTCGACCGGTTCAGGAAGGACAGCACGGCATGACACGCACGCAGGCCGACACGGCGACCGCGCCGCGGACGCCGGACCTGCCCGGTACGGCGGTCACCGGAGGCCGCCACCCCGCGAAGGACCGGGACGGCGCCCCGCAGGCCACACTGATCGTGCAGGGCGACGACGCGCCGGGCATCGTCGCCGCGGTGGCCTCCGTCCTCGGCGCGCACGGCGCCAACATCGAGTCCCTCGACCAGTACTCCGACAACCCGCAGGGCGGCGCCTTCTTCCAGCGCACCGTCTTCCGCCTGGACGGCCTGCGGGCCGCGCTCCCCGCGCTCCGCGCGGACCTGGACGAACTGGCCCGGACGCGCCGGCTCACCTGTACCCTGCGCGACCTGTCCGTACCCAAGCGGGTCGCGATCTTCGCCTCGAAGTCCGACCACTGCCTGCTCGACCTGCTGTGGCGGCATCGACAGGGCCAACTCCCCGTCCGGGTGGCCATGGTGGTCTCCAACCACCCCGATGTCGCCGAGGAGGTCCGCGGGTTCGGGATCCCGTTCTTCCACGTGCCGTCCATGGGCGCGGACAAGTCCGCGGCCGAGGCGGAACACCTGCGACTGCTCAAGGGCAACGTGGACTTCGTGGTCCTCGCCCGCTACATGCAGATCCTGTCCGCGGACTTCATCGAGCAGGTCGGCGTGCCCATCATCAACATCCACCACTCCTTCCTGCCCGCGTTCATCGGGGCCGGCCCGTACGCCAAGGCGAAGGAGCGCGGGGTGAAACTGGTCGGCGCGACCGCCCACTACGTGACCGAGGACCTCGACGAGGGCCCGATCATCGAACAGGACGTCGTCCGCGTCACTCATGCCGACACGGCCGCCGACCTCACCCGGCGGGGCGCCGACGTGGAGCGCGCCGTCCTGTCCCGCGCCGTGCTGTGGCACGCCGAGGACCGCGTCGTCCGCAACGGCAACCACACGATCGTCTTCGCGTGAACGCCGACACGGAGAGCGGCCCGTGACCACGACCCGGACGACCACCCGCACCATCGACGGCACGCGGATCGCCCGCGGCATCCGGGCCCGGGTCGCCGCCCGGGTGGGCGAGATCGCGCACGGCGGACGCGTGCCCGGCCTGGCCACCGTGCTGGTCGGCGATGACCCGGCCAGCGCGGTGTACGTCGCCGCCAAACGCCGTGCCGTTCGCGAGGCCGGAATGCGCGACATCCACCGCCACCTGCCCCATTCCGTCACGCGGGCCGAAGTGGCCGCGGCGATCGACGCGTTGGCGGCCGACCCGGACGTCTCCGGGATCCTCCTCCAACTCCCGCTGCCGCCGCACCTGGACGCCCCCGCGCTGATCGACCGCATCCCGCCGGAGAAGGACGTGGACGGCCTGACCACGGCCAGCGCGGGGCGGCTGGCCCGTGGGGAGCGCGGACTGCGGCCGTGCACACCCAGCGGCGTCCTGCGGATCCTCGACGCCGAGTCCGTCGAACTCCGGGGCGCCCGCGTGGCGATGGTCGGCTGGGGCGAACTCGTGGGCCGTCCCCTGGCCCAGTTGCTGCTGCGCCGAGGGGCGACGGTGACCGTGGCGCACGAGTTCACCGCCGACCTGGCCGCGGTGACCCGCCCCGCCGACATCGTGGTCGTGGCGACCGGCGTCCGGGGCCTGATCGGCCCCGAGCACGTCACGCCCGGCGCCACCGTGATCGACGTCGGCATCCACCGCACCGCGCAGGGACTCGCCGGCGACGTCCGCGCCGCCGAACTCGACGGCATCGCGGGCCGCATCACCCCGGTTCCCGGTGCCGTCGGCCCGATGACCATCGCGATGCTGCTCGTCAACACCCTCCGCGCGGCCGAGTGGGGAGCGGGACGGGAGGCTGTACCCATGTGAGCATCGTGCGAGCACACACGGCGACAGAGCCACGGCCGGGCCGGGGCGGGGGGAACGGAATGCTGACCGGAATCGTGATCGACGCACTGGACGTCACGCGGCTGGAACGCTTCTGGCGGGCGGCGACGCGCGGCCGAACGGGCGGCCTGGCCCTCCGGTTCGCGCGCACCGCACGTCCGAAGACGGACAAGAACCGCCTCCACCTCGACCTGTCCGGCGGTCCGGACTGGCGGAGCGAGGTGACGCGCCTGCTCGAACTCGGCGCCACCCGCGCCGACATCGGCCAGGGCGAGGTCCCCTGGGACGTGCTGGCCGATCCGGAGGGCAACGAGTTCTGCGTGCTGCGCCCCGGCCACCCCGGCGTGCGCAGCGACTCCGGCCTCGTCGCGATCTGCCTCGACGTCGCCGAGCGGGACCGTGGCGTGCAGTCGGACTTCTGGCAGTCCGAGGCGGGCTGGCACGCGGTCGAGGACCACGACTGGGGCGTCCGGCTGCGCAGCCGTGCCGACAGCCCGGTCGCCCTGGTGATGGGCCCGCCGGCGGCCCCGAAGCGGGAGCGCAACAGACTCCGCCCGGAGGTCACCCGAGCCGGCCGGGAACCGGGCGAGTTCCTCGACCCTGCGGGCAACGAGTACCACGTGAGGAGCTGACCGGCCGGGGGTACGGCGGGGGCGTCGGGCCCGCCGGGGCCGGGCGTCGGGTGGCGGACGGGAAGGTGACGACAGGCCACTCGGGCGTGTTGCGAAAGTCCCGTCTGCCGCGCGACGCCATGCACGCACTCTCGCCCTAGCGGTCCGCGTGCGCCGATCCCTGAGCGGTGCCGGGCAGCCGGACCGTGACGGTGAGGCCGCCGGTCGGGCGCGGGGTGAGACCGAGGGTGCCGTCGTGGGCCCGCACGATGCTCTGCACGATCGCCAGGCCCAGGCCGACGCCCGCGTGTTCGTCGGTGCGGGCACGCTCCGTGCCACGCTGGAAGGGTTCGGTGAGGGTCGGCACGAGGTCGGGTGGGAGCACGGGGCCGGTGTTCTCGACCCGCAGCACGCTCGCGCCGGGCCGCGCCTCGGTGTGCACCGTCACCGTGCCGTCGGCGGGCAGGTTGTGCACGAGGGCGTTCTGGACGAGGTTCGTCACCACACGCAGCAGGAGCGCCGCCGAGCCGGCGGCCCAGGCCGGCTCGCCGGTCACGTCGAGCGTGACCCCGCGCCGTTCGGCGAGCGGGAGCAGCGTCTCGGCGGCCTCCTCGGCGAGGAGGGAGAGGTCGACCGGTTCGCGGGCGACGTTCCTGCGGTCGCCGTGGCTGAGCAGCAGCAGCGCCTCGGTCAGGTCGATCGCCCGGGTGTTGACCGCGCTGAGGCGCTCGACGAGGTCGTCCCGGCCGCGCGCCGGGTCGTCACGGGCGACGTCGAGAAGCGTCTTCGTGATGGCCAGCGGGGTGCGCAGCTCGTGGGAGGCGTTCGCGGCGAACCTCTGCTGCTCTGCGACATGGGACTCGAGCTGTTCCAGCATGGTGTCGAACGCGTCGGCGAGCTCGCGGAACTCGTCCTGCGGGCCCGCCAGTCGGATCCGATGGGACAGGGATCCGCGGGCGGCCGTACGCGCCGCCTCGGTGATCTGCGTGAGGGGTGCGAGCATCCGCCCGGCGAGGACCCATCCCCCCACGAGCCCGAACAGGATCAGGAAGACCAGCGCGGCCACCGCCGGGGGTGCGAAGACCTGCTCCAGGACATAGCGGTTGGGCGCGATCCCGAGCAGCCCCCGGCTGGTGTTCGGCACGTTGCGCAGCAGGAACACCCACGCCACGGCCAGCATGAGGACGCCCGCGAGGAGGACGAACGCGGCGTAGCTGACGGTGAGTTTCAGCCGGGCGCTGAGCCCCGGGCGTCTATCCACGACGGCTGCCGGGGTGCGGGCCGTCCGGGCCCGTGTCGATGCGGTAGCCGACGCCGGGCACCGTGGCGATGACCCAGGGCTCGCCGAGCCGCTTGCGCAGCGCGGAGACGGTGATGCGGACGGCGTTGGTGAAGGGGTCGGCGTTCTCGTCCCAGGCCCGGCGCAGCAGTTCCTCGGCGCTGATGACACCGCCGTCGGCCGCGACGAGGACCTCCAGGACGGCGAACTGCTTCCGGGTGAGCGCGACGGGGCGTCCGTCGCGGGACACCTCACGGCGGAACGGGTCGAGCCGCAGCCCCGCGATCTCACTGACCGGGGGCCGGGCGTGCGCGCGTCTGCGGTCGAGCGCCCTGAGCCGCAGCACGAGCTCGCGCAGGTCGAACGGCTTGGTGAGGTAGTCGTCGGCGCCGAGCTCGAACCCGGAGGCCTTGTCGTCGATCCGGTCGGCTGCGGTGAGCATGAGGATGGGGATGCCGCTGCCCGAGGCCACGATCCGCCGGGCGACCTCGTCGCCGGACGGGCCGGGGATGTCGCGGTCGAGGACGGCGAGGTCGTAGGAGTTGACACTCAGCAGCTCCAGGGCGGAGTGGCCGTCACCGGCGATGTCGGCGGCGATCGCCTCCAGCCGCAGGCCGTCACGGACGGCTTCGGCCAGGTAGGGCTCGTCCTCCACGATTAGCACGCGCATGGCTGAAGCCTAAGAGTTCCCGACGAGGGCGGTGGACGGGGCGACACGCGGCGGCACGGCTCAGCGCCCCGCCGTCGCGGCCGCCGGGCGGGGACGCGAGGAGGCCTTCTCCGCGGTGCGCCACCAGCGACGCGACGCCAGCGCGGCCAGCCCCGCACCGGCCGCGTTGACCAGGACGTCGTCCACGGAGGACACCCGGTCCAGCCAAAAGACGTACTGCGCGACCTCGACCAGGACCGAGCAGGCCGCCCCGAGCGCCAGGGCGCGCGGCACGGACCGCAGCGCCGGGAACCGCAGCGGGGCGAAGAACCCCAGCGCGGCGAAGATCAGCAGGTTGCCGACGATCCCGGGCACCCCCATCGTGACCAGGTCGCGCAGGGGAACCAGGCTCACCCGGCGGGGAGCCACCCCGGCCCCGCCGCCCGGCATCATCGTCAGCCAGACCAGCGGCACCGTCCCGTGGACCATGCCCACCTCGGCGAGGGACCTCCGCCAGGCCGCCGGGGTGCCGGCCCGCCGTCGCCACCAGGCCAGCGCGCACACGACCAGCGCGGCCAGGGGGATGCTCACCAGCATCATGAGCACCACCCCGTTGAACGTGTCGTAGCAGCCGTGCCAGCGCCCCGACGCGCACGTCGGAGCCGACATCATGAGCGGTCGCCGTAGGACGAAGGCGCCGAGCGCCAGGCCGAGAACCGCCGGAGCGCCGTACACGACGGTGCGGGTACGACGGGCCGGCGGTGACAGGGGTGCGGAGTGGTCCATGCCCCCACTGAAGCGGGGGGCCTGTTGCCGGGGCGTATGCAAATCCCGGTACGGCGGCGAACGAGGACCGACCGAGTCCCTAGTCCGCCGCGTCCGTGCGGGCCGGGTCCGCGGGTGGGGCGGTGTGGGCGAGGATCGCGGTGGCGAGCGTCTGCCAGTCCGGGCGCTCGATGCCGTGGCCTGCGTCCCGCAGCGCCAACAGCCGCGCGCCGCGGATCCGTCGGGCGAGTGCCTCGCCGTGCGGGAACGGGAACATCGGGTCGGCGGTGCCGTGGACCACCAGCGTGGGTGCGGTGACGGCGGAGAGGGGAGGGTGAACGGCCTCGGCGTCCGGCAGCAGTTCGTGGTTGCGGGCCGCGGCGACGTCGTGGGCGCGTTCGGCCTCGCGGCGGACGAGGAGGCGTACGGCCGCCTCGTCGAACGGTCGTCGCCCTCCGGCCAGGAGGCGGGCGTAGGCGACTCGGTGCTCGATCACCGGGGCCGGGTCCTCTTCCGACTGGTCCGCGGGGGGCCCTTCGGCGGGTGACTGCGCGAAGAACCGCATGAACTCCTGCGTGGGCGGCGGCAGTTCGGGCTCGCCCTCGGTGGCGGCCACGGCCGGGGTCGTACTGACGAGGACCAGGGAGCGGACCCGTTCGGGGCGATGCAGCGCGAGCAACTGCGCGAACGCCCCTCCGGCCGACACCCCGACGAGGTGGGCGGACCGCAACGCGTAGCCGTCCAGCACGCGGAGGGCGTCGTCGACCAGGTCCGCGGCGGTGTAGCCGGGATGCCCCGGCTCGCAGGTGACCGACCGGCCCGTGTCCCGGTGGTCGTACCGGATCACCGAACGCCCGCCGCGGGCGAGCAGCCGGCAGAAGTCCTCCTCCCACCAGAGCATCGAGGCGCCCACGCCCATCACGAGCAGGACCGGCGGATCGGACGGATCGCCGAAGCGCTCGGTGCACAGCTCGATCCCGTCCACCCGTACGAAGCGCTCCGTCATCGGGCCCCGCCTCCCGTCTCCCCGTCCATGGTGCACGCGTCCTGGGCGACGCGGGTCAGGACGGAGGGGCGGGGGACGTCCCACCCGCGCGGGGGCGGCCTCAGGGCACGGGGTGCGCCGCGGCGGTCACCCGCGTGCCGCCCCGGGCCGTGACGCTCGCGCGCAGGGTGCGGGCGGGGTCGTCGGCCGTCGGCGCCCTGTCCGCCGGGACGGGCCGGAGGGTCACGGTGACGTCCGGGTCGGCGGCGGGCCCCTCGACGTGCACGGTGAGCAGTTCGGCCTCGGCGAGGGCGCGCAGCGCCGATTCCAGGTCCGGTGGCGTGAGGCCCAGCGCGTGGGCCGCGTGGGTGAGGGGGAAGCACACGGCCCTGGCGTGGCGTACCCGGCTCGGGTCGGCGACGAGGTCGACCAGAAATCCGGCGAGCAGCCGGCCCCCTGGTACGGCTCGCGCGCTCACCGCCCAGTGCAGCGGCCAGTCCTCCGGCAGTGAGGTCGTCTGCATGGAAGTCTCCCTTCCCGCGCCGGACTTCCAGGACGGCGAAGTGACCTCGCCGCGCGGCGGCCTCGATGAACACGAGCCTGGTAGCGGGATTTTCCCGCATTGCGGTGTTTTGTGCCATCGGAGCATGCGTGCGACGAGTGGCCGCGAGGGTCGAACGGCCGGGCGGTGCGGGCCGATTCCGTGCCGTGGCCCTCGGGCGGCCCGCCGGTCGCCCCGGACGGCCCTCCGGTGGCCGGTCGTGGATCACAGGTGCACCATGTTGCTCACGGGAGGGTGCGATGGCCCGTGCATCGGCAGAAGAGGAAGCCCTTCGGCGGGTGGCCGAACGGCTCACGGACGTCTACCGCGGTCGGCGGAGCGCGGCGCAGGTGGACGCGGCGGTCGCCGCCGCCGTGGAGCACTTCGCGGGCAGCAGGATCCGCGACTTCGTGCCCGTGCTGGCGGAACGCCGGGCCCGGTCGGCACTCGATGCCGCGGCGGCCCCCGGCCCCGGCCCCGAAGTCGTGGCCAAGGCTTTCGGCCCCGGTGTCATGGCGGCCGCTTCCCCGTCCGAGGCCGCCTCCCCGCCCGAGGTCGTACCGCTGTCCGAGGCCGTGTCCCCGTCCGGGATCGTGTCCCCGTCCGAGGGCGGAGCCCCACCCGTGGAGTGTGATTCGCCCCGCCGCTTTCCGGCGCACGGTGGAGTCGACGCGCCCCTGGAGACGGGCGGCGCCGGCGGCCCTTCGAACGGTCGCGAGCCCACCCGTACACCCCCCGACCCGCACCGCCTCACATCCGACTTCCGTTGATCATCGAACCGCACCTGTGGAGGTAGGGACATGACCACCACCCACACCACGAGCACCCGCAAGCAGCAGTGGGCGGCGGGACTGATGCTCTTCGCCGCCGTGATGCTGATGATCGCCGGAGTGCTCGGCATCTTCCGCGGCATCATGGGCATCGCCAAGGACGACGTGTTCGTGGCCACCAACGGCTACGTCTTCCAGTACGACCTGACCGGCTGGGGCTGGGTCAATCTGATCCTGGGCGCCGTCGCCGTGGTGGTGAGCCTGGGGCTGTTCGCGACGCAGGGCTGGGCGCGGATCGCGGGCGTCGTCATCGCCGGCTTCGTGATCATCGCGAACTTCCTGTCGCTGCCGTACGCGCCGCTGTGGTCCACCCTGATGATGGCCTTCGCCGGCGTGGCCATCTGGGGCATGTGCGTGGCCAAGCCGGACGACTCCGCCTCCCGCATGGACGCGCCGACGAACCGCTGACGGCGACGCTTCCGACCCGAGCACCGGCGCGACCCGAGGATCGGCGCGACCCGGGGACCGGCGCGGCCCGCCGACAAGGCACGGCCGCGCCGGTCCTCGGACGAAGGGCCGCTCACACCCCCGGGTGCGCCCCCGGGGTATGTCCGAACGCGCGGCGGAAGACCGCGATGAACGCGCTCGCCGACGACCAGCCGCACCGATGCGCCACCGCCGTCACCGGCGTCCCCTCGGCCAGCAGGACGAGGGCGTGATGCAGACGCAGTTGCGTGCGCCACTGCGGGAAGGTCATGCCGAGGTCGCGGCGGAACAGGCGCGACAGCGTGCGGTCGCTCGCCCCGACCTCGCGCCCCAGCGCGGCGAGCGTGCGGTCGTCGCCCGGGTCCGCGCGGAGGATGTCGTGCACGGCGCGCAGCAGGGGTGCCGTGGGGGTGGGCAGGTACAGGGGCTGCTGCGGGGAGGCCCGTAGCCGGTCGAGCAGCACCGCGCGCAGCCGGGCCCGCTCACCGCCGTCGCCGCGAGGGCCGGGCGGGGCGCCCACGAGGTCCGCCGGCCGCGTGTAGGCGATGATCAGCTCCCGCAGCAGGGGGCCGACGGCCAGCACGGTCGGCGTGTCGAGACCGAGCGGATTCTCGCCCGCGGGCAGCCCGACCAGGTGCAGTTCGAGGTCCCCGTACGCCCGGTGCGCGTGGGCGGTGCCGGCGGGCACCCAGATGGCGCGGGTGGCCGGGGCGACCCAGGTGCCCTGGTGCGTCGTCACGGCCAGCACGCCGCGTCCGGCGTAGACGATCTGGTGGTCGTCGTGCCGGTGCGCGTCGATCGCGCCGCCCGACGCCAGCCGCTGGGTGCGGGTCGGGGCCACCGGGTCGTGGCGGATTTCCGTCATCACCTGGCACCTTATCGAAAGCGGGACACGCCGCCCGGCTCGCACGATGGCCCCATGCGAAGGAACCGATCGATCGCCCTGCTCTCCGTCGGCCACGCCTGCGTCGACGTCTACCAGGGCGCCGTCGCGGCTCTGGTGCCGTTCTTCGTCGCCGAGCGCGCCTACACCTACGCCCTCGCCTCGGGGATCGTGCTCGCCGTCTCCGTGCTGTCTTCGGTGGCGCAGCCCGTGTTCGGTCTGCTCACCGACCGCCGGCCACTGCCGTGGCTGCTGCCGGTCAGCACCCTGCTCGGCGGCGCGGGCATCGCGCTGAGCGGCCTGAGCGACTCCTACGGCGTCACCCTCGCCTGCGCCGCGACGGCCGGGCTCGGCGTGGCCGCGTACCACCCCGAGTCCGCTCGCGTGGCGCGGCTCGCCAGCCGGGGCAGCCACAGCGCGATGAGTGTGTTCTCCACCGGCGGCAACATCGGCTTCGCGCTGGCCCCGCTCATGGTCGCCGCGGTCGTCGCGCCCGGCGGACTGCGCTGGACACCGCTCCTCGGGCTGCCCGCCCTCGTCGGCGCGGCACTCTGTCTGCCCGCGACGCGCGCCGTGACCCGGCAGCAGGCCACGGGCGCGGGCATGGCGCGGTCGACCGGCCCCGACGACGTGACCTCCTTCGTACGGCTGTCCCTCGCCGTGGTGTGCCGCTCGGTCGCGTTCGTCGGGCTGTCCACCTTCATCTCGCTGTACGCCCGCCAGCGCACGGGCGGCGGCACCGCCTCCGGCACCACCGCCCTGACCGTGCTGTACCTCGGCGGCGCGGTCGGCTCCGTGCTGGGCGGGTCGCTGGCGGGCCGCTGGAACCGGGTGCGGGTCTGCCGCTGGGCGTACGCCGTCGCGGCCGCGGGGGTCGCGGCCGTGGTGTGGGTGCCGGGTCCGGGCCTCTACCCGGCGGTGGCGCTCACCTCGGCCGGGCTGTACGTGCCCTTCTCCCTGCAGGTCACGCTCGGCCAGGACTATCTGCCCTCGCGGATCGGCACGGCGAGCGGGATCACCCTCGGCCTGACCGTCAGCGTGGGCGGCCTGGCGGCCCCCGTCATCGGCACGCTCGCCGACGCCACCTCCTTGCGGACCGCCCTCGCGCCGCTCGCGCTGATGCCGCTGCTGAGCGCGCTGGCCTTCCGCGGTCTGCCGGAACCGGCGGTGCCGGGTTCCCGCGGCGGCGCACCCGGGCCGGCGGCCGGTGACGGGGGTCGTGGTCCGGCGGTGCCGGCCGACGCCGATCGCACCAGGTGATGGTGTGCCACGGAGTGCCCGGGGCATACTCACGAGATCCCGGCCGGGCACCGCCCCGGACGGGACGCGAAAGGATCACCGCCGGCGGGTCCGGCACGGAAAGGGGCGGGGGGAACTCGATGCGCACGGCGTACAACGAGGAACTGAGGTCGATCGCGGACAGCCTGGTCGACATGGCGAACCTGGCCGGCTCGGCGATGGCCCGGGCCAGCTCCGCCCTGCTGGACGCCGACCTCCAGCTCGCGGAGAGCGTGATAGCCGCGGACGAGCGGATAGACGACCTCCAGCGGGACCTGGAGGCCCGGGCCATCGCCCTGCTGGCCCGGCAGCAGCCCGTCGCCACGGATCTGCGGGTGGTCGTCACCTCCCTGCGGATGAGCTCCGACCTCGAACGCTGCGGCGACCTGGCCCGGCACGTGGCGAAGGTGGCCCGGCGGCGGTATCCCGGCCGGGCGATCCCGCAGGACCTGCGCCGCACCATCCTGGAGATGGGACAGCTCGCCGAGCGCCTCATGGCGCAGGCCGCCGAAGTGCTGCTCACCCGCGACACGGACGCCGCGCTCCAACTGGAGCAGGACGACGACCGCATGGACGAACTGCACCGCATGATCTTCCACCACCTCATGGACGAGCGGTGGCACCACGGCGTGGAGACGGCCGTCGACGCCACGCTGGTCGGCCGCTACTACGAGCGGTTCGCCGACCACGCCGTCTCGGTCGCGCGCCGGGTGGTCTTCCTGGTGACGGGCGAGCACGCGGAGGACGCGACGGCGCAGACGCCCGCCTGACGCCCGGGGCGCTCCGGCCGCCCTCTCCACCTCGACCGCCCTCTCCACCTCCAACCCCTCTCTCCACCTCAACCGGTCCCCGCCCTCGCGCGCTCCGGCCGCATCGCCCTGCGGTCGTTACGGCGAGTGGGTGACACGCGGCACGCTCGAGCCTGCCACCAGTCCCTGTTGGTATAGACCCCTTGGTGCGGGGCAGTCGGATGTGGGCCCGGCGCCGCTCGGTGTCGTGCGGCGGCCGCGGAAGGCCACTCGTGTCGACCCGTTCCGGGAACGGTTCGGGCGATGCGCGCGTTGTGTCACCAGGGAGAGGAAACGGACATGCTTCCAGCCGAGAAGGAACTGCGTGCCGCACTGGCGCGGTTCGCCGAGGTGCGCATCGAGCACGACGTGCGCCCCACCGGCCGTACGAGCCTCGCGCTGGAAGACGCCGAGCGCGCGCTGCGGGCGCTGACCGGCGGGGGCAGCACCGAGGATGCCCTGTGCGCGGCGGACGCGCTGCTGGAGCGGTTCCGCGCGGACCGCGAGGCCGCGTTCGCGCGCCGGCCGGAGACGCTGGCCGCGTAACCGCCGCGGTGCCGCGAAGTCGTAGCGCCGTAGCGCTGTACGACTGCGGCGCAGGCGGGGTCGTTCGGCACGGACGGTCGCGGACCTCGCCGTCACCCGGCCGATCGGCCCGTGAGCGCGTGGCGGACGCCGTACGCACAGGCGCCCGCGGCCAGTACGGCCGCGCCGGCGACCGTCGAGGCGAGCGGCAGCGAGAACGCGAGCAGGAGGCAGCCCGCCAGACCGGCGGCCGGAACGATCCGCGGCGGGCGTCCCTCCCGCTCGGTGAGGGTCCATGCGGAGGCGTTGGCGACGGCGTAGTAGGCGAGCACGCCGAAGGACGAGAAACCGATCGCGCCGCGCACGTCCGCCACCCCCGCGAGGACGGCGACGACCGCCCCGACCGCCAGTTGGGCGCGCTGCGGCACCTTCGACCGGGGGTGGACGGCCGCCAGGGCGTGCGGGAGGTGGTGGTCGCGGGCCATGGCCAGCGTGGTGCGCGAGACGCCCAGGACGAGCGTGAGCAGCGAGCCCAGCGCCGCCACGGCCGCCCCCGTGCGGACCACCGGGGACAGCCATCCGGCACCGGCCGCCCGTACGGTGGCGGTCAGCGGGGCGGACGCCTCGGCGAGGCGGCCGGGACCGAGGACCACGAGCGCCGAGACCGCGACCAGCGTGTAGACGGCGAGGGCGATGCCCAGCGCGATCGGGATGGCGCGGGGGATGGTCCGGGCCGGGTCGCGCACCTCCTCGCCGAGTGTGGCGATCCGCGCGTATCCGGCGAAGGCGAAGAACAGCAGACCTCCCGCTTCGAGCACGCCGCCCGCCGTGACGTCCGGGCCGATGCCGAGCCGGTCGGCGTCGGCGGCGCCGGAGGTGAGGGAGGCGACCACGACCGCGGCGAGGACCGCGAGCACGACGGCGACGATCGCCCGGGTCAGCCACGCCGACTTCCGTACGCCCGCGCAGGTGACCGCGGTGAGCGCCACCGTCGCCGCGACCGCGACGGCGTGTTCCCGGCCGGGCCAGACGTACGCGCCCACGGTGAGCGCCATGGCCGCGCACGAGGCGGTCTTGCCGACCACGAAGCCCCAGCCCGCCAGAAATCCCCAGAACGCGCCCAGTCGCTCACGTCCGTAGACGTACGTGCCGCCCGACGCCGGATACCGGGCGGCGAGGCGCGCCGAGGAGGTGGCGTTGCAGTACGCCACGACCGCCGCCGCGGCGAGGGCGGGCAGCAGCCCCGATCCGGCCGCGCGGGCCGCCGGGGCCAGCGCGGCGAAGATCCCGGCGCCGATCATCGACCCGAGGCCGACCAGCACCGCGTCGGAGACCCCGAGCCGGCGCTCCAGCTCGTCCGGCACCCCGGCCCCGGTCGATGCCTCGCCCATGCCCGCTCGCTCCTGGCTGCCCCGCCGCGCCGGAACCGGCCGCCCGCCCACGATAGTGACCCGCCACTTCCGGTCGGCGGGGTTCGACATCCCGGGGGCGGGGCCGGTCAGGGTGGCCCGTCGTGCGGCGGCACCGCCGTCGTGCGGGCGGGCAGCGAACCGACCGCCGCCGTCGCCCAGATCAGGGCCGCGAGCGCGCCGAAGCCGTAGGGGAGCGAGGCGAGGGCGGCCGCCGAGGCGACCACCAACGGGCCGCCCGCGTCGCCGAGTTCGCGCCCCAGCTCGGCACAGCCCATGGTGCGGCCCAGGCGGTCCGCCGAGGTCGACGCGGCCAGCGCGGCGAAGCCCAGGGGGGTGACCAGCCCCGTGCCGACGCCGATCAGCGGGGCCGCGGAGAGGATGCCGGGCAGTCCGGGCAGCATCGCGCAGGACAGCCCCGCGCCCGTGACGAGCAGGCCCGCGACCAGGCCGGTGCGCGCGGAGAGCCGTCCGGCGTCCAGCGCGCGTCCGGCGCGCGGCTGGACCAGGGCGCCGCAGGCGGCGAGCAGGGACACCGCCGCCCCCGTGGCGACCGGGCCCAGCCCGGCGGCCCGGCCCGACACCGGCAGGAAGCCGACCCCGGCCGACAGCGCCGCGGTCGCCGCCGTGAGCGCGCCCACCGGGACGAGGAAGGCGCGGTCGGCCAGTTGCCGGGCCAGGTCGAGCACCGTCTGCCGGGCCCTCGGCAGCGGGGGTACGACGGGCACCGCGAGCGCGGCCCATACGGCGACGGCGGCGCCCAGCACGGCGAGGACGCCGAACAGCAGCCGCAGGCCGCCCGCCCGGACCAGGAGGCCGCCGAGCAGCGGGCCCAGGGTGTACCCCAGCGACTTCCAGAAGCCGTAGCGGCCGTACGAGCGGCCCTGCCGCGCCGTCGGGGAGAGCCGGGCGACGAGCGCGGCGGCGGAAGGCGAGAAGGCCGAGGCCGCGGCGCCCTGGCCGAGCCGCGCGGCCCACAGCAGGGCGGGCGCGTCCACCAGGACGTACAGCGCGGACGCGACGGCGAAGGCGGCGAGCCCGCCGAGCAGCACCGGGCGGGCGCCGACGCGGTCGGACAGCGCACCGAAGACCGGCTTGAGCAGCACCTCCGCACCGTCGTACAGCGCGAGCAGCCCGCCGAGCACGAGCAGGGACGTCACGGCGCCCGCCGCGTCGCCGCCGAGGCTGGCGGCGACGCCGTGCGCGCCGAACGCCGTGGTGAACCCCGCCGCGTACAGGGGCCACAGCCATCGTCTCGGCGGGTGCTGCTCTTCGCTCGCGGGCCTGCTCACTCTCCCCGGCTCCGTGGGTGCGCGCCTACGGGGTGGAGGACGAGGATCGCACGTACGCGGTGAGCCCGGTGCCCGGCAGCGGGTGCGGGGTCCAGTCGCGTGCGTAGCGCGGCGGGCCGGAGTCCTTCGCCGTGAGGGCCGCGGTGGGGTCGTGCGCGGCCCGGCGCAGCAGCGCCTGCGCGGTGATGTTGCGGTTGTTGCCCGAGACGTTGGCCGAGGCGCACCCCGCGTAGTAACCGACCGGCGGCGCGTGCGCGCCGGTCACCAGGCAGGGCGGGGTGAGCCCGAGACGGCGCAGGCCGTGCGCGGCGCTGCGGTAGGCGCCGGTGGTGGCACGGGCGTCGGCCTCGTTGTGTACGAGGACGCGGTACTGCCCCGCCAGATGCAGGGCGAGCAGGACGACCGCCGCCGCGGCGAGGAGGAAGCGGGCCCGGGGCCGGTGCAGGGACTGGTAGGTGTCGGCGGCCTGCGTGGCGAGGGGCAGCGCGAGCAGGGCGTACGCGGGCAGCAGGAAACGCGGCGCGGAGTACCCGATGAGCAGCAGGTACGGCACGCTCAGCGCGGCGCCGCACAGCGCGGGCAGCCAGATGATCGAGCGGCGTCGGGTGCGCAGGGCCAGCAGGCAGGCGGCCAGGACGAGCACCGGCAACGCGAGCCACCACAGGGTGAGTTCGGGATGGGCCAGCCCCACCCGGCAGGGTCGGCAGAGCAGCGGGCCGTCGAGGCTGCGCCAGGCCATGCCGACCGCCCACTGCGCGCCCATGCCGCCCTGGGTGGCGCTGGAGACCGCCAGTCGGTTGCCGACCCCGCCCCAGCGCGCGTAGGCCTCCACGACCCACTCCGCGCCGCCCAGGGCCAGCCCCGCGACGATCGCGAGCAGGGGCGCCGGGCGCCGCCACCTTCGTACGGCCGCGCAGGAGGCCAGCAGCGGCAGGGCGAGCCAGACGCCGTCGGAGAGGCGGAAGGAGGTGGCCGCGGCGACCGTCGCGCCCAGGGCGATCAGGGTCCCCCGCGGCGCTCGCGGGCGCATGGCGCGCAGGAACCAGCCGGCCGCCGCCACCGAGGACAGGGCCACCCACAGGTTCGGCATGGCCTGCGGGCCGTAGAGGAGCGAGGTCCACAGGCCGGCGAAGAGCAGGGACGCGAGGGCGGTGCGTCCGGGGCCGATCAGCGGGCGCCAGACGCGGTAGGCGGCGTACAGCGCCCCGGCGGACAGCAGCGCGAGCGCGACCCGCAGCGCGGTGGTGCTGCCGGTCACCGCGAGCACGGGCGCCACGAGGAAGCTGATGCCGCGCGAGCGCGGGGCGCTGAAGTAGGCGGCGGGGGTGCGCGGGTCGACCTGGGAGACGAACACCGTCTCGTCCCATCCCAGGCCCAGATGCGGTACCACCAGGGCGAGTTGGACCACCGCGTAGGCGATGGCGACCAGCTCCGGCCAGGGCACCCGGCGGGTCGCCGGGTGCGGGGCGAGGAGGCCGGGCGGGATGCGGGTGGGTGCGATGGTCATACCGCACGCACCGTGGTCGGAGTGGTCGGAGTGGTCGGGGTGGGCGCGGAGGGTTGGTCGAGCGCGGTCGCGGCGGTCGTGGAGGGCTGGTCGGGCGCGGTTGCGGCGGTCCGGCGGACGGCGATGGTGCTCATGCGGGTCCGTTTCTGTTCTGGTGCGGTCGGGCCGGCGCGGGGCCCCGGGCGGCCTGTGCCCGGGGCGGGTGCGGGACCCGGTCAGCGGCGCAGCAGGCTCTGGGCCGGCCGGGCGAGGAGGGTGCGCCACCCGGCTTCGAGGCGTCGGCGAGGCCGTGCGGCCCGGGCGGCGGAGAGTTCGGTGAGGAGGCCGTCGTAGGCCCGGGCTATGTGCGCGGGGTCGAAGCGCCGCGCGGCGGTGCGGGCCGCCTCGCCCATGCGGAGTCTGACGGGCTCGTCGGCGATCAGGTCGCACAGCGCGGCGGCCAGGGCGTCCCGGTCGCCCATGGGGACCAGTCGGCCGTCGACGCCGTCGTGGACGATCTCGGCCGGGCCGAGCGGGCAGTCGGTGGCGACGACCGGGGTGCCGCAGCGCATGGCCTCGACCAGCGTCATGCCGAAGGACTCGGCGTCGGAGGCGGAGGCGACGACGGACGCCTGGTGGAACTCGGCCTCGATCGGGGAGACGGCACCCATCAGCCGCGCCCGCTCGCCGAGACCCTGCTCGTCGATGAGGTCCTGGAGCCGCTGCTTGTCGTTGCCCGCGCCGTAGATGCGCAGCGACCAGTCGGGGAACTTCGCGGCGACGTCGGTGAAGGCGTCGATGAGCAGGTCGAACCGCTTGGCCCGCACCAGCCGGCCCGCGGCGGCGATCACCGGCGGCCGCTCCTGCGCGGGCGCCGGTCCGGGGTCGGGGACGCTGTTGGGGATGGCCAGGACGCGGACGCCGGGCAGGCGCATCTTCTTGCGGTAGACGGCGGCGTCGGCCTCGGTGGTGGTGATCACCGCGTCCAGGGTGCGGTAGTGCCGCGCCAGCCGGGTGCGGAGCCGGTCCGTGTGGGTGTCGTGGGTCAGGTGTTCCTGGGCGATGCGCAGCGCGCCGGCCGGGGCGAAGCGGGCCAGATAGACGTTGAGGCCCGGCCGGGTGCCGATGACCACGTCGGCGTCGCAGTCGCGCAGGTACTCCTCGGCGCGCCGGTCCGTGAGCCGGCTGTACTGCTTGTAGCGCTTCTCCGCCGCCGGGAAGACCCTGGCGGGCCGGCGGTGCAGCTCGTCGGACGCGTCGGGGGAGGACGGGCGGTTGTCGACCAGGGGGACGACCGTCACCCGCGGGTCGATGGCGAACCGTGGGCGGGCGCGATGGCGCAGCATCGAGACGATGGTCACCTCGTGCTCATCGGCGAGAGCGGCGGCGAGGTTGACCGTGGTGCGGATGGTTCCGCCGATGCCGTAGACGTTGTGGATCAAAAACGTGATCTTCACGCTGCGGACTCCTGGAGCGGGTGTGTGCGGATGCGAGTACGGGTGCGGGAGTACTCGGTGCCGGTGCTGCCGCCGGTGCAGCTCGTGTCGGTGCTGCCCTCCGTGCCTGCACATGCCCCTGCCCTTTTCCCCCGTACTTGTTCTGATGGCTGATTCGGTGCAGGGGTTCCACGAGTGCCCGCGACCGTGGGCGCGAGGTGCTGGGGAGTCAAGGGGATCGAGGGGTCCTTTCCGGCCGAGCGCCGTGGCCGGCGGGGTGTGTCCCCCGGTGCGGGCGCATGTCAGACTCGGGAGAGCGGTTCTACACCGCTGTAGAAGTTTTACACGACTGTAGAAGATGAGGGAAGGAGGTCCGGCGCATGGGCGCTCAAGCGGGCGGGCGCGGCCCGAGGCGGGCCAACGGCGCACGCGAGGCCGAGATCCTCGACCTGCTGCACCGCGCCGACGGCGCGCTGACCCCCGGCGAGGTCGCCGAAGCCCTCGGCGGCGAGCTGACGTACAGCAGCGTGGTCACGATCCTCACCCGCATGCACACCAAGGGCCTGCTGACCCGCGGCCCGCGCGGCCGGGCCTACGCCTACACGCCCGTGGCCGACGACCCCGGTCTGGCCGCCCGCCGGATGCGGTCCGTCCTGGACGCGCGTTCCGACCGGCACGACGTCCTCGCCCGCTTCGCCGACGGCCTGTCCGAGGCCGACGCGGAACTGCTGCGCCGGCTGCTCGGCCCCGAACAGTAGGAGCGCCCGGATGCGTATCGCCGTCTACCTTCCACTCCTGCTGTCGTTCATCGCGCCCTTCGGGGCACGCCCGCTCTCGGAGCGGTGCGAGCCGCGGCTCGCGACGTGGCTGCTGACCGTCACGGCCCTGGTGCTCGGGGTGGCCGGCACCGTCTCGCTGGGACTGCTCGCCGTCACCGGCCTCATCCGCGTGCCGGAACTGGCCGCACTCGGCCACTGGTCCGCACGCGCCGCCCAGCGGGACGACCCGGACGAGTTCTCGGTGGCCGTGATCGCGGGGCTGCTGGCGGCCACGGCCGTCGTGACGGTCGGCCGGATGCTGTGGCGGCGCGCCCGCACACTGGCCGCGGCCGCCCTCGAAGCGGCCTGCATGCCCGCCGAGAACGGCGGTCTGGTCGTCGTCGAGGACGACACCCCCGACGCGTTCGCGATCCCCGGACGACCCGGCCGGGTCGTCGTCTCCACTGGCATGTTGCACACCCTCGATACGCGCGAGCGCAACATCCTGTTCACCCATGAACGTGCCCATCTGACAGGCCACCACTACGCGTTCGTCGCCGTGGCGCAGTTCGGTGCCGCCGCCAACCCGCTGCTGCGACCGCTGGCCGACGCCGTGCTGTACACGATCGAGCGCTGGGCCGACGAGAGCGCCGCGGCCGCGAGCGGGGACCGCGGGCGGGTCGCGCGCACGGTGGGCAAGGCCGCCCTGGCCGCCCGCCGGCCCCGCGAGCGTGCCGACGGCGCCGTGTTCGGCATCCGCGGCAGCCTCCGCCGCCGCACCGCGCTCACCGGCGCCGGGCCCGTGCCGCGGCGGGTCGCCGCGCTGCTCGCCCCGCCGCTGAAGCGGCACCGGCTGATCGCCGTGGCGACGGCGGCCGTGCTTGCCGTGGCCGCGTTCGCCACGGTCGACGCCGTACAGGATCTGCACGCCCTGCTGGAGAACGTGGGCATGTGACGGCCGCGCCGGGGTCCGGGCCGTCGCCCGGCCGGGCGGTGCGTGGGCCGTCGTCCGGCCGGGCGGTGCGTGGGCCGTCGCCTCACCGGGCGCCGCGTGACGCCCGTCGCGCGGCCGGGCGCCACGCGGCCCGCGCGGCGGCACGGGCTCTGTTACTCACTTTCGGGTGAACGCCCTTTCCGTCCGGCGCCGGCAGGGTCGGCCGGATGGTGCTCTGTGCCCAATGCCCTCAAGGGAAGTGGGTCCGACGCGGCGTCAACTTGGTGCATTCACCGCATGAATGGTCATTGCAGGTGAGTGTCACAGAAACCTGCGCGAAATGTAATCGTCCACGCATGTCTCACACATCGCCCCCATCGGACGGGCAAGGTTGCCCCTGTGCGGCCGACCGGCCACACACCAGCACCACGCATCCGGCCCGGCCGGGGTGTCACCACCCTGGTCAGGGCGGGTGTGCGCACCAACGAAGGGGGACCCCGTGTCCGTTTCTTCCACTGCCCGCCGTCTGTTCGCCGCCGGCGCCGTGGCCGCCGCCGTCGTGGGCGCGGCAGCGCTGCCGGCCTCCGCCGCCGACCACAACCCCGGCCGCCCGCACGCCGACGTGTCCATCTCGGACGTGCAGCACTCCGTACGCGGCCACGACCGCTCGCCGCGCGCCCTGAACCAGGAGTGGGTGGAGATCACGAACGACACCCGGCGCACGGTCGACCTCGACGGCTGGACCCTGTCGGACCGGGACGGTCACACCTACACCTTCCGCCACGTGCGGCTGGCCGGACACGACAGCGTGCGGGTGCACACCGGCGTCGGCCGTGACTCGCGGCACGACCTGTTCCAGGACCGCCGTCGCGAGGTCTGGGACACGGTCGACACCGCGACCCTGCGCAACGACCACGGCCGCCTCGTTGACGTCGTTTCGTGGGGCCGCGACCACCGCGGCGGTCACTTCCGCCGCTGACCCCGGCCGCGGTCGCCGGACGGTGACCGGTGACCGGCCATGACACCGGCCGGACGACGAGGTGAGGAGGCGGGCCGCCGATCCCAGGGCGGCCCGCCTTTTCTGCTGCTATCGTGCGCCGATGCCGTCGATCAAGAAGTTCCAAGTCACCTTCGACTGCGCGGATCCCGAGCGCGTGGCCCGGTTCTGGTGCGAGGTGCTGGGGTACGTCGTACCGCCGCCCCCGGACGGGTTCGCCACCTGGGACGACTACGACCGCTCGCTGCCGCCCGAGCGGCAGGGCGCCGGATTCGTGTGCCAGGACCCCACGGGAGAGGGCCCGCGGCTGTACTTCCAGCGGGTCCCCGAGGGGAAGGTCGTCAAGAACCGGGTGCACCTCGATGTGCGGGTCGGCACCGGGCTCGTGGGGGAGGAGCGCCTGGCCGCGCTCCAGGCCGAGTGCACCCGGCTGCTGGCGCTCGGCGCGGTGCGCGAACGTGTGCTGCTCGCCGACGAGTACAACGAGTCGTGCATCGTGATGCAGGACATCGAGGGCAACGAGTTCTGCCTCGACTGAGTGCGGTTGATTGCGGTTGAGTGCGGTCGAGTGCGGGTGCGCGGTCGGGCGGGGCGAGGGCGCGGGGCGTCAGGCGGTGGGGGAGCGGGCCGGAGTGACCGACGTGGACGACATGGCCGAGGCGACTGCTGCGGCTGCGGCTGCGGCTGCGGTTGAGGCGGCGGCGGATGCGGCCGCGGCGGACGGCTCGGCCCGGCCTCGACGCCCGGACCGGGCCAACGACTACGACCGTTTCGCCGAGGCGTACGCGGCGGAGAACGAGCACAACCTCGTCAACGCCTACTACGAGCGGCCCGCGATGCTCGCCCTCGCCGGAGACGTGGCCGGCCGCCGCGTCCTGGACGCCGGTTGTGGCTCCGGCCCGCTGTCCGCCGCGCTGCGCGACCGTGGCGCGCAGGTCACCGGCATCGACGCCAGCGCCGGGATGCTGGCGCTGGCCAGACGGCGGTTGGGCGACGACGTGGCCCTGCACCTGGCCGATCTGCGGGAGCGACTGCCGTTCGAGGACGGTGCGTTCGACGACGTGCTGGCGTCCCTCGTGCTGCACTACCTGGAGGACTGGGGGCCCGCGCTGGCCGAGGTGCGGCGCGTGCTCGGGCCCGGCGGCCGGCTGATCGCGTCGGTGGACCACCCGTTCGTGGCCTACACGTTCCGCGAACCCCGCCCCGACTACTCCGCGACCACCAGCTATGCCTTCGAGTGGACCTTCGACGGCCGGCCGTACCCGATGACGTTCTGGCGCAAGCCGTTGCACGCGATGACCGACGCGTTCACCGCCGCCGGTTTCCGTCTCTCCGCCATCAGCGAGCCCCAGCCGGACCCGGCCGCCCGCGAGCTGTTCCCCGATCAGTTCCACGAGCTCGCTACCAGGCCCTGCTTCCTGTTCTTCGTCGTCGAGGTGCCGGGCGAACGCCGCCGCACCGCGCGCTAGAAGTGGTGCCACTCGCGGGCGGGCAGCGAGTGCCACAGGTCGAGCCAGTCGTGCAGCAGGAACAGTGGCCGGGTCAGGACCAGGTCCCCGGCCCGCTGGGTCCGTATCGCCAGGCCCAGGTCGGCGAGGACGGGGTCGCCGGCCGGGCTGTACCGCAGGCTGTCCGGCGTCGTCGTACGGTGGACGAGCCACGCCTCGACACGCGAGGGCGCGCACCCGGTCAGCGGGACCGCGCCCAGTCGCACCTGGGGCCCGGTGAGCGCGTCGACGGCCACGCACCCCAAGCGGTCGCCCCGGAAAAGACATCTGATCCCGGTCGTGGGGAAGTCCGCGTGGACCAGGCGTCGTTCACCGTCTTCATGGGTGTACGACGAGACGGTCGGCCCCGCACCGAGCACGCCGGTGATCTCCTCCAGGGCCATCCCGAAGTGCAGCGGGCCGACCCCGATGTACGGGGTGAACGTCCACTCGGCGCGCTCCTCACTTCTGGCGATGCGCCACGCGCCCCGATGCCCCGGGGCGCTCCCCGGGACGGCCACGGGCGGTTCGGGCGGCGGCCTGTGGGGTGACGGGGATGGGGCCGGCGGCCCGTGGGGTGACCGGGGTCGGGCCGCCGCCGTCGGCGCAGGTGTCGTCCGACGAGAGAGCCGGCGTCCGGGCGGTTCCAGGGCGGCGGTGTCCTCGGGCTGTTCGGCCAGGAAGCGCGCCGCCTGCTCGGAGTCCTCGGCCCAGGGGTCGTCCGCCGACGCGTGGGCCCGGTCCAGGGCGGCCCGGCGCTCCTCCTCCGCGGTGACCAGGCCGGTGATGTCCTCACCCCAGGCCGCCAGTCGAGACCGGGCGATCCACCGGTGGTAGGAGTCCGCGCTCGTGGCCAGGACGTCACGGACGGCAGGCGCGTGACGCCGTGCGCACGAGACGAGAGTGGGGTCCTCCGTCAGCAGCGCGGTGGCGGCGAGGGCGGCTTCCCGCACTCGCACGTCGTCGGCCTCGCAGTAGCGGGCGACGAGACCGTGGAGGCTCGGCCGCACCGCACGCGCCGCCGCCAGGTCCCGCGCCGTCCCGGCACCGTCGGCCTCCTCCAGGCGGGCGGTGTCGGCGAACGAGGCCAGCCAGTTGAGCAGTTCCGCGCGGAGCGGCCGGCGCCCCGCTCTGCGGTCCCACCGATCCTCCACGAGCGTGCGCGGGTCGTCGAGCAGGGCCGCGACCACGAGAGCGGCCGGGGCGGTCGCCGGGAAGACCCGCTCTCCGTCGAGGAGCAGTCGGTACAGATCACCGACGGCCCGCACACGGCGGCCGGGGTCGGCGTCGAGCACCCCGATGAGGATGTCGGGCGTGTCGGGCACGTTGTGCCGCCCCGTGCAGCGGTGCGGCAAACCGGCCCAGTCCGTACCGGCGATGCCGTCCCGCGCGGCGGGCGGCAGCGAGTCGAGGGGGCGGCCGGAAGGGACCGCGGCGGTCTCGTTGGTCACACGGGCAGTGTCACAGGCGCCACTGACATCGCGTGCGCCCGTGGCCGGTCAGCGGCGGGCGGCGGTGACCAGCCATGCGGAGGTGCGCAGCCGTACGGGGCCGGAGCCCGCGTGGCCGGCGAGGACGGCGGACATCGCGGCGCGCACCTGGCCGGCCGCGTCCGCGGTGCCGGTCGGGCCGAGCGCGTTCACGAGATGGCGGCCGGGTCCGGACCCCAGCAGATGGTCGGCGGCGTCGTCGGCGTCCCGTCCGAACGCGCCGAGTGCCTCCACGGACTCCAGGCGTACGTCGCCGAACCCGGCCGCGCCGAGGACCTCGCGAACGACCGCCGGGTCGGAGAGGGAGAACATGCCGGGTCCGCCCCCGGGGCCCGGCTCCTGCGGCGGGAGGGGCAGGCGTGCCTGTACGGCGCCGTGGACCAGCGCCCACTCGCAGCGGGCCGGGTCCGCCATGCAGACGAAGGCGAGCCGGCCGCCGGGGCGCAGGGCCCGGCCGATGTTGGCGAACGCCGCGACCGGATCGGCGAAGAACATGATGCCGAAGCGGCTCACCGCCGTGTCGAACGCGGCGGGCGGCAGCGGGTGGACCTGGGCGTCGCCCTGCTCGAACGTGATGTTCTCCAGATCCTCCTTCTCGGCCAGGGTGCGGGCGGTCGCGAGCATCGGTGCGGAGAGGTCCAGTCCCAGGGCCGAGCCCCGTGCCGCCGCTCGGGCGGCCAGCCGGGTGGTCTGCCCGGTGCCGCAGCCGACGTCGAGCACCCGGTCCTCGGCGCCGATCGCGGCGGCCGCGAGGAGGGGGGTGTTGAACCCTTCGTTGACGGCGTTCCACCGGTCGTGGTGGTCGCTCCAGTGCCGGCCCTCGTCGCCGTTCCACGCCTCGGACTGTGCGGTGTTGACGAGCTCACGCATGAGGATCGCTCCTGCCGGAGAGGCTAGTATGGGCGTCTGCCCATACCCACGGTATGGGCGATTGCCCATACTGGCAAGTGTCGAATCCGGAGGACTGGATGTCACCGCGCGGCGTAGCGATCCCCGATGTCCGGGAGCGGCTGTTCGCCGCGGCGGAACGGGTTCTGGCCCGGGAGGGCCCGGCCGGACTGACGAACCGTGCCGTCACCGAGGAGGCGGGCTGCGCGAAGGGGCTGCTGTACAACCACTTCGCCGACCTCGACGACTTCGTCGCCCAGCTGGTCCTGGACCGCTTCGCGCGGATCGCGGCCGAGGTGGGCCCGCTGCCCGACCGGGCCGGTCACGGCGGCGTACGCGAGAATCTGACCGGCGCGGCTCTCGCCATGCTCGGCACGACCGGCCCCGAGATCGCGGCGACGGCCCTCTCCCGGGCCCGGGTCGCCGAACGGGTGGGGCACGCGTGGGCCGAGGGCGCGCCGGGGCCGGGCGCGGTGGAGGCGGCGATGACCCGGTACCTGGAGGCGGAACAGCGCCTCGGCCGCGTCGCCGCGGACGCCGACTGCCCGATGCTGGCGCTCGCGCTGACCGGGACGGTCCATCATCTGCTGATGCACGGCGCCGCGGACCACCCCCGGACGACCGACCGCACGGAGCTGCTTCGCCGCCTGGTCGGCGCGCTGGTGCCTGTGCCGGTCGGGGGCGTCGACGCGGAGTGAACCGACACTCGGTCAACCGGCCGGACCGGAGACCTGTTTGATGACCGACCCGGTGACCTGTCCCGCGATCTGCTCGGCGATGGAGAAACGCCGGGCGTGACGCGGGCAGGTCGCCTCGCCGAAGACGTGGGTGAGCCGGTGGGCGAGGTCCTCTCGCGTCCGCCGGACGAGATCCTCGGTCGGCCGAGAGGACGGACGGGCAGCCCCGGGCTGCGGGCCCCGAACGCCGCGCCCGACGGTGATGGCGCATTCTGTGATGCTGGGCGCGGACCGCGGACCGCGGACCGCGGACCGTGGACCGCGGACCGTGGACTTCGAGGAGGGCGTGATGGGTGCGGGTCGGGAACTGCCGTCGGGGCGGCGGGCGATGGGCGTCGGCGCCGCCGAGGGGGGCGCGGTCCGGTTCCGTCCCGGCGACGTGGTGCGGCTGGAGTGCCCGTTCACCGAGGCCTCGGTCACCGGGGTCTCGCGTTCGCATGTCTCCGTGAGGTGGCCGTGGAACGCGGTCGACCCTGAGGCTCACTCCTACGCCTGGAACGGCGACTACGCCCTGCCCCTCCCGTCCGACCAGGACTGGGACCGCTCGTACTTCCGGACCGAGCCGGCGGAAGCCACGCTGCGGGCGGGTGACGCCTGCCGGGTGGGGATCCCGCCGACCGTCGTGCACATCGCGTCCGTGTATCACTTCGACCCGCCGCTGGTGACAGGCCTGCTGCCCCGCCCCGCTTGCTACCTCGAACTTCTGCCGCAAGGCGAGGCCCACGACCCCGAGTTGGAGGACCAGGGCACCACGCTCGATCCGGCGGGGGAGGAACCGATCAGCATCGAACTGGTCTTCCGTCCCTACGCGTTCCTCGAAGAAGGCGACGAGGTCGTCGACCGCGACGGTCGTGCGTGGCGATTCGACGGCCCCTGGGACTGGCACCCGTACGACGGCGCTGAACCCGCCTCCCCCACCTGGCCGTTGACGCTCCTCACCCGCGACGGTGAGCCCACACCGCAGGCCGTGGCCGCGACCGACCTGGCGACGGAGTCGGGCAGCCACGCGGCGGAACGGGATCGCTGGCACCGCGTCGCGCTCACGCCGCGAACGGGTGGGCGAAGGTGAAGGCGTGCGGCGCGGGGCCGTGGGCGTGGAGGTGTTCCAGCCTGGAGACGCCGTCCCGCCAGGGGGGTGTCACGCCGTCGGAGACCCACCAGCACACATGGGTCGGGTGTTCGGTCCTCTCGAACCAGTCGTGACGCCGGTTCAGTGCCTCCCGGTGCGGACCGGTGCAGACGGCGTCGAAGGCGGGGCGCAGGCCGGTCCAGAGGGACAGGGTCGTGGCCAGGGCGGTGGTGTCCGCCCCACGGCCCTTGCGGTACCAGGCGGGAACGGCGAACTCTCCCCACGCACCCCAGTCCGCCTCGAACAGCACGCCCCGGTCACCGCCTGCCGCTTCTGCATGCGCGAGGTACCCGGGGCGCCGGCTGATCGTCCGGTAGACGGCCTCGCCGGTGTCGTAGAACTCGCGTGTGAGAGGCCCGGGATCGGCGAGCGGCGACTTCAGGACGCCGAAGGTGTACAGGGCGAGCTGGGGCATACGTCTCTCCTTGGTCGGGGCTGCCGTCCGGAGGGGGATCGGTTCGCCGAGGGACAGGTGAAGGTAACCGCCTGCACGAGCCCTGTCGAAGTTGCGTTTTCCCTGCCCAAGTGGCCTGTTGTACGGGGCCTTGTGGAGGCTTGGGCGGCGGGCGAAAACGGGTGGGCGGGAGCGGCGCCGGGTTGGTAGCGTGCGGCTGACCGCGGCACCGTCGAAGGAGGTGAGACCCATGAACGCTGTTTGGCAGGTGGGTGCTCTCCCTCGCGTCACGGTCGGGCGATTGACGTAGGTATCGCCGGGAGCGCCTCGACAACAAGGCTCTCCCGAAAGGCAATGCCATGCACTCTCTGGAATTCACCGCCGAGTCCTCGGCGGACGGCATGACCGAACGCGACTTCACCGTCGGCGAAGTCCCCGGTGTTCTCTGGTCGCCCGCCTCCGGTGCAGACGGGGCGCCGCTCGTCCTCATGGGGCACGGCGGCGGCAATCACAAGAAGCATCCCGCGATGTCCGGCCGTGCCCGACGGCTCGTGACAGGCTGCGGCTTCCACGTCGCCGTCATCGACGCGCCCGGCCACGGCGACCGGCCGCGGACGGCGTACGACGAGCAGGAGATCGCCGTGATGCAGCAGGCCATGGCGGCGGGCGAGCCGGTGGGCCCGGTCGTCGTCCGCTACAACGCGCACCTCGCGGAACGTGCGGTACCCGAGTGGCGGGCGACCCTGGACGCGCTCCAGGAACTCCCCGAGATCGGCACCGGCGGATCCGTCGGCTGGTTCGGCCTCAACATGGGAACCGCGATCGGCGTACCGCTGGTGGCGGTCGAACCCAGGATCAACGCCGCGGTGTTCGGCCTGCACTGGCCCGACGCGCTGGCCGAGCAGGCGAAGCGGATCACCGTCCCGATCGAGTTCGACCTGCAGTGGGACGACGAGCACATCCCGCGCGAGGCGGGGCTCGCGCTGTTCGACGCCTTCGCCTCGTCGGAGAAGACGCTGCACGTCAACGCGGGCAGGCACAAGGAGTTGCCCAGGTTCGAGGTCGACAGCGCGGTCCGCTTCCTCGCGCGCCATCTGAGCCGAACGGCCCTGTGTCAGGCCTGACATGAGCGGGTATGGCGTCCGGTTCACCGGCCGGACGCCGCACCCGTGGCCGAGAGCGCGCGCGATAGGGTTGCCGCCTCGGTCGCCGGGAGTCGGAGGAGGAGACCCTGCTGAACACCCCCGTGCCGGAGACGCTGGTCACGCTGGGGCGTCGCTATGTGCGGGACGCTCCCGGCACCCTCGGCAAGGCGTTCCTGGCGTCCCGCCTCCTCAACGCGCACCTTCGGGACCGTCCGAGGCGGCGGGTGGTCGAGACCCGGTTCGGGGCGCGGTTCGCGGTGGACACCCAGGACCTGATCCAGCGGTACGTGTACCTCTTCGGGGTCTGGGAACCGCACATGACCGGCTGGCTCGAACGCCGGCTGAAGCCGGGCGACACCTTCGTCGACGTCGGGGCCAACGTCGGGATCTTCAGCGTGCTGGCGTCACAACTGGTCGGCGAGCGCGGGCGGGTCGTCGCCATCGAGGCCTCGCCGGTGTTCCACGGCCGGTTGACGCAGCAACTCCGCCTGAACGGCTGCGGCAACGTCCGCGCCCTGAACGCGGCCGTCGCCGACACCCACCGCACGCTGACCTTCGTGCTGGCCAGCTCCCGCAACATGGGAGCCAACAGCATCGTCCCCTACGACGGCCCGGCCGAGTCCGCGTTCGACATCGCGGCGCTGCCGCTGCCCGAGCTGCTCGCCGAGGACGAGGCGGCGACCGCCAGGGTGATCAAGATCGATGTCGAGGGCGCGGAGGGCCAAGTGGTGCGCGGGCTGCGGCCGTTGCTCGGCCGGCTGCGCCCCGACGTCGAGATCACCGTGGAGGTGACCCCCGACCGCATGGCCCAACTCGGCGACTCCGTGGACGAGTTGCTGGAGACCATGTCGGACGCGGGGTTCCACGCCTACCGCCTGCCCAACGCGTACGCCCCCGAGAGCTATCCGGAAGCGCTGCGCAGGGGACCGGCCGTGCCGGTGCGATGGCGGCACCCGGTCACGGAGGAGAGCGACCTGATCTTCTCCCGGGTGGACGCGGACCGTCTTCCCTAGCGTTCGATCGCCGTACCCGTACCCGTACATGTACCCGCACCCGCGTCCGCACCGGCGGCCGCCGCCCGCAGCCGCACCCGTACATGTCGCTCAAGTCCCGGTCGTGAGTGGCTGGAGAATCATTCCTTCCGTTTTGTGTAGGGGTGGCGAAGGGGTTGCGCCGTGACGCCGTGGTGGGGCTTGTGGTGCGAAAGTGGCCAGTGAGGGGCTCGGTGGCGCCGTTTCCGGACCTAGGGGTCCGGCTGGGGTTGTGAATATACGGACTAGCTGGTTTGGTTTGGGTGGGGGAGTGTGCTGGTCCAGGTGGTGGAGGTGGCTCGGTGGCTCGGCAGGAGCGTGCGATTCGGACGCGGCGTTCGATCGTGGAAGCGGCGGCGTCCGTGTTCGACGAGCGCGGCTACGAGGCGGCGACGATCGGGGAGATTCTGACGCGGTCCGGTGTGACCAAGGGCGCGCTGTACTTCCATTTCCCGTCCAAGCAGGCGCTGGCCGAGGGCGTGCTGCACGAGCAGTTGGCGGTGCTGTCGCTGCCGCCGCGGGTGTGCAAGCTCCAGGAGATGGTGGACGTGGGGCTGCTGACGGCGTATCGGATGCGCCGGGACGCCGTGGTGAGCGCGGCGGCGAAGCTGTCCCTGGAGCACGGTCTGCGCGCGCAGTTCGGCACGCACCTGGTGACGGCGTGGGTCGACACCTCGGAGAAGCTGCTGCGCGAGGCACAGGATCAGGGGGAGTTGCTCCCCGGGGTCGACGCGGCGGAGAGCGCGTGGCTCCTCTCGGCCGCCTGGACGGGCGTCCAGATGCACTCCCACATCCTGGTCGAGCGGCGCGACTTGGAAGAGCGGATCGCCGCGCTGTTCCGGCACCTGCTGCCCGCGGTGGCGGTTCCGGCCGTGCTGGGGCGGCTGGTGATCACCGCGGAACGCGCGGCCCAGCTGGGCGCGGAGAACGAGGAGTACGTGGTCCGACAGGCCCGGGACGGCGCGGGGGAGGAGCCGGTGACCGCGGGGTGACATGCCGCCCGCGACGCCTCACCCAGCCAGCCCCCACCACCACCCGCGCGCAGGCGCCGACGCCCCCCGTCAGCGGCCCCGCCACACCGGCCCGCGCTTCTCCGTGAACGCCGTCACCCCCTCGCGGGCGTCGCCGGACGCGAAGACCGCGGCGATGATCTGCTCCTGGCGGTCCCAGCACTCCTCAAGCGTCCGGTCCGCGGCCACCAGGGAGCGGCGCACCTCGGGGACGCCGAACCTGACATGGTCGGCCGCGACGACGAGATCGCAGGCCGCCATCCGCGCCGCAGGCGACCGTACTCCGCCTTCACGCCGATACTGGAGCCCTACGACCGCCCCGCGCGCCCTGACGGCGAGCCAGAACGGGAGCAGACCGGCACCCATGACCCGACACGCTCCGCGCCCCACCGGCCCGGCCGCCGCGGACCTCCCGCCGGCCGCCCTCGTCCCGCGCCGCCGCCCGCGTACCTCGCGCGCCCCGCGCTCGGCCGTGCTGTTCCTGCACGGGGGCACCGCCGACAGCCGGGTCCCGGCGAACCCCTGGCAACTGTCCGCCCTGCGGATACGGCCCCTCGTGCGGGCCGTCGCCGCCGTGACCCCCGACGACGTCCTGGTCGCGCAGGTCCGCTACCGCGTGCGCGGCTGGAACGGCGCCGACGCGGACCCCCTGCACGACGCCCATCGCGCGCTCGACGAACTCGGCCGCCGCTTCGGCGACCTACCCACCGTCCTGGTGGGCCACTCGATGGGCGGCCGCGCCGCACTGCGCGCCGCCGACACGCCCCGGGTCAGCGGCGTCCTGGCGCTCGCGCCCTGGTGCCCCGACGGCGAACCGGTCGACCACCTGGCCGGCAAGGACGTCGTGGTCCTGCACGGCGACCGCGACCGGGTCACCGACCCCGCGGCCTCGCTGGCCCTGGTCGCCCGGGCACGCGCGGCCGGGGCGCGCGCCGAGGCGGTCGTCGTGCCGGGCGGCGACCACGCCCTGCTCCGCCCCCTCCGGTACTGGCACCGCGCGGCCGGCGAGAGCGTGGGCGCCCTGCTGGCACGCCAGGACCCGCGGTCGTACGACACCGGGCCTCCTCGGTGATCAAAAAGTAGGTGCGCGACCTGGGGCAGGCAGCGGCCGACGCCTCTACGCTGGAGGAATGAAGAGCGGGACGACGAGCGCGCCGGTGCGCTTCAGCACCGTCGGCCTTCCCGAGGCACGGCGCGTCGCACTGTGGGAGGAACACAACGCCGAGGCCCTGATCGGGCTGCGCTGCCGGTCCCTCCAGGACACCGCCCTGGACGCGACGGAGATCAACCTCCAGCTCCCCAGGGTGCATGTGGCGCGGGTGCTCGGCAGCCCGCACGTCGTGGAGCGGACGCGGGCCGAGATCCGCCGCGTCCCCTCGGACGCCGTGGCCTGCTATCTGAGCCTCGCGGGCGACGCGTTCTTCTACCACGACGACGGCGTACGGCTGCTGCATCCCGGGCAGTTGCTGATCTGCGACGCCGACCAGCCCTTCATGCGCGGTTTCTCGCACGGACTGGAGGAACTCGCGCTCAAGGTCCCGCACACGGTGTGGCGCGACCTCGGAGGGCCGGCCTCCCTGCCGCAGCCGCTCGTCATCGACGACGGGTCCGTGCAGATCAGAACCCTCGCCGCACTGGCGGCTCGGGCGCTGCGGCGGGAGTCGGGGGAGGACCCGGGCGCGAGGGGGGACGCGGCTGCGGGCCCCGGCGTGGACACGGGTCCGTACGGGGCTGCTGACGGGAGCGCGGACGCGGGTCCGGATGCGGGCGGCCGCGCGGACCTCGGTCCGGCCGCGGACGCGGGCCCCGGCGTGGACGAGGACGTGCTGCTCGATCTGCTCGCCTCGGTGGTCACCGGCCGGACGGGCGCCCTGACCACCGTCCACCTGACGGTCGCCAAGGCGTACGTCCAGGAGCACCTGGCCGACCCGGGCCTCTCGGCTGCCCGGATCGCCCGGGGTATCGGCATCAGCGAGCGCCATCTCTCGCGGGTCTTCGCCGCGGGCGGCACCAGCGTTCCGCAGTACCTGCTGGGCGCCCGCCTCGAACACGCCCACGCGCTCCTGGCCCGGAGCGCGGAGCGGACGGTCGCCGACGTGGCGGCCCGGTGCGGATTCGGCTCGGCCGCCCACTTCTCCCATCGGTTCAAGGAGCACTACGGGCTGCGCGCCACGGACGTGCTGCGCGCGGGGCGGTCACGCGCCGTCCGGCGCCAGCACGATGTCGAACCGCACGCGTGACCACGGACGGTCGCCGAGATCACGCCCGTCCGGCGTCGGGGTGCCCGCGGGCTGCGCCTCGAAGTCCTTGACGAGCGACTCCTTCACCCCGAACACGGCGTCCCGCGCGAGGAGTTCGTCGCCGCGCACGAAGATGTGCGTGACCAGGGTGCGCAGTTCGGGCGCGCCGACCATGAAGTGCAGATGCGAGGCGCGCATGGGCGAGCGGCCGGTCGCCGCCAACAGCCCTCCCACCGGCCCGTCGTGGGGGATGGGATACGGCGTCGGGGTCAGCCCCCAGAAGCGGTAGCGCCCGTCGGCGTCGCTGAACAGGTGCGCCCTGGCCGCGATCCGGTCGTCGCCGTACTGGGTGTCGTAGTAGCCGTCCTCGTCGGCCTCCCACACCTCGATCCGGGCTCCGGGGACCGGCTTCCCGGCGGTGTCGGTGACGGTGCCCTCCACCCAGCACGGCTCGCCCGCGGCACCGAACGCGAGATCTCCGCCGAGTTCGATCGAGGGGCTGTTCTCGACGAAGAACGGGCCGAAGACGGTGGCCTCGGTGGCGTCCCCGTAGGCCGCGTTGTTGACGGCGACCGTCTGCATGGACGCGCCGAGCACGTCCGACAGCAGGATGAACTCCTGGCGGCGCTCGTCGGTGATGTGCCCGGCCCGGGTGAGGAAGGCGATCCCCTCGTTCCACTCCCGTTCGGTGAGGCGGACCTCGCGGACGAACGCGTGCAGATGATGGACCAGGGACTGCATGACCTCACGCAGGCGGGGGTCGGCGCAGCCGTCGAAGGAGGCGAGCACCTGGCGGGTGACCTCGGCCTCCCGTTCCTGCTGCGCGTCCGGAACCGGGGTACCGGCGGGGGCCGGGCGGTCGTGGGTCATCGGGGTGGGTTTCCTTCCCATGCCGTCTGCACGAGTTCGGTGATCGAGGCGAGGGTGACGGGCCGCGGATTGCCGGGCGGGGCCGCCGCGACGACGGCCTCGGCTGCCGCGGCGACCCCCTCCTGCGGCATCCCCAGCGAGCGCAGCGAGCGCGGCGCGTCCAGCGCCGCGCGCAGCCGGGCCAGGCCCTCGCCGGCGGTGGGCGCGCCGAAGGCCGAGGCCAGCAGCCGTTCGGCGTCGGGGGAGTACGGCGCGTTGAAGGCCAGCACGTGCGGCAGCACGACGGCGTGGGTCTGGGCGTGCGGGAGACCGAACATGCCGCCGAGCACATGGCACACCTTGTGGTGCAGTCCGGACCCGGCGGACGCGAACGCGACGGCGGCCAGGTAGGCGCCGTACAGGGTCCGTTCGCGGCCGTCGAGGGCGTGCGGGTCCTTCACGACGAGCGGCAGTCCGCCGCTCAGCGCGCGCACCCCCTCCGCGGCCAGCGCCCGGTCGACGGGATCGCTGTGCGGGGCCCACATCGAATCCACGCAGTGCGCGAGGGCGTTGAGCCCGGACGCGACGCTGAGGCCGACCGGCAGCGAGCGGGTCAGCGTCGCGTCGTAGACGATCGCGCGGGGCAGGACGCGCGGGTCGGTGCCGGTGGTCTTGCGGGCGTCCTCGGTCAGGCCCCAGACGGCGGTGGCCTCCGAACCGGCGTAGGTGGTGGGCACCGCGACGATCGGCAGCCCCGTGGTGAGCGCGACCGCCTTGGCCAGCCCGGTGGCCGAACCGCCGCCGACGCACACCAGGGTGTCGGCGTGCCACTCGGTGGCGGCGTCCCGCGCCCGCCGGGCGACGTCCACGGGCACGTGCATCACGACGTCCGTGTGCCGGTGGACCACGGGCAGCCCGGCGGTGACGCGGTCGGCGATCTCCCGTCCGCTGCCGCCCGCCACGACCATCACCCGCCGTGCGCCCAACTCGGCCACCTCGGCGGCGAGTTCCTCCGTGGCGGCGCCGGACGCGAACCGCACCCGCTGCGGCAGCGTGTCGTGCACGAAACGCATCACGCCCCGTTCCTTCCCAGGACGGACACCAGGGCACGCATGAGCGCCTCCTCGGGGTCGCCGGGCAGGGTCGCCGCCCGCCAGGCGATGTGCTTGTCCGGGCGCACCAGCAGCGCGCCGCTCTCGTCGGTCTCGCGCACCTTGGCCCAGTCGTAGTACAGGTCCGTCACCTCGCGGCCCGGACCGATGACGACGGCCGTGAGCGGGATGCCCAGCTTCTCGGCCACCGCCTCGGCGGCGCGCTCCCACGCCTCGCCCGCGATCCCGGTCAGCAGGGTCCAGCGGTCGTACGGCGCCAGGTCCATGAGGGCGTGGCGGTGCGCGTTGTCGCCGACCCAGGCGTGCGGCAGGTGGGCGCCGGGGACGGTGGACGCCTGGTAGTAGAGGTCGCTGTCGCGCTCCGGCTCGGGCAGCCGACTGCCGTCCGGGACGACGGCGTCGGAGACGTAGTGCTGGCCGAGCTCGACGCCGTGCGCGTTGAACTCGTAGTTCTTCAGCTCCATCGCCCGCACCAGGGCGGCCCGCTTGGCCGCGCCCGCCGGGGTGTTGGCCTTGCGCTCCTCGATGGCGGCGGCCATCTCCGCCTCGCTCTTGGCGTCCAGCACGCCCAACGCCGCGAAGATGTCGACGAACTCCCGGCTGGACTTGTTGGCCCGCTTCACGATGCGCTCGGCGACCGGGGCCCGCTCCGCGCTGTAGGTCTCCAACAGGCCCGGCCCGGCATGCCCCTTGACCACGGCGGCGATCTTCCAGGCGAGGTTGTAGGCGTCCTGGATCGAGGTGTTGGAACCCAGGCCGTTGCTCGGCGGGTGCCGGTGGACGGCGTCGCCCGCGCAGAACACCCGCCCCCGCTGGAGCAGGGTCGCGTACATCTCGTTGTTGCCCCACAGACTGGTGCCGGTGATCTCCACGTCCAGGTCCGGGATGCCCAGCAGGTTGCGGACGATCTGCACCGCGGCGGCCTGGTCGACGACCGGGGGTTCCTCGGCGATGTCGTACCCCCACACGATCAGCCACTCGTTCCACGGCCGCACCATGCGCACGAGCCCCGCCCCGATGCCGCCGACGTTCGAGCCGGGCTGGATGACCCAGTACAGGACGGACGGCCGGTGGGCGACGTAACGGCCGATGTCGGCCTTGAAGGTGATGTTCATCGACCCGGCGATGTCCATCGCGCCCTCGAACGGCAGGTCGATGTCCGCGGCGACCTTGGAGCGGGCACCGTCCGCGCCGATCAGGTACTTCGCGCGGATGCCGTACTCCTGCCCGGTCAGCCGGTCCAGCACCCGCACGGTGACCCCGCCGGCGTCCTGGGTGTGCGAGAGGTACTCGGTGGAGAACCGGGTCTGGGCGCCGCGCTGGGCCGCGTTGCGCACCAGGATGGGCTCCAGGTACGTCTGCGGGATGTCGACGGTCAGACAGGGGGACGCGAGGCGGTAGTCGCCCTCGCGGTCCGGGCGGGTGCCCCAGGTGCGGATCCGGCCGATCTCCTCGCCAGCGATGCTCGTGCAGAAGACGGTGTCACCGACCAGGGAGTGCTCGGTGGCGTCCGCCAGCACCTGCTCCTCGATGCCGAGGTCGCGGAAGATCTCCATGGCGCGCTGGTTGGTGATGTGCGCACGGGGGGTGTTGGCGGTCCACCGGTACTTCGTGATCATGACGGTGTCCACGCCGAGCGTGGCCAGCAGCAGCGCGGCGGCCGCGCCCGCGGGTCCGGAGCCGACGACCACGACGTCGGTGGTCATGATCGTTCCGGCGGGCGGTTCGGTCTCGGAGATACCGTCGCTGAAGGTGGGCATGGCGGGCGCCTTTCATCGATCCGGCGTCATGGTCGGCAGGGCCAGTGTCGAACCGCGGGCGCCCATGGGACCGGAGACAGGCCGAGGTGGGCGGGAATACGAAGGGATGGCGGATCGGTGACCCGCCATCCGTGAGGCGGGTGTGAGGGCGCCGTGAAGCGCCGGTGCCGCCACGAGGGCCGTCGGCGCCGTGCGGCATGATCGTGTCCATGACTCACGCGCATCTGGCGAGCACGGAGGCGGCCGTCCAGGCGGTCCGGGAGATCGCCCACGAGTTCCGTCTCGAGATGACCGTCACCGACGACATCGGGGCGGACCAGACGTCCCGCCGGACGGCGGCGGGCGCCTTCACCGTCCTCGACCCGGACGGCTCCCTGCCGCACGAGGCCTTCGTCGAACTGGGCGGCGCGCCCGAGGTCACCGTCCAGCTCTATCCCGAGGACGACGCGAGGATCACGGTCGACGGGGTGACCTTCGACGACGTACCCCGCGACGCCGTCCCCGCGTTCCTGCGGTCGGTCCTCGGCGGCCTCGCTCATGTGAAGGGCAGGATCTTCCCGCCGGGATGCTGGCTGATCGTCCCCCTGCCCGGTGACGACACCTACAAGGAGCGCATCTGGCGCTCCACGCTGACGCCTTGGCTGGCGGGGCGGATACGCGACTAGGCGTCAGCGGCGAGGCGGGAGACCTCGAACGCTCCGGCCGCTCCGGACGCCCCGGACCCTCGAACGCCCCGGATCCTCGAACGCCCCGGACCTCCCGGACGCGCCGGTGGGCCGGGATCCTCAGCCCCTTCGCGCGCGGCCGGCCTCGCTGATCAGCTCGGGCGGAAGGCCGGGGCCGGCGCAGGCGTGGTCGAGCAGCAGGTCGAGGTAGGCCGGGTTCGGCATGTCCGGTGCCAGTTCGACGAGTTGCCGCAGGTCGGCGGCTGAGCCGGAGAGCCGGGCACGGTAGGCGGCGGCCGCCGCGCGGAGGGTGATCTCGGCCGGTTCGTGCGTCAGCCCCTCACCGGCCCAGCGCGCCGCGGCGGCGAAGTCGCCCTGCTCGGCGTGGAGATCGGCGAGGTCGAGGTGGAGCGACCAGTTGCCCGGGTCCAGTGCGAGGGCGCGCTCGAACGCCGCCGCGGCCTGCCGTGCATCGCCCACCCTGCGCCAGGTGCCCGCCCGCACGACCTCCACCATCATCGTGCGCTGGACGGCGTCCGCCCGGTCGCACAGGGCGAACGACGCGTCCGTGAGCCCGCAGGCCCGCAGCATCATCGCCATCCTGGCCAGCGCCTCCGGCGACGGCTGCCGGGCGGAGACGGCCTCGATGGCCTCGAACCAGGGCCGGAGGCGCTCGCGCATGGCATCGCTGTCCAGGTCGTGGCCGCGGTCCATGGTCCGCAACGCGGCCTCGGCCAGCGCGTCGGCGCTCACCGCACCGAGGAAGCGTTCATCGCCGAACCACGGGGCCCTGGCCCATGCCACGTCCGGCCGCGCACCCGTGACCGATCCGATCGCCAGTGCGGCGCGGTCCATGTCGCCGTCGAGAAAGCTCACGTACGACAGTGCCAGCACGGCCCTCAGGGAGGTGGACCCTTCCACGGCGCCGGTCAGCTCGGGGGTCCGGTCCCGCCACAACTCGGCGAGCAGCGCGTACGGTCCGGGATCCTCCGGCGCGGCCGCGACGGCACCCGCGAGATGGTGCAATGCGGCCGCCGGATCCCCGCCGCAGTGCGCCAGCACCCGTACCAGGCCCAGACTGCCCGCCACCGCTCGATTCGACATCGGCCGATGATATCCCTGGTGAGAGCGTGGGGGGGGGTGGGGCGTGGGTCTGGGGCGATGGGCCCAGGGCGGCCGGCGGCCTCGCCGTCCGGCGTCTTCGGCGGGCGGGGCTACTCCGGTGTGCGCAACCCCACCACGCTGTGCTGGACCACGCCCGCCGGAAGGTCGCTCCTGCCCGACATCCGAGTCGTCAACTCCACCAGACCGGCGCGCAGTTCCTCGGCGGGCTCGCCCAGGACGATCGCGGACACGACGAGTTCGAGCATCAGGCGGTCGTACTCCTCGCTCGTGTTGCGGTACTTCGGGGCGTCGGACTCCACCACGGCCGTCGTGATTCTTCTCCCACCGTCGGCGAGGGGCGTGAAGGTCGCCTCGTAGACACCGCGCCCGGTCCAGCTCCGGTGGAGGAACAGGACGTCGCCGTCGGCGTAGACGTTCCACTTCTCGTCCATGTCGCGGGCGTGGTAACCCCGGCTGATGCGGTCCCACTCCTCGTCGGTCCAGACGCGGCCCGGCGGCTGTTCCATCGTCCTGGGCACACTGATCGGCTTCAGGCGGCGGAACGATTCCCTGGTCAGCGGCGCATCGGCAGTCATGGCGTGATCATACGGGGGCCGGGTCCTCGGCCCGGTGGTCGACGGCTTCAGGACTCCTGGCAGGCCCTCGCCTCGAACTCCTTCATGGACACGGTGACTTCCGCCTCGTCGCCGTTGTCGGAGACGGAGTCGTAGCGGACCCTGCCGGGGGTGAGGCGGGCCCGGTCGGCCAGGGTGAAGGTGACCTCCGTCGCCGACCACGAGTCGTCCTCGGTCCAGCCGTAGAGGCTGTACGTGGTCCCGTCGGTGAGCGGTGCGAGGGGCGGGTCGGCCGTCCAGCCGGCGGAGACCGGGTCGAGCGTCCAGGTGGTGAGTCCGGCCGTGAGCTTGTGCGGCGCCGTCCAGGAGCCGACGGTCACCGACTTGTCGACGTCGTCGCTGTCGACGTACAGGAGCGCGCCGTCGATGTGATGCCCGCACACCATGATGACGCCCAGCAGATGGCCGTCGGAGGTCACGGAGATGCCGGTGACCGCGTCGACGGGCACCGTGCACCCTGTGAGCCCCGTCGTGCACACCACGGCCCCGACGGTGAGGGCGAGCCCCCGCAACACCGGCCGCGACACGCCGAACCCCATGCCGACCCCCCTGCTCAGAGGGCGCCGGGGCCCCCTGTTCGCGGCAGTATAGGAGGGTCGGCGCGACGTCACTCCCGCGCGGTGGCCACCGTCACCGCGCGGACGCGGAGTGCCGCGCGGCCGGGCAGGGCGGTGGCGGCCAGGGCGAGGAGTCCGGCGACGGCCACGACGGCGACGTACGGTGCCGCGGGGACGGCGGGGGCGGCGCGGCCGGTCATGCCGACGCTGAACGCGGTCAGGACCGCGAGGGCGATGCCGCTGCCGAGCACGGTGGCGAGGAGCAGCACCGCGAGCGCCTCGGCGCGCAGCATCCGCAGCACCTGCCGACGGGTGGCTCCCGCGAGTCGCAGCAGCGCGAACTCACGGACCCGCTCGGAGACCGACAGCGCGAGCGTGTTGACGGCGGCGATGGCGGTGAAGGCCAGCACCAGCCCCATGGCGAGGAGGCCGACCCCCGCGTTCTGCTGCTGCCGCACCGCCTGGAGACGGTCGGCCGTCTCCGGGGTGACGACCCGGACGGCGGGGGTGTCGCGCAGTGAGGCCGCGACCTGCGACCGCGTCCGGCCGGTGGCGACGAGGACCGAGACCGCGAGGGGGTTGTCGACGTGGCGGGCCACCAGGTCGTGCGCGAGGGTGAGGTCTCCGAAGCCGAGCCCCCTGCTGTAGACGGCGGTGACGGTCAGCGTGACGGGCGTGCCGTCGCCGAGGGTGAGCCCCAGCGTGCTGCCGGGCCTCAAGTGGCGCTGCCTCGCCACCAGTTCGCTGACCGCGACGGTGTGCTCCGCCAGCCGGTCGAGGGAGCCGGCGACGACGCCGGGGTCCCAGGTGCGGGTGAGTCCCGCCGGGGTCACGCCCTGCGCCGCGTACTTGTCCAGTCCGACGCGGACGGTCGTACGCACCACTTCGGTGGCCACGTCGTGGCGCGCCCGCAACCGCCGTGCGGCCTCGGCCGGTACGCCCGGTCCGGTCGGTACGACGACCCACTGGGCGCGCACGCCCTCGCGCGCCTGGGCGCGGGCGGCGTCGGCGAGGGTGGGCTGCGCGAACAGCACCGTGCAGGTCATGCCGACGAGGAGGGTGAGGGGGGTGACGACGGAGGCCATGCGGGCGGCGTTGCCGCGCAGGTTCGCCGCGGCGAGCCGGCCGCCCGGACCGGTGCGCCGCAGCGGGCCGCCGAGGAGCAGCAGGGCCCCCTTCACCAGCAGCGGGCCCAGCAGCGCGACGGCGGTCGCCAGGACGACGACGGCCAGGAACGTCACGGGGGTCGACGCGCCCTCGGTGTGCAGTGAGGTGAGGACGACGACGAGGACCGTGCCGCCGGCCAGCAGGAGCAGTCCGGCGAGGACCCGCCCCCACGACGGCGAGGCGGGCTCGCCGCGGGACTCGGCGAGCGCCTCGGCGGGCCGGATGCGGGCGACCCGGCGCGAGGCGACCCGGGCGGCGGCCCAGGCTCCGATCAGCGTCGCCGCGAAGCCGGCACAAGCGGGGAGGACACCGCCGGTGTGCCGGAGCGTCGCGGGCACGGCGCCCATCGAGACGAACCTGGCGTGCAGCCAACTGCCCAGCGGCAGCCCGAGCAACGCCCCCACGGCCCCGGCGGCCCCACCGACGATCAGCGCCTCACGGCCCAGCAGCCTGCGGATCTGTCCCGAGTCGGCGGCGACGGCGCGGAGCAGGGCGAGTTCGCGGTGCCGCTGCTGCACGGTGAGCGCGAAGGTGCCGACGACGACGAGCACCGCCACGAGCAGCGAGGTGCCGCCCATGGCGCCGCCGACGCCGACCAGTTCGGTGCGCGCGGCGGCGGCGTCCAGGAACTCCGCCTTGCCTCGGGCGTCCCCGTCGGCGACCTGCGCCGTGGTGCCGTGCAGGGCCCTCGCCACGTCCTGGTGCAGGCGCGAGGTGTGCGTGCCCCTCTCGGGAAGCACGCCGAACGCGGAGACCTGCCCGGGGTGTCGGGCCAGCCTGCGTGCCTCGGCCGTGGAGAAGAACAGTGACGTCTGGTGCCGTACGTCCGTCGCGGGCGCCGCGACTCCGGAGACCCGGTAGGTGCGTGGTGCCCGCGTCGACTGGACGGTGAGGCGGCTGTCGACCTTCAGGTGGGCGTGCCCGGCGAGCCAGGAGTCGACGACGACGTCGGTCGCGGCCTGGGGCGCGGTGCCGGCGGTCAGCCGGTAGGGCGTGAGGACCGCCGAGTCCCAGGCGTGCCCGTAGGTGCTCCGGCCGCCTGTCCCGCCGGGTGTCAACGGCTGCGCGAGGAAGGTCAGTTCGGGCACTACCCGGGCGACTCCCGCGGTGTGCGCGAGGGTGGTCTCCAGTCGCTCCGGCAGCCAGGCGCGCTCGGCGATGGGCTTCGCCTTGCGCTTGGTCTTGGTCTTGCCCTTCTTGTGCGTGACGGTGGTCCGGTGGACGTTCTGGTCGCCCGAGACGACGACGGGGGTGGCGGCGTAGCGCTCGGTACGGACGCTCCCGCGCAGCCCGGTCTCCAGGAGCGTGCCGCAGGCGGTGACGAGGGCGGCAGCGCACATCAGGGCGAGAAAGGCGCCGAGGAACCCGGCCTTGCGGGCCCGGACCGACCTGAGGGCGTAGCGCAGCATCATGAGGGCTCGGTCCCCTTCGGGTTGGATGGGTTGGTGGTCTGCGCGGGGAGGACATCAGGGCCGGCCGGGTCGCCGTGATCCGTCCGATCGGCGTGCTCGTCGCGCGGGCCGTGACCGTCGACGGCCGGTGCCGGGAAGGCGAGGAACCGGGTGAGCACGGTGCGCGCACCGGGCGGGGTGTCGGCCGCGGGCCGCTTGTAGCGGTTGATCAGGGCGATGTACTCCTCGAAGAACGCGCTCAGTTCGGGGAGCGTGAGCCGGATGCTGCCGCGTGAGTGGGGGAAGGCGTCCGACCAGGGGTCGTCGTCGGGGGTGTCTTGCCGCACCTGCTCGTAGAGCCGTACGTCGGCGGCGTGGGCCCGGTGGTCGAGTTCGTCCAGGACGAGCCGCATCTCGGGGCTCTGCCTGCTGCGCGGCGGGAACCGGCGGTCCCCCGGGACCGCCCGCCACCATCGCTCCCGCCCGCCGACCGCGCCCTGCGTCTTCGGCGTCCGCGCGGTCTCCTCCACGAAGCCGTACCGGGCGAGTTCCCGCAAGTGGTAGCTGGTGGAACCGGTGTTGAGGCCGAGCGCCCGTGCGAGCGTCGCGGAGGTCGCGGGGCCGTACAGGCTGAGGTGCTCGAACATGCGCTGCCGCCGCGGATGCGCGAGCGCGGTGAGGGCGGCGAGATCGGAGATCTCGACCCGACCGGGCGCGGGCTCGGCCGGTGCCGGGCCGACCGGCGCGTGCGCGGCCGGTGCCTGACCGGCCGGCTCGTGCGCGGCGGGCGCGGGTGCGGCGGGCGGGCGCCCGGCGGGCGTGCGGGGTCCGGGTCCGGGGGTGCCGGGTTCCTGTGCCATGCGTACACAGTCGTCTGTGCACAGGGGCCTGTGCAGTGCGGCGGACCGGCGTCTTGGGCCGGGGGTTAGCCCTACCCCTGTCCGGACGGAGGAGGCTCAGCCTCCCCTCGTTCGCCTACGCCCAGCCCCGGCGCGCCGCGATCCAGCCGAGCTGGATGCGGCTCTCCGCCCCCGCCTTCAGCATCAGTTCGCCGATGCGGCGCTGAACCGTGCGGCGGGAGACGCCCAGTTGACCGGCGGCGGCCTGGTCGGTGAGGCCGGCCAGGACGAGGGCGAGGACGCGGGCGTCCATCTCGTCCAGCGCGTCGGAGCGGCCCTCGGTGAGGCCGCCGTCGACGGTGTTCGGGGAGAGCGGATAGGCGCGCTCCCAGGCGAGTTCGAAGTAGGCGACCAGCGCCTCCAGCATCCCGGAGTGGTGCACCAGGATGGAGGCGGGGGAGGTGCGGCGGCCGGGGAGCAGCGGGAGCATGGCCAGTTCGCGATCGGCGATCATGAACTTCACCGGCACGTGGTCGGCGACGCTGACCTGCTGGCCGTGGGCCAGGGCGGAGAGCGCCTCGTCGACCAGGCCCGGCAGGCCGAGCATGTCGCGCTGCACGATGGTGCGGTAGAGCACGCCCCGCCGTATCCCGGCGTGCTCGGCGGTGTTGTGTTCCCGCTGGACGACGGTGGACTCGGGCACCATCATGGCCCGGATCTCGTGCCGGGCGGACTCCTGGAGCTGCATGAAGCGGTGCCGTACGGCGGCCGGGTCGGTGATGACCTCGACGACGCTGCCGCCCGAGGCCGCGTTGCGGTACTCCTCGGTGAGCGCGAGCAGGGCCTCCTCGGCGGCGCGGAGGTCGTCGCGGCGCTGTCGTAACGTACCGCCGAGGGCGACCGCCGGGGGTGCGGCGGTGAAGACGGTGGCGGGACTCGGCCCGGCGTCCTGACCGGTCCCGCCCGCATCGTGCACCCCGTGCGTCATGCCCGCGGCCCCGTCCCGGCGTTCCGGCGCGTCCCAGCCGGCCGCAGCGCCCTCCTCCTCGTCGGAGGGGGCCGCGGCCAGGCCGCGCGCCGCCAGGGTGACGAGCAGCTTCAGTGTCTCGCCGGGCATGCGCCCGGTCTCGTCCGCGAGTTGTTCGGCGGTGGCGCCGGACCGGGACACCAGGAGGCGGTAGATCTCCTCTTCGGCCGGGCCGAGCCCGAGCACCGAGAGCACGGGACCTCCTCGTGGTCGATCGAGTGAAGTCCCGAGAGGATACGGAGGCCGCCGATCCGTCCGTCACGCGGGGGTGTGGGGAGCGTGACGGACGGAGGGGGGTCGGTGGCCCCCGTATCCCGTTCAGAGGCGGCTACTTGAGGCCGTAGGCACGGATCACCTCCTGGCTGATGCGGTTGCCCGCGTCGTCCCAGCCCTCGGCCTTCAGTGAGACGTAACCCGTGTGCGGCGCGTCGAAGGAGGCCGTCCAAGTGCCGGACTTACCTGTGACCTTGACGGGCTGCCAGGTGGTTCCGTCGTCGTACGACACCGACAGCGAGGCGCCCTGGACCGTGCCAGTGCCCACCGCGTCCGCGAGGTGACGGGGCGTCAGGGTGAGCGTCTGGCGGCCGCCGCGGGCGTCACCCGCGAGGTCCGTGTCGACGCCGTAGCCCATCTGCAGCACCGCCATCCGGTCGGACTCCGTCGCGCTGGTGACCGGGTCGGACTTCACCTGCCACACCGTGTGGGTGTGCGTGGACAGCCGGTAGGCCGCCGCGTCGCGGTCCGCCGTCAGGTCGAAGGTGTAGACCGACGGGGTGCTCGGGACCCCGGTCAGCGTGACCGCCGACGAACTGCTCGTCTTGCGCAGCACCCCGTCCTCGTACGCCTTGAGGGTGGTCGTGGTGTTGTCGTAGCCGGACTGGATGACACCGCCATGGCCCTCACCGCTGTCCGACCAGGGCTGGACGTTGAACGCCAGGAACGTCTTCTGCCGGTACGACCACCAGTAGGTGCCGCCGTTGGCGGGGCGGGTCACCGGCCCGAACCAGTCGCGGACCTGACGCGAACCCGGCTTGTACGTGGTCCGCGACTCCTGGGAGGAGAGGATCGACTTCGGCCCGGTGGCCAGTGTCTCCACCCACTGAGTTCCCGGCTGCGCCGACAGGTAGTCGGTACGCGTGCCGGGCACGTCCAGCGGCAGCAGGTACCCGGAGCCGTACTTGCGGTACGGGCGGAAGACCGTCCGGTACTCCCCGCTCGGCGTGGTGGTGGTTCCGTGGAACCGCATGTCCACCGTGGCCAGTTCGGACGCGCGGGGTCGGTAGGTCAGCCCGGTGGACGGGATCTGCCCGGTGTGCGGGTCCGAAAGGTCGTAGACGTACGGCGAGTTCGGCACGCCCTCGACGTCCAGCCGCAGTCGGCCGCGCCTGGCTTCGACGATCAGCGACGCCCCGTCACGGGCGGTCACCGAGACCACCGGCACGGCGCTGTTGCCGCCGGAAGCGGTCCCGACGGACTCCATCAGCTTGCCCGGGCCGTCGTTGACGACGACCAGGAGCGAGGCCCCGGCGTCGGCCGCCGCCTGTGCCCGCGCCGGGGCGCTGATCGCGTCCGAGCGGGTCACCAGCGCGATCCTGCCCTTGACCTTCAGCCCGGCGTACTCGTCGGGGGTACCGGTGCCGGCGTGGACGACGTCCAGGCGCCCGGTCCCGTCGTAGGCGGCGGAGCGGGCCTGCCCCAGCACCTGGATCCGACGGCCGTCGTCGGTGAGGCTGATCAGCGGATAGGCCTTGCGCCAGCGGGTCTCGTACTCGAAGGTGCCCGTCGTCGCCTTGCGGGTGGGCAGCACGAACATGCTGTCGACCGTGGACCCCAGCAGGTACTGCACCTCCACGACGCCGACGCCGTAGGCGTTCTCCGCCGAGCCGTCCGCGCGGTACCAGTTCATGGACAGCGTCCGGTCCTCGGTCCGGCGCGGGACGCGCGCGGTGACCTCGCGGGTGCGGCTCGCGTCGAGCGCCACGTCCCGGTCGCGGTCCAGGGTGACCTCCGGGTCGCCCATCAGCGCCATGCCGACCGAGTCGGGTCCGTGACTGCCGGCCACGTCCAGGTAGGTCATGACGCTGTAACTGCCCTCGCGCAGCCGCAGGGTGACCTTTCCGCTGTCGTCGACGGTCGCGTAGGACGGGTCCTCCGTGCTGCCGAGCTTCTGGATCTCGACCCAGCCCGCGGCCGGCGTGCCGGAGCGGTCCTTGAGGGTGATGTTCAGATTGTGCCGGGCGTCCTCGCGGTACAGGCCGACCTGAGTGCGGGCGAGCGTCGCGCCCGAGCCGTCCTTGGCGGTGATCTGGCCGAGGTAGCGGCGGCCGTCGGCGCCCAGCCCCGGGTCGGCGGTGGCCGTCACGGTGGCGGTGCCGTGCGCGGGCACGGTCACCGTGTCGGCGGACAGGGTGAACATCCCGTCGGGCGCCGGGGTGCCCTTGCCGGCGGTCGGATCGGTGTCGTAGGGGCCACCGGCGACGGAGGCGTTCAGCGACAGGCGCAACTCGGCTTCGGAATCACCGGTGTTGGTGTACGTCACCGTGCGGTCGCGCGGCGTGGAGTCGTCGTGCGGCCAGGTGTCGATGCCGAAGTACGCCGAGCCGGTCGCGGTGACCGTGGCGGCGGTCGCGGCGGCGACGTCGACGCGGCCGGAACCCACCTGGTACGTGGTGTACGACGACAGCTCCTTGGACGTGCTCATCAGCGCGTCCTTCAACTGCTGCGCCTTCCAGTCCGGATGCTCCTGGGCGAGCAGCGCGGCGGCACCGGCGACATGAGGGGTCGCCATGGAGGTACCGCTCATCGTCTGGTACCAGCCGGTGGCGGCGCTGCCGCCCGCCTTGGCCGCGAGGACGTTCACGCCGGGGGCGGAGATGTCGGGCTTCAGGGCGTAGTCGGTGAGGCGCGGACCCTGCGAGGAGAAGGACGCGCGCTTGTCGGTGGAGTCCACGGCGGCGACGGTCAACGCGTCGTCGGCCACGCCGGGCGCGCCCATGGACGCCTCGCTGCCGGAGTTGCCCGCCGCGATCACGAAGAGGGCGCCGCTCTTCTCGGTGAGCCCGTTGACGGTCTGGCTCAGCGGGTCGGTGCCGTCGGACGGGTCCGAGGAGCCCAGGCTCATGCTGACGACGCGGGCGCCCTGGTCGACGGCCCACTCCATGCCGGCGATGATCCAGGAGTCCTCGCCGTAGCCGTCGTCGGAGAGCACCTTGCCGATCAGCAGGTCGGCGCCGGGAGCCACGCCCTTCTCGGCCCCGTCGGAGGCGGCACCGCTGCCGCCGACCGTGGAGGCGGTGTGGGTGCCGTGGCCGTGGCCGTCCTGCACGCTCTCGTCGGGCACGAAGCTCTGCGACGCGGAGATCCGGCCGTCCAGGTCGGGGTGGTTGAAGTCCGCTCCGGTGTCCAGCACGGCGACCTTGACGCCCTTGCCGTCGTACCCGTTCGCCCAGGCGGTGTCCGCGCCGATCTGCGCGGTGGTGTCCTTCAGGGTGGCCTTGACCCGGCCGTCCAGCCAGACCTTGGACAGGCCGTCGCCGAGCCGGGCCGAGGCCGTGCCGGTGGTGCCGGGGGTGGCGGCCGTCGCCGCGGGGGCGATCGACTTCCAGACCGTCCGGGCGCGTTTCTTGGTGGCGCGGACGGCCGCGCCGCGGATGGTCGGCAGGGAGCGCACCCGGGTGGCGCCGGTGGGCGTGGCCCGGTCTTCGGCGGCCGTCTTGGCGCCGTAGCTCAGGATCAGGGGGATGCCGGTGCTGTGGGCGTCGTCGTAGCCCTGCTCGATCAGGGAGGTGACGTCGAACAGGCGCTTGTCGAGACGGTCGGCGGCCAGGTAGGGCTGCACTTCGTCGGGGTAGACGTAGAGGTCGCCGTCGACGGTCTCGGTGCGCACGCCGCCGGTGGCGCCGGGCGGACGGGTCACGTCCGCGGTCTGCTTGCCGCCACCGGCGTCCGTGACGCGCACGACGTCACCGGTGAGCAGCGTGACGGTGTGCTCGCCGGTGCCGGTGCCGGTGCCGGTGCCGGTGCCGGTGACCGTGGTGACGTCCGTCGTCGCGGCGGGGTGTGCCGCGACGGCGCTCGACGGCTCGTTCGCCGCCGCGGAGCCGGTCGGCCCGGCGAGCGACGTGAGGACCGCCACCGTGCCGGCGGCCGCCACGAGCGCCCGCCGGTGTCTGCGGCGTGGGGGTATGAGGTAAGTCATGTGACGGTTCCTACCGGTGAGGAACCTGTGGGGGGAACAGCAGCCCGGTGGCGCGAATGCGTCACGTCCCACATGTGCCAGCCGCGGCGACACGCCTGTCGGGACAGGCCGACACGCCTGTCGGGACAGGCCGACACGCCTGACGGGGCCGGGAGGTTGCGCGTCGGCGTGGCACCCGGCCGGGCTCAGCCCGCCATGGGAACGTGCGGGACGGCCGAGCCCGGGTCGAACCCCGCGAAGACCAGCCTGATGACGAAGCCCGCCACCTCCTCCAGCTGCCGGACCCGGTCCAGGGTCCCCAGCGTCGCCGGAACCCCGCCCACATCGCGGACCAGTTGGCCGACCACCTCCAGAGCGCCGGGGTCGGCACCGCACATCGCGACCGTCGGGCGAGGCCGATCGGCGTCGGGCTCGGCCACCCACTGGTCGGCGGCGAAGAGATGGAACGCCTTCACCACACGGGCTCCCGGAGCGAGCGCGGCGATCCGGGTCGACACGGACTCGCCCGGACCGGTGAGCAGCGCGCCGACGCCATGGCTGACGGCATTGACGGGATCGATCAGCGGCACCCCCGCGAGCGCCCCCTCGGCCGCGCCCACCCGCGCCAGCATCTCCTCGACACCGTCCCACGACACGGCGAGGAGCACGGCGTCGCGCCCGGCGACCACCTCGTCCGGGTCGAGTGCACGCACTCCCGGCCCCAGGCGCTCGGCCAGCGCCTCCGCCTTGGCCCGCGACCGCCCGCCGACGGCCACCTCGTGCCCCGCCCGCGCCCAGCCGGCCGCGAGGGCTGCCGCCAGGGTCCCCGTGCCGAGAATTCCGATACGCATCTGTCCGTCAGGCATGTGTCCGTGTCCTCCGAGGAGTCGATGTCGGTGGTCACACGGTAGGAAAGGCGATACGCACCGATCGGTGCGTGACCTCGCGCGACCATGGACGGCGACATGACTCACGAAGACGCGCACTGCTACGAGTTGGTCGCCGACTGCCGACTGCGCGCGGCCACCGACCTCTTCGCCCACACCTGGGATCCGGTCGTGCTGGCGGCCCTGAGCCCGGGACCGCGCCGCCGCCGCGAGCTGCGCGCCACGATCGGCGGCGTCAGCGACAAGGTCCTCACCGACGCACTGCGCCGCCTGCTGGGGGACGGCCTGGTCGAGCGCCGGGCCCACGCGGAGGCGCCGCCCCGTGTGGACTACGCGCTGACCGCCCTGGGCCGGAGCCTGGTGGAGGGACCGCTGACGGCGCTGGGCCGCTGGGTGCTGGAGCACGGCGACGAACTGCTGGAGGCACAGGAACGCAGCGACGAACTGCGGGAGGCACAGGAGCGCGGCGGCAGGCAGGCGGCCGAGACGTAGGCCTCAGTCGCAGGCCGCCCGGCTCCAGAAGCTGTAGTCGACCACGACGTCACAGCTGGCTTGCATCAACTCGACCAGTTCGGCGCGCTGTTCGCGCCATAGGTGGTCTTGCCCGACCCCGGCAGACCGCACATCAGCACCACGGTGCCCACTCGTCGCGTCACCGGGCCAGATTAGCCCTCGCGCACACAGGCCCCGGGTGGGAGACGCGCGCAGCCGTGGAGGCGGTGCACCGGCAGCTGTGCTGCGGCCGGGCACCGCCCCCGCGCGTCACTTCTCGTCGCGCAGCCGGGCCGCCAGCGAGACCAGCGGCCCGGTCTCCTCCTTGTGGCCGAGGCCGGTGAGGCGGTGGATCGCCGCGTCGAGGCGGGCGAGCGCCGGGGCCGGGCGTTCCAGGTAGACGCCCTCGACCACACCGGACAGGCGGACGCACTCGGCCCACTCGCCGACGTGGTCGTCCTCCGGTCCCGGCTCGCCGAGCAGGTCGAGGGCCTGGTGGAGGGCGGTCAGCGCGTCCTCGTACGCACCGGCGTGCGCGTTGACCCTGCCGTACTCGTACGCCAGCGCCGGGTCCAGGGCGCGGCCGCGTGCCTCGTAGGCGGCGGCGCGCGCCTCCTCCGCGACGCGGCCGGCGTCGGTGAGGAAGGTGAGCGCCTCGGTCAGGCCCTCGGCGCCCTGCTGCTGGGCCTGGAGGCGGGCCAGTTCGCGCAGGCAGCTGCTGAGCTGCTCGTAGCGCGGTTCCCGGGCGTGTGCGGCGAGCGCCTGGTCCACGGCCTCCCGGGCCCGCCCGAACTCGCCGGATTCGCCGAGGAGCACGGCGGTCTCCGAGGCGATCATGGCGTGGCTGCCCGGGTCGTCGTCCCAGCCGGCCGATTCGGCCGCGAGCGCGACGAACTCGGTGGTGGCCGCCTTGAGATCCTCCCCGGCGTGCAGCGCGCGCGCACGGATCAGCCGCAGCTGGGCGGTGAGCCGGTCGTCCAGGTCGCCCGAGGCGATGTCCGGTTCGGCGAGCACGGAGTCGAGCAGCGCGATGCAGTCTTCGACCCGCTCGAGGTCGAGGGTGAGCTGGGCGGCGTTGCTGTACGTGCAGAACGCGTCCGTACGGCTGCCGTGCCGCAGGTCCAGTTCCGCGGAGCGGGTGAGGTGCCGCAGGGCCTCGTCGGGACGGCGAAGATGCATGGACGCCTCGGCCAGATCGGCGTACATGCGGGCGGTGTTGAGGGTTCCCGCGGGCCACTCGCCGGCCAGCCTGATGCCCTCCGTCAGGTCGGCGTGGGCCGCCTGCGCGTCACCCAGGCCCAGCTGGATCCGGCCGCGGAGCGCCAGCGCGCGCGGCACGTGCCAGGCAGGCCCCTCAGCGCGCAGGCGCTCCAGCAGGGTGTCGATCTCCTCGACCGCGGCGGGGAGTTCACCGGAGAGGGCGTGATTGCCCGCGCGCAGCAGACGGGCGCCGGAGATCTGCCCGGGCAGGTCGTGCAGGGTGGCGTGCGCCAGCAGGAGGTCCGCCTCGGCCAGGGCGGGCGCGGCGTACTCCTTGTCCCGCGACCCCTGCAGGCGCAGCCCGAGCGCTGTGGCGCGCAGCCGCAGCAGACGCGCCTCCAGCTTCGGGGTGAGGCCGGGCGTCTCCTCCTGGAAGCGGACCATGGCCGCGTGGGCGTCGGTCAGCGCGGCGGTCTTCACCTCGACCGCGTCGGGGTCGAGCGGGTTCTGCGGAGGTGTCTCGGCGCTCGCGAGCAGCGCCCCTGCGCGGGCCAGCGCCGCGCGCGCCGGGTCCCCCGCCTCGTCGTACAGGCCCGCGGCCTCCTCCTGGAGGGCGACCGCGACCGCGAACTGGTCCTTCTCGCCCGCGTCGTTCGACCTGTCCATGAGCAGGTCCGCGCGCAGCCGGGCGAGCGGCCCCGCCTCGGGGTCCTCGGGGTGGGTGTAGTCCGGGTCGGCGGCCAGCGTACGCAGCCGCGCCCACAGCGCGTCCGCCTCGGGATGCCCGAGCTCATGCAACTCCCGTGCCCGAAGGATCAGTTCGAGAGTCGACTCGGGTACGGCGGGTACGGCGGCCGGTGCGGGGGAGTGCGGCACGGCGGCGGGCGCGGCCGGGGCCACGTCGTCCAGGCTGCGGGTGCGCAGGGTCAGTTCGAGCGTGTCCAGCAGGGGGGCGCGGTCGAGGCGGGCCGTGCGGCGGTCGGTGTGGGCGGCGGTGCCGTTGCGGGCGTCGAAGCGGGCGGCGAGGTCGTCTGCGCGGCGCCGTATCTCCGTGCGCAGTCCGGCGACCGTCCAGGTGCGTCCCGCGTATCCGGTGGCGGGCAGGGCGCCGTGGCCGAGGAGTTCGACGCGCTGGAGGAGCACCTCCACCCCGGTGAGGAAGGCGAGCTGCTCCAGTGGTGAGTCGACCTCCTCGAAGAGGTTGCGGTTCTCGGCGAGGAGTTCCAGGCCGCGCGCCTCGTTGCCGGTCAGCGCGCAGAACTCCAGATGCCGGCCGACCTCACCGGCCATCGACGGATTGCGGCGGCAGCCGCGGTAACCGGCGAGGTGCAGCCGCCGCGCGTCGTCGGTGCGGCCGGCGCGCAGCAGCGGCAGCAGCGCGTAGGAGATCGAGCGGGCGGGCTCCTCCTGGCAGGACTCCTTCCCGGCCAGGACGGGCTCCCAGGCGCGCAGCGCCCGCTCGTCGTCGCCCTTCCCCAGGTGGTACAGGGCGCGCTCGCAGATCTCGCACGCCTCGCAGTCGCTGAGCTGGGTCCGGGACCGCCCCGCCCACAGGTCGAAGGCGAGGGCGGCGTCCTCGCCGGTGTGTGCGGCGAGCTGGTACGCCTGCCCGTAGTACGGCTGGAGGCCGAGGCCGGCCTTCTCGTAGCGGTCACGCATCTCGGTCAGCCACTGGCGCAGACTGGCCAGCGGCATCTCGGGCAGCGCGCGCAGGGCGTTGGCCACCCACTTGAACCGCCAGAACACGGTGTGCCGCAGGCGGTCGTCGAAGTCGTCGGGCCGCTCGTCGAACAGGGTGAGCACACGGGCGAAGACGACCGGCGACTTACGGGGCTCGGAGCCGTAGGTGTACGCCTCCTGCAGCTCCAGCAGCGCATGGACGAGCGGGACCGTCTCGGCGAACTGCTCCGCCGCGTCGACGAGTTCCTCGGCGGTGACGGTGCGGGTACGGCCGTACGGGCGCTGGTCGTTCTCCTGGAGCGCCTGGTACAGCTCGTCGGTGGTCTGCGGTGTGGTCGGCATCGTCAGCTGTCCTTGCGGAGGGCGTGGGCGAGAAGGTCGAGGAAGGAGCGGTTGATCAGGCTCGACTCGGCGGGCCGCAGCGGGCGCCGCGACAGCATCGCGGCCTGTCCGTAGAGGGCTTCGGCGCTGGTGCGGGCCAGCTCCGGCTCGTTGATGGTCACCGCGGTGCGCACCAGCGGGTTGAGCTGGTTCAGGATCAGCTGGGCGCGCGGCGCCTCCTGCCGCAGATGGCCGAGGATGTCGCCCCACAGGCCGCCCTGCTGCTCGCGGGCGAGCTGGGAGCGGGTGCGCTCGTGCCGGGCCTCGCGACTGTCGAGCAGGAGCGCGGGGGCGGTCGCGGGCTGGAAGGTGCGCAGCGCGACATCGCAGTCGAAGACGGCGAGGGCGTCGCGCGCGAGCGCGAGATAGGCCGCGGCGGCCAGCTCCGTCTCCCGGTCGACCGGGTCGAGATGGGCGGTGAGGGTCGCCGGGTCGAGGTCGGCGACGCTGACCTCGGGCCTGATCTCGGGCAGCCGGTGCACCAGTTGGCGGTCGTAGGTGTAACCGCCGTTGACGACACCGAGCCCGGCCGCCGAGGCGATCGCGGCGACCTGCCGGAACTCCTCCACGCTCGACGTGACGAGCACCGTGCGGTGAGCGCGCGCGAACTCGTCGAGGGTGGCGTGCCCGTCGGTCGTCTCGAACGGCAGCCAGGGCAGCAGCATCCGCAGGATCTCGTCGTCGTGCACGGCGAGCGACTTCACGGCCAGGTGGTGGACCTGGAGGAAACGGCCCAGCAGTTCGGGGTCGCTGGCGGCGATGCGGGCGATCCACGCGCGCAGGCTCTCGGCGAGGGCGTCCCGGACGGCGGCGAGGGTGTCGTCCTCGTACAGCGACTCGCGCGAGGCGGTCGGGCGCAGGCTCTCGGCGTCGATCACGCACCGGACGAAGAACGCCCACTCGGGCAGGATCTCCTCGGCCTGCTCGGACAGCAACATGCCCTTCACGTGCACCCGGTGCCCGTGGCGGCGCCCGGCCGGCACGGCCTCGGACAGCACGCACGCGATGCCCTTGAGGCCCACGGCCGGCAGGTCCAGCTCGATGGTGTCCAGCGGCGTGAACCCGAAGACCTCCTCGCCGTAGGCGGCCAGCGCGCGCGAGCGGGCGCCCGGCGTGGGATAGGTGCGGGTCCAGGGCGCGGGTTCGGGGTTCACCGGCGCCCCGGTGCCGTTCGCGCTGTCCTGGAAGGTCACCGGGTGGCGCAGCAGGGATCCGAAGTGCCGTGCCAGCGCGTGCACCTGGCCCGGACGCGTCCACTCGGCCGCGTCGGCGCGGGGGGTCAGCGTCACCGTGGTGCCGGGCCGGGGCCGGGCGGAGGACGGCAGGGTCCGCACCGAATAGCTGCCGTCGCCGCGGCCGCGCCACTCCACGGCGGGTGCGTCGGGGGTGCGCGCGGAACGGCTCAGCACGTGGATCTCGTCCGCGACGAGGAAGCAGGAGAGCAGACCGATGCCGAACTGCCCGATGAAGTCGGCGCGCTGCTCGGCGATCTGGTCCGAACGCTTGCTGCTGCGGCCGATCGTGGCGAGGAAGGTGTGCACGTCGGCCTCGGTCAGACCCACACCGTCGTCCTCGACGCGGACCACCGAACCGTCGGCGTACAGACGGATGCCGAAGGCGTCGGCGGCGGCGCCCGGTTCGAGGCCGTGCCGCGCGGTGAGCGCGTCCACCGCGTTCTGGAGGAGTTCGCGCAGGTAGACGCGGGGGCTGGAGTAGAGGTGGTGGGAGAGGAGATCGACGAGGCCGCGCAGGTCCACCTGGAAGGTGCGGTCGGCTGCGTCCGGGCTGACGGGCGTGTGGGGCAGAGTCATCGGGGAGTCCGGGGTGGGGTGGTCGACGAGGGACGGGAACGGCGCCCGGCGAGGCGGGCAACAGCGCCGACGGGTGGTCAGGTCTGGGCCGCGGGGGCGTGTGGCACCGGCCGGGGCCGGTTCAGGCGTGGCGTCGGTACCGGGCGTACGCCTTCTCCGGCTGTGCCAGGTAGGTCCAGGGCCACTCGGTGTAGGCGCCGTCCAACTCGTGGAAGACGCGCGGGGCGACGACGCCCTCGTGGGCCAGCGACAGGGCCATGGCGAAGATGTTGAAGTCCTGGTGCCATCCCGGGTGCCGCACGTAGTCGGGGTGCAGGATGCTTCGCCTGGCCGCGTCCCTGAGCTCGCGCTGGATCTCCGGGGTGTCGAGGCACGTGCGGTCGTCCGCCTCCACCCAGTCCTCGATGTGCGCCATGGGGATCACGCAGCCGAGGGGATGCCCGTCGGGCGCTCCGGCGAATGCCTCGCGGGCGAACGCGAGGCCCTGTCCCGGCCCTCCCTGCCAGCGCGGCTGAAGGCGCGACAACCACTGGAGGTGGGTGGGGAGATCCAGCGGATCGCGCCGCAGAGCGGCGTCGAGGCGGGCCTCGTTGACCGGGGCGGGCAGCGACATGCCGCTGCCGGAGGTGAGCAGATACGTCCACGGGGTGATCCACTGGGGTCGCAGCTCGGCGGCTTCGAGCAGGTGCTCCTCGCCGATGGTCAGGCGCTCGCGGAAGAGGCGCCACTGCTCGCGCGAGACGTTGGCGGCGCGTGCCCCCGTACGCGCCTCCCAGCCCCATCTGATGTGGCGCGCGCCGGATATGAGCAGGGCCGTGGCCCGGTGCTCCTTGTCCTCCGCGATGGCGCGGCCGATCCAGTCCTGCACGCCGGCGACCTCGGCCACTTCGGTCAGCACCTCGTTGTCGCGGCCGAGGTCGAACGGGGCGGACGCCGCCTTGACCGCGTCCCAGTCGCCCGACTCGGCGGCCACCACCAGGGCCATCACCCGGGTGTCCCCGAGGGCTTGGAGCTTGTACACCCCGCCACGTCTGCGCGGTGCGGGAAGGGCGTACGGATCCGCCGCCGGTCTCTCCCCGCCCCTGCCGAACAGCCTGCCCAACATGCCGTGACCTCCCCTGGGTCCTGCTTGATCGTCTGACGCAGCATAGGTGCTACCTCTGACATCGGGGCCACGGGATTTCCCCGGGACGGCTGACGAACGGGAGTGGGCCGCCTGGTGACAAGTGATCATGGTTGAGGGAGGATGAGGCCTGGTCCCGGCGCCAAGGCGGGGCAGCGGGAGCAAGGGGACGCGGGGGCGAGTGGATGATCCTCCGCGCGTGCGGGACGCGGGACTTGGTCGCCGGTCCCGAGGGGGGAAGTGATGACGGTGGCGAACCCGTTCCGTGTCGGAGGTCTCCTCGACAGGGCGGTTCCGTGGATATCGGCGGCGACGGCGACGGCACTGGCCGCGACCGTCGCCGTCTCCGGCACCGAACGCACCTTCAAGGTGGCCGCGGGCCTGGCCGCCGTGGTGATCGTGGCCCGGTGTGCGTACCTGGTCGTGTGGAGGCGCCGCTTGTGGCGCTCGGCCGAGGGCGGCGGGCTGAGGGCCGAGCGCTGACGCCGGTCGGTTGCGGGCGGATGCGGAACGCCGGTCGCTCGGGGGCCGGCGCCTGACGTCTGTCCACTCGCTCGACAGCGGACAGCGGATGCCTGACGCCTGACGCCTGACGCCTGATCACGGGGCCCGGCGCGCGATCGTGCCCGCGGGACCGCGTGAGACTCTGGCGCCCATGACCCGCATCCTGACCCGCACGGACCTGCTGGAATTGCTGGATCCCGAGGACTGCCTCAGGGCGCTGCGTGCGGGGTTCGCCGCCTCGGTGCAGACCACGCTGCCAGGCCGGCGGGTCCGGACCGACCTCCCTTTCCCGGGCACCGCGACCGCTCTGCTGCCGGGGCTGCTTCCCGGGGCGGACGCCTACACCGTCAAGGTCAACGCCAAGTTCCCCGGCGCGACTCCGGCCTTGCGGGGCGTGATCTGCCTTCACAGCGGCGCGGACGGCGAGCTGCTGGCGCTGCTCGACTCCGCCACGGTCACGGCCTGGCGCACGGGTCTCGCCGCGGCCCTGGCCACCGACCTGATCGCCCGCCCGTACGGCGAAGGCGCCCGTACCGTCGGTGTGATCGGGGCCGGGGCCCAGGCGGAACTCACCCTGCGCGGGCTTCGGGCGCTGCGCACCTGGGACCGGCTCGTGGTGCACGACACCGACGCGGAGCGGGCGGCCGACTTCGCGCGGCGGCACGGCGGCACGGTCGTGTCCGCACCGGCACGGGTGGCCGCCGAGGCGGACGTCGTCGTTCTGGCCACATGGTCGCGCGCACCGTTGCTGGGCCCGCAGGACGTGCGTCCGGGGCAGCACCTGACCAGTCTGGGCGCCGACGAACCCGGCAAGCGGGAACTTGCCGCGGAGGTGCTCACCGGCGTGCGGCTGATCGTCGACGACGGCGAGCTGGTCGCCGCGCACGGCGCCCTCGCCGACGCCGGCCTTCCCGCCTCGACGGCCGCCGCCTCGCTCGGGGAGATCGTCCGCGGTGACGCACCGGCCAGGAGCCATCCGATGGAGACGACGGTCTACGCGCCCGTCGGCCTGCCCTGGCAGGACCTGGCCCTGAGCCGGCTCGCTCTCCGGGCTGCCGAGGCGGCGGGCAGGGGAGTGGTCGTCGACCTTCTGTCCTGAGCCGGACTCATTTGAGCCGGAATCTCCTGAGCCGGACGCTCACTCGTAGGACCCTCGCGAGCGGAACCCTGACGAGCGGAACCCTCACGAGTCGAAGCCTCACGAGTCGAAGCTAAGGCAGATTTATAAGGTAGCTTTAGCATATGAACGACGACCTGGACCCGCACGGAGTCGCCTCGGCCCTGCTGGCGAGTCTCAGCGTGCTGGTGCGACGGGTACGCCAAGTGCCGGTCGACGGCGGGCTGACCATGCCCGAGCGGACCGCGCTGTCGCGGCTGGACCGCGTGGGCCCCACCACGTCCTCGGCGCTGGCCCGGGAGGTGCAGATCACCGCGCAGGCCATGGGCGCGACGCTGAACGCGCTACGGGCCCGCGGCCTGGTCGAGCGCCGGCCGGACCCGGACGACGGGCGGCGCGTGGTGCTGACGGTGACCGACGCAGGCCGGCAGGCGCTTCAGGACAAGCGCAACGCACGGACCGAACTCCTCGCCGGGGCCCTGACCGGTGGCGCGTTCACCCCGGCGGAGCTGGAGCAACTGGCGGCGGCGGCGCCGCTGTTGGAGCGTCTGGCCCGCAACATCTGACGCCGACGGACACCACCAGGAAGCAGACTCGATGACGGACCTCCCCCCGACACGCGCTCCGGGCGGTGCGGACCGCTCCGGCGCGGACCGCTCCGCGGCGGACGACCGCTACAAGTGGACCGCGCTGACGAACACGACCGCCGCCGTCTTCATGTCCGCGCTGGACGGCTCGATCGTGCTGATCGCCCTGCCCGCGATCTTCCGCGGCGTGCACCTGGACCCCCTGGCCCCCGGCAACATCGCCTACCTCCTGTGGATGATCATGGGATACCGGCTGGTCCAGGCCGTTCTGGTGGTCACGGTGGGCCGGTTGGGAGACATGTACGGCCGGGTCCGGATGTACAACTCCGGGTTCGCGGTCTTCACCTTCGCCTCGATCCTGCTGTCCTTCGACCCCTTCGACGGCGGCCACGGAGCGATGTGGCTGATCGCGTGGCGCGTGCTCCAGGCCGTCGGCGGGTCGATGCTGACCGCGAACTCGGCGGCGATCCTGACCGACGCGTTCCCGGAGGAGCAGCGCGGCTTCGCCCTCGGCATCAACCAAGTCGCCGCCCTGGCGGGCATGTTCATCGGCCTGGTCGCCGGAGGCCTGCTGTCGGCCTGGGACTGGCGGGCGGTGTTCTGGGTCAACGTGCCCGTCGGCGTGTTCTTCACGGTCTGGGCCTATCGCACCCTGCGGGAGACGGGGAAGCGCGGCGGCGGCCGTATCGACTGGTGGGGCAACATCACGTTCGCGGTCGGTCTCAGCGCCGTGCTGATCGCGGTCACCTTCGGGCTCCAGCCCTACGGCGGTCACACGATGGGCTGGACCAACCCGCTGGTCGACGCGCTGCTCGCCGCCGGACTGCTGCTGCTCGTGGCATTCGTCGTCGTGGAGCGGCGAGTCGACGCGCCGATGATCCAACTGAGCCTGTTCCGCCGACGCGCCTTCACCTTCGGCAACCTCGCGGGCCTCGCCATCTCGATCGGCCGCGGCGGGATGCAGTTCGTGCTGATCATCTGGCTCCAGGGGATCTGGCTCCCCCTGCACGGCTACGACTACGGCGACACCCCGCTGTGGGCGGGCATCTTCATGCTGCCGCTCACCGCGGGCTTCCTCGCCGCGGGTCCCGTGTCGGGCTATCTGTCCGACCGGATCGGCTCCCGTGGTCTGGCCACGGGCGGCGCCGCGCTGTTCGGCGCCACCTTCCTCGGACTGATGGTCCTGCCGATCGACTTCGACTACTGGATCTTCGCCGTGCTGATCGCGCTCAACGGCATAGCCAGCGGCATGTTCGCCTCTCCCAACTCGTCCTCGATCATGGGGAGTGTGCCCGCGCACCTGCGGGGTGTCGCCTCCGGGATGCGCGCCACCTTCCAGAACTCCGGCACCGCCGTCTCCATCGGGGTGTTCTTCTCCCTCATCGTCGCCGGACTGGCCGGCAGCCTCCCGCACACCCTCACCGCCGGGCTGCGCCACCAGGGAGTGTCGGCCGAGGTCGCCCATCAGATCGGCAGTCTGCCCCCGGTCGCGTCCCTGTTCGCCGCCCAGTTGGGCGTCAACCCGATCCAGCACCTGCTCCAGCCCACCGGCGCGCTCGCGCATCTGACCGCGGCACAGCAACACACCCTCACCGGACGCGAGTTCTTCCCGAGCCTGATCGCCGGGCCGTTCCACTCCGGCCTCGTCGTCGTCTTCGCGTTCGGCGCCGCCCTCGCGTTCCTCGCCGCGATCGCGTCCCTGCTCCGCGGCACCGACCCCGCCGCCAGGCCTCCGGGCCCGCGTACGGCCACTCCCGGTGAGGCCCTGGCCCCCGCGTCGGACGGCCGACACCCTCGCCCCGACACCACCACCCACACCACCACCGACATCACCGACACGAACGAGGCAAGCCGATGACCCTGCTGGGCCGACTCCTGATCAACCGCAGGGCGGGGGACACCCATACGGCGTGGAAGCTGCCCAACCTGCAGGCCCCCGAGGCGCTGACCGTCACCAGCGAGGGTTTCGGCGACGGCGGGACGATGTCGCTTGCGCACTGCGCGAAGAACATCGGCGGCACCAACGTCTCCCCGCACCTGGCCTGGACCGCGCCGCCGTCGGGCACCGCGCAACTCCTGCTGGTGGTGGAGGACATCGACGTTCCCATCAGCAAGCCCGCCGTGCACTGCGTCGCCTTGATCGACCCGGCGACCGACCACCTGGAACCCGGCGCCCTGGCCGCCCGCCGCCCCGGAACCGGCGTGCGGGTGCTCCGCGCCACCATCGGACGCGGCTACCACGGCCCGGGCCCCATCAAGGGCCACGGCCCGCACCGCTACGTCTTCCAACTCTTCGCCCTCTCGGCGCCCTTGGACGGCACACCGGGCACGCCCCCGGCCGACCGAGCCCGCCCCCGCACCCTCCTGCCCGCGATCACCACCCCGGTCCTGGCCCGCGGCCGCCTGACGGGCGTGTACGAACGCTGAGGTCCGGCTCAGGCCCACGGTCGTGGTGTACGTCGCACCGCCCGGCCGGCCCCGGCGCAGGAACAGCAACTCGCCGCCGTCGAACATGGCGGAGTGGAGACCGGTGACGCCGACTACTTCGAGCCGGTCCGCGGCGCGTGGAAATTCGATGGAACCGCCGTCGCGGCCGGGGCACAATCCCCCGGGAATCGGGGTGCGGGGGAGCCGGCTTGGACGTGTTCGTGTGTGCCGGGTGCGGCGCGGAGCTGACGGCGGCGGTCTCCCGGGTCGCCCTTCCCGTCCACACGCACCACGGGGCGTGGGAGCAGCTCCACCCCGCGCTGATGGAGCCCGCGACGTACGCCGTCGACCCCCGGCCCACGGGGCCGCCCTATCGGCGCTGGACCGAGGTCGGAGCCGACGCGGCCGCCCGGCAGGGCGTGTTCGCGCCCAGGTACTCCGTCTCCTTCGGCGCGCGGAACCGGATCGTCATCGCCCCCGGCGACTCCCGGTCGATGACCCTGATCCTGGAGAAGTGCGAAGGATACTGCCGGGGTGTCGACGGCCGGGCCGGGCCCAATCTGGCGTGTGACGGGTGCGGGCGGCCCGTGGCGACCCGTATGGACGACTGCGGGATGTGGCAGACGGTGTGGCTCGAACCCGACGCGGTCGTACGCCGACCCTCCGGACCATCGGCCGGCCCCCGTCCAGGCTGGGGCGATCTGGAACGGGCGGAGCACCGCGTCCCGCCCGTGGAACTCGACGGCTCCTGGAACCCTCGCTGGGAGGCGGCGGTCGGGGTCGCGCTGGCCCACCTGGTGGCCGTCACCGAGGACCGTCCGGTGCTCCTTCCCGCCGGTCCCGTCGGCGAGTTGCTCGGCGACGCCGTCGCCCGGTGGCTCCCCGCCGGGCCCGACGAGCCCCTCTCCGTGGAGCCGGCGGGGCCCGGGATCGACCCGCCGCGTCCGCGCCCCGATGTCCTTCTCGTCCCGCGCCATCCGCTCACGGGTGCCTCCTGGCGTCCGCCGGGCGACCAGGGGGCCGTGGTCCCGCTGGACAGCGGGGTCTGGGCGTACCTCGCCCACCCGGGCGGCGATACCGCCCCCGTCCCCGCGACCGGGGCCCTGCCGGAGGGCGTCCTGCGCGACGACTACCCCGAGCCGCCGCGCCGACCCTGGTACCCGCTGCCCGCCAACCGCAGTGCGTTCGTGGACACCCTGGTCGGGCTGCCCGCCGTACGCTCCCCCCGGCTGCGCAGATTCCACGAGGACTTCGAACGGGCGGCTTCGCCCGCGTGGGCCACCTGAACCGGACGACGGCCCCCCGGGGCCTGCCGCGCTCGACGGCCGGCCCGCCGCGTCCGACGGCCGGCCCGCCGTTCTCGACGGGCGGGCCGGTGCGCTCGGTTCAGCCCCCGAGGTGCGGGCTGTACAGGGCGGAGAGGAAGCGGGTGACGATGACCTCCCGGGTCGCCGGGGGCAGCGCGTCCAGCAGGCGGTTGACCGCCGCCATCTTTCCGGCGTCGGCGCCCGAGGGATCGAAGCCGACCGCCGGGAGCAGGGCCGCGAAGGAGGCGTCGTCCAGGTCGGTGAAGTCGATCTCGGCGACCAGGCCCACCAGGTCCGGCGACGGCACCGGCGGGCCCAGCGGACGTACCGCCTCCGCCGCCTCCGCGATGACGGCGAGCAGCGCGTCGACGCCCTGCTCGCTGACGCCGGTGAGGGTCAGGTGCAGGTTGGCGGGCAGGTCGGCGCCGAGGCTGAGCTGGGGCTGGAGGTAGAAACCACGCTCCCGGGCCGCGTCGGCGAGGGCGAACAGGTCGAGCGTGTCGGAGCCGATCGCGACGAGGCTGGCGTCCGGGCTGCCGAGCACGGTCAGTCCGTCGATCGCGTCGACGCCGTCGATCAGGCGGCGGGTCGCGGCCAGCGTGGCGCGGCCCAGCTCGCGGTAGCCGTCCGCGCCGAGCGCCTGAAGGGTCGCCCATGCCCCGGCCAGCGGTCCGGCCCCCTTGCTGCTCTGGATGGTGGAGTTGACGACGGTGTAGCCGGGCCAGCCCGCGCAGGCGTAGTACGCGGCCCGGCGCATCGCCTCGTCGCGGAACAGCAGCACGGACGCGCCCTTGGGGGCGTACCCGAACTTGTGCAGATCACAGGAGAGCGAGGTGACGCCGGGCACCGACAGGTCGAACGGCGCGATGTCCGCGCCCGCTTCGGCCAGCCACGGCAGCAGCCAGCCGCCGACGCAGGCGTCCACGTGGCACGGCAGTCCGCGCTCGGCGGCCAGGGCGGCGATCTCCGCGACCGGGTCGACGACGCCGTGCGCGTAGGACGGCGCGGACACGACGACGAGCACCGTGGAGTCGTCGCAGGCGGCGGCCGTCGCCGCGGGGTCGGCGCGGAACGTCGTGGGGTCGACCGGTACGGCGTCCACGCGCACGCCGAGGTAGCGGCCGGCCTTGTGGAACGCGGCGTGCGCGGTGACCGGCACCACGATCTTCGGGTCGCGCACCTCGGGCCGGGCGTCACGGGCGGCCTTCACGGCGAGGATGATCGACTCGGTGCCGCCGCTGGTGAATATCCCCGGGGTGGCGGCGTCGCCGCCGAGGCGGGCGGCGACCGCCCCGACCACGCTGCGCTCCAGCGCCACGATGCTCGGAAACGCCGTGGGATCGAGGCCGTTGACCTCCATCATCGCGACGTACGCCTGCTCGGCGGCCGCTCGGACCTCCGGGCGTCCGCTGTCGTAGACGTAGGCGGCGGTCCGGCCGCCCCGGGTGGGCAGGTCGGCGGCGGTCAACTTGCCGAGCTCGGCCAGGAGTTCATCGGCGGGGCGGCCTACGGCGGGCAGCATCAGAGGAGGTCCTTCGCGAGGGCGGGGGCAGGGGAGGAGACGGCGGCCCGGCGCTTGCCGTAGCGGCGCAGCGCGGGCAGGGAGAGCAGCATCAGCACGGCCGGTACGACGCTGAAGCCGAGCAGGACGCCGGTGCGGGCGGCCGAGGTCTGGGCGACGGGATGGTCGAGGGTGGAGGAGACGAAGCCGGTCGCGGCCAGCGCGAGCGAGTACGCGCCGGGTCCCACGGCCAGGCCGATGGTCTCGCCCGCGGTCCACAGTCCGGTGAACGCACCGGACTGGGCGTGCCCCGTGCGGGCGGCGTCGGCGAGGACGGTGTCCGGCAGCAGGGCCAGCGGCAGCACCTGCAGGGCCGCGTAACAGATGCCGAGCAGGACGCACAGGGCGAGTACGGCGGGTACGGCACCCGCGGCGACGGCCGGCAGCAGGGCCGCGGCGCCGGCCGCGTAGCCGCAGGTGGCGACGGTGAAGCAGCGCAGCCTGCCGTAGCGGTGGGCGGCGCGCCCCCACAGCGGCACGGCGAGCGCGCTGGGGGCGACCAGGCACACGAACAGCGCGGAGGTGAGGCCGTAGGAGCCGAGGCGGTAGGTGGCGACGTAGGGCGCGGCGGCGAGCATCACGGCGACGCCCGCGGCCTGCGCCACGAACGCGGTGAGCAGGGCGAAGAACGCCCGGTTGCCGCGTGCCGTACGGAAGGCCGCGGCGAGTCCGAGCGGCTCCGGTCCGGGCCGGGACCGTACCCACCGGGTGCCGCGCGTGGCGACGGCCAGCACGGCCGCGACGATCACGGCCACGGTCGCGCCCATCGCCGCGTACCCGGGGCGTCCGCCGCCCGCCGCGTCGACGACCGCGGGCGCGAGGCCGCCGGCGACCAGGATGCCGAGGGTGAGGAAGACGATCCGCCAGACCATGACCCGGGTGCGGGCCGCGCTGTCGTCGGACATCTCGGCGGGCAGCGCCACGTAGGGCACTTGGAAGAGCGAGAAAGCGCTCGCGGCGAGGACGAACGTGGTCGCCACCCATGCCTCGGCGGCCGCTCCGGTGAACGGGCACAGGAACATCGCGGCGAACGCCACGGGCAGCGCGAGCGTCCCCGCGAGCAGCAGGCGGGTGCGGCGACCGGTGCGCACGGCCTCGCGGTCGCTGGCGGCGCCGACCATCGGGTTGAGGAACGCGTCCCACGCCTTGGGCAGGGTGACGACGAGTCCGGCGAGCCCGGCGGCGACCCCCAGGACGTCGGTCATGTAGTAGAGCAGCAGCAGGCCGGGGACGGTGGAGAAGACACCGGTGCCGATGGAGCCGAGCCCGTAGGCGGCGAGCCGGCGGCGCGGCGGTCCGGCAACGCTGCCGTCACCGGTCACGGGTGTCCTGTCGGGTGTGCTGTCGGGTGTGGTCATCTCTCGACCTGCCGTCTCTGCGGCGGCAGTCCCAGGTCGCGCAGGACGAGCGTGCGCAGGTGACGGCGGAAGCGTTCCACGGCGTCCTTGTCGCCGGGGCCGCGGCGCACGGCGTCCCCGTCGAGGATGCCGGAACGGCAGAAGCCGTGGGTCGACCACAGGACCGTCCAGATGGTCATCTCCAGGTCAGCGCCCGGCGCTTCGTCCGTGGGGAAGGCGGACACGACGGCCTCGCGGACCGACTCGATGAGGGGCCGGGCGAAGTCGGCCTCCAGCTCCGAGACCTCGTCGGCGTCGGAGAGCCAGCGACGCATCCACAGCGCCGGGACCTGCGGGTGCTCCAGACAGAAGTCGAGATAGCGGTCGACGAGCCCGGCCACGGCGGCGCCGGGGGAGGCCGGAACCGTGGCCCGGAACTCGGCCAGCGCCATCTCCAGCGCCGACCGCTCGGCCTGATGCGCCCGGCGCATGACCTCGACGTAGAGCTCCTTCTTGGCTCCGGTGTGGTAGTTGACAGTGGCCATGTTGAGCCCGGCCTCCGCGGCGATCTGCCGGGTGCTGGTGCCGTCATAGCCATGTTCGGCGAAAAGCCTGGTGGCGGCATCGACGATGCGCTCGCGACTGGTGTCGGACATGCGCGGACGCTAACACCGGCATCGGGTCTCAATCAATCGATTGATGGAGACGGAATCGTCGGCCTCGGACGGTGTCTGCCTGCATCACCCCGCCAGGGCTGGATCACCGCCCTCGGTCTCCATCGCCCCGCTCGGTCTCCATCGCCCCGCTCGGTCTCCATCGCCCCGCTCGGTCTCCATCGCCCCGCGATGCGACCCGGTGAAAGTCGCTCGCCCCCGTCCTCCCCCCGAAGGGACCCTAGGGTCATGGAATTTCTTGCCTATCACCGTGACCGGGTCGGCTCTCTCCCTTTGCGGGACGCGTTGTTGGAGCAGCATTGGGCGTATATGGACCAGTATGCGAAGGAGATGATCGCCCGCGGGCCGACCCTGGCCGACGACGGTGACACGCCCACCGGCAGCGTGCACATGCTCGATCTGCCCGATCCCGCCGCCGCCCGCGCGTTCGCCTTCGACGAGCCGAACTACCAGGCCGGCGTCTACCGCGACGTGCTGCTGCGGCGGTGGCACAACCTGCTGGGGCGCACCATGTGGGACTTCCCCGGCGGCCGGAGCGGCGGCCATCGGTACCTGGTGTTCGGGCTCGGTCTCCGTGGCTGCGGCCGCTCCGGCGGCGAGCCGGGCGGTGGTCTCGCGCTGCCGGAGGACCGGGAGGAACTGATCGCCTACGGGCCGCTGTTGTCCGACGACGGCGCGACCTGGCTGGGCACGGCCGCGTTGCTCCGCGCGCCCGGCCCGGACGCGGCACGCGCCGTGCTGGCCCAGGACCTGTACGCCGACATCGAGGTGCACAACTGGCAGTTCGGCGGCAGGCCGTAGCGAGCGGGGAGCGCGCAGGAGCCGACACGCGTCACGTGTCGGCTCCCGGCGTGTGGTGGTCGGGTCAGCTGCCGGTGTGGATCAGCGGCTCGCCCTCGGGGGTTTCGTGCCCTGCCGTCTCGGGAGAGGCCTCGGACCGACCGGCCTTCGCCATGAGTACGGCTACGGCGACGGCGGCCAGCGCGGCGGCCGCGGCACCGCCGAGCAGGGCGATGTGCATGCCGTCGACGAAGGCGCCGCGGGCCTGCTCGGCGACCGGACCGCCGATGGCGTGCGCCGCCGCCAGCGACGAACGGGCCGCCTCCGCCACGGAGTCCGGGGTGTGGGGCAGGTCGAGGTGGCTGCGGTAGGAGGCGCTGAGCATGCTGCCCAGGACGGCGATGCCGAGCGCGCCGCCGAGTTCGCGGGAGAGGTCGTTCATCGCCGATCCCACGCTCTGCAGCGACCGCGGCAGCGCGTCGGTGATCGCGGTGGTCGCCGGCGTCATGGCCAGCCCCATCCCCGCGCCGAGCAGGACCAGTCCGGCGGCGATCAGCCCGTACGGGCTGTCCGCTGTCACCTGGCGCAGCACGACCATGGCCAGCGAGACGGCCACCAGACCCAGCGCCCAGGGAGCCCGCAGGCCGAACCTCGCCACCAGCCGCGGCGAGAGCCGGGACACCGGCACCATCGCGAGAGCCATCGGCACCATGGAGGCGGCCGCCACCAACGCGCTGTCGCCGCGCACCAGTTGCAGATACTGCATCGTCACGAAGATGAATCCGAAGAACACGAAGAACTGGAGCATGATCGACAACGATCCGGCGGCGAAGGGGCGGTTGCGGAAGAGCCGCGGGTCGAGCAGGGGGTTCGACCGGCGCAGCTCGTAGCGCACGAACCCGAGCAGCACCAGCAGACCGAGGGCGATTCCGCCCAGCGTCGCCGGGTCGCCCCAGCCACGCGTCGGCGCCTCGATGACGGAGTAGACGAGCGCGACCAGTCCGGCGACGGCCAGCACCGCGCCGCCGACGTCCAGCCGCGGGTGGTCCGCCTCCGCCGACTCCGGGACGAAGATCCACGTACCGGCGAACGCCACGGCGGCCAGGACGACATTCAGCCAGAACGCCGACCGCCACGACCACTGCTCCAGCAGCAGACCGGTCGCGAAGACACCGACCAGTGCCGAGGCACCGGCGACCGCCGCCCACACACTCACCGCCCGCGCCCGCTGAGCCCGCGGGAAGGTGGTGGTGATCGTGGACAGCGTGGCGGGCATGACCAGCGCGGCGCCCATCCCGAGCACGCCGCGCAGGCCGATCAGCGCGGCCGGACTGGTGGTCAGCACCGCGGCGGCGGACCCGCCGCCGAAGACCGCGAGCCCGATCAGCAGCGCCTTGCGCCGGCCGAAGCGGTCCCCGAGCGCGCCCGCCGGCAGCAGCAGCGAGGCGAAGACGAGGCTGTAGGCATCGACGATCCACGACAGATCGGTCTGTGAGGCCCGCGTCTCCCGCGCGATGCCGGGAAGCGCCACGTTCAGGGAAGCCATCGCGGCGACCACGGCACCGAGGGCCAGGCAGGTGACCGCCAGAACGAGGCCGTGCCGTTCGGCCGGTGCGGCGGCGGTGGGCGAGTCCATGTTGTCCTTCTCTCCTCGGCCCGGACCTGTCGACCCCGGGCAGCCGTGAGAAGAGTCGCTCCCCAGGGCCCATGGTGACCACGACGATGAAATAGCGGCGGGGGGAGGGCGGGCCCTTGCCGCCCCCTGACAGAGGCCCGGGGAAGCCACTCTGAGCTGCATGAATGTAGGGGCGGGGGATTGTGTACGGTCGCGGTCCGCGGGCGCCGGCAGGGAGGGTCGAGGCCCGGGGCGGGACCCTGATGAAATACCTGCCCCGGGCGCGCGAGCGCCGGGGCGCTCGGTGCGCCCCGGCGACTAGCATCGTGTGCGTGACGAACGAAGGTGCCAAGCGCGGCCGTAGACCGGGAAGGCCCGACACCCGTCGCGCGATCCTGGACGTGGCCCGTCGGCGGTTCCTGCGGGACGGCTACCGCTCCGTGACGCTGCGGTCGATCGCGGCCGAGGCCGACGTCGACCTGGCCCTGCTCAGCTACTACTTCGGATCGAAGAAGGGCCTGTTCGGAGCCGCCCTCGCGCTGTCGGCGAACCCCGCCGAACTGCTCGCCCGGCAGATCGAGGAGAACGACCTCGACTCCTTCCCGGAGCGTGCGCTCGGTCAGCTGATGGCGGCCTGGGAGGCCCCGCAGGCGGGCGCCGCCCTGCTGGGGATGTTCCAGAGCGCCGTGTCGGACCAGGCGGTCGCCGCGCTGGTCAAGGAGGCGCTGGAGGGAGAGATCGTCGACCGGCTGGCCGACCTCTCCGGCGGACTCCACGCCCATCGGCGCGCCGCGGCCTTCTCGTGTGTGCTGGCGGGCCTGATCACCACCCGCTACGTGCTGCGCCTCGAACCCATCTGCTCCATGAGCCGGGAAGAGGTGGTGCGCCTGTTCGTCCCCCAACTGCGCCTGGCCCTGGGCCTTCCGCCACGGCGCCAGCCGTCACGGTCACGCGCCTCCTGACCGGCGCCGACGCGGGTGCCCTGCCGGGAGGCGCGGACAACGAGGAGCCGTTCCCCGGTCCCGCGAAGGGCAGGCCTCAGGCCTGGGTGAGGGGCAGGCCCTAGTTCTCCAGGCGCACCGGCATCAGGACCGAGAAGCTGCTGTCGTCGTCCACGCGGCGGATCGCGAGCGGTGCGGTGGGCGCGCCCAGTTCCAGGACCAGCTCGTCGCGGCCCCCGGCGTCGAGCGCGTCCAGCAGATACGACCGGTTGACGGCGACATTGGCCGGGTCGTCGTCGCCGTCGTCGCACACCAGCACCGTGTTCGCGTCCGTCACCCGCAGCACGCTGAGTTCGCACGCCCGGCCGTCCGGGCCGTGCGTCTCGCCCGTGCGGACCGGACCCGTGCGCAGCGTCCGACGGAAGGCGGCCACCTCGACGCCGGCCCGGCGGCCGGCCGGCAGCTCGACCAGCCGCCGGTAGTCGGGGAACTCGCTCGCGAGGCTCGGCCCGGCCGCCTGCCGGTCCGCGCTCAGCAGCGTCACGCAGTCGCCGTCCAGCTCGAAGCGGGCGTCGTCGTCTCCGGTCAGCAGCGCCCGCATCGCATCGGCGAGCGGAGAGTCCACGACGACCTGGGTCCGCGGACCGTCGTACCCGCTCGTGCGGGCCCGCGCCACGGCCATGCGGTAACGGTCGGTGGCCACGAGACGCAGTGCGTCGCCCTCGACGTCGAACAGGATCCCGCCCAGCATCGGCAGGTCGGGATCGGTGGCGACCGCGAAGCGCACCGAGTCCAGCGCGGCGGCCAGTTCGGGCGCGGGGACGGACAGCCGGAAGGGGGTGGTGGTGGCGATCGAGGTCATCGGGTGCTCCCTGTGGTCGAGTTGAGCGCGGAGTGCGGAGAACTCGCCGCGGGCATCGGACAGGTCCTGCTCCAGTCGGTGCAGGTGGGCCCGGAACAGCCCCCGCACCAGGTCCGCGTCGGCACCGGACCAGGCGGCGAGGGCGAGCCGGATGTCGGCCAGCGGCATCCCGGCGCGACGCAGCCGGGCCAGCAGCCGGGCCTCCGTCACCTGCTCCGCCCCGTACCAGCGATAGCCGCTGACCGGGTCCACCCAGGCCGGGACCAGCACACCGGCACGGTCGTAGAACCGCAGCGCACTCACACTCAGTCCGCTGTCCCGGGCCATCTCTCCGATGCTGCGCATGTCGTTCTCCACATCAGGAACCCTGAGGCCTCGACATGGTCGAGGGTCAACTCCGATCAGGGGCCGACCCCGTGCACGGGTCAACTCCGATCACGGGCCGACGCCGTGCACGGGTCGACTCCGTCGGCGAGGCTGCGCCGTTCACGGTCCCGCCGCACGGCCGTGGCCCCGTGTGGCAGAGTCGGGCGTCATTGCCCACGTCGGCCACCCGTGGTGAGACCCGGTGGCCGAGAGGATAGGGAGCCGATCCATGTCCGATGAGATCACCTTGCGCCCGGTGACCGCCGACGATCTCGACCTGTTCGAGCGCGAACGGGGCGGGCCCGAGGGGACCGGCCCCTACCAGTGGTTCGGCTACGGTTCCTCGGCCGCCCTGCGCCGGCAGTTCGCGGACAACGGTCTGCTCGGCCAGGACGGCGGTGTGCTGTCCGTCGCGGAGGCGGGCCTGACGGTGGGCCGGGTCGAGTGGTTCGCCGGCTCCTGGGGGCGGCCCGCCACCTCCACCTGCTGGAGCCTGGCGATCGGCCTGGTGCCGGCCGTACGCGGCCGCGGGATCGGCACGCGGGCCCAGCGGCTGCTGGCCGAGTACCTCTTCGACCACACCAGGGCCGAACGGCTCCAGGCCTGGACGGACTGCGCCAACCTCGCCGAGCAGCGCGCGCTGGAGAAGGCGGGTTTCGTCAAGGAGGGCGTGCTGCGCTCCGCGCAGTGGCGCGGCGGACGCTGGCACGACCAGGTGCTGTTCTCCATGCTCCGGGCGGATCACGAGAGCCGGCGGGCGGCGGCCTCGTAGGTGGTGGCCGGTGTGGAGTTGAACGCGATGGCCGCCTGGGGCGCGTGCCGCCGCACCAGGTCGACCAGTTGCTCGAGGAGTTCGACCTGATCGTCCGAGTGCCGCAGGCCGCCGCCGATGGTCACGCACTCCCATGACCGGGCCCGCAGGGCATCGGCGACGACCGTTTCCACGTCGTCGCCGCCGTCCAGGCCGATGAGGCAGGTCTCGACGCCCACGCCGTGCTCGGCGAACTTGGCGAGCCCCTCCTCGATCGCGCGGGCGACCGGCGCGGGGTCCCATGGCCCGGGAACCCGGTACGGATCGAGTCCGATGACCAGGACGCGGGGCGCGGGCGTGGTGTCCATGTCCGGACCATACGCGGTGAGTGGTCGAGGCGGCGCGGGAAGAGACGGCCGAGACGGGCGTCGGGGCCGCACTGTCGACGACAAAACAGTCTTGAAGGTCTGTTCTGTGTGAGGTGGATCATGTCGTGCATGGGTCGCGGCGGGAGGGCGGGGCAAGGGTTCGGGTGCAGAAGACGGCGCATGTCTGTACATGTTTGTGCCGTTTCTCTGGGGTTCGACTAGCGGGTCGGTGGGGTGACGGTCGCGGGGAGGTGGGGCGCCGGATTTGGTGTTGACATACCGCACGTGCTGTTTTTTACTCGGAGGTGGTGCCGTCGGCAGGCGGTACGAAGACGGGGAGTCGGTGGGTGTCGTGGCCGTACTGGACATCGGTGTGTTGGGGTCGCTCGCGGTGCGGGTGAACGGTGTGTCGGTGGCGCCCTCGGCGCCGAAGCCACGACAGGTCCTGGCGTTGCTCGCGGTGAACGCCGACCGGATCGTCGGCGTGGACGTGCTGGTCGAGGAGTTGTGGGGGCGGACGCCGCCCCGCAGCGCCCGGCCGACGTTGCAGACGTACATCCTCCAGATCCGTGAGCTCATCACGGCCGCGCTGGGCGCGGACACCCCGGCGGACACGGACGCTCCGGCGGACGCGGAGTCCTCGAAGGACGTGCTGGCGACCGTGCCCGGGGGCTATGTGCTGCGCGTGGGCGGCGGCGGAGTCGACGTGTGGGAGTTCGAGCGGCTCGCCGGCCGCGGCTACCGGGCGGTCGACGGCGAGGACTTCGCTGCGGCGGCCGGGCTGCTGGGCGAGGCCCTGGGGCTGTTCTCCGGCGTGCCGCTGGGCGACGTGACGACGGGGACGCATCTGCGTACGCAGGTACGGCGGTTGGAGGAAGCGCGGTTGTGTGCGCTGGACCAGCGCATCGACGCGGAACTGAGGCTCGGGCGGCATCGCGAACTGCTCGCCGAACTCACCGTGCTGGTGTCCCGCTATCCGGCACACGAGAGCCTGTGCGGCCAGTTGATGGTCGCGCTGTACCGGTCGGGGCGGCGGGGCGAGGCATTGGAGGCCTACCAGCGGCTGCGGACGGTGCTGGTGCGCAGTCTCGGACTGGAACCGTCCGCGGCCCTGGCCAAGTTGCAGCGGTCGATCCTGCGGGCGGGGCCGGAGTCGGGCGTGCTGGGTGCGGGCCGCGCGGTACGGCCGGCCGCGCCCACTGGACCCACCGGACCTGCCGTGGCGGCCACGGCGGCCGTTCCCCCGGCTCCGCCCGTGCCCGGTGTCCGTCTGACCGGGCCCGTCGCGCCCGCGGCGCGTCCGGTGACCCCGATCGGCCGTGCGGGCCGCGCCGGAGCGTGACGGCGGGCGCGGCGGCGGACGGCGTACCCGCCGCCACCGGCCGGAGAGTCGTGTGCCGCCGAAAAGCCCGGCGGCGCGCCGGGGTGTGGCGGGGTTCGAGCCGGGTTTTAGTGCGGGTGGCCACTCTGGGTCCGGGCCGGAGAGGGGGTCAGCCATGTCGTCTGCACGGACACTTCACACGCGTGCGGGTTCCGCCGTACGTCTGGCAGCTCCCGCGGGTGTCGTCTACGGCCTCCTCGCGGACGTGGGCTGCTGGCCCGTGCTGCTGGAGCCGTGCCTGGCCGCCGAGCGGCTGGACGTGTTCCCCGGCGGTGATCTGCTCCAGGTCTGGGAACTGGCCCGGGGGCGGGTTCGGGCCTGGCGGGTGACGCGCCGCCTGGATCCGGTGCGGCGTGTGGTGGAGTGCGAGCGGCGTCCCGATCCCGCCGACCCCGATGTCGCGCTCCCCGCGGCGCCCGGCGTGTGCGCCACGCCGGGCCCGGCCCTCACCCCTCCCGCGCCTTCCGACGCGCTCGCTTCCCCGCTCCGCGGCGCGCCGCCCGCCCGCGTGTCCGATGCCGTACCCGATCGCGCTGTCCGCGCGGAGGAGTACGCCGCCGGGGTGGTGCGGAGCGTGTGGCGGGTGACGGAGGCCGGGCCCGATGCCTGCGTGGTGCGGCTGGAGCGGTCCGGGGCGGAGTGCGTCGGCCGCGGGCGGTGCGCGACAGCACTGCGGAGGGAAGTACGGGCCGCCGTACGGACGGTGGCCCGGGCCGCGGTGTCGTGGGAGCGGTGGGACGAACTGCTGGTGGGCTGGGAGGAAGGCGTCGTGCTGGGTGGGCCGCCGGAGGTCGCCTACCAGGTCGTGGCAGAGGCCGGTGCCTGGCCGGACGCGGTGTCCGGTGCGGTGCGGGCCGAGGTGGCGGAGCCCGCGACGGGGGTGCAGGTGGCGGTGACGGAGTGGGCCGGGCGGCCCGGGGACGGCGGTGTGGGGGTGTTCGGCTCGGTCCGGCTGGCTTTCGCGGGCGCGGGCCGAGTGGTGGAGAAGGACGTGGTGCGGCCGGCGGGTCTTGCCGCGTCGGCGGGGTCGTGGTCGCTGGTGCCGGACGCGGCGGGTACGCGTCTCGTGCGGTGGCGGGGTGTGCTGCTGGATCCGGATGCGGTCCTACGACAGCCGCGCGCGGCCGCGGATGCGGCCGGGGCCGGTCCGTCCCAGGAGCCTTCCGTGGACGCCCGTGCGGCCGAACTCGGGCCGCCGGAGGCGCCGTTGGCGGTGGTGCGTGACGAGGTGCGGTCGTGGCTGTCGAGAGCGGACAGGGAGGTGCTGGCCCTGGCCGAGTGGCGGGCGGGCAGCGTGCTGCGGCACGTGGGATGAGCGAGGTCGGCCGCCTCCGGGGACGGTGGCGGCGGACCGTGACGGAGCCGTAGTGAGGATGCCGAGGAGGGACGACGGCGATGGGCGTACCCGGGCACGGCATGGATGCTTCTTCCGCCCCGCCGCAACCGCGCGGGGATGCCCCGAACTGCCGCTGTGCGGCGGCCGGGCCGCAGGGCGGCGGGTGGGTTTCCACGGCGGTGCTCGGGCGTGCCGCCCGGCTGGAGGCGCTGCTCGGGGAACCGTACGATCCGGGCAACCCCTACGGGCTGGACGCCCTCACGGCCGGGCGCACCCCGGGTCGTTCGCCCCGCGGGGCTGCCGCGATCCTGAGCGGGCTGGTCGAGGCGGAGGCCGTGCCGGTCGCGCGGGGCGGCCGGTTCGCGGGCGGCGCCGATCTGGTGCGGGCGGTCGATCCGCTGTTCGGGCGGGACGCGGCATGGGGACATGGCTGGGTGGCGGGCGGGGTACGGGCGGCCGAGGCGGGCGGGGCGGTGCTGCCGCGGGCGGCGGAGCTGGCGCGGCTGCTCGTGCCCGCGGCCCTGGTGGCGGCCGTACGAGCCGTGCTGGAGGACGTGGTCGCTGCGGTGGCCGGAGTGGCGCCCGAGGCGGCGGGGCGCTGGCTCGGGGCGCTGACCGGCGTATGGGCCGATGTGTGGGCGTGCGAAGGGCTGGTGACCGCGGCGCTGCGATCGCTGGAGCTGCCCGCCGACACCGGCGCGGCGGTCCGTGCGGCGGCGTCGTACGCGGTGCCGCTGGTCCTGTCCGAGGTGCTGGCGGAGGCGGACCTGGCGTTGGCGGAGTGCGCCCCGGACGGCGCGGAGCGGGTGGCGCGCCGGTGCGCGAAGGCGGCGGCGGACGTGGTGCGGCTGAGCGGACGCACGCAGGCGACGGCCGGGCGCGAGGGCCTGGTGCGGGCGCTGCCGTGGCTGGCGGGGCTGCGCGCGGAACGCGACCCGGACACGGCGGACTTGCTGTTCGGGCCCCGGCCGGCGTCGGCCGGTCGCCGTGCGGATCCTGCCGGCCGCTCTGCGGATTCTGCCCGTTGCCATGCTGATCCGGCTGGTCGCCGTGCTGATCCGGCCCGTGGCCGTGCGGATGCCGGGGCGGGCACACCTGACCGTCCGCGCCGCCCCGGGCCGGTCCCCGTCACCCTGGACGGCTCACGCGGGCTCTACGTCGGTGGGTTCGTCGGCGAGGTGGGCGGTCCGGGTGACTGCGAGGCCGCGGTCTTCGGCGCGCTTGTCTCGGCCGCCGGGGCGCGAGATGGCCGCGCCGGGGCCGACGGCACAGGGGTGCGAGATGCCCGTTCCCGGGCCGACGGCACCGGGAACGCCGGTGGAGACGGGTGTGCTTGTGGCGTGGGCGTTCCGGCACTGGTGCGGCGGCTGGTGAGTGAGTGGCGGCTGCTGGAGCGGGACCGGTGCGCCGCGGGCGGGGTGGCGGACGCGGGGGCGCGGGCGTTGGCGGACCGGTACGCGCAGTTGCTGCTCGCGGGCGTCGTGGTGGGGCTGCGGGAGGCCGCCGCGGACAGCGGCGCGGGGCTCGCGGCGGGGTGGGGCTGGGTGTGGCTGGCGCTCGCGCGGGTCGCGCAGCGGCTGGGGGTCGCGGAGGACGGTGTGCCGCCGGAGGTACGGGCGGCGATGGCCGGACACATGCGTGAGCGGGTCGCGCGCGGTACGGGGCTGGGGTTGTGCCCGAGCGGAGGCGCGCGATGAACGCCCGGCGGCCGGACGGGGCCCTGGGCTCGGGTTCGTCCGCCCACGGGAGCCCCTTGTACGTGGGGGGCGTGGAGGGGCCGTGGGAGGAGGTGCAGAACCGTTTCGCCGAAGTGGGGCGGGTGGTGGTGTACACGTCGTGGGGGGTGTGGGCGGCGTCGGCGTTGCTGGATCCGCGGCTGGGGCAGGTGCTCGGGCGGGAGTGGGCCCGCTACCGCACGGGGGCCTCGGCGGCGGGTCGGCTCGGGTTCGTGGCCTCCCGCTATCTGATGAAGTACACGGCGGCGGCGGTGCTCGAGGTGCCGCCGGGGACGGTGGACGTGGTGCACACGCCGGCCGGGCGGCCGGGGGTGCGCGGGTGGGACGGGCGGCTGGCGCTGAGTCTGTCGCACACCGACGATCTGCTGGTGGTGGCCGTCAGCGGCACGGGTCCGGTGGGCGTGGACGCGGAGCGCGCGGACCGGCGGCTGGCGGTCGACCTGCTGCTGGCACAGGTGGCCACGCCCGCGGAGGCGGCCCGGCTCGCGGGGCTGGGGGACGAGGAACGGCGGGCGCGGCTGCTGAGGTTGTGGACGCTGAAGGAGGCGTACACCAAGGCGCTCGGTCACGGACTGCGGCGACGGTTCTCCCGCTTCGGGCTGGAGGAGACGGGCGGCGGAGTGCGCGGCGGCGCGGACCATGGGACGGGCGGCGGGGCGGACGATGGGCCGGGCGGCCCGGCTCGAGTGACGCCTGAAGCCGCCGAGGACTCGGGGAGTGCGGAAGACGGCGTGGGCGGTTGGGAGTTCGCCACGCATCTCGTGCAGGGCCGGTACGTGGTCAGCGAGGCGCACCGCCGGGGTTGGGCAGGGCTTGCCGCCTGCTCCACCGTTGTTGCACATTCGCTGGAGGAGCCGCCGTCCGGCTCCGCCGCGCCCCTACCATCGCTTGCGGACCCGTACCCCGCTGAGCACCGGCACCGCTCCGCCGGCGGTCACCCTGACTGTGCATCAAATACGCGCACCATCAGGCCACCTGGCGCATCGCACCCGGACCCGGACCCGGACCCGGAGCCGGGCCCGGACCCGGAGCTCGACCCGAACCCGGACCTGGAGCCGGACCCGGGCGGAGGCGGTGGCCCGTGAGGGGCGAACGGAGTGCGAACGGACCGGCCGTCGCGGGGCTGCGCGTGCGTGCGTACGCCCCGACGAGCAGGCCGGTGTGCCGTGCGGATCAGGTACGACGTGTCGGGCGCGATCGGGTGAGAAGGGGGGAAGGGGGCCGGGTCCTCGTCGTGACGGCGGGGCATGGCGCCCGGGGATTCGGATGAGCGGTCAGCGATCTGTGCCGGGCGTGGTGTCCTGCGTGGTGCACCGGCCCGGCGGCCTGCCGGGCGCCCCCCTGGTGTTCGAGTTGTGCGGTCCGCTGACGGCGGGCGAGGCGGAGAGTGTCGCGGCGCGGATCGTGGAGCGCCATCGGGCGTTCGCGGTACGGCTGGACAGCCGTGCGGAGGGCCGTCACCTGCTCACGCTCGAACCCGCCTCCCGGCCGGCCGCGCCCGCCTCCGTCCCCGGCACGGGGTCCGCCTCCGGTCCGGTGCCCGATGCGGGGCTCGGCCTCGATCCCGCCGTCGACCGGGCCGCCGCGACCGCCCCGGGCCAGGTGCCGGGCCCCGTGGCCGGACCGTCCGGTTCGCCGGGTGTCTCCGGGGAACTGCTCGCGGACCTGCTGGTGGTGCCGCCCGGGGCGGAGACGGTGGCGTTGCGGGCGGGCCAGCGGGCGTTGGTGCGGGAAGCCGTCGAGGGGCGGGAGCGCGGCCGGCACGTGGAGCAGCTGTGCTGGGTGTGGAACGGACCGCTGGACACGGCGCGCTTCTCGGCGGCGTGGCAGTCGGTGGTGGAGCGGGAGAGCGTGCTGCGGGCGTCGTTCGACTGGGTCGCCTCGCCGCGCCTGGTGCTGCACCGGGCCGCCGTGGTGGACGTGGTGCGCGGCGCGGCCCCGGGCGGTTGGGCGGACGTCGTCGAGCGGGACCGGGTGGCCGGGTTCGATCTGCACCGGGCGGGGCTGCTGCGGGTGACGCTGCTGGAGGAGCCCACCTCGCCCGCACCGCCGACGCGGGCCGCACGGCCCACGGGTCCGCGGGTGCCGCGCGGTCTGGGCGCCCCGCCTCCGCCTCCGCCACCGCCCCCGGCGTCGCCTGAGCCTTCGTCCCCGTCCGTGCCGCCGCCTCCGCCGTCACCCCCGCCGGTCGTGCCGCCCGCACCAGCCGGCCCGCGCGGCCCGCGTGGGCCGCGCGGAGCGGCCGGTTCTGTCGGCTCGGGCGCTCCCTGGGGTTCGAGCGGCGTGACGCGGGTGCTGCTGACGTATCACCGGGCCCTGCTGGACGAGCGGGCGGTGCACGTTCTGCTGCGGCAGTTCTATCGGGCGTATCTGGCGGGTGGCCTGTCGCCCGGCGGAGAACGGCGACCGGACGTCCGGGACCACGCGCGGTGGCTGGAGGGCCGCAGCGCCGCCGCGGCGCGGGCGTACTGGACGGCAGCGGCGCCCCCGCGCGACGCGGTCGTGGGGGTGGGCGTGCCGGGCGGCCCGACCGGACAGAGCGGGACCGCCCAGGTACGCCGACGGCTGCGCGCCGGGCAGAGCCGCCGGCTGCGGGCGTGGGCGGCGGAGTGGGGCGCGGGCGAGAGCAGCGCGCTGCATCTGGTGTGGGCGTTGCTGCTGTACCGGGCGGCGGCCCAGGGCGCGGTGCGCGGCGCCGTGCGGGTGAGTTTCGGGGTGTACCTGCCGGGGCGGGACATCGCGCTCGCGGGGGCGGCCGAGGCACCGGGGTTGCTGGGCAGCGCGCTGCCGGTGACGGTGACGGTCGACCCCGACGCGCCGGTGGGCACGCTGGTACGGCAGGTCCGGGACGCGGTGCTGGAGATGAGCGCCTATCCCTGGGTCTCCGGCGAACTGATCGGCCGCTGGAGCAGCCCCTCGGACGACGACCCCGGCGCGCCCGGCGCCGCCGACGCACCCGGCCACGGCCACGGCGGACCGGGTCAGGGTCCGGGTCCGGAGTCGGCGCGCAGGCACCACGAGCAGGACGAGGGCGCCCCGGGCATCCCGGCCGTGGAGAGCACGGTGGTGTTCGACAGCCGTCCCGAGCTGCCCGCGGCATTGCGCGGTGAACTGACCGCGCAGGGGATCCGGGTGGAAGTGCCGCATCTCGCGGGCGGGGACACGAGCGCGGCGGTGACGCTGACCGCCCGGCACGACGCGGACGGCGGGCTGAGCCTGACCGCGCACTACGACCGGGCCGTGCTGCGCGACGCGGACGCTGCACGTACGATCTCGCAGTGCGCGCGGGTGCTGTCCCAACTGCCCGACGTGACCGACCGGGGCGCGTCCACCGGCCAGGTGCTGCGCCTGCTGGAGGGGGCGGGGGTCGCGCACGCGGCGCCCCGTCGGCCGGCCGCGCGCCGGCTCTCGCTGGCCACGCTGCGGCTGGGCCGGCCGGGCGCCGACGTGATCTGTCTCGTCGCCGACGGCGGGGTGGTGCCGGGCACCTACGACCGGTTCACCGACGCGCACCAGGGGCCGGAGCGGATCGTGCTGCTGAGCTGTCATACGGCCCCGCGCCGGCTGCCACCGGCGCTGGTCCAGGCGCTGGGCGGCGGCGGGCGGCTGTTGCTGTGCGGGGCGGGATCGGGCGCGTCCATGGCCTACGGCATCGCCCGCACCGTCGCGGCCGGGTGCCGTCCGGTGGTGGTCATGGCGGGGGTGGGCGGCGCCGAACAGAGCGCACAGGCCCTGGCGGAGGGGCTGCGCACCGTCCTCACCGACCCCGCATGACCGGCTCCCGCCCCGCGTCACCCGCCTCCCGCGCCGCGTCACCCGCCGCCTGCTCCGTACACGCCGTCGTCAGGGGGACAATGCGCGCATGACCCGTCCCAGGATCCGTGTCGCGGCGTACGTGATCCGGCGTCGGACCGGCGCCGAACTGCTCGCGTTCGACCACGTCGGCGCACCGGAGGCCGGTACCCAGATCCCGGCGGGCGGAGTCGATCCGGGCGAAGCGGCGGCCGAGGCGGTGCTCCGGGAGGTCGCCGAGGAGACCGGGCTGCGGACGGCGACGCTGCTTGGTGAGATCGCCGTGGACGACAGCCCGCACCCGCTGACGGGCCTGCCGCGGCGCACGCACTTCTTCCATCTGCGGGTGCCGGAGGAGACTCCCGACGCGTGGCGCCACGTCGTCCGCGGCGACGGCGACGACGCGGGTCTCGTCTTCGCCTGCCGCTTCCTGCCCCTGCCGCTCGAACAGCCCTTGGCCGACGACCAGGACGCCTGGCTGGGCCGTATCGATCCGCGATGGGCCACCCCCGGCCGTATCCGATGACCACGACGACCGAGGTCGGCCGCGTCCGATGACCACGACGACGGGTCGGCCGTATCCGATGGCCACGGTCCGCCCCGCCTGACGGCCGCCGTCATCCGCACCTGGCGGCCGGTGCCGGCTGGGCCCTTCGAGCTGCCTGACGGCCCGTCGGCACGCCATCCGTGCACGGCCGTACGAGCCACCAGAGACCGGCGCGGCACACCCCGCCGGACCGCGCCGCGGCAGGGGCGTTTCGAGCGGAACGTGAGCGTTCGTCGAGCGGTCCGGGTGAGGGTTTTGAGCGAAGCCTTGGAAAGGAGGCCGCCATGGGCGCGACGGGAGAGACCGGGCACACCGAGGACGCTGTGCGCATCGTGCGGGGGCAGGCCACCGAGGAGGAGCTGGCCGCGGTGATGGTCGTGCTGCTCGCGCTGCGCGCGGGCGGTGCACCGGAGCGGCCGGGCGGGCCGGCGCGACGGCGCGCCGGTTCCCGGTTGCGGGGTCCGGAGCGTTACCGGGCCCCCAGGAGCTGGCAGTGACGGGGACGGATCCATCCGTCCCGGGAAGGGACTGACATGACGATGGCGTTGGCCCACCATCGGAGCGGACAGGACCGCGCGATCGGGCAGGACTCCCGGACCGGGGACGAGCCCCGCGCGGATCAGGGGACGACGGACATCCACGGGCGGGTGGCACACCTGCGCGAGATCCGTGCGCAGGCCCTGGCGGGTCCCGGTGCGAAGGCGACCGAGGCGCAGCACG
>NZ_LAVA02000189.1 GCF_000974985.2 Streptomyces mangrovisoli | reverse complement strand
CGGCACCAGGTGCCCGGAGCCGAGGTGCGCGTGGTGCACCTGGACACCGCCTCCGCCAAGTACGACCTCGCTCTCGCCGCCCAGGAACACCCGGACCGCCTCGTCCTGCGGATCGACTACGACACGGCTCTCTACACCGCCGCATCAGTCGAGTTGATGGTGCGTCAGCTGGACGAGCTGCTCGCGGCCGCCGCCCGTCCGGGCACCACGTGCCGGGAGCTGCTCGCCGCGCTCGTGTCGGAGCCCGGATCGCCGTGCGTGGCCGAAGAAGCCGTCGTGGTGGCCGGCACCGTCGCGGCCTCCGCCACCGTGCACGAACTCGTGCTGCGGGAGGCCCACCGCGCCCCGGACGCCGTCGCCGTCGTCCACGGGGAGAAGTCCCTCACCTACCGCTCCCTGGTCGAGGACGCGGCCCGTGCCGCGCACTGGCTCAGGTCCGAAGGCGGCGTGCGCGAGGGCGACCTGGTGGCGCTGCTGCTGCGGCCCGGCGCGCACACCGTCACCGCGATGCTGGCCGTGGCCATGGCGGGAGCCGCCTACCTGCCGCTCGACCCCGAGCACCCCGAGGCCCGGCTGCGGCTGGTCCTGGACGACGCCCGCCCCCGGCTGGTGATCGCCGAGCAGGACGACACGGACGGGCAGGCCCGCCCGGACGGGCAGGC
>NZ_LAVA02000188.1 GCF_000974985.2 Streptomyces mangrovisoli | reverse complement strand
AGAGGTCGTTTCTTATGGCGTGATCGGTCGTTGAGCCGTCCATGACGGATCTGGTTGAGCGGCTGGTGCCGGACGAGTTGTGGGTGTTGTTCCGGCGGGTGGTGCCGCCGACGGAAGTCATACGTCCGCAGGGTGGGGGCCGACGGCGTGCCGGTGACCGCGAGGCCCTCGCCGCGATCATCTTCGTGGCGACCTCGGGCTGCACCTGGCGCCAGCTCCCACCTGTGTTCGGTCCGAGCTGGCAAACGGTCTACCGACGCTTCGCCCAGTGGAGCCGGGCCCGCGTCTGGGCCCGGCTCCACCGCGTCATCCTCGATGAACTCGGCACCCGCGGACAGCTGGACTGGTCGCGGTGCGCGATCGACTCCGTCAGCCTGCGGGCCGCAAAGGGGGGCCACTGACGGGACCGAATCCGACCGACCGCGGCAAGTTGGGATCGAAGATCCACCTGATCACCGACAGGAACGGACTGCCACTGTCCCTGGGCATCTCCGGCGCGAACCTGCACGACAGCCAGGGCCTGGAGCCGCTCGTACGCGGCATCCCACCCATCCGGTCCCGCCGCGGTCCCCGCCGCCGGCGCCCGGCGAAACTGCACGCGGACAAGGGTTACGACTACGACCACCTGCGCCGATGGCTCCGCGAGCGTGGGATCCGCCACCGGATCGCCCGCCGGGGCGTCGAGTCCTCACAGCGGCTGGGCCGACATCGCTGGGTGGTCGAGCGAACCGCGTCCTGGCTGGCCGGCTGCCGAAGACTCCACCGTCGCTACGAACGCAAGGCAGAGCACTTCCTCGCCTTCGTCGGCATCGCCGCAGCCCTGATCGGCTACCGACGATTGGCCACGCCGCTCAGGGCCTGAGTCGGTCCTGCTGCACGTCGAAACAGATCAGCCCCATCTTGTCCGCCAGGTCTGCCGCGTAGGCCGACGCTTCTTCAGCCATGCTCCAGCCCATCCCGAAGTAGATGAGCGGACCGCTTGCACTGCCGATCAGCGGCCCGACCGACCAGGGCGAGGTCCCTTCCTCGTCCTCGGTGATATCGCACCACCGCTCGAGAAGCGCGGTCACATAGACCGTGATGAGTTCGGACGGAGACTCCAGGTCCTCACCGTCGAGGTAGCGGTCGTACAAGTCGCTGAAGACCCGGCGGGCAGTCCTGTCATTCGCCGGCCGCTCGCCTTCCCAGACGGCAAGGTCGTAGCTCATGTCCCGGAGGCTCTCATACCGCACTGACAGACCTCCGGGCTGGTCAACAGCACCTACAGCCATAAGAAACGACGTCT
>NZ_LAVA02000187.1 GCF_000974985.2 Streptomyces mangrovisoli | reverse complement strand
CGGTCGCCTCGATGCTCTACCTCGACTACTCGCGCGAGGAGGGCCAGTGGCTGCCGAACGAGCACGGCGGCCGGGAGAACCTGGACGCGGTGGCCTTCCTCCAGGAGATGAACGCGACCCTGTACCGGCGGGTGCCGGGCGTGGTCACCATCGCCGAGGAGTCCACCGCCTGGGACGGCGTCACCCGGGCCACCCACCACAAGGGCCCGAGCGGTTTCGGCGGGCTCGGCTTCGGGCTGAAGTGGAACATGGGCTGGATGCACGACT
>NZ_LAVA02000186.1 GCF_000974985.2 Streptomyces mangrovisoli | reverse complement strand
TGGAAGGCGACATGACGCCCCCTGCGGATATCGGCATCTGATTCCCAGCGCGGTGACATACACCAAGTGTAGTAGGGTGATCGCGTCGACCTGGAAGGAGGTGGGCTGGATGATCCGTGCGTACAAGTTCCTCATGCGGCCCACCGTGGGTCAGGCCGCCGCGCTCGGCGAGATGCTGCGCGATCACTGCTCGCTCTACAACGGGGCCTTGCAGGAACGCCGCGACGCCTACCGGCATACCTCGAAGACGAGCATCAAGTACGGGCAGCAGTCCGCGCAGCTCAAGGAGATCCGGGCGTTCGACCCGGACCGTCAGGGCCGCTGGTCGTTCTCTTCCCAGCAGGCGACCTTGCGGCGACTGGACAAAGCGTTCGCCGCGTTCTTCCGCCGGATCAAGTCCGGGGACACTCCCGGCTACCCGCGCTTTCGTGGGGCGAACTGGTTCGACACCGTGGACTTCCCCAAGGATGGCGACGGCTGCCGCTGGGACTCCACCCCGCACGACCCGCGGACCCGCGTCCGCTTCCAGGGCGTCGGGCACGTCAAGGTCAAGCAGCACCGACCGGTGGTCGGCAAGGTCAAGACCGTGTCCGTCAAGCGCGAAGGCAAACGCTGGTACGTGGTGCTCACGGCCGAGCAGGAACACCCCGAGCCGCTTCCGGCGACGGGCTCCGTGGCCGGCATCGACATGGGCATCGCTTCGTTCCTCACCACCTCCGACGGCGAGCACGTCGAGAACCCGCGTCACGGCAGGAAGGCCGCCGCCAAGCTGGAGGCCGCACAGCAGAAGCTCAGCCGGTTCGGCCGGGTCCGCCGCGACAAGCGGACCGCCAATCACCAGCGGGCCGTCCAGCGAGTTGCCGACCTGCACCGCAAGGTCCGCCGCCAGCGCCTCGACCACGCACACAAGACCGCGCTTGACCTGATCCGCGACCACGACGTCATCGCGCACGAGGATCTCAAGATCCGCAACATGGTCAAGACAACCGCACCCAAGCCCGACCCCGACAAGCCGGGCAGTTTCCTGCCCAACGGGGCCGCCGCCAAGACCGGTCTGAACCGTTCGATCTCGGATGCCGGATGGGGGGTGTTCCTGACGATCCTCACCGCCAAGGCTGAAAGCGCCGGACGAGACGTGATCGCCGTGGACCCCCGCAACACCTCCCGCACCTGCCCCGAGTGCGGGCATGTCGCAGCGGAGAACCGGCCCACCCAGGAGAAGTTCCACTGCATCTCGTGCGGCCACCAGGCGCACGCCGACATCGTGGGGGCTTCCAATGTTCTGCGGGCCGGGCTGGCCCGTCGTCAAGCTCAACCAGCTTGACGAGAAGCCCCCGCATTCATGCGGGGGAGTAGTCACG
>NZ_LAVA02000185.1 GCF_000974985.2 Streptomyces mangrovisoli | reverse complement strand
AATGCTCGACGCGGTGCGGTACCTGGTCGACAACGGCGTGAAGTGGACGGCTCTGCCGGTAGATTTCCCCTGCTGGCGGGCGGCCTACGACTATGCGCGTGAACTGTACGAACGCCTGCGACGTTCGGCGAGGGAGCGCGCCGGCCGCAACGCCGAGCCCAGTGCGGGAGTCATCGACAGCCAGTCGGTGGACGCCTCCGAGACCGTCGGTGAGGACAGCCGCGGATACGACGGCGGCAAGTCACGTGACGGCCGCAAGCGTCACATCCTGACCGACACCGAGGGCCTGCTCTTGGAAGTGACCGTGACCACGGCCGATGTGCACGACTCCAAGGCCGCCCCCGCACTGCTGGAGACGTTCATGCAGCAGCCGGGCCGGCTGCTGCAACTGGTGTGGGTCGACAGCGCCTACCAGGGTCCGGCGCTGGCGAAGGCGTTCGCCCGCCACGGAGTCCGGACCGAGGTCGTGCGCCGCTGTGACGGACAACGCGGATTTGTCGCACTGGCCCGCAGATGGGTCGTGGAGCGCACGCTGAGCTGGCTCTCCCGCTCACGCCGCCTCAACCGCGACCACGAACGCCGCCCCGACCACCACACCCAGATGGTGTGGTGGGCCGCCGTGATCAGACTGTCCCGGCGCCTGGCCGCGGACGCTCCGCGCTGGCCGGAGAAGCGTCCCGGCCGACTGCTCCGGGCTCAGGCATGAACCGTCCGTCCTTCGCCCGCACCAGCCAGCCCCGCTTCTCCAGCACATAGGCACGGTGACGGATCTTCTCCACCTCGTTCTTGATCTCCGCCTCCCGGCCCACCGCCCGCGTCAGCTCCACCCCGTTCACCGGCCCCGAAGCGGCCACCACCGCCGCGAACACCTCCCGATACAGGCCGCTGAGCACCTCCTCACCCATGCCCGACCGCCACACCGGCGGCCTCTCGCCATGCCCCGCACCGGGGCCGCCCGACGCCACGGCGGCAGCCATCTCACCACCGGACGGCGCCGGAACCGGCAAATTCACCGGGCTCTCCCCGGCCAGCACCGACACGAGCTCCTCACGCCCCACCCGGGCCCGCTCGACACGCTCCCGCGCGGCATCCACCTCCGCCTGAGCCTGCTCCAGGACCTCCGTCCAGGACTCCAGATCCTGCCTCGCCCGCGCCTCACGCTGTTCCATCAACCCCAGCACCGACGGCATCGCACCCTCCTCGATCCACAACAAGCCGCCCGCTGCCTGCCCCTACCCCAAGGCGATCATGCCCCTCACACGAAGAAGCCCCTGCTCATCGAACAGGGACTCCCTTTGCCACAACGCACTGA
>NZ_LAVA02000184.1 GCF_000974985.2 Streptomyces mangrovisoli | reverse complement strand
CGGATGCCGGGCGCCGACTCGGCGAGCCGGGCCACGGCCGGGGCGACGACCTCGGCGATACCGGTCGCGAAGGCCGCGACGGTCACGGTGCCCGCGGCGCCGGAGCTGTACGCGGCGAGCTCCGCCTCGGCCCGCTCCAGCTGCGCGAGCACGGCGTTGGTGTGCCCGAGCAGGATCTCACCGGCCGGGGTGAGCCGTACCCCCTTGGCACCGCGCTCGACCAGCCGATGACCGGTCTCCTGCTCCA
>NZ_LAVA02000183.1 GCF_000974985.2 Streptomyces mangrovisoli | reverse complement strand
CCCGGCTCGCCGAGTCGGCGCCCGGCATCCGGATCCGGGTGCAGGACGCCGAGGGCGACGCCAGCCTGCCGATGGTCCTGGACCGGCAGGTCGACGTGGCGGTCGCCGTCGAGTACCGCGGGGCGCCGCCCGCCGACGACCCCCGCCTGTCGCATGTCCCGCTCTACGCCGAGCCCTTCGACGCGGTGGTCCCCGTCCACCACCGGCTGGCCGACGAGGCCGAGGTGCCGCTCGCCGAGCTGGCCAAGGACGCGTGGATCGGCCCCTACCCGGGCAACCCCTGCCACGACGTGGTCGTCCTGGCCTGCGAGAGCGCGGGCTTCCAGCCTCGGCTCGAACACTCCTCGGACGACTTCCGCGCGGTCGTCGCGCTCGCCTCGGCCGACGTGGGAGTGGCCCTCGTACCGCGCTCGGCGCTGCGCGGGATGGACCTGACCGGCGTGGTCGTACGGCCGGTGGACGGCGTGGCGCCCACCCGGCGGGTGTTCGCGGCGGTACGGCGCGGCGCGGAGGAGCACCCGCTGATCCGCCCGGTGCTGGACGCGCTGAGCGCGGCCGCGCGGAGCTAGGGGCATCGGCCCTCGACGCGCGTCTCATATCAGGGATACCCTCCCTGATATGAAACAGGATGTCGTGGCCGATCCCGCGTGCGGGACCGGTCCCGCACCGGGACGCGACCCCGTGGATGTCCGCCTGGGTGCGCGGCTGGCCGCCCTGCGGGCCGAACGCGGCTGGTCGCTGGGCGAGTTGGCCGAGCGCAGCGGCGTGAGCCGGTCCACCCTGTCGCGGGCCGAGCGGGCCGAGACCAGCCCCACCGCCGCACTGCTCAACCGCCTCTGCCAGGTCTACGGCCGGACCATGTCGCGGCTGCTCAGCGAGGTCGAGGCGGAGCCCGTGCCGGTCGTGCGGGCCGCCGAGCAGACGGTGTGGGAGGACCCGGCCTCCGGCTTCGTACGGCGCTCGGTCTCGCCGCCGCACACCGGCCTGCGCGGCGAACTCGTGGAGGGCAGGCTCGCCCCCGGCGCCGACCTCGCCTACGACCGCCCGCCCGTACCGGGGCTGGAACAGCACATCTGGCTCCTCGAGGGGACGCTCGCCGTCACCGCGGACGGCACCGAGCACCACCTCGGCGCCGGCGACTGCCTGCGGCTGCGGGTGTGGGGGCCCACCCGGTTCCGCTGCCCCGGGCCCGCGGCGGCGCGCTACGCGCTGGCGGTGGTGCTGCCGTGAACCCCGCCACCACCGTGACCCCGCTGGAGGCGGACGCGCTGGCCGCCGCCGTGGAGGACCTCGCCGACCTGCTCGTCGCCACCGTGCACGGCGGCGCGTCGATCGGCTTCCTGGCGCCGCTGGAGCGCGCCGAGGCCGTCGCCTGGTGGCACGAGCGGAGCGCCGCCGTGGCCGCCGGCCGGCTCGCGGTCTGGGCGGCGCACCACGAGGGACGGCTGATCGGCACGGTCAGCCTGGCCTTCCCGGACAAGAGCAACAGCCGCCATCGCGCGGAGCTCGTCAAGCTGATGGTCCACCCCGACGGCCGCGGCCGGGGCCTCGGCCGGGTCTTGCTCGCCCGCGCCGAGGAGGCCGCCGCGGCGTCCGGCGTCACGCTGCTGCACCTGGACACCGAGACCGACAGCTCCGCCGAGCGGCTGTACCGGGCCGCCGGCTGGACCAGGGCCGGGGTCGTCCCCGACTACGCGGCGAACCCCGCCGGCGAACTGAAGCCGACGACGATCTACTACAAACGGATCGGACCGGCGGCTCGCGCCGGGTGATTGTCAGTGGCGGTGGCTACGGTTTTTCCATGCCGGACGCCGAAGACGTACGCCGTATCGCCCTGTCCCTGCCCGACACGGCCGAGAAGATCGCCTGGAGCATGCCCACGTTCCGGGTGGCCGGGAAGATGTTCGCCACGCTGCCCGAGGACGAGACGTCCATCGCCGTGCGCTGCCCCAAGGACGAACGCGACGAACTCGTGCTGGCCGAGCCCGGGAAGTTCTGGATCGCCGCGCACGAGGCGGGCTTCGCCTGGGTCAGAGCCAGACTCGCGGCCCTCGAGGACGAGGGCGAGCTGCGCGACATCCTGGCCGACTCCTGGCGCCAGGCGGCCCCGTCGCGCCTGCTGGAGGCGTACCCGGAACTGGGCCTGCCGGCCGGCGGCTGACCCGCGCGTCCGCTCACGCCCCCGCCACGAAGTCCCCGATCCGCTTCTGCAGGGCCCCCGCGTCCAGGCCGTGGGCGGCCACGTGTTCCGCCACCGTGCCGTAGCGCCGCAGCTCCCGGCGGCCCACGCCCAGCCCGAGCACCCGGTGGGGCACGTCGGCGAGCGCCTCGCCGGCCGCCGCGGTGGAGGTGCCCGCGAGATACGGCTCGACCAGGACGACGTCCGTGCCCGCCGCCCCGGTGGCCCGGCGCAGCGCGGCCGCGTCGAAGGGCCGTACGGTCGTCATGTACAGGACGGTCGTGTCGAGGCCCTCGGTCGCGTCGAGCACCGCGTCCAGCATCGGCCCGACGGCGACGACCACGCCGCGGCGCCCCTCGCGGACGGTGAGCGCACGGGCGCCGTCCACGGCGTGGGCCTGCCGGTTGGCCTGCACGGACAGCCGTACGTACACCTTGTCGTCGCCCGCCGCGACCGCGTGCCGCAGCAGGGTCTCGGCCTCGTCCGGATGGCCCGGGACATGCACGGTCCAGCCGTCGAGGGTGTCGAGCAGGGCGACGTCGCCGGGCGCCATGTGGGTGTAGCCGCCCGCGGGCCAGTCGAAGGAGGCGGCGGCGCTGACCAGTACGGCACCCGCGTCCTGGTGCCCGAGGTCCAGCTTGAGCTGCTCGAAGGGCCGCTCGACGAGGAAGCTGGCGAAGGTGTGCACGACGGGCCGCAGCCCGGTGAGCGCGAGTCCGGCGCCCGCTCCGATCAGCAACTGCTCGCGGATGCCGACGTTGATCACCCGGTGCGGGTGGCGGCGGCGCGCCTCGGCGAACCCGTCCTTGCCGATCTCGGCGAGGACGACCGCGACGCGCGGGTCCTCGTCGAGGATCCGGGAGACGACGGGTGCGAAGCGCTCACGCATGGTGTCCATGGAAAGGGGCCCTTCTGAAGACGTGGATCGGACGGCGGGTGGATGACGAACGGGAGGCGGACGGCGACGGACGCGGGCGGCGAACGATGGCGGACCGTCCCCCCACCGGTCAGGCGGACTTGGGCTCGACCCGGGCGACGACCACGTGCGGCCGCCCTGGATGCGCCACGGTGAACGCGGAGTGCAGCGCCTCGTGGTCGCGCCCGTCGGCGGTGACCGCCGACCACCCCGCGGCCTCGAAGCGGGCGGAGATCCCGCCGGGCAGCGCGTGGCTGGCGGAGGCGTTGTCGACGACGACGGTGTGCAGCCGCTCCAGCCCCTCGGCGCCGGCGAAGGCGATGGCCTCGTGGTTGCTGCCCTCGTCCAGCTCGGCGTCCCCGACGAGCACCCACACCGCCGGCTCGTCGAGCCCCTGCGCGCGCAGCCCCAGCGCGGTCCCGACCGCGAGCGGCAGCCCGTGGCCCAGCGACCCGCTGCCGATCTCGGCGCCCGGCACCAGGGTGCGGTCCGGGTGGTGGCCGAGCGGGGAGTCGTAGGAGCCGAAGCCGGGCAGCCAGTCCACCGGCACGAAGCCCTTGGCGGCGAGCACGGCGTAGTACGCCATCGGCCCGTGGCCCTTGCTGAGCAGGAAGCGGTCCCGCGCGGGGTCGTCCGGCCGCTTCGGGGAGACCCGCAGGACGCGGTCGTAGAGCACCCACAGCACGTCGAGCGTGGAGGTGGCGGCGGGCCCGTGCTTCTCGTCGCCCGTCATCAGGCTCATGAGTCCGGGCAGGTCGGCGTGGGTCGCCGGGCGGGGGGTTCCCTCGGTGATCGTCATACCGGCGATCGTGCAACCTCAACCAAGGTCGAGGTCAACCGTGCCGGTCCGACGGGAAAGGGGTGCGCGATCAGCGAGCGGAGTGCGGTATTGTTTCTCTGCGCGTTCGGCCAGGGGAAACCCCAGGTCAGCGAGGCTCGGGACGTGGCGCAGCTTGGTAGCGCACTTGACTGGGGGTCAAGGGGTCGCAGGTTCAAATCCTGTCGTCCCGACTTTTCGAAGTCGGAGATCGAGGGGCCGTTCCAGAGAAATCTGGAACGGCCCCTCGATCGTTCTCGGGGTCCGTGCTCAGCCGGTCCCCGTGGCGGCGGCGGAGGCCCCCGCATGGTCCGCGGGCGGAAGGTCAGCGGTTCAGCCTGGCCCGGCTGAGGGCCGCCACGCCGATCGCGGCGAGGGCGATCTGGATCAGCCACTCGACCCAGTCGACGCCGTTGGTGTCGGCGACACCGAGGCCCGCCGCGACGGCCGAGCCGATGAAGGCCGCGACGATGCCGATCACGATCGTCCACAGGATGCCGATGTGCTGGCGCCCGGGAACGACGAGCCGCCCGAGGACGCCGATCACGATGCCGATGACGATCGCGCTGATGACGCCTGAGATCTCCATCCGGTCTGTCACCCCATCAGTAGTTGGTGACGACCGGGTTCCCGCTGTGCGTGCTCGCACTCCACACCTGTGGCCCTTGCATGAAGGAGGTGTGCCCGTGGGCCGGCGTCAGTCGCGGGAGTTGCCGAACAGCACGCGGTAGCCGACCAGGAGGACCAGGGAGCCGGCCACCGCCGCGCCCCACGTGTACAGGTCGAAGAACTGCTTCTGGACCGGGCGGTCGAGGAAGTGCGCGGAGAGCCAGCCGCCGACGAAGGCGCCCGCGATGCCGATCACGGTCGTGCCGATCACGCCGCCCGGGTCGCGGCCGGGCAGCAGGATCTTCGCGATGGCTCCGGCGATCAGGCCGAGGATGATCCAGCTGATGATGCCCACGGTGGTGTCCTTCGTTCTGGTCGAGCCGATACGAGCCGAGCCCAGCCCAGCCGAGTCAAGCCGAGTCAAGCCGAGTCAAGCCGAGTCGAGTGGTGTATTGCCTGGTTGCGCAAGCCTAGGAACGGCCGGGGCGGCGGGTCGAGGGCCGGCGGCCGGTTGCCGTCGATCCGTCGAGGTTCTGTCACCGGTTCGGGACATCCGCGCAGGCGGGGGCCGGGATGCGGGGCCGGGGTGCGGGGCAGGAGGGCGCGGGCCGGGAGGCCAGGGCCCGTGGGGTCACAGGCGCGGGGAGCGGCGCACCGTGAGGATCGCGATGTCGTCGCGGCGGCGGTCGGCGAACGCCCGGACGTCGCCGTACAGCACCCGGGGCAGTTCGGTGGGGGAGCGGTCCAGGTAGTGCGGCAGGCGTTCGTCGAGGGGGTAGAAGGAGCCGTCCGCCGCGCGGGCCTCGACCAGGCCGTCGGTGGTCAGCAGCAGCGTGGAACCGGGCGGGAAGGAGCACCAGTTGACCGTCGTCGGCGCCAACGACAGCTCGCCCAGGCCGAGCGGGACGCCGGAGTCCAGCGCCGGGGTGGTGACCGTCTCGCCGGTCACCAGCCGGGGCGGCACATGCCCGCAGTTGACGAGCTGCGCCTCGGCCCCGAGGTCCACCCCGACGATCAGCGCGGTCACGAACCGCTCGTCGTCACCGGTCTGTTCGGCGTACGAGTTGTGCCGGACGACGGCCGCGTCCAGCGCGTCGACCAGCGCGGTGAGCGTCGGCTCCCGGTGCGCCGCCTCGCGGAACGCGCCGATCACCGCGAACGCGGCGCCCACGGCGGCCAGTCCCTTGCCCTGCACGTCGCCGATCAGCACCCGGGTGCCCCAGGGCGAGGCGACCACGTCGTAGATGTCCCCGCCGACGAGACGGTCCTCCTGCACGGGTTCGTAGACACCGTTGACCAGGACGTCGTCGGTGACCATGGGCAGCGGGTGCAGGATGTGGCGCTGCATGGCCGCGGCGGCCGACCGCAGCCCGAGCATCTCGCGTTCGCGGCGCAGCCGCCGGCGGCAGGCGAGGATGGACGCCCCGCCCAGGCAGAGGGTGAACAGGACCAGCAGCGAGCGGTCCAGCCAGTGCTCCCCGTGGCGCGCCCGCGTCACCGCCACGGAGGCGACGACGAACGTGGTCCAGCCGGCCACGAACCACGTCTGCCGCACCGTGCACAGCGCCGACGCCGCGGCGGGCAGGAACACCAGCAGGCCGAGGAGCCAGACCTCCGAGCCGGTCAGCGCGCCGAGCGCCTCCACCGCGATCGACACCGACACGACGCCGAGGACCAGTTCGAGGTTGCCGGGGGCCTGGATGGTCTCGAAATCCTCGGTGGGCGGCTTCCGGCGCGCAGCGGTCATCGGTACTCCCGGGCAGGTGACGATCTTTCGTACGGTATGCGCCCCCGCGGCGAGCGGGCGGGCGCCCCGCCGATCCACCCCGCCCGCCCCGCCGATCCGCCCCGCCGATCCGTCCGTCCGATCCGTCCGGCCGATCCGCCCCGCCGGCCCGCCCGACCGATCCGCCCGCCCCCTTCAGCCGCCCCCATCCGCCGCCCCGATCCGCGTGCCCCGCCGACCGGGACCCCGGCGTCAGCCGGTCCGCCCCGTCACCACCCCCAGATACGCCCGCAGCATCGCCTTCGCCTCCTCCAGGAG
>NZ_LAVA02000182.1 GCF_000974985.2 Streptomyces mangrovisoli | reverse complement strand
ACAGTGGAGTCAACGACGCGGGGTGGAGCAGCTCGGTAGCTCGCTGGGCTCATAACCCAGAGGTCGCAGGTTCAAATCCTGTCCCCGCTACTGAAGATCCGGGCCCGGAATCCGAAATGGATTCCGGGCCCGGATTTTTTCCATCAAACGGCCGTGGCTCCTGATCCGCGACCGGCCCGCCGGACGCGCCGGGCCCAACTCGCCCGGATTTCACCGTTCATGGCCCGTAAGTTCCGGCCCGGAAACGGTAATGATCAAGCCGTAGTGCTTGGAATACGCCCCGCGGGTCTATTAACGTTCGATAACGCAGCACGGTCGTCCCAGCCGTCACAAGAGACGGCTCCGTGCGCACACGCCGAATCCCGCAAGGGAGCCGGGGAACCACACTCCCTGGGGTGAATCGCGTGGACGCCGCCGTGGAGTCACGGCCGGTATACGCGTGTAGGAGACCTTCCTGCTCCGAACCCGTCAG
>NZ_LAVA02000181.1 GCF_000974985.2 Streptomyces mangrovisoli | reverse complement strand
CCCCCGTGCAGACCCCCCACCCGCGCGTCCCCCCACCGGCAACCCCCACCGAGGAGACTCATGTTCGAGCTCCACCGCGCAAGACCCGTCGCCGCCGTCATGGCGGCGACCGCCGCCGCGGCGGCCACCGCACTGCTCGGCGCCCCCACCGCCGAAGCCGTCCCGCAGCCCGTCGTCGGCGGCACGACGACGACCACGACGGCGTACCCGTTCATGATGCAGATCACCGATTCGTCCGGTAACCAGTTCTGCGGCGGCACCCTCGTCGCGGCCAAGAAGGTCGTCACGGCCGCGCACTGCATGGCCGGCGAGACGGCGAGCCGCATCCGGGTGGTCGGCGGCCGCACCTATCTCAACGGCACCGACGGCACGGTGAGCAAGGTCAGCAAGATCTGGGTCGACCCCGACTACACCGACGCCACCAACGGCGACGACGTGGCCGTGCTGACCCTGTCGACGTCGATGCCGTACACCCCGGCGTCGTACGTCTCCTCCTCCCAGACGGGCGTGTACGCGGCCGGCACCACGGCCCGCATCCTCGGCTGGGGCACCACCAGCGAGAACGGCAGCTCCTCCAACCAGCTGCGGACGGCGACCGTACCGGTCGTCTCCGACACGAGCTGCCGCAGCGCCTACGGCTCCGACTACGTCGCGAGCGACATGGTTTGCGCCGGATACACATCCGGCGGCGTTGACACCTGCCAGGGCGACAGCGGCGGTCCCCTGCTTGTCGGGGGCGTCCTGGCAGGGATCACTTCCTGGGGAGAGGGCTGTGCCGAGGCGGGCTACCCGGGTGTCTACACCCGGCTGGCCACGTTCTCGGACCTGGTGACCGCGCAGGTCCAGTCGTGACCGCGCGCGTCCAGCCCTGACCCGGAAAGTCTCCTGAGCATCCCTCAGGTGAATACCAGGGGGGCGTTGCGAGCTTCCACGAGCAGCCCGCAGCGCCCCCCTATCCATGCCCTCCGGGCAGCCGTTCGGCGGCCCACCCGTATGCCCTCGCCCGCAGGCGCGGCGGTGGGGTGGGGACCCGTCCCGGGGCCGTCAGCCGGTGCGGACCGTCCCGAACCGGATGTCGTACGACGTCCCCGGGTGCATCACGGCGAGCATCCGCTCCCCCTCCTCGGCCACCTCGGCCCGCGCACCGCCGGTCAGGGTCCCGAACGGCTCGATGACGAGGGCGTCCCCGGTCAGCTTCCACAGGCCCGCGAGGAACCCGTCGACGAGCAGGGCGGGGTGGATCATGCTCCCCTGCCAGCTGCGGCCCCAGTGCTCCGGCGGTACGACCCGGGTGCGGTCGGCGTGGGAGAGCAGCAGGTTGTCGAACTCGGGCAGGAAGCGGGGCGGGGCCGGGACGGCGGCGTCCGGGCGGGGCGCGTCGGGCAGGTCGAACAGCTCGGTGCCGTTCTCGTCCCGGAAGGTGGCGAGGCCGGGGCGCAGCCGCTCGAAGACCTCGCGCAGCCGGGTCAGCCCGGCCCAGGTCTGCATGTCCTTCACCGAGGCCGGCCCGAAGGCGGCGAGATAGCGCAGGACCACGTCGTCCATCGGCGGGGCGGGCTCGGCGGGGCGGCCCAGCCATCGCTCGGCGGTGGTCAGGGCGACCTGGCCGCTGTGGCCCCACAGCCCGCGCGGGGTGACCTGGACCAGCGGGAGCGTGCAGCGGGCGGCGATGCCCAGGGCCTGCGGGTCGGCGTCCGGCCACTCGGCGAGCAACGCCTCGCGCAGCTGGGGCATGGTGCGCGGCGCGGCCTCGACCAGCTCGCGGGCGATCGCGGCGAGCCGGTCGAGGTCGACGCCCACGAGCCCCTTGCGGAAGATCGACAGCTCGCGCTGCCGGGCGGGCTGCACCAGGGGCCGCAGGGTGAGGCAGTCGTCGGCGGTGTGGGTGTGCAGGGTGGAGCGCAGGGTGACCATGCGGGCCACCGCGCGGTCGGCCATCAGCCGGGACAGATGCTCCGGGGCGAATCCGTCGAGCCGGGCGGCGAGAGCGTAGTACGGCGGCTTCACGTTCTGCGCCTGGAGCCCGAGGAGATGGGTGACGGCCTGCGGAACCGTCCGCGACGAGCGGCGCAGCAGCATCTGCCGCTCCAGGGTGGCGCGGTTGAGGGCGCGGGTCCCGAGGACGGGGGCGGAGGCCTTTCCGGGGGCGGAGGCCTTTCCGGGGGCGGGCTTGCTCGGCCCGGCGGGCTTCCCCGAGGCGGCGGGCTCGCTCGGAGCCGCGGACTTCCCCGAGGCGGCGGGCTTGCTCGGAGCGGCGGACTTCCTCGGGGTGCCGGGCTGCTGCGTCGTCATGGCACGCACGCTAGTCCGGCGCACCGACATTCCCGGTCCGCGTCTCGCACCGAATCCCGCGTCCGGCCCGGCCCGGGATTCCGTTTTGGCCGTATATCCTGCGGGTGATCACGCAGACGGAGGCTCGACCGAGAGGCGGCCGCGATGTCCGAGCGACGAGCCCGACCCGTTTCGAAGCACGGCAAGAAGTCCGTCTGGCGCCGTGGAGCGCAGCCGCCCGCTCCCCCGCACCCGGCGCCGCACCCCGGCCCGGCCGGTCCCGCCGCGGCGGAGCCCGTCGAGCTGCACAGCGTCGTCAACTCGGCCCTCTACCGGGACGGCATCCGCGTCTCGACCCCCACCGGCCTCGCCGAGACCTACCGCGAACTGCGCGAGCAGCCCTCCGGCATGGCGTGGATCGGGCTCGCCCGCCCCACCGAGAGCGAACTGCTCTCCCTGGCCGCGGAGTTCGACCTGCACCCGCTGGCGGTCGAGGACGCGATGGAGGCCCACCAGCGGCCCAAGCTGGAGCGGTACGGCGACACGCTGTTCGTCGTGCTGCGCGCCGCCCGCTATCTCGACGCCGTGGAGGAGGTCGACTTCGGCGAGCTGCACGTGTTCGTGGGCCCGGACTTCGTGATCACCGTCCGGCACGGCGCCGCCCCCGGCCTGTCCGGGGTGCGCAGCCGCATGGAGGCCACCCCGGACCTGCTGAAGCTGGGCCCGGAGGCGGTGCTCTACGCCATCCTCGACGCGGTGGTCGACGGGTACGCGCCGGTCGTCGCCGGTGTGCAGAACGACGTCGACGAGATCGAGACCGAGGTGTTCCGCGGCGACCCCGACGTCTCCCGGCGCATCTACGAACTCTCCCGCGAGATGGTCGAGTTCCAGCGCGCCACCCGCCCCCTGGTCGGCATGTTGCACGGCCTGATCGCCGGGTTCTCCAAGTACGGCACCGACGACGAGCTCCAGCGCTATCTGCGGGACGTCGCCGACCACGTCACCCACATCAGCGAGCGCGTGGACGGCTTCCGCCAGGCCCTGAGCGACATCCTCACGGTGAACGCCACGCTGGTGAGCCAGCAGCAGAACACGGAGATGCGGGCCCTGGCGGAAGCCGGGTTCGAGCAGAACGAGGAGGTCAAGAAGATCTCCAGCTGGGCGGCGATCCTCTTCGCGCCCACTCTCGTCGGCACGATCTACGGGATGAACTTCCAGCACATGCCGGAGCTGAGCTGGCGGTTCGGCTATCCCTTCGCGATCGGGCTGATGGCGATCGTCTGCGTCACGCTGTATCTGGTCTTCAAGAAGCGCGACTGGCTCTGAGCCGGACCGGCCCGCGGTCGGGCGGCCCGGCTCGGAGCCCGGTCGGTGCCGCGGCTCCGGGTCGGAGCGACGTCGTCACGGTCGGGGCGACGTCGTCACGGTCGGGGCGACGTCGTCACGGTCAGAGCGACGTCATCACGGTCAGAGCGACGTCATCACGTGCTTGATCCGGGTGTAGTCCTCGAAGCCGTACGCGGAGAGGTCCTTGCCGTAGCCGGACTTCTTGTACCCGCCGTGCGGCATCTCGGCGACCAGCGCCATGTGGGTGTTGATCCACACACAGCCGAAGTCGAGCCGCTTCGACATGCGCATCGCCCGCGCGTGGTCCTTGGTCCACACCGAGGACGCGAGGGCGTACTCGACGCCGTTGGCGTACGCGACGGCCTGGTCCTCGTCCGTGAAGGACTGGACCGTGATGACCGGGCCGAACACCTCGTTCTGGACGATCTCGTCGTCCTGCCGCAGGCCGGAGACGACGGTCGGGGCCCAGAAGTAGCCCTTGTCGCCGACCCGGTGGCCGCCCGCCTCGACGGTGGCGTGGGCGGGGAGGCGCTCGATGAACCCGGAGACCTGCGCGAGCTGGTTGGCGTTGTTGAGGGGGCCGTAGAGCACGTCCTCGTCGTCCGGCTGCCCGGTCTTCGTCCCGGCGGCGGCCTTGGCCAGCGCGGAGACGAACTCGTCGTGGACGGACTCGTGGACCAGCACGCGGGTCGCGGCGGTGCAGTCCTGGCCGGCGTTGAAGAAGCCCGCCACCGCGATGTCCTCGACGGCCTTGGCGATGGCCGCGCTGTCGAGGTCCTCGAAGACCACGACGGGCGCCTTGCCGCCCAGCTCCAGGTGGACCCGCTTCAGGTCCTTGGAGGCCGACTCCGCGACCGCCATGCCCGCCCGCACGGAACCGGTGATGGACGCCATCGCCGGGGTGGGGTGCTCGACCATCAGCCGGCCGGTGTCGCGGTCGCCGCAGACCACGTTGAAGATCCCGCGGGGCAGGTCGAGCTCCGCGAGGACACCGCCGATGATCTCGGCCAGCAGCACCGTGGAGGCCGGGGTGGTGTCCGAGGGCTTGAGGACCACCGCGTTGCCCGCGGCGATCGCCGGGGCGAACTTCCACACCGCCATCAGCAGGGGGTAGTTCCAGGGCGCGACCTGCGCGCACACGCCGACCGGCTCACGGCGGATGATCGAGGTCATCCCCTCCATGTACTCGCCCGCCGAGCGGCCCTCCAGCATCCGCGCCGCGCCCGCGAAGAAGCGGACCTGGTCGACGGCGGGGGCGAGCTCCTCGTCACGGGTGAGGTGCAGCGGCTTGCCGGTGTCGCGGCTCTCCGCGGCGACCAGCTCGCCGGCCCGTGCCTCCATCGCGTCGGCGATCTTCAGCAGGACCTTCTGGCGCACCGCCGGGGTGGTGTCGCGCCAGACGGGGAACGCGGCGGCCGCGGCCGCCATCGCCGCGTCGACGTCGGCCGGCCCGGAGAGCGGGGAGGTGGCGTAGACGTCACCGGTGGTGGGGTCCACCACATCGAGCGTGCGGCCGTCGGCCGCGTCCGCGAAGGCGCCGTCGATGTAGTTGCGGAACGTCGTGCTCATGGAAGGTCTCTCCTGGTCAGGCGGCGGGGCAGGCGGACAGGTGCTCGTGGACGGCCGTCCAGCCGCCGTCGCCGGTGCGGGCGAAGACGATGGTCTCCCGCTCGTGGACCGTCTCCTCGCCCGCGTGGGTGGCGACCGTGGTCTCCACGTCGTGGGTGAAGACCGCGGTGTCGCCGAGGTCCTGGATCAGCCGCGCGGACGACGCGCAGCGGACGACGCGGAAGCCGTCCTCGTCGACCCAGCGCTGCCACAGCGCGCGGTACTCGGCCGTGGACGCGATCCGCTGCGGGGTGGTGTGGAAGACGAAGGTCGCGTCGGGGGCGAAGGCGCCGAAGTAGTCGTCGAGGCGGCCCTCGGCGAAGGCGGCCACGAGCGCGGCCGCGGCGGCCTCGACCTCCTGGACGACGGTGGAGGCGGGGGTGGGGGTGCTCATGCACGGCTCCTTGCCACGGGTGACGGGGGTACGGGGGTACGGGGTGACGGCGCGCGTCGGGTTCACGGGGGATGCCCGACGGCCCGGGCCTGCCTGCGGCGGGCCCGGGCCGTGGGGCGGGGGCGTGTCCCCGGGGTCAGTGCGCCACGGCCGGCTCGGGGGCGGTCTCCTCCGGGCCCCCGGTGATCGGCGGCACCGGGGCGTCCGACGACCGGACCAAGCGCGGACCGGCCGGGCCGTACACCTCGCGCGGCTCCGGGAAGACGGCGAGCAGCGCCAGGTAGAGCACGACGGCGAGGCCGAGGCCGACCGGCAGCGAGATGTCCGCGCCGTTCGCGAGGTTGCCCAGCGGGCCGACGAACTGGCCGGGCAGGTTGGTGAAGAGCAGGGCCACGACGGCGGAGACGAGCCAGGTGCCCATGCCGCGCCAGTTCCAGCCGTGCGCGAACCAGTAGCGGCCACCGCGCTGGCGGCGGTTGAAGACCTGGAGCGCGTCCGAGTCGTACCAGCCGCGCCGGGTGACGTAGCCGAGCGCCATGACGATCATCCACGGCGCCGTGCAGGTGATGATCAGCGTGGCGAAGGTGGAGATCGACTGCGTGAGGTTCAGCGCGAACCGGCCGAGGAAGATGAACCCGATGGACAGGGCGCCGATAAAGAAGGTGGCCTGGACGCGGGTGAAGCGCGGGAAGACGCTGGAGAAGTCGAGACCGGTGCCGTACAGCGCCGTCGTGCCGGTGGACAGGCCGCCGATCAGGGCGATCAGGCAGAGCGGCAGGAAGTACCAGCCGGGCGAGATCGCGAGCAGTCCGCCGACGTAGTTGGGGGCCGCCGGGTCGACGTACTTCGACGCCTTCGCCGCGATGATCGAGGCGGTGCCCAGGCCGAAGAGGAACGGCAGCAGGGTGGCGATCTGGGCGAGGAACGCGGCGCCCATCACCCGGCTGCGCGGGGCGCCGGCCGGGATGTAGCGGGACCAGTCGCCGAGAAACGCGCCGAAGGAGACCGGGTTCGACAGCACGATCAGCGCGGCGCCGATGAAGGACGGCCAGAACAGCGGGTCGTGCGTGGAGGCGAAGGTGCCCCCGTACCCGGCGTCGAAGTCACCCGCGAAGGCGAAGGCGCCGAGCACGAACAGGGCCGAGGCCGCCAGCACCGCGATCTTGTTGACCAGCAGCATGAAGCGGAAGCCGTAGATGCACACGGCGAGGACGAGCACGGCGAAGATGCCGTACGCGATGCCGTACGACACGTTCGACTCGGGCACGTGGGCGAGCCGGTGCGCGCCGCCGACCAGGGCGTCGCCGGAGGACCACACCGAGATCGAGAAGAACGCGATGGCGGTGAGCAGCGAGAGGAACGAGCCGACGACCCGGCCGTGCACCCCGAGGTGCGCGGAGGAGGAGACGGCGTTGTTCGTGCCGTTCGCGGGGCCGAACAGGGCCATCGGGGCGAGCAGCAGCGCGCCCGCGACCAGGCCGAGGAGGGTCGCCGCGACCCCCTGCCAGAACGAGAGGCCGAAGAGGATCGGGAAGGCGCCGAGGACACAGGTCGCGAACGTGTTGGCGCCGCCGAAGGCGAGCCGGAACAGGTCGATCGGCCGGGCCGTGCGGTCCTCGTCCGGGATCCGCTCGACACCGTAGGTCTCGATTTCGGTGATCGAGTTCGTCACGGAGAATTCACCTTCCTTTCGTTCAGAGGGGGGCTCTCTCAGTGTCCGGTCCACGGCTGACCAGCCACAATTGTGTCCATCACAGAGCTGTAGGCTTTTTTGTGTGGCCGGCAACAAACTCACCGTCGGGGACCTGCTCTCCTTCCCCGCACTCCAGCTATCCGTGAAGGCGGGCGGCGCAGGGCTCGGCCGCTCCGTGTCCTGGGCGCACGCCAGCGAGCTCACCGATCCCACGCCCTGGCTGCTGGGCGCCGAGCTGATCATGACCGCGGGCCTGGCCGTGCCCCGGTCGGCGGCCGGGCAGCGCGCCTATCTGGAGCGGCTGGACGACGCCGGGGTGTCCGCCCTCGCGCTCTCCGCGCAGCTGCACACGCCCCCGCTGCACGACGCCTTCTTCGAGGCGGCGGAGAAGCGGGGCTTCCCGGTCCTGGAGGTGCCGCTGGCCGTCCCCTTCATGGCCGTCGCGCAGGAGATCGCGGCCTCGGTGCAGGAGGACGCCCGGCACCGGCTGGGCGCCCAGCTCCAGGTCTTCGGCGCGCTGCGCTGGCTGGTCGCCGAGGACCTCGACACACCGACCCTGCTGCGCCGTCTGGAGGACCTCTCGGGGTACGACGTCCTCCTGTGCACCCCGCAGGGCCGCCCGCTGCTGCCCGGCGTCCCCACGCCCGATCCCGCCGTGCTGCCCGACTCCGTCGACGCCCCGCCGACGATCCCCGGCGGATTCGTCCTGCCGGTGCCCGCGCCCGGCGGCCCGGCGGGTTTCCTCGTCGCGTACGAGCGCCAGGGCGCCCAGCCCGCGGGGCTCGCCGTCGCCCAGCACATCGCCACCGTGGCGGCGCTGCGGCTGGCGACGGTGCGCAACGAGCGCGAGACGCTGCGCCGCGAGGGCGCGGAGACGCTCGCCGAGCTCCTCCAGGAGGTGCTCGACCCGGAGGCGGCCCGGCGCCGGCTGGCCCGGCACGCGATCGAGGGGGACACCGTGCTCCTCGTGGTGCGCCGGACCACCGACGAGGCGCTCCTGCACTGTCTGGAGGAGCAGCCCCATCTGCTGCTCACCCGCGGCGAGGACCGCTATGTGCTGGGCGCGCCGGAGCTGGCGGAGGCCGTCGGCGGCCTGCCGGGCGTGGCGGCGGGGATGAGCCGCCCGTTCCTGCCGGGCGCCGCGCTGAGGGTCGCCCAGCGGGAGGCGCTCTGGGCGGTCTCCAAGGCCGTCGAGTCGGGCCGCCCGGTCGTCCGCTACGGCGACGACGCGACGGGCCGGTGGCTGCCCGACGACCCGGCCGTACTCACCGCCCTGGTCGAGCACGTGCTCGGTGACGTGCTGCGCTACGACGCCTCGCACGACTCGCACCTGCTGGTGTCCACCCGCACCTGGCTGGAGCGCGACCGCCGCACGGAGACGGCCGCGGCGGCGCTGCACATCCATCCGAACACGCTCGCCTACCGGCTGCGCCGCTTCGGCACGCTCGCCCGGCGCGACCTGACGTCGACGGGCGCACTGGCCGAGGTCTGGCTGGCGATCCAGGCGGCGGGGGCGCTGGGCCTCACGGACTGACGGCTGCCGGGAGGCGGGGGTCAGGAGGCGATGTTGGGGTCGGGGG
>NZ_LAVA02000180.1 GCF_000974985.2 Streptomyces mangrovisoli | reverse complement strand
TCGCCTCACCTTGAAGCGCCGAAGTCAGTAAATTGACACACCCGAGCCTGCAGTCCGCCGTGGCGGCGACGACCAGGCCGACGGCCCCGGCACTGCGATGCCGTCCGCGCCGGGTGAGGATTTCCTGGACGTGCCCGGCCTGGTCGTAGGCACGGCCGCCGAGCGCTCTCGAGGCATCGAGGGCGTGCGCCTGCTGTTCGGCCGGGTGCCGGTCGTAACTTCCCGTCCTTGGGGGAAGCCCTCCTTCGCCCCTTCTGCGACTCGGCTTCGCCCCCCGGGGAGTGCACGGAAGGCTGCCGCCGTGTCCACGTGTGGACGGATCATCCGGCCGGGCCCGGACGACTTGAGTTCGTGCTCACCAGGGATTGACCGAGTAACGGCCATGCAGGGGGTCAAAGCTCGCCCCAGGGACCGTTGTTGGCCTTGATCCAGCTGACAGGTCGACGGCGGTCGCCGTACGATGTTCAGTCCTGCCGGCGACGGATAGCGGAGACAACTGATGGCCAGTACCGCCCTCGGCTCTGCCGAATCCGGCCCCTTCTTACAGGCGGCGTCCCCTGCCTTGCCGTATGTGCACTCAAGGCCGCAACAGGTCCGTGCGGCATATTCACGCCAGCCTCCTGGAGCCTGGCCTGCGCTTGTGCGGGAGCTGAGAGAACCTCTAATCGACGATCTCTCGCATTCCTGTCGAGAACTCGTCGAGGCTGATGCTGCATTATGCGGGATGAGTGCGCGCGATTTCGATATACAGCTACGCCTGCATGCGCCTTCGGTGCTTGGTAAGGTAAAAATGGGGCTCCCCTGGCAGGCCCTCTACGGCGAATTGCGGCCGCAACTCATCGCCCGCTGCAGTCGGCTTTCCAGTTATATCAAGGACGCTGATCTCTTCGCCAACAGTTCCCTGCTGCTCGGAGGCGGTGAGGCGCGGCGGGGCTTCACCATACGGCGCTCGGACGGTTCCTCCATCGGGGTGAACTTCACTCTGGTCTCCCCAAGTGTCGGCCACCTCTACCAGTCCAAGCTGCATTACCTGCTGAGTCCCCGGGCCGACACCATGGTGGAAGTTGGATGTTATCTGCAGGGAGCGACACACCCCGTTACGTACCTGGCGTTCTCCATGTGTGACAGGCCGGGCACTATACAGGCCTTGCAGCTTCAGGGGATTCCGGCGGAGCGAGGCAACTTGCTCATCCTCACGCGTGCCTTAGGATTATCGGGTGCGGCACGGAACCTCATGAGCTTTACCATCGGTCAGGCTGTGAGATATTTACGGACCATGGGATGCAAGTTTATCGTGACAGCGTTCAATCCGTTACTCGGATTTACTGGATCAGCGTTGCACGCGGCCAATTTCATGCCATTTGCCACCGCGCCCGTAGCATACTGCTACGACAAATTTGGTGGCTATATGACGCGTCGACAGTCAACGTCGGACAAAAATACGGAGCGCCGGGCAGAAACCCATCGGAACCTTCTGGTGGTGCTCGGAACTGACAGTGCATCGAGAAAAGAAATTCGAAAAGTGACAACCTTGGAGCAACTGGCGGAGCCGCAGCACGAGGCCCCGGCCAGTCATCGTGTGGCGCTGGACCCGAGCGAACTCTGCCGCTACCGGAGCCGGCTGGAAGCCGCGTGGTCGCTCAGCACCGCACACCCCAGCTATGCCCGGGAGCCCCTGTCGTCGAAGGGGCAATGCGGTGTCAGTTCCGTGTGGCTGGCCCGCCGGCTGCGGCAGCGTGGGATCGAAGCCACCTACTGCTACGGGCGGCTGAGCTTCGACGACCCTTCCATCTCGTCCGTCGACCACCACTGCTGGATCGAGATTGGTTCACCCGGTGATGCCGCCCGCCACATCGTCGACCTGACCTGCGACCAGGCCGACGGATTTGAAGAAAAGGTGATCTACCGGCGGCACGACCATCTCGTCCGTGAAGGCATCCGCTACGAGCCTGCGGCGCGCCTCGCCGTCGACGATCTTCCCGGCGACCGCGTCTGGCCGCGCTACACACAGCTTGAGGAGTCCATGCGTACCAAATGGGGCATGGAGACGCTGTACGACGCTGTCTGAAGGCCAGCGACAGAGTCAGGGGGGACGTGAGCAATCAAGAAGAGCGCCCGCAGGTTCTGCTGTTGTCATCGAACGTGCGGCGCCGCTATGCCGAGGACATCCTTACTGCGCTGGCACTGCCTCGAGGTGCCACCGTGCAGTTTCGCTACGAGGCCCAGTACGTGGCCCCCTCACTCCAGCAGAAGGTCGCCAACGGCACCATCATCCAGCAGCGCGCGCTCATCGGCTTCGTCGCCGACGCCGAGTCGCCCACGGACGCCTACCTACTGCCCGTCAGGGTCGCCGAGATCGTGGCCGCAGAATGCGTAGCGGAAGTATTCCTCTTCAAACTGCGTGTCACCGACCACGTCGACCTCGACGACTACTCACTCTCCCGCGCAGAGATCGCAACCGAGAGCCGCAAGGCCATCGACAAGATCAAAGAAGGGAACGGTGTCTACTACCCGGCTCTCCTGAAGTTCCCGACCTTCCCGATCCGCACGAGCGGGGACCAGGCTCAGCTGTGGATCAGCGTCGCTAGACGTCTGGCGCTCCATCCCTACTTCGAAAAGACCTACTTCATGCGGGTCGACCAGCCTGTGCACCTCACCAGTGCACACGAATTCACCTTCGGATCGGAAGGTCGCCTGAGCCTGGGCGATCTGCAGCCCGCGCGACTGCCCGTCAGTTTCTACGCCCAGCATTACGTGGAAGCACCGAAGATCGCTCTGACCTGCGAGACAGACGGCCGCTTCCTGCGCATCTCCTCGGATGCCTCCCATGATGTGGCGCTGCGTTACGACTCAACCGAATTCTGGCTCCAGCCCGACGCGTCATCATTCGATGCACTCACTCACGTCACCATCCGGCTCGGCCCTGAAGATAACGGGGCAATTCCGGTCACGTCTGTGACATTTCCAGTCATCATCAAACACTCTCGCGTACGGCTGGTCAGCCGGGTCATCATCAGCGCTCTGGGGGCGTTCCTCGTCGCCGCGCCCGCAATCCTCGGCCTGCACTCATCCCTCGCTCTGCGCATCGTTCTGGCTGTGGCCGGTTCCGCAGCCCTGAGCACCGGGAGCCTCCCCCTGAGTGGTGGACACGCTGATACTGGATCTGCTTGATCCGGAGGAAGCGAGACAACCGCCGATGGCGATGAAGGACTACTCGGACGAGTTCAGGGCCGATGCTGTGACCCTGTAC
>NZ_LAVA02000018.1 GCF_000974985.2 Streptomyces mangrovisoli | reverse complement strand
TCCCCGCCCCCGTACCGGTCCCGATCCCCGCCCCCGCCCCCGCCCGTGGCGACGACGCTCCTACGGCCGCGACGGACGCCTGGGCGGTCATCGGACTCGGCGGGCGCTACCCGTACGCCGACGACCTGGACGCCTTCTGGACGGGGGCGCTGCACGGCCCTGCCGTCACCGCCCTCCCGCCCGTCCGCCGCAGCCGCACAGTGGCGGACGACGGTCCCGACGCCGCCCACGACGGTTGCGGCGTTGGTCGCGTCGGCGGTGGGGCGGGGTGTTTCGTACGGGACGCCGATGTCTTCGACCCGGAGTTCTTCGGATTGACGGCCGGGCAGGCCGCGGCGGCGGATCCGCAGGAGCGGCTGCTGCTGGAGGTCGCCTTCGACACGCTGGAGCGCGCCGGTTACACCGGTGCGCGACTGGACCGGCTGCGCGCGGCCGACGGCGAGCCGCGCAGCCTGGGCGTCTTCGCCGCGCTCGGCGGCCCCGACCACGCGGTGCTGTCCGGCACGCCCGCCGCCCCCGCGACGGCCCGGCTGCTGAGCGGGCGGCTGCCCGCCCTGCTGGATCTGCGCGGGCCGCACCAGACGACGGCAGGCGGTGGGCCGACGGCCTTCCTGGCCGCGCTGCACCAGGCGTTGGGCGCGCTGCGCGCCGGGGAGTGCGCGGCCGCCCTCGTCGGCGCGGCCGATCTGCGGCTGCATCCCGACCGACACGTTCCCGGCGGCGGGGAAGGGGCGGGCGCGGTCCTGATACGGCCGCTCGCCGCGGCCCGCGCGAGCGGCGACCGGGTGCACGCGGTGGTGCGGTTCAGCGCCGTCGTCCACCAGGGCCGCGGCGGTCCGGCCACGGCCCGTGCGCGCATCGCCCGCGCCCTGTGGCGGGCCAGCGGCATCGACGCCCGTGCCATCGCCCTGGAGGAGGACGTGCACACCGCGGCCCGCCGCACCGGGGACGCCGGGGCGGCCGCCGGGGCCGCGGCCGTGACCCTGGCTGTGCTGCAACTGGCACACACCACCCTCGCGCCCGGCGCCGCGCCGCGCCCCTGGCCCGCGCCCGGCCCGAACCTGCCGCGTCGTGCGGGGGTCAGCGCCCAGGGCGGCGACGGTACATGCGCCCGCGTCGTCCTGGAGGAGGCGCCCACGCCCGCCCAGCCCACCGTGGACCGGCTCGCGGGGCCTGTGTCGGACCGGCCGGCCTGCCCCGTGGCGGATCCGCCCGCCGGGAGCGACGCGTGGTCGGATCCGCCGGGCGGGCAGGAGCTGGTGCTGCTGTCGGCGCCCACGCCGGAGCATCTGACGGCGACCGCACGCCGGTTCGCGGCGTGGGCGGCCCGACTGGGCGCCGGAGGGCCGTCGTTGGCGCGGGTGGCGCGGGAACTGCGGACCGGACGGACCGCACGGGCCTGCCGGCTCGCGGTGACGGCCCACGGGATGCCCGAACTGGCCGCCGCGCTGGCGGACTTCGCCCGCACCGGCACATCCGCCGCCGGCGCCCTGCCCGGTGACCCGGCCCGGGGCGCCCGTGGGCCCGGCGATCGGGCGCCGGTGCCGCCGCTGGAGGACCTGCCCGAGACCCGGGCCTATGTGGCCGCGTTGTGGGGGGCCCGCCGGCACGGGCAGCTGGCCCGGCTGTGGCTGGCGGGCGTAGACGTCACGGCCGTGGAACCGGAGCCGACGTCCGGCCCGACGCCGTACGCCGGCACCCTCGGAGCGGGCGGAGTGCCGCCGGAGCCTCAGGGACCGCCGGGGCCGTCGTGCGCCGTGGTGGCGCTGCCACCCAGCGCGCTGCTCGGGCGGCCGTTGCCGCTCGGCGACGGGGGGCGGTCGCGGTGAACGCGGCCGCGGCGGGGGCCGCCGCCACGCCGGTGAAGCTGTGGCTGTGCGCGAACGAGGATCTGCCGCCCGCCCTGGCGGGGGTGCTGGCCGCGCACTGGCTCGACGGACAGGAACGCCAGACGGCCGGAGGCTTTCTCTTCGACCGCGACCGACGCCAGTACGTCGTCGCCCACACGCTCGTGCGGCGGGCGCTGGCGATGGAAGCAGGGCTGGTCGAACCGGAGCTGGTGATCTGGCGCTCGCCGCGCGGGCGGCCGTTCCTCCAGTACCCCGCGGGCGGGCTGCCGCGCGGCGGCCGCCAGCTGGACTTCAACCTCTCCCACGCCGGCGGCTACAACCTGCTCGGCGTGGTGCGCCGCCGCCGTATCGGCGTGGACATCGAGCGGCTGGGCCGCGACGCGCAGGCGCTCGCCACCATCACCGCCACCTTCGCGCCCGCCGAACAGGCCTGGGTGGCCGCCGCCGGTCCCGGCGAGGGGCGGGAGCGCCGGGCGCTGCGGCTGTGGACGCTGAAGGAGGCGTACGCCAAGGCCCGCGGCCTGGGCCTGGGCCTGCCCTTCGACGCGTTCTCCTTCACCCTGGCCGAACGGCGCGGCGTCGAGGCGTTCACCCCGCCCGAGGACGACCTCGACGGCCGATGGAGCTTCGCCGAACTGGAGCCGGTGCCCGGGGTGCTCGTCGCCCTCGCGGTGCAGGCCGGGCCCGGCCCGCCGCCGTCGCTCCAGCTCCACCACGGTTTCCCCTGGGCCCGCTCGGCACCGGCGGCGATGACGCTGCCCGCGCCGGCGCCGGTGCCCGAACCGGGGCCGAGCCCGTTTCCCACGGCGCTCGCCTCGTGAACGGCCCGCGATCGCCCCGGGCCCGGTGTGTCGCCGCGGGCGGAGGGGAAGGTCGGGGGAGCCGGGGGAGAAGGGGCGCCGCACGGGCGCCCCGCTGATCGAAAAAGTACAGAAACCAACGAATATTGGAAGTCCGCTACAGGGCGTCTGGAGAAAAACGCTCACCGCCCACGGGTCCGGCTAGCTTGCATTGCGGCACAGGTTTTTGGCCACGGACACGAAGTGCGAGGCGGACGAACAACGGGGAGGGTCGTGTGAGGATCCAGCTTCTTGGACCGTTGAACGCAGAGGTCAACGGGTTATCCATCGTTCCTACGGCGGGCAAGCCACGGCAGATCCTGGCCCTGCTCGCGCTATATCCCGGCCGTGTGGTGTCGGTGCCGACGCTGATGGAGGAGATCTGGGCCTCCCATCCGCCACAGAGCGCGCTGACCACCCTCCAGACCTACATCCTGCAGCTGCGCCGCCGCCTGGGCACCGCGATGGGACCCGGCACGGCCCTCGACGCCAAGGGCGTGCTGGCCACCCGGCACGGCGGCTATCTGCTGCACATCCCCGACACCGCGGTCGACGTGCACCGCTACGACACGCTCGTGCGCGAGGGCCAGGCCGCCTTCGACTGCGGCGACAACGCCGTCTCCGCGGCCAGCTTCCGCGCCGCCCTGGACCTGTGGCGGGGCACGACCTTGGTCGACGTCCGTCTCGGGCCGGTCCTGGAGATCGAGGCGCTGCGCCTGGAGGAGAGCCGCCTGGTGACCGTGGAGCGGCGCATCGACGCCGACCTGCGCCTCGGCCGCCACGCCGAACTCATCGCGGAACTGATGGAGTTGACGGCACGTCACCCGCAGCACGAGGGTCTGCACTCGCAGGTGATGGTGGCGCTGTACCGGTCGGGCCGGCAGGGCTCGGCGCTGGACGTCTACCGTCGGCTGCGCGGCCGGCTCATCGAGGACCTGGGCGTCGAGCCCTCCCCGCAGCTGCAGCGCCTGCACCAGGCGATGCTCGCCGTCGACCCGTTGCTGGACGTGTGCGCGGGTCCCCGCCGCACCTCCACCTTCGACCTCTTCGCGGCCTGACACGGGCCGCTGCGCCCGACGGGCCCCGGCGGCCGACCTGCCGGGGCCCCCGCGTGCCGTCTCCGACGGTTCGCGTGGCGGACGGCGGACGGCGGTCGAGACCGGATCCGCCGTTCCGTGCGAGACCGACGCGTACGCGCGGGGCGGAAAGCGTCCGTGCAGGCGGAGAGCTTCCGCGCGAGACGGGGAACGCCCGTGCGCGACGGAAGCCTCCGTGCGAGGCGGAAAAGGGAAAGGGGCCGGCCGGCAGCCGGGGCCCCGAGGGGGATCGCTGTCCGGTCACGGCTGCCAGGCCGGCCGGCGCGCGCGATGGTGCCGCGGTGCGGGCGTCCCGGGGGGTGGGAGCCCGCTGAGCGGCCGCCCGGGTGCATCCCTCGCACGGGCCGTCCGCGTCGCGCCGTGTTCCGACTCTAAGCCGCACGGCGGTGCGCGGCGTACCCCTAACGGCCCCTAGGACAAGCCCTGGTGGGAGGGCCGGAGGTTTGGCGGGGGTCGTTCCTCGGGCGGGTCTCGAGGGGATTTCGAGCGGCCGGCGGGACGGTGGGCCGTACGGCCGGCGCGACCCGGACGACACGATCCGGGACAGGGACAGGGCCGCGCGTCCGGCCGTCGACGGGAAAGGGGGTCCGGCCCGTGAACCCGATGGTGCTCGCCGCCGACGGACTGCTGCCGGCCGGTCATGACGAGGCGCAGGACGCGCTCCTGCCCGTGCGCCGGCCACCCGCGGACCGCCCGGCCGAGCAGGACACCAGCGGCCCCGACGGCCGCGACGAGTGAAGGAGTCCCAGCATGCCGACGAACACAGTCTCCGCCAACGCCCTTCTGCTGGGCGGTCCTTACCGGACCGCCGGGCACGAGATCGTCGCCCATGTCGCCGACCACGGCGAGATCTTCAAGATGCGCGTCGAGAACCGCTACGACCACTTCGCGCCGACCGAGGAGTTCGTGCAGCGCGGCGAGTCCGCGCTGCGCGTCTTCCGCTACGCCCGCCACACCTACGTCGCCGAGTAGCCCCCGGCCCGCGGGCGGATGCCGTCCTGCCGCCGCCCGCCCCCTCCTCGGAACTCCGAACGGCTCCTCCAGCGTTCGGAGTTCCTTCTCGTGTCACGGATGGAAGCGCCAGCGGCCCTCGGTGACGACATCCACCTCGTCGTCCCGGACGCGCACGGCCGTGTCGTCGTCGAGGAAGTAGATCGGGAAGTCCGCCCGTTCGACGATGCGGTCGGCCCAGGAGTCGTCCCGCTCGGGGAAGTCGGGCGAGTACAGGTGGGGCTTCAGATACCAGTCGAAGAGGCCGAACGGCGATTCCACGGCAGTGGCGCCGAGAGCGTGAAGGTCCTTCGTGTCCCCGATGACATCGGCCGAGTGCGCGGTCAGATTCCGGCTGAAGATCATCGAACCGGCGCTCAGGCCCACGTAGACGCGGCTCCGCAGGGCGTCGAGGAAGCCTGCGGCCAGGCCGTTGCCGGTGATGCTGCGGGCGAGGTGGTAGTGATTGCCGCCCCCGGCGTAGACGACGTCCGCGTGCAGCAGCCGGTCGAGCACCGTCCGCGGTGGCAGGCCGTTCAGTTCGAGCACGTCGAACTCCCGCCAGCCCAGACCGTGCACCCGGTTGAGGTCGGCGACCAGCCACCCGTGGTCGCCAGGCTCGGCGACGGACGCGGTGGGCACGTATACGACGTTGGCCGACCCGAACGGTTTTCCCAGCATGTCCCGCAGCGCGTCCCGCAGGGTGTCGTTGCGCAGGCCGCTCGCCGTCAACAGCAGATCCATCGGGCGAGCGAATCATGATCGAGGGGCGTGCGCAACGAACGTGGGGCGCGGCGCGCTTCGACCGCAGGGCGCGGGGCGGCGGGGCGGGCGTCTCGACGAGGCGGCAGGGCGAGAGGGTGACAGAGCGACGGGGCGGCCGGGCGGCGGAGCGGTCGGGCGACAGGTCGACGGGCCGGGAATCCGCCTGCGTCGGCCCGCGCCGTGGTGCCAGGATGCCGGGATGGACTCGATCACGCGTGCCGCCGGTGACCTGCTGGGCGTCGAGCTGTCCGACCCCGTCGACCTCGGGGGCAGCAGGCGCAGCACCGTGGTGCGGTGCCGGACCGCCGACGGCGGCAGCGTGATCGTCAAGGCGTTCACCGGCGCACCGGACTCCCTGCGCGCGTTCACGGCTGAGGCCGCCGGGCTGTCCCTCGGCCTGGCCGGACCCGAAGTCCTGGGAGTGGACCCGGAGTTCCCGCTGCTGGTCATGGCGGATCTGGGCGCCGTACCGACATTGGTGGACGTCCTGCTCGGCGACGATCCGGCAGCCGCCGAGGACGGGTTGCTGGCCTGGGCCGGCGGGCTCGGGCGGCTGGCCGCCGCGTCGGTGGGGCGGCGCGCCGACTTCGAGCGCCAGTGGGCCCGTTACGACATGGGCCGGCCGTCGTGGGAGGAGGAGCCGTGGACGGTTCAGAACATCGCGGCCCTGCCCGGGGTGCTCGGCCAGGCGGGTGTTCCGGCTCCCGCGGGGCTGGTCGAGGAGCTGACCGGGATCGGGACGGCGGGCGGCCATGAGTACCCGGCGTTCACGCCGGGCGACACCTGCCTCGACAACAACCTGCTCACCCCCGAGGGGCTGCGGCTGATCGACTTCGAGGCGGCCTGCTTCCAGTCGGTGTTCCTCACGGCCGCCTACTGCCGGATGCCGTTCTCCAGTTGCTGGTGCGTCTTCACCCTCCCGGCCGGGACGGCGGCGGCGATCGAGGGTGCCTATCGCGCGGAGGTCGCCACCGTGTACCCGGCGCTGGCCCGGGACGCGGTGTGGCAGGCGGGCGTGCGGCAGGCCGTAGCGGTGTGGACCCTGGACGCGACCGTACGCCTGCTCTCCCGCGCCATCCGCGACGACGCGCCCCTGCACCCGACCCGGCGCCCCGCCCCGACCGTCCGTCAACTGCTCAGGCACCGCTGGGAGACGGCCGCCGACCTGACCGAGTTCCCGGCCTTCGCGCGGACCGTGCGGTCGCTGCTGTCCGAGGTCGCCGGGGGCTGGGAGGTGGCTCCGCTGCCGCGCTATCCCGCCTTCCATGACGGGAGGACGGGACGCACGGGCGAGGGGTGACCGATCGGCACGTCGGTCCCGGCATGTCGGTCTCGGGGTGACGGCCCGCCGTGGCAGCGGCCCGGCCCCGCGGCGGGCCGCCGTCGGGACCGCCCCAGGGGCGGGTCGCCACCGCCGTAGGAACGGGATCAGCCGTCCGCGGGGCCGGGTGCGGCTCCGCGCAGCAGCCACTGCACGAACGTCCGGCGCGCGGGCCGGATCACGATACGGCCGTGCGCCTTCTGGCCGACCAGTTCCACGCGCAGGGAGACCGGCGGAACCGGGGTGCCCGGGCGGGCGGGGGCCGGGCGGTGCCTGATCCTGCAGTGGACGAGTTGCAGACTGTCGGTGTCGACCTCGACGCCCGGCGGTGTGATCAGCGTCAGGGTCTTCCCCACCATGGCCACGTCGATCCGCAACGTGTCGTGGGTGATCACGGCGTCGGTGAAGTCGAGGGTGACCGCGCAGTACGTGACCGCCAGCTCCATCGTCCGCGGCACCACCCAGCGCCCCGTGCGCACGATCGCGCTGCTGTGGATCTGCTCGATCCGGACCACGTCCTTGGCCGCGGCGTCCCCCGTGCGGACGGCCGGCAGATCGGCGGTGAGCGGAGCCAGTTCGCTCAGCGTCCGCGCCGACAGGGCGGCCTCCACGCGCTCGTCCAACTCGTCGGCGTCGAGCAGGCCGTCCCCGGCCGCGACGCGCAGGACGTCCACCACCCGGTCACGGTCCGCGTGGGAGGCCCGCAGTTCCGGCGGCGAGCCGGGGCCGGAGCCCTTCCCGGTGGGCGTGATCTCTCCCGACATGGTCATGTCCTGGTCCTGTCGAACGGCTGGTGGCGGCCGGTGCCGGCGTACGGCACGGGGGTCCATCATGCCGACGGCCACGCGCGACAACAACCGTGCCACCGGGGTCTGATCGTCCGCGCGGCCGGAGTCGCGCCCGCTTGGGGTGGTATCCGCGTGGGGTCGTATCCGGGCCGTGTCCCGGCCCAGGCCCGGACGGGGCGCGCTAGGGAAGCGCTGGAGGAAGATCCGGAAGACGGGCCGTACGGCACTACCGTGGCTGTCACCGGGCGTGAGTGACACGGGGGCGAGGGGGCGGTCATGGACGAGCCGCAGGTCGCGCTGCATGTGCTGCCCTCCGCGCCCCGCCCCCAGGGCCCCGTCCGCACGCCGGACGACCCGCCGCCCGCCGCGTCCCCACCGCGCGCCCGGGACCGCCGGGACACTCTGGGAAGCGGGCACGCGGGGGAGACGGGGCAGGGCGGGGAGGCGGAGACCGCCGCCGTGCGGGTGCTGGTCGTCGGGGAGGATCCGCTCGCCCGGGTCGGGATCCGGACCCTGCTCACCGGGCACACCGGGATCCGCGTGGTCGGTGAGAGCGCCCCCGACGTGCGGATCACCGCGGCGCTGCGCGCCGGCCGCCCCCAGGTGCTGGTGGTGCACGGCCGCTCGCTGACCGCGGAGCAGCGGGAGCTGGTGGGCCGGGAGGCGGGCGAGCGCGCCGGGATCCTCGTGCTGGGCGGCCCGGAGACGGCGGCCGGGCGCTGGGCGGCCGCCCGCGGCCACCTTCCCGCCGGCGCCGACGCCGGGCAGGTCGCCTCCGCGGTGGTCCTGGCCGCGGCCGGCTACCGCCTGCTGACCGCCTCCGGCACCGGCGACGACACACCGCGGGTCTCCGCCGTCGACCCGGGGCGGCTCACCGACCGCGAGTGCGAGGTCCTCGACCTGCTCGCCCGGGGCCTGACCAACGCGGAGATCGCCGCGGCGCTGAGCGTGTCCGAGCACACGGTCAAGACGCACGTGCAGAACCTGCTGCACAAGCTGCGGCTGCGCAACCGCGTCCACGCCGCCATCTACGCCTTCGAAGCGGGCATCCGACGGCCACGGTGACCCCATCGGCCCCGGTGACCACGGTGGGGGTCGTCGCTCTTGAGCAAGGTCTCCGTCGGGTCCGGGAAGATCGCCACGATATGGCCCTTGACCATGCACAGGATGCCGGCCGCGAAGAGCCAGCCCAAGGTGATGCGGTAGAGCGCCGTCCTTTTGGACGTCGTGCGGTGCGGAACCCGGTGGTCGGCGCCGAGGCGGAGCAGCACGCTGATGGAGGCGCCCAACGATCCGCCCCCGAGGCACGCCAGCGAGTCCCGGTAGGTCGCCGCGAGCCTTCGCCGCGCTGAAGGCGCCGATCGTCATGCGGCGCACCGTCAGCCAGTCGCGCTCGTCCAGGGAGTCCTCCGCCTCGGAGTCCATGGACTCGTAGTCGCACACGAGGAGCGGCACGATCCCCCGGAACTCCGGAAGGTCCGCCACAAGTTCCTGGAGCGGCTTGTGCAGCAGCCGCGTACGCGCCGCCTGGCGCTCCGCCTCTTGTTGCTCGCGCCTCGGCTCAACTCCCAGGCGCCACAGCACTCCCATCCCCGTCCCCCGTTTCCCCCGCACGCGTGTCCCGTATGTACCGCTGTACAACCCTCCTGACAAGGCCGGGGCCCAGGGCGGCTCCTCGCCTCCGCCGCCGGGTTCTCCCGGCCGTCCGCCGCCCTGTTTTGTCCCCTTACGACCCGACGGCTGGAGGCGCCGTCCTGACGTACGCCAGGAATCGTCCAGGGCCGCTCGAGCGGTCCGGGAGCGCGGCCGGAGCAGGCCGGACGGAGGCTGGCAAAGGTTTGCCCGCGTGTTGCCGCGGGCCCTACGCTCGGTGGTCCCGGGTCGGTCGCCGCCCGGAGCCCGCCCGCGCCGCTCGCGTGCCGTCGGCACATGCCCCGCGCCCGCCGCCTACCGAGGGAATGGCCCATGCTCCAGCAGCCCGCGTTCGGACGCCGTCTGAGGAAGCTGCGCCAGGCCCACGGCCTGTCGCAGACCGCGCTCGCCGGCGACGGCATGTCCACCGGGTACCTCTCGCGCCTGGAGTCCGGCGCGCGCCAGCCCACCGAGCGGGCCGTGGCCTATCTCGCGGCCCGGCTCGGGGTGCAGCCGGCCGACTTCGAGGAGCCGGCCTCCGGGTCCCTCGCGCACGCCCTGACGCTCGCCGCCTCCACGGGGTCGCCGGAGGCCGTCGCCACCCTGCGCGACGCGTACGCGGCCGAGGCCCACGAGTCGCCGGTGCTGCGCTGGCAGGCGCTGTGGCTGCTCGCCGCGGCCTGCCGGGCCCAGGGCGACCACGCGGGTGAACGCGCCCTGCTGGAGGACCTGGTGCGGCTCGGCGACGAGGTCGCCCTCGCGCCGTTGCAGGTGCGCGGGCTGACCCGGCTGGCGCGCTGCCTGCGCTCGCTGGGCGAGATCCCGGCCGCGCTGGAGGCCGCCGAGCACGCCCTGCGGCTCGCCGACGGCACGGACGTCGGCGTCGAGGACCGGGTCGCGGTGCTGCTCGCGCTGGTCTCGGTGCAGGCCGAGGCGGGCCGGCTGCCCGACGCCCGCCGCCGCGCCGACGAACTGACCGCCCTCGTGGACGGCCGCAGCGACACCCTGTGGGCGGAGGCGGTGTGGACCGCGGCCGCGGTGCGGATGCGCCAGGGCGACTACCCGTCCGCGCAGGAGTGCCTGCAACAGGCCCTGGACGGCTTCGCCGCCGCCGAGGACCTCACCCTGTGGCTGCGCCTGCGACTGGCCGGCGGCCGGCTGCACCTCCAGAAGGTCCCGCCGCAGCCCGACGCCGCCGAGCATCTGATCGCCGAGGCCGAGGGCGCCCTCGCCTACGTCGGCACCGACGCCCTGCGCCAGGAGTTGACCCAGCTCAAGGCCGACCTGGCGTTCCTCACCGGCCGTTACGACGACGCCCGCTCCCTGCTCGGCGAACTCGCCCGCGACGAACTGCGGATGACCTACCGCGACCGCGTCCGGCTGGACGTCCTGCGCCACCAGCTGCGTGCCCTGGCGGGCGACGAGAGCGGCATCCGCGGCCTGCGCGCCCTGGCCGAACAGGCCCAGCAGGACGCCAACATCGACCTCGCCGCGGAGATCTGGCGCATCCTCGCCGAGGCCCTCACCCAGATCCACCGCCCCGCCTGAGGGCTCCGCGCCCGTCCTGCGTGGGGAGCGCCGAGCGCGGTCAGGCCAGCGCCCAGGGGCTGGGCCCCGGCGTGCCCGCTCCGCCCGCCCGGCCGTCGTCCCCATCCGCCCTGCGCGCGGTCTCCACGGCCCGCCACAACAGGCGGGCCGTCAGCGTGCGCACGGGGACGGTGACCCGTCCCGTCAGGCCCACCCCGAACGCCGTCTCCAGCGCGCCGACGACACCGATCAGCGCCAGCGAGTCCAACCCGTAGGCGTCCAGCGGCACATCGGCCGGCAGGGCCTCGCCCGCGGGCAGGCCGGGCAGCCCCCGCCGCAGGGCGGTCTCGAACGTCTCGTTCCAGGGTGCTGAGGCCATCGAAGGGCCTTCCTCTGCGGGCATGGGCATGGGCCAGCACCCTCGCGCACCCCGCTCGAACCCCCGTCGACCATCGGTCAGGTGACGGTTCGTCACGTACCGGGTGGGCCGCCTGGAGCCTCGCTGGAGCGGGCGTTGCCAAGGCGTCCGTCCGTTGGCAAGGTATTGCCAAAGCTGTCAGGGATCGAGGCAGAACATTTCCCCGAGGTGTCGCCGACGGAGGAGGGGAGGGGCTGGTCGTGGCCGCGATGGTGCGCCTGGACATGGCGGATACCGGATGGATGCCCCCCGCGGTACGAGCGGTGCTGGGCGAGTGCGTACGCCTGGCGGACCGCGGCGGGCCGCACGCGTTGCGGGACCGGGTGGCGGAGGTCGTCGAGGACGAGGTGTACCGGCGGCTGGGCCGCCTGCTGAACGTGCCGGCCGGCGAGGTGGTGCTCTTCCCCGGCGCGGCGGAGGCCTTCCGCACCCTGGTGGCGCGGCTGCCGCTCGGGCGCGGCGAACGGGTGTGGACGACGCCGTACGAGGGCGCCGCCCAGCTCGGCACCCTGCTGGCGCTGCGCGACCGCACCGGCTGCCGGCTGGAGGTGGTCCCGCTGCGCGCCGACGGCGGAGTGGACGTCGCGTGGATGGCGGCTCACCTGGACGACGACGTGGCGCTGGTGTCGCTGGTGCACGTGCCCGCAGGGGCCGGTCCGCTCGGCCCGGTCGAGGAGGTGGGACGGCTGCTCGCCGGCGCGCGCTGCCTGTACGCCGTCGACGCCGCCCACGCCGTGGGCCACCTGCCGGTGGACGCCGCGCGCATCGGCTGCGACCTGCTGACCGCGGACGGCTGGCGCTTCCTGCGCGGCCCCTACGGCGTCGGCTTCGCCCGCACCGGAGCCCGGCTGACCGCCGCCCTCGCGCCGTACGGCACCGCGGCGCCCGTCCCGCCCGCGGACGCCGCCGTGGCCGCTCTGAACGCCGCCCTGGCCCGTCCGGCCGGGCCCGCCACCGTGCTCATGCCGCGGCTGCGCGCGGCGGTGGCGGCGGCCGGCGGCCGGGAGCCGGCCTTCACCGACCTCCTCGGTCTGTCCGATGTTCCCGTTCTCCCCGGCGTCCCCGTTCTCCCCGGCGTCCCCAGTCCCGGCGACCTCCCCGCCGTCGCCGACCTCGTCGACCCGCGCGGCGGTGGCGCCGACCCGCGCGTGCCCGCCGTCCTGGCCTTCGGGCATCCCCGCCTGGGCGCCGCCCGCCTGGCGCACCGGCTCGCCGGACGGGGCGTCCTGGTCGGCAAGACGGCCGCCGACCACACCCCGCTGCTGCCCGGCCCCGCCCTGCTGCGCGCCTCCCTGGGCCCGGACACCACCGAGACGGACCTCGCCCGCTTCGCCGCCGCCCTGCGCGACAGCGTCCGGGACGCCGACCCGGCCACCCCGGTCGACGTCGTCGATCCGGCCCCCGTGTCGGCGCCCGCGCCCGCGCGCGCCGCCGTTCCCGTCCGCAGGCCCACGGCTGCTGCCGGAAACGGAAACCCCGGAAAGGGAAGCGTGAGCGGAAGCGGAAGCGGAACGCGCCATTGGCGCCGCGCCGGAAGGGGCGCGCAGCGCCCGGTGGACGGTCGCGCCCGCGCCTGACACCCGGCCCCGCCCCCGCCCGGCGGCGCCGGGCCGGCCACCGGGCGCGACGGGCCGCCGCAGCGGCGCCACGCGCCCTCCCGGACCCTCTCACCGCCCCCGCCCCGGGCTGTACGGACCGCCCGCGACCTGCGCCGCTCGGCCGAAGTCCACGAGCGGCGCGTGGACATGGCGCGCCGCCCGGCGGCCGGGCGCGGGCTCGGGACCGTATCGACGTCCGCTCAAGAGCCGCTGGAGGAATGCGGGGCGCACGCGGCCTGCGGCTAGCGTGGGAAGCCGGATGATTTCCGGCCATGCGCCAGTCCACGGACAAGCACCCGGCGCCGTGCGGGGGACGCGGAGGACACCGTGAGGATGCAGGTTCTGGGACCGTTGCACGCCGAGGTCAACGGGGGATCGATCGTCCCGAGCGCGGGCAAGCCACGCCAACTGCTGGCGCTGCTGGCCCTGTACCCGGGGCGGGTGCTGCCCGTGCCCACCTTGATGGAGGAGATCTGGGGCAGCACCCTGCCGCAGAGCGCGCTCACCACGCTGCAGACGTACATCCTGCAACTGCGCCGGCGCCTGGGCACCGCCCTCGGCACCGGTGCCGGCGCCGCCAAGGACGTGCTCGCCACCCGCTACGGCGGCTACGTGCTCCAGGTCCCCGACGAGAGCGTCGACGTGCACACCTACGAACGGCTGGTGCGCGAGGGCCAGGCCGCCTTCGAGCACGGCGACAACCTCGTCGCCGCCGCCCGGCTGCGCGGCGCCCTGGAGCTGTGGCGCGGCCCCGCCCTGGTCGACGTACGCACCGGGCCCGTGCTCCAGATCGAGGTGGTACGCCTCCAGGAGAGCCGTCTGGTGACCGTGGAGCGGCGCATCGACGCCGATCTGCGCCTGGGCCGGCACTCCGGACTGCTCGCCGAGCTCACGGAGCTGACCGCCCGTCATCCCCAGCACGAGGGACTGCACTCGCAGCTGATGGTGGCCCTGTACCGGTCGGGGCGCCAGGCGGCCGCCCTGGACGTCTACCGCCGACTGCGCGGCCGTCTCATCGGCGAACTGGGGGTGGAGCCCTCGCCGCAGCTCCAGCGGCTGCACCAGGCGATGCTCACCGTCGACCCGCAGCTGGACGTGCTCGCGGGCCCGCGCCGCACCTCCACCTTCGACCTGTTCGCCGCCTGATCCCGGCGCGGCGCGGGACGGCACACCCTCCCGCGCCACGCCGCTCCAACGCCCCCGCCCGCACGCCGCCGAGCGCGACGTCGTACGGCCGTTCGGGTGCTGTATCACCCGAATGGGTGGATTGGTCGGGCGGGAAGGGCGGGTATGGACGGGCCGTCTCTTCCCCACCATCGCCCGACGGAGCTCCAGTGCCCGAGAAGAACACCCCCTACCTGGCCGGCACCCCCTGCTGGATCGATCTGATGATCCCCGACCAGCAGGCCGCCATCGACTTCTACCGCGACCTCTTCGGCTGGCAGGGCGAGATCGGCCCGCCCGAGACCGGCGGGTACGCGGTCTGCACGCTCAAGGGCCGCCCGGTCGCCGGGATCATGGCCGCCATGAACCCCGACGGCTCCCGCCCCGACCCGATGCCGCCGGCGGTCTGGACGACGTACCTGGCCACGGAGAGCGTCGACGACACCCTCGGCAAGGCGGGCGACGTCGGCGGCAAGGTGGTCATGCCGGGCATGGACGTCATGGACCTCGGCCGCATGGCGGTCGTCGCCGACCCGCAGGGCGCCGTGTTCGGGCTCTGGGAGGCGAAGTCGTTCCCGGGCGCCGGGACCGTCAACGAGCACGGCGCGCTGATCTGGAGCGAGCTGAGCACCAGCGACCCCGAGGCCGCCGGCCGCTTCTACGCGGCCACGCTGCCGATGAACCCCGTCCCGTCCGCGATGGAGGGCGCCGAGGGCTACACCGAGTTCCAGGTCGGCGACCGGGCCGTCGGCGGCATGATGAACCTCGACCAGGCCCCGCCCGGGACCCCGCCGCACTGGATGGTCTACTTCGCCGTCGACGACGTCGACAGCGTGGTCGCCGCCGCGGCACGGGCCGGTGCCACGGTGCTCGCCCCGCCGTTCGACATGGTCGCGGGCCGGATGGCCGTACTGGCCGACCCGCAGGGCGCCGTCTTCTCGGTGATCGCGGCCACCGTGCCGCAGCAGCCCGCCTGACCCCGGCCGGGCCACGTCCGTCACGTCCGGGCGCGGGTGCCTGCCCACGGCCCCCGCGCCCGGACCGGGCACGCGCTCCCACGGTCGTACGGCACCCGTCGCGGCGGGCGTGACCCGCGCGCGGTCCTCTCAGGCGGCCGCCGCCGACCGGACCGGCGTGTGCGCGGGACCGGTCCAGCGCAACAGGGTGGCGCCCAGGGACATACCGCCGCCGAAGCCGGCCAGCAGCACCACCTCGCCGTCCTTGAGGGCGCCCTGCCGGTTCGCCTCGTCCAGGGCCAGCGGGATCGACGACGCGCTGGTGTTGCCGTGCTCCGCGACAGTGAGATGGGTGCGGGCCCGGGGCAGGCCGAGCTCCGGCAGGATCGTGCCGAGCAGGACACCGTTGGCCTGGTGCGGCACGAAGTGGTCGACCTCGTCCGGCTCGACGGCGTAGGCCTTCAGGACGTCCGAGACCGCGCGGGGCAGTTCCCGCTGGACGTACTCGAAGACGGCGCGGCCGTTCATCTTGAAGTAGTGCCCGCCCTCGGCGAGCGTCCGTGCGGAGGCCGGGGCACGGCTGCCGCCGGCCTCGACCCGGATCAGGTCGCTGAGATGTCCGTGACTGGCGAGATGGGAACCGATGATGCCGCGGCCGGACGGCACCGCGCCCAGCACCACCGCCCCCGCGCCGTCGCCGAAGAGGATCGCCGTGCGCCGGTCCGCCGGGTCGATGATGCGGGAGTACAGGTCGGCGCCGATCACCAGTCCCAGCGGCGGGCTCGTGGTGCCGGCCGCGCGCTGCGCCAGCAGCCCGGCCACCGTCGCCAGGGCGAACACGAAGCCGCTGCACACGGAGTTGAGGTCGAACGCGGCCGCCCGGACGGCGCCGATCCGCTCCTGCACCATGCAGGCCGTGGCCGGCTGCGGCTGGTCGGGGGTGGAGGTCGCCACGACGATCCAGCCGAGGTCCTCCGCGCGCACCCCGGCCGAGGCGAGCGCGGCGCGCGCGGCGTGCACCGCCAGGTCGGAGGTGGCCTCGTCGTCGGCGGCGTAGCGGCGCGAGCGGATGCCGGTCTTGCGCTGGATCCACTCGTCGGTCACCCCCGCCCGCTCGGCCACCGGCTCGTTGGAGATCTTCGCCTCCGGAAGGTACGAGCCGGTGCCGAGGATTCCTATGCCCGGGGCATCCGGCCTGGCGGTGGACTGTTCGGTCACGGTCGACTCCTGGGATCTTCGATGGGCGTGCGGCAGCGCGGCGGTGCGCCGGCGGGAGCGGACGTCGGCGGCGCGTCACGGCGGACGGACGGCCCCGCGATCCACGGTAGGAACCGCGTCCGGGCCGGTGAACCCCTCACTTCCACGGGCCCTTCGCCCCGCGCCGACAGGGGTACGACAGGGGTACGGCAGGGGCCGAGGGCGGGCACCGGAACGGTGACGGCGGACATGGCGGTCACGGCGGCGGAGATGGCGGTCACGGTGGCGGTGACGGCGGTCGTGGCGGTCGCGGGACGACGCCAGGGGGCGCTCGCGCGGGGGGAGGCGGCGGGCGGGCATCAGGGGGCGCCCGGGAGGCCGGCCGGCGCGGTGCGGGCGCCGGCCGCGAGTTCCACCGGCAGGTCCCCGCGGCTGCTGATGTGCAGCTTGCGGTAGACCCGGGTGAGGTGCTGCTCGACCGTGCTGACCGTCAGATACAGCTTCGCCGAGATCTCCCGGTTGGTCAGCCCCTGCGCCGCCAGCGTGGCCACCCGCTGCTCGGAGCCGCTCAACACGCTCCGCTCGCGCGGCCGCTGTTCGGGCCGCGCGGCACCGGAGGTACGGCCGGACGGCGCGACCGGCGCGGACGGCGCGTCGGGCAGGATCTCCCGGCACAGCGCCTCGGCACCGCACTCCTTGGCCAGGTTCCACGCGGTACGGATCATCGCGTTGCCCTTGGCCGCCGCGCCGCCCTCGCCCTGCATCGCCTGCCCCAGATCGGCCAGCGCGCGGGCGGCGGCCACCCGGTCCCCGCACCGGCCCAGTTCCTGGTGCGCCTGGGTCAGCAGCGCCAGCCGCCGACGCGGCGCGCCCGCGGCCAGCCCCCGCACCCGCAGCGACCGGCCCCGCACCCACGGCCGCTGCCCGTCGGGCAGGGCGAGCTGGGCGCTCGCCAGCTGCTCCGCCTGCTGCGGGCGGCCCAGCCGCAACAGCGCCTCCGCGGCGTCGGTCCGCCACGGCAGCAGCGCCGGCCGGTCCACGCCCCAGCGTTCCATCAGGCGGCCCACCCGTACGAAGTCCGCCAACGCCGCCTGCGGCTGACGTGCCGTCAGCTGATGCAGCCCGCGCGCCCGAAGCCAGGCCAGCCCGTGCACGCCGGACAGCGCCCCCGGGGCCAGCGGCACGTCCAGCAGCCGGGACGCCTCCGCGTACTGGCCGAGGGCGCCGCGCACCCGTATCAGCACCGCCGCGGGCGCGCAGGCGTACACGGACGCCGACACCGGGGCCAGCGTCTCCAGCGCCTGCGCCGCGTGCCGGGCAGCGCCCGCCAAGTCCCCGGTGCGGGCCAGCGCCTCGGCGTGCCAGGTGCCGAACACCGCCTGCCAGCCCGGCGCGCCGCGCCGTGCGGCCTCCTCCAGCAGCCGCCCGCTCCACAGCACCGCCCGCTCCGGCCGAGGGCCCAGCAGCAGCGACTGCACGGCCTGGGCGAGCGGGGCCCAGGTCGCCTCGGTCAGCTGCGTGGCGTGCAGCAGGCGCTCGGTCTCGGCGGTGTCCGCGTCCAGTACGGCGTCCAGGGGGCCGGGGAGGGGAGGGGCCGCCGCCGGACGCTCCGGGCCGCCCCGGCGGTTCGGGTGGGCCGGTCGCGCCGGGACCGCCGGTCGGTCCTGCCGGCTCCAGGGGTCCGGCTGGTCCGGACGGTTCCAGCGGTGGGGGCGCTCCGGGTCCTCCGGACGCTCGGGCCGATCCCACCGGTCCGGCTGCTCTCCCGGCCGCTCGGGGCGGTCCCACCGCTCCGGCTCCTCGGGGCGGTCCGGCTGCTCACGCTGGTCGGGGCGGCCGGGACCGCCGGGGCGTTCGCGGCGGGACAGCAGGCTGTCCAGGGCGTCCTGGGTCTCGCGGGGCCGGCGGTCGTCGAGGCCGGTGCCGGTGGCGGGCTCGGTCCCCCAGCCGTCGTAGGTGCCGGTACCGGTGTCGGACCCGGGGCGGGTGCCGCTCGGCGTGTCCGGGTGCGGGCCGCCGGGGCGTCGACCCAGGTCGTCATGCGTGGCGTCGAACGGGTGCGGCGGCTGCTGGGCGGTCAGGACGGCGGCGGCGTCCGCGATACGGCCCTGCGCGTGCAGCAACTGGAGCAGCGGCTGCACCACCTGCTCACCCGCCGCCCGGTCCGCCGCCAGGGCTTCGAGGGCCGCCTCCAGATGCGCCTCGGCCGCGACCGGGTCGATCCGCCACGTCGCTCGGGCCAGTCGCACGCGCAGGGTGTCGCGCCGCGGCGGATCGGTGCAGGTGGCGTGGGCGAGTTCCAGCAGGCGCAGCGCGACGGCGGCCTCGTCGCGGGCGAGGAGCTCCTCGGCGGCGGCGCGCAGCAGGTCGGTCTCGGCCGGGGTGGCGGCGAACACCGCGCGATCCGCGCCGCCGACGCCGCCCCCACGGCTCGTGCCGCCCGTACCGGCCGCACCCGCCGGACCGCCCGCCCCGCCCGTTCCGGCCGTGCCGCGCGCGGTGGCCAGCAGCGGGGCGGCCGCGTCGGGGAGCGGGGCGCCGTCCTCGCGCAGCACGCGCGCCGCCCCCCGGCACAGCGCGGTGTGCTCCTCGGCACCGAGCCCGGCGAGCACCGCCTCGCGGGCCGCCGGATGACGTATGCGGCCGCCGTCGAGCACCCCGGCGGCCTCCAACGCGGCGACGGCGTCCTGGGCCGCGGTCGGCGCGCCGCCCAGCAGCCGGATCACGCGCGCCGCGGACGCAGCGCCGTCGAGTACGGCCGCCGCGGCGGCGACGTCGAGCGCCGCGGGGCCGCTGCTGCGCAGGCACGCGGTCACGGCCTGGGCGTAGGGACCGTTGGCCGCCGGTACGGGCGGTCCGGCCACCGGGTCCGCGCAGTCGTCGTTCGCGCAGTTCCCGTCCGCGCACCCCGTGTCGTCCGGGTTGCCGCCGTCGTCCGCGCAGTCCCTGGCCGCGCGTCCGGTGTCGTCCGCGTTGCCGCCGCCGTCCGCGTTGCCGCCGCCGTCCGCGTACCCGCCGTCGTCTGCGTACCCGCCGTCGTCCGCGTATCGGGCGGTGCGGCCGGGCATCGGTTCCGGTTGCTGCGGGGCGTGTTCCTCGAGCAGGGCGCGCAGCAGCAGGGGGTTGCCGCCACTGGCGGCGTACAGGGCCGTGGCGCGGGGGCCGCCGGGGCAGGCGTGGGCGGCGTGGGCGGTCTCGGCGGGGGTCAGCCGTTCCAGGCGGATCCGGCGGAAGCCGGGCCGGCGCATCAGCTCGGTGAGGAAGGCGGGAGCGGCGCCGTCGTGGTGCGCGGCGGCGGTCGCCACCAGCAGCACCCGTCGGCCGCGGGAGTGCCGGGCGAGGTGGTGCAGGTGGGCAAGAGAGGCGTCGTCGGCGTGATGGAGGTCGTCGACGCACACCACGACCGGGCTCCGCTCGCTCAGCGCGTGCACGCCGGTGCAGAACGCCTGCCGGTCCGCCGCGCGCGCCTCGGACATGCCCGTGGCCGGGGCGAGCGAGGGGTGGCCGAGGGCGAGGCGGTGCAGGACGCCGAGCGGGAGGCGCTGCTCGTCGGCGTAGCAGACCGCGCTCAGCGCGAGGGCGCCCGCCGCGGCGGCGCGTTCGGCGACGGTGTCGGCGAGGGCGCTCTTGCCCAGGCCCGCGGCCGCCTCGATCAGAACGGTGCCGGAGGTGCCGGCCGCGCAGTCCGCGAGGGCCTGGTCCAAGGCGTCGAGCACCGCCGTCCTGCCAACGAACCTCATGGTCCCCCCGTTCCGGGCCGTAAAGGTCACCCCTGACGTCGGTCAGCGTGGTGGGGACCCCTACACGGGTGGTCGAGCCGGGCCGGAGGAGCGGTGGGGAGGGGGCCGGGGGTCGGCGCGCAGTACGCCCGCGTCGCGCAGCTCCTCCACCCAGAGCTCCAGGTCGGCGCGGGCGTTGGCGGGGTCGGTCGGCCACAGCGCGGCGAGCTGGCGGGCGGCCCGCGCGATGTCGCCGTCGCAGCGGCGCAGCGTGATCCACATCAGGGTGCCGGTGGGTGGGCAGCGCAGTCGGCGGTCCGGGCGGCCCGGGGTCCGCGTCACCAGCTCCAGGTATCCGTCGGCGTCGACCCGGACGCTGATCCCGGGCACCGGTCGCACACGCACACCCACCTCCCGACCACGGGCCGTCCCGGGCCCGCACCCGCCTCGCGCCGCGCGCCGGGGCCCGGCCCCCGGGAGACCGACACGGAAAGGAGCAGGAGAGCGGACGGCACCGGGGGTGGGGGGACCGGAGGGCGCGTACGGCGCGGCGGGCCTGACGCGGATATTCCGCCCTCATCGTCCTGCGGCGGATTCGCGGGAGGCAACACACCCGGCCCCCTACAACCCTGGCGCCCCCCACGCGCGGTAGGGGTGGCGCGCCCGTTTTGCCTGCACAACCCGGGTTGCGGGCCGGCCGAGCGGTGGGTTCCGGCCGGATGCGGGCGCGTGGGGGCCACCGATTCGGCCGGAATCGGCCCGGCGCACGGACCGCGTCGGCCGCGCGCCCGCGACCGTACGGGCGTGTGGCGCCGTGAGCTCGGGGGTGGAGCCGCTCTCCAACCGGGCTCCAGGGCCGTCGAGATGATGGGAGGCGCCGCCCGCCGTACGGTCCGGCGGGGGCCGAACGCGGAAGCAGAAGGGGGCGCCACGACGATGACACTGGCCCTGGGCACCGATCTGAGCGGGATGCTGCACCGACTGCTGACCCGCCACGCCCACCAGACGCGCAACAAGGAAGTCGCCCGCCGCCTGGTGGAGTCGGCCGGCGCGGGACGCTGCGACAGCGTGCTGGCCGAGGACGACCGCGTCACCGTGCGCGTGGCCGATCCGGACGGCGGCGAGCCGGCCTGGCGGCTGGTGGAACTGCGCTTCGACCCCGAGGGCAGGGTGGTGGAGCAGCGCGACTTCCCGCTGGCACGGCGTGGAGCGGCGGGCACGGAGCGGTCCCGCTAGCGGCCGGCGGACCGGCCCTCGGGGCCGCGCGGTCGTACGGCCCTGTGGATTGTCCGTGTGGCCGTGCCGCCGTCGGTGAAGCTCGCCGGGTGCCGGTGCCGGTGCCGGTGCCGGTGCGGGTGCGGGTGCGGAGTGTTCGGGGCGCGCGGGTTCAGCGGGTCGGCCAGCCGATGTCGTCCTCCGGCACCGGCACCGACAGCGACAGCGGTACGGGCGCGGCCGCGGACGACGGCACCGGCCCGGAAGCCGAAGCGGGCTCGGCTCCCGACGCGGACCCGGATGCGGACCCGGATGCGGGTCCAGACACGGGCCCGAGCGCCGGCCCCGACGCGGGGGCGGGCACGCGGCGCGGCTCGCCTGTCCCGGTGCCGCGATCGGCGTCGGGGTGGCGGGTGGGAAGCGGCTGCTGCATGGTCGGCTCCTGGACGCGGCTAACAGCGTGGCGGCGCGGTCGGCTTGACGCTCAAGACCTTGCCCGGATCCGCTCGAGGAACGTTCGTGGAATCCTCGCGCCCCGCTCGAACCGCGCGTGAACCGGCCCGGCTCCGGCGTCCCGCGAGCACGGCTCCGGCGCGGCTGCGGCCGGTCCGGGCACGCTGCGCGTTCCGCAGGCCATTGCCGTCAGAGAGCCAAGGTCAACTCCTCGGCCGCGGCCAGCACTTCCCCGTCGTACGCCGCCCGCGCCTCCGCGACGGACCGGCCGCGCTCGGCGCCGGGCCAGAAATGCGTGAGCAGCAGGCGCCTCGCCCCCGCGCGGGCGGCCCACCGGCCCGCCTGCGCCGCGCTGAGCAGATACGGGTCGGTGGCCGGACCTTGGAGGGTGACCCCCGCGATCAACAGGTCGGCCCCGGCCGCCAGTTCGCCGAGCGCGCGATCGGGGCCGGCGTCGCCGCTGTAGGCCAGGGTCAGTCCGGGAGCCGTCAACCGCACGCCCGCGTGCGGCACATGGTGGGGGAGCGGCCGCGAGTCCAGCCGGAACGGCCCCACCTCGTGGCTGCCCGGCAGCGGACGCGGGTCGAAGACGTCGCGCAGCCCTTCGGTCGGCTCCATAGCCTGCACCCGTACGAGCACGCCCGGCAGGCAGTACAGGGGCACGCGCCGATCCCGCTCCCCGCCGAACCGCAGCGCTCGACAGAGGGCGCTCAAGTCGGCGCAGTGATCGGGGTGTTCGTGCGTGATGACGACGGCGTCCAGCTCGCTCGCCGCGCGTAGGCACAGCAGCCGCGGCAGGGTGGCGTAGCCGAGGTCCAGGACCAGCCGGAAGCCGTCGGCCTCCAGCAGGAAGCCACTCGCCGCCCGCCCCGCTTCCGGCCAGGCGCCGCACGTACCCAGCAAGGTCAGCTCGCGCACCGGCGCATGGTCCCACACGCGGTGACCGGCGCTGGAGTCCGCGGTCGTGCGCTTCGGTGCGCCTGGATCGCGCAGCGCCGCCCCGCCCGCGGGGGACGCGGACGGGGCGGCGGGTTCGCGCCCGGTTCGGTGGGCGCGGATGGTCATGTCGGCCGTGCCGGACCGAGCCGGTCGCGGTCGGCCGTGCCGGACCCAGTAGGTGGTGGTCGCCGGACCGGAGCGGATCGGTCGGGATCGGCCCGTACCGGCCGGGTCAGGCCGACCGATGGTCGTTCAGGTGGTCCAGGCACAGCTCGTAGTGGTCCTCGGTGTGCGTGGCGTCCCAGCCCTCCGGGACGGCGGCCGAGGCCGGCCACAGGGCGCGGTGACCGGTCGCGTCGGCGACGACCACGAAGGTGGCGAACTCGTCGGCGAAGGGGTCGTCCTCCGCCGGGTGGTCCAGGACATGGAGGTTGCCGTCGGCGCTGACGCGGGCGGCGTGCCCCGTGCGCCACATGCGCGCGGTGTCCCCGTCGGGGCCGCCGAAGGGGTCGGGCAGGAAGCGCTCGCCGGTGGCTCCGGGGGCGTCGGCGTAGCCGCGGGCGACACCGGCGCCGGAGATGTAGAGGGCTCCGGTCGCGCCGGGGGCGACCGGGTGCAGGTGGGCGTCGAGGACGTAGGCGCGGTAGCCGGGTGCGGGCCGCACGGGGCCGCCGGGGGTGAGGTCGACGACGAGCCGGCCCTCGGGCCAGCCGCCGCTGACGGTCAGCGCGGTGTCCTCGGCGAGCGCGAGGGCGGCCAGGGCGCGCAGGACCTCGTCGCTGCCGCCCAGCACGGTGCTCGCCCCCGCCTCGCGCAGCCAGCGCAGGGTCTCCTGCGGCACGGTCAGGGTGAGGTCGTCCGCCGGGACGTGCACCCGGGCGCCGCTGACCAGGGCGGCGAGCAGGCCGAGGGCGTCCTCGGCGTCCGGGTAGCCCTCGACCAGCCAGGCGGCGTCGGCGGGCGGTGCGAGCAGGGCGGCGGCGACGCTCTCGGCGCCGATGACGACGGTGCCGTCCTCGCTGGGGGCGAGCACCACGGCGTCGTCGGGGTCGACCGGCCGCACCAGGTCGCTCTCCTCCACCGGCCAGCAACCGGCGGCCGGCAGTCGGTCGGCGGCCGCGTCGCGCACCAGGCGGGCGGCGCCGCGCACGGCGGGCAGGCGCAGGTCGGCGGTCTCGTCCAGCAGCAGGACGGCCGCACGGAGCGGTTCGAGGGTCTCCGGCAGCGGATCGGCGGGGTCGACGGGCAGCAGCGCGGCGCCGGTCTTGGCGACGGCGAGCGCGGCGACCGCGAACCCGGTGGGGTCGGACAGCGCGGTGACGACGGTGGTGCCGGGGCCGGCGTCGTGCGCGAGCAGGACATGGGCCAACAGGTCGGAGCGGGCGTCCAGTTCGGCGTAGTCCATGCCGGTGACGGCGGTCGAGCGGGGCGTGCGGGCTGCCTGCGCGGCGAAGAACCCGGCCGCGGTGCCGTCGGGCAGTGCGGCGCTCTCGCCCGCCCACACCCCGCCCCCGGCCTCCGCGGCGGCACGCAGCCGCAGCCGGCTCAGCGGGGCGGACGGATCGGTCAGGGCGGTCTCCAGTACGGCGGTGAGCCGGGCGGTGAAGGAGGCGGCGGCGTCCTCGCCGACGCCGCGGGTGCGGTAGGCGGTGTGCAGGGTGAGTCCGGCGGGGGCGCCGGTCGGCTCGTGGTGTTCGATCAGGGTCAGCGCCAGGTCGGCCGGGGGCACCGGCAGCCGGGGCGGCAGCGGGGTGATGTCCAGACCGGCCGCCTCGACGGTGCCGACCGGCTCCTGGAGGACCGCCAGTGCGACACCGCCGGGCAGTGCGAGGGCGGCCTCACCGTTGCGGTAGGCGCCCAGGTCCACGGCCCGCACCCGGCCCAGCAGCTCACCGAAGGCGGGGTCGCCGGTGGCGTCCACGGACAGCGCGAGCAGCCTGCCGTAGGGGCCGACCGCCTCGCGCAGGGAGGCCGTGTCACGGGCCGGGACGGGCGCGGCGACGGTGACCTCGTCGCCGGGGCCGAGCCGGGCCAGCAGCGCGGTCAGCGCGGCGTGCACCACCATGAACGCGCTCGCCCCGTGTCCGGCGGCGAACCGCACCAGCCGGTCGTGGACCGCCGCGTCCAGGCGGGTCTCCAGGTGGCCGTACGGGCTGTGCCCGGCGTGCGGCAGGGCACTGCCCGGCAGCGGGGTGGGCGGCAGGTCGCCGAAGACCGCGCGGCGCGCCGCGTCGAGCGCGGCGGGACGGCGGTGCGGGACGGAGCCCGCCATCCTGGCGGCGTAGGCGCGGGACAGCTCCGCGGCCAGCGGCAGCTGCGACCACAGATCGATCGTGTCGCCGGGCACGGCGAGCTCCAGCAGGTGCTCGCGGGCGCCCAGCACCCGCAGCCGGGTGCCCGCCGCGCCGAGCCGCGAGTTGCGCAGCGTCTCGTGGCGGCGCCCCAGGTCCTCCAGCGCCGCCTCCAGCGCCCGTACGTCCAGGGGGCCGCGCAGCCGCAGCGGCAGCAGCGCGCTGTCGGTGCCCGAGCCGCAGGGCCCCATCACCGCGACGGGTACGTCGCCGAAGAGCTCGGCGAACATCTGCGGGGTGGGCGCCTCCTCCAGCGCGCGGTCGCCCAGATCGACGCCGAGCACCTCGCGGGCCCGCTCCAGCAGCCGGCCCGCGTCCGCGGCCGGGCCGCCGAGGCGGAAGAAGTCGTCATCGGGGCCGACCTCGTGGCGGGGGAGCCGCAACACCTCGGCGAACAGGTCGCGGACGATCTCCTGCAAGGGGGTGCCGGGCTGGTTGCCCAAGATGGTGGACATGGGGATCGCTCCTTCGACCGCGCCTTCCGGCTTGGCAAAACCTTGCCAAGATGCTGGCAAGTTGTTCCTGAGGCTCCCTCACGAAGCACTGGAGTACGGATCGAAGCGCAGGTCGCGGCGTTGCCAGACGGCAGGCCGGGTAGCCCTCGGAGGGGCGCGCCGGTGGGGTGGGACGGGAGGGCGCCCGGGGCGCGACCGCGTCCGCCACGGTCGTAGGGCATCCCGTCGAGGCCATCCGTGCGGGGGAGTTGACCGCAAGCGGGTCCGGGCGGGCCCGGCGGATTGCAGCCTCGGGAACGCGCCGCGGTACGGAGGTGACGGGGGAGCGCGCACGACGGGAGGGCCTCGGAGGCGCGACGGGGCGCGATCGCTCCGGGAGAGGGCGGGGCGGCACTCGGGGTGTGGCGGCACTTGGGGCTTGGCGGCGCTCGGGGCTTGGCCGTTCGGGACGGCGCCCGGATCATGGCTGTTCGTCGGTCACGCGGGGCAGGCCGCGACCCGGTCGTCCCGCTGCGGCTCGACGACACTCCCGCCCGCCGATGCTGAGCGCGCTGAAGGCTCCGGCCCTGTACGGGCTGGGGGAGGAGGCGGTCCGGCGGGAACTGCCGACGGCGGCGGACGGCACCTCGGGACGCCGCCCGAGCGGCCCGGCTTCCCCGGTGACGGGATCGGAGGCGGGATCGGAGGCGGGGCGCGAGCGGCAACGGCGGCGGTGGTGGCCCGGGGCGGGGCATGCGCACGGGTGCGTCTCCGCGCCGACCGCGCGGCATCGGCGCGGGCGCACTGTCGCCGTGGTGGCCATGGACGGCCGCGGCGAGTGGGCAGGACCCGGCCCGGCCGCCGGGTACGCGCACCGGCTCTGCGGGGCGTACGAAGTCGTCCGGTGGGTGCGTGCGGAGGATCCGGCGCTTGTCCCCTACCAGGTGGCGCCGCCTCGGCACGCTGGATGGCCCTGCTGCCCCACCCACCCGCGAGCGACCCGGCCGACCTGGTCACCGGCGCCGCGGGGGTTGTCGGCCGTCCCGAAGCCCTCCACCGCTCCTTCGAGGCGGGGCCGGGCAGGGACTACGCCCACGCACCTGGTGGGCCGCCAACTACCTGGCGCGGGCCTGCGCTGCCCTCGGCCGGCCGGAGGAGGCGCGGGTGCCGGGAGAGGACCATCCAGGCGCGCGGCTCACCGAGCGTCTGCTCGACTCCCTGCCGGAGGCCGGCCTGGAGTCGAGCCGCTCGCGGGTGGTTCCCGCCGTGTCCGCGCCACCCGTGACCAGCGCGCGTCGGTCCTCGGGCCGGCGGGCAGACCGGTTCGGCCGGGGACGTGCAGGGTGCGGTAGACGCGGGTGAGGCGCCGTTCGACGGTGGAGAGCGCCAGGTTCAGCCGGGTGGCGATCTGGCGGTTGGTCAGGCCTTCGGCGGCGAGCTCGGCGATCTGCCGGTCGGGGCCGTCGAGCAGGTGCAGAGGCAGCCCGCCGTCGGCCGTGCCCGGCGTGCCCGGGACGGCGGTGGGGGCGGCCGGGGAGGTCCGGCGGCGGGCCCCCGGACCGTACGGCGCTCCCGTGGCGAACGCGGTGCCCGGCCCTTCGCCGGTGCTCGGCCCGCCGTCGGGGCCCGCCGCCGCGAGCAGCCGCAGGCACGCCTCCCGCACCTGCGGCCGGTGCCCGTCCGGGCCGGTCAGCTGGGCCTCGGCCAACTCGCGGGCCGCAGCGGTGCGGCCCAGCCGCAGCAGCGCCTCGGCGGCGTCGGTGCGCCACGGCAGCCAGACCGGCCGGTCCGCCTGCCACGCCGCGAGCAGGCGGCCCACCCGGCGGAAGTCCGCGAGCGCGGCCTGCGGCCGGCCGCCGGCGAGATGCGCCAGTCCTCGGGCGCGCAGGTGGTGGGCGGTGTACGCCCCGGCCGACCGTGTCCGCAGCGGTACTGACGCGGCGTGGCGGGCGGCCTCCTGGTGCTCGCCCAGTACGGTGCACGCCTCGACCAGGACCGCCACCGCCGCCGTACGCACACCGCCGGAGCCGCCGGAGCCGCGGGCGAAGCTGCCGGGTCCTCCAGGTCCTCCAGTTCCTCCGGGGCCGGTGAGCGGGCCGGGCGTTCCGAGTGCGTTCCCGGCCGACGCGGCGAGTGCGGCCGCGGCCCGCTTCTTCGCGGCGGTCGCGTCGCCGCCGCGCAGCAGCGCCTCGGCGTGCAGGGCCGTGAACACCGCCCGCCAGCCGGGCGCCTTCCTCGCGGCGGCCTGCCCGGCCAGCCGCCCGGCCGCCTCCGCCGCCTCACGCGGGCGGGCCGCGCAGATCAGGGTGCGCAGGGCCAGGGCGAGCGGGGCGAAGGTGTCGTCCGTGAGCGGCGCGGACCAGAGCAGCTCCACGCTCGCCTGCGGATCGGCGTCCAGTACCCCGTCCCAACCGTGTCCGCCGGCCGTGGCCCAACGGGCCGCCTCCTCGATACGCCCCTGCACGAGCAGGAGCGCGGCCAGCCGACCGCCCCAGCCGGAGTCCCCGCCGACGTCCGCGGTGGCCGAGGTACCTGGGGCGGCGGGGGTGACCGGGGTGTCCGTGCGATGGGTGCCGGTCAGCGCCCGCAGCCGGTGCAGAGCGGTGTCGGGGTCGCGGCGGGCGGCGATCTGAGCCAGCCGCAGGGCCGCCTCCGCGCGGCCGGCCCGGTCCGGGTCGACGGAGTGGGCGAGTTCCAGCAGCGCCTCGGCCTGCTGCGGACGGTGCGCGGCCAACAGCTCCTCGGCGGTGGCCCGCAGCAGGCCGGCGTCCCGCGCGCGGGCCGGGCGCCGTACGCCGACCGCGTGCGGCGTCAACAGGTGCGCGGCGACGACGGCGGCCGGAGCCCCGGCCGTGTGCAGGGCCCGTGCGGCTCGCCGGTGCAGCCGGGCGCACTCGGCGGCCGGGGCGTCCGCGAGGACGGTGGTCCGCACCGCGGGATGCGCGAACCGCAGACCCGTGAGCAGCCCGCAGGAGCGCAGCGCGACCAGGCCCGCCGCGGCCGTCTCCGGGGAGTCGGCCAGCAGACGGGCCAGCAGGGGTTCGGCGGCGTGCTCGTCCAGTACGGCCAGCGCCCGGCCCACGGCCACGGCGGCGGGCCCACTGGAACGCAGGCACGCGAGCACCGCGGCGGCGTAGCGCCCGCCCGGCGCAGGCGCAGGTGCCTGCGCCGGGACAGCGCCGTCGACCGCCGCCGCTCCCGGTCGGCGCTCGTTTTCGCGCAGTTCCTCCTCCAGGGCCCGCAACAGGCGCGGGTTGCCGCCGCTGAGGTGGTGCAGCCGGGCCTGATCTGCGGCGGGCCGGTCGGCCAGCGCGGCGCCGGACTCCTGCCGGGACAGCGGGGCGAGCCGGATCCGGCGCACATGGGTGCGGCGCAGCAACTCGTCCGCGAACACCGGTGTTCCGGCGTGCGCGGCGACGGTGGCGACCACCAGCACCGGGGCCGGATGGGCGTGCCCCACGACGTGCCGCAGCACGGCCAGGGACCGCGCGTCGGCGTGCTGCGCGTCGTCGACGCACACGACCACCGGGCCGTGCTGGGCGAGCGCGGTCAGCTCGGCACAGAAGATGCGGGCCGCCCGCCCCGCCGGGACGGTTCCGGCCGCGGCGGTGGCGGGCAGCGCGAACGCCGGTGCCTGGTCCAGGAGTTGGCGCAGCATGCCCAGGGGTGTGCGCCGGCCGGCCGGGGTGGCGGCGGCGGTGAGCACCAGCGCCCCGGCGTCCCGCGCCCGCTGGGCGACGGTGTCCAGGAGATGGGTCTTGCCGCAGCCGGCCGGGCCCTCGATCAGCACCGTGCGGGAACGCCCCACCGCACAGGTGGCGAGGAGCGTGTCCCGCACGCCGGCCACCGACATCCTGCCCGTCTCCGCCATTGCCGTCCTTCCGTCGCTGGCCCGTTGGTCCGGGCGCCAGCGTGGGAGCAACGGCTCTAAGGCAGGTCGAGCGGGAACGGAGGTGCCTCGCACGCGGGCCGGGGCACCCGCGAGAACGACCGAAGCCCTCACGCGGCCGCGGCGGCCGTGGAGGGCTTCTCGGGTCGAACGACCGGCTGCGGCAGGGAGGTTGCGCGCGCCGGGAGACAAAGTCAGACGGCCAGCGCGGACGGCCAGCCGATGCCGTCGGTGGAGGCGCCGCTCGCGGTGGTCCGGGTGGCGACCGTGGCGGAGGGCCAGCCGATGCCGTCGGTGGAGGCGGTGACGGCGGTGGGCCAGCCGATGCCGTCCGTGGAGGCGGTGACGGCGGTGGGCCAGCCGATGCCGTCGGTGGAGGCGGTGACGGCGGAGGGCCAGCCGATGCCGTCCGTGGAGACGGTGACGGCGGAGGGCCAACCGATCCCGTCCGTCGCGGCGTTGACCACGGACGGCCAGCCGATGCCGTCGGTGGAGGCGTCGACCGCCGTAGGCCAACCGATGCCGTCCGCGGCGGCGTTGACGGCGGTGGGCCACCCGATCCCGTCGGTCGACTCGGCGGAGGCGGAGGCGGAGGCGGAGGACGAGGTGGCCGTGGCGACCGCGCTCGGCCAGCCGATCGCGTCCGTCGTCGTGGCGGCGGAGGACGGCCAGCCGATGCTCTCGACCGCCGAGCCGGTGCCCCCCGCGGTGAGGGCGGCGGTGGCGACGACGGCGCTGACGGCGGCGATGCGGGCGATGTTCCTCATGGCGGGCTCCTCTGTGCCAGATTCGGCGGCCGCTGTTGGCAACCTCTTGCCAAGAAGGTTGGCAACGAATCCTCCAGTATTGGTCGGGAATTAGTTGAAATGTGCTCAACGGATGCGCCAGGAACCGTCCAGAGCGTGCGCGAAGAGAGGCCGCTTGCCAGCCGGAAAGCCGCGTTGAACTGCGGTTACGGCGAGTGCGGGCAGAGCCGAAAACGCTCTGGCAAAAGCTGGCAATCGCTTGAAGGCCAAGCCGGGAAAGGCCGAGTCGGCTGCCACCCGGTTTGCCAGGCAACGGACTTAAGGGCGACCTGAGCGCGCCGATGGCGGCATCCTGCTTCGCTCCTAGCCACGCTTGAGCAGGCACGGCAACCGTGGGAGCCCCGGCCGTCGGCCCAACGACCACGGAGGCGGTCTTGCTCGGTCATCCGGAACCCGCTGCCGATCCCGCTGCGCTCGGGCAGGCTCTCGCCCGCGCCCGGGAAGGGCAGGGATCCGTCGTGCTCGTCGGCGGCCCGCCCGGCTGTGCGGACCCGTCGCTGATGAAGGCGTACGCCCGTGCCGCAGGCGCCGTCCTGCTGGACGCGCCGGCCTCCCCGGCGGAGACCGGCATCCCCCTCGGGGTGGTGGGCCAGCTCTTCCAACGGGCAGCCGGCGCAGGCGTCTCCGGCGCGGTGGACGACGGCCTGCCCGCCGTGATCCGTCAGGAGGGCGCCCGACTCGCCGCCGCCACGAACGACGACGCAGCGGGCGAGGGCGGGGAGGTCGGGTTCGCGGTGCTGCACCGACTGCACGCGGCGCTGCTGCGGCTGAGCGAGTCCGCCCCGGTGCTGGTCGTCGTCGACGAGGCGCGCCACGCCGATGAGGCGTCCTTGCGCTTCCTGCTCTTCCTCGCCCGCCGGGTCCGCGAGGCGCGGGTGGTGGTCGTGCTCGCCGAGTCCGACGCCCACACCGCATCCGCCTCGACCGCGCCGGCCGGCTTCCACGCGGAACTGCTGCGTCTCCCGCACTGCGCGCACCTGCGGCTCGGTGCGCTGCCCCCGTACGCGGTGGCGGGCGCCCTGGCCGAGGTGCTGCCGCCCGCGCAGGCCGAGGTGCTGGCCGCGGACGCCCACCGCATCTCGGGCGGCAACCCCCTCCTCGTGCGCGCCCTGGCCCTGGACCACCTCGCGGGGCGCCCCGGGAACGCCGTGCCGTACGGCCGGGATGCCTCGTACGGCGACGAGGTGCCGTACGGCGACCAGGTGCCGTACGGCCAAGGGTCGTACGGCGGTCATCTGTCCTACGGCGATGAGCCGTTGCCGCACGACGACGGCTCACCCTCCCCTTCCGGCGACCCGGTCCTGGCCCCGGGCGAGCGGTTCCGCCTCGCCGTGACGGGGCTGCTGCGGCGCGGGGATCCGGCCGTGCTGCGGCTGGCGCAGGTGCTGGCGCTGGCCGGTGCGGACGCGCCCGCGGCGGTGCTGGGCCGGGCCGCCGTACTGCCCGCCCCGGCCGTGTCGCGGGCGCTGCACGCGCTGACGGAGGCCGGGCTGCTGCGCGGGGAGCGCTTCGGCCACCCGGAGATGGCACGTGCCCTGCGCGAGGACCTGTCCGCGGCGGAGACCGCCGAGCTGAGCCGGTCGGTCGCGCACCTGCTGTACGAGGAGGGCTGGCCGGCCGCGACGGTGGCCCGGCACCTGTTGGCCGCGGACACCGGACCCGTTGGCGAGGCCGAAACGGCCGGGTGGAGCGGCGAGCGGGTGGGGTGGGCGGCCGGGGTGCTGCGGGAGGCCGCGGAGGAGGCCGGCGCCCGCCACCGTCACGACCTGGCGCTCCGCTGTCTCGAGGCCGCCTGCGCGCTGGTCCCGGAGGAGCGCCGCGCCGCCCTGGAGGTGCGCGCGGCGGACGCCGCCTGGCACGTACGTCCGGCGGGCGTGGTACGTCATCTGCCCCGCCTGCTGCGGGCCGCGCAGGACGGACGGCTCGCCACGGGTGACACGACGGCGGTGGCGTGGCACCTGCTGTGGCACGGCCGCTTCGAGGAGGTGGCCGACCTGCTGACCGGCTGCCCCGGCACCGACCGGCGCACGGCGGACGAACTCGCCGTACTGCGACTGGCGCTCGCGACCGTGGGGCCCGAACCGCAGACCGTCGACCACCCGGCGCCCCGGACACCTCCCGGCGGGACCCTCGCACCCACCGCTCCCCTGACGGCCGGGACCACGACTCCCGCCCCACGCCGGCCCCCCGCGACCCCTGCCGGGGTCACGACATCCGTCCCGCGCCGGCCGACCCCGACACCTGCCGAGACCGCCACACTTACTCCGCCCCGGCCCACCGGGACCCCCGCGGCGACCGCTGTCGACCCAGCCCCCGCCGAGCCGCGCTCGCAGTGCCTCGCGGTCCTGGACGACGTGCTGCGGGATCGCATCGGGGCCGCCGAGGCGGAGGTGTCGGCCGGGCAGGCGCTGGAACGGGTCCGGCTCGGCGAGGGCGGAGCGGCGACCGCCGAGCCCGTGCTGTCCGCGCTGCTCGCCCTCGTCTACGCCGACCGTCCGCGAAGCGCCGACGCGTGGTGCGAGCGGTTGCTGGCGGACCCGGGGGTGACGGCCGGTCCCGCCTGGCGCGCCCGCCTGGAGGCGGTCCGGGCGGAGAGCGCGCTGCGCCGGGGCGACCTGCCCGCGGCCCGCCGCCTCGCGGGAAGCGCGCTCGGCCTGCTGCCGGAACCGGCGTGGGGGGTGGGCGCCGGTCTGGTGCTGGGTGCCGCGGTGCTGGCCGCCACCCACACCGGCCGACTCGACGAGGCGGCCGCGCTGCTGGCCAGGCCACTGCCCGAAGCGGTTCTGCGCTCCCGTTACGGGCTGCACTACCTCCACGCCCGTGGCCACCATCACCTGGCCGCCGGCCGCCCCTACGCGGCGTACGCCGACTTCGCCGCGTGCGGACAGCCCATGACCGCCCGAGGCATCGACGTGCCGGGCCTCGTGCCCTGGCGCACCGGAGCCGCGGAGGCGTCGCTGCGCCTGGGCGAGGACGACCGGGCGCGGCGGCTCGCCGCCGAGCAACTCGACCGGCTGGCGGGCCCGGCCGGGAAGGACCGGGCCCGCAGCCGCGGCCTCACCCTGCGGGTCCTGGCCGCGGCGAGCGAACCGGGCTGCCGCGTGGCCCTGCTCGGCGAGGCCGTCGACCTTCTGGATGACGACGGCGGCGGCGATCATCTCGAACTCGCCCGCGCACTGGCCGCCTTGAGCCATGCCCTCAACCGGGCCGGGCAGCTGGGCCGGGCCCGGATGGTGGCCCGCCGGGCCCACCGGGCGGCTCAGGAGTGCGAGGCCGCCGGGCTGTCGGAGGAGCTCCAGGCCGGCAAGGACGACCCGCGTCCGGCGGGCCCCGCCGCGTCCGGCGGCGACACCGCGCGCCTGAGCGACGCCGAACTCCGGGTGGCCGCGCTCGCCGCGCAGGGCATGACCAACCGGGAGATCGCGGGACGGCTGTTCGTCACCGTCAGCACCGTCGAACAGCACCTCACCCAGGTCTACCGCAAACTGAACGTCCGCCACCGCAAGGAGCTCCCCTACGACCTCAACACGGGCCTGCACGAACCGGCCTGAGGTCGAGCCGTCCTGAGGCCGAACCGGCTTGTGGCCGAACCGGCCTGAGGCCCGGGAAGGCCGATCCGTCCACGGTGGAACGGGAGTTGTCACGAACGGGCGAGGGCGCCCCGAGTGCTCATGTGCCGGTCCATTCGGGCGGCCGCTTCTCCACGAAGGCGCGGGGCCCCTCGATCGCGTCGAGGCTGTGCATGCGGCGCTCCTCCCACACGTAACGGGTGGCGAAGGCCTGTTCCAGGGGGAGGGCGGCGGACGTGGCCGCAGCCTCCTTCAGCGCGCGCAGCGACAGCGGGGCGCAGGCCAGCAGGTCGGCGAGCCATTCCTCCACGCGGTCGTCGAGCTGGGCGGCGGGGACGACGTCGTTGACGAGCCCGAGGTCGAACGCGCGGGGCGCGGTCATACGGCGGCCGGTGAGGAGGTAGCCCATGGCGGCGCGGTAGGGGGCCTGGCGGGTGAGGCGGAAGACGCCGCCGGCGCCCGCCATCAGGCCGAGGCGGGCCTCGGTGAGGGCGAACTCGGCGTGCTCGGCGGCCACGACGATGTCACAGGCCAGGGCGAGTTCGAAGCCGCCGCCCAGCGCGAGGCCGTTGACCCGGGCGACGAGCGGCTTGGCGAGGCGGAAGCGTTCGGTCAGCCGCGGCCAGCCGGGCTTGCCACGGCTGCCGAAGGTGGACGGTGCCGCGGTGCCGGCCTCGGTGCGGGCGACCAGCTCCTTGAGGTCCTGCCCGACGCTGAAGGCGCGTTCGCCCGCGCCGGTGAGGACGCCCACCCACAGGTCGTCGTCGGCTTCGAAGTCGTCCCAGACGGCGGCGAGTTCGCGGTGCATGCGCAGGTCCATCGCGTTCAGCACGCGCGGCCGGTCAAGGGTGATGCGGGCGACGCGGCCGTCCTTGACGTACCGCACGTGCCGCAAGTCGTCGAGCACGCCGGGTTCCTAATTCGTGAGTAGGCGGTTCCAGGCCGGCCCTGTGAGGGGCGGCCGGAAGGGTGGAGGGGTCAGAAGGGGTAGGGGCGGGCCTGCGCGCGCACCGTCAGCCACTGCCACTGGGTGAACTCGTCCCAGCTGTGCTCGGAGCCGAAGCGGGTGCCGTTGCCGGACGCGCCGCGCCCCCCGAACGGCACGTGCGCCTCGTCGTTGACCGTCTGGTCGTTGACGTGGACCAGGCCGGTGCGCAGCCGGCCGGCCAGCGCCAGGCCGCGTTCGGCGTTGCCCGTCTGGATCGCGGCGGACAGCCCGTACTCCGTGTCGTTGGCGACTGCCGCGGCCTCCTCGTCGTCGGCCACGACCGTGACCGGGGCGACGGGTCCGAAGATCTCCTCGCGGAACGCGGGCATGTCACGGGTGACGCCGGCCAGGACGGTCGGCCGGAAGAAGGTGCCGGTGCGGGTGCCGCCCGCCAGCAGGGTCGCGCCGGCGGCGAGCGTGCGGGCGACGATCGACTCGACCCGCTCGGCCTGGACGCCGTCGATGAGCGGTCCGAGGTCGGCGTCGGTGCGGAACGGGTCGCCCACGCGCAGCTGTTCGGCCCGTTTGGCGAGGCGTTCGAGGTAGGCGTCGGCGACGGCGGCGTGCACGATGTGCCGGCCGGCCGACATGCAGATCTGCCCGGAGTGGAAGAACGACGCCCACGCCCCCGCCGAGGCGGCGACGTCCAGATCGGCGTCGTCGAGGACGATCAGCGCGTTGTTGCCGCCCAGTTCGAGCGAGGCCCGCTTCAGCAGCCGCCCCGTCGTCTCGCCGACCGCCCGGCCGACCGCGGTGGAACCGGTGAACGCGATCATCGCCACGTCCTCGTCCGCGGCGAGCGCCGCACCCGGTTCGGCGTCGCCGGGCAGTACGTGCAGCACCCCGTCGGGCAGGCCCGCCTCCTCGAACAGGCGGGCGGCCACCCAGCCGCCGCTGACCGCGGTGTGCAGATCGGGCTTGAGGACCACGGCGTTGCCCAGCGCGAGCGCGGGCGCGACGGCCCGCATTCCCAGCAGCAGGGGTACGTTCCACGGGCTGATCACCCCGACCACGCCCAGAGGGACGCGTCGGCCGATGCTGTGCCGGCCGGGCTCGGAGGGCAGCAGACTGCCGTGCGGGCGCATCGGCAGCGCGGCCGCCGCCCACAACTCGTCGGTGACGGCGCCCACTTCGTAGGCGGCCTTGCCACGCACCGCGCCGCCCTCGCGGATCAGCCACTCCGCGACCTCGTCGGCGTGCGCCTCCAGCGTCTGCGCGGCGCGGCGCAGCACGGCGGCGCGCTCGGCCGGGGGCGTGTCGGCCCAGGCGGGCTGCGCGGCGGCCGCGGCGCTCGCCGCGGTCCGCACGTCGCCCGCGTCGGCGACACCTGTCTCGGCCAGCACCTCGCCGGTGGCGGCCTCGACGCTGTCGGCGCGGCCGCCCGCGGCAGGGCGCCAGCCGCGGCTGAACACCCGCCCGCGCAGGGCGCCGGGATCCACCAGAGGGGACATCGTTCGCTCTCCTTGGAACAGGCCGTGCGCAGGGCCACGGCGACTACGGTGCGGGCGGTCCGGGTGCGGGCGGGTGCGTATGCGGGCGGTGTGGCCGTGCCGCTCGACGGCCGCCGGGCGACAGCCGCCGAGCGGCACCCGCCGCACGGCACGGCCACCCGTCACCCGTGCCCGGTGATCGGCACGTCGACGAGCAACGGGCCGTCGGACACGACGGACTTGGCGAGGATCTCGGTCAGGTGGCCGGGGCTCGTGGCGCGGACGGCGTCGATGCCGAAGAAGCCGGCGGCCTTCGTGAAGTCCAGGCGTGGATGGTCCAGATCGAGGCCGAGGTAGCGGCCCTGACGGGTGGAGGCGCTGTCCCAGGAGTCGAGGGTCTCCTTCAGCGTGCGGTACTCGCCGTTGTTCATGACGACGAAGGTGACCGGCACGCCGTAGCGGGCGGCGCTCCACAGGCCCTGGAGGCCGAACAGGGAGCAGCCGTCGCCCAGGACGGCGACCACGGGCCGGTCGGGGTTGCCCAGCCGGCTGCCGATCGCGGCGCCGATGCCCCAGCCGAGACCGCCGCCCACGGTGTGCACATAGGAGTCGGGGCGTTCCAGGTCGAGGACCTGACGCAGCCGGATGCCGGTGGTGATGGCCTCCTCGACGACCACGGCGTCCCGCGGGAGCGCGCCGGCGACCGCGTGCGCGGCGGCCAGCGGGTCCAGGGGCGCCGGTCCGGCCGACGCCGCGCGGGCCGCCGTGAGGATCTCCGCGCGGCGCGCGGTGTGCGCCCGCCCGGCCCGTTCCCTCCGTTCGGCGGCCTCGGGCACGCGCCCGGCCAGCAGGCCGGTCAGCGCGGTGAGGGTGGCGGCCAGGCCGCCGTGCAGGCCGAGGTCGACGGGGAAGGTCCGGCCCAACTCAGCCGGGTCGGTGTCCAGTTGCAGCACCCGGACACCGGCCGGCAGGGGCGGTCCCGGGGTGTAGTGGTGGGCCATGAAGGCATGGGTGCCGATGATGAACACCACGTCGGCCTCGGCGAGTTGCTCGCGGATCCCGGAGTAGGTGGCGGGCAGCATCCCGGCGTGCAGGGGGTGGGTGGTCGGGAAGTCCACCCGGTCGTGCATCGGCTGGTGGTGCACGACCGCGCCGACCGCCTCGGCGAGCGCGACGAGTTCAGCCACCGCGCCGTCGCGGCCGACGCCGTCCCCGGCGACGATCGCCGGACGTGCCGCCGAGGCGAGCAGCGCCGCCGCCTCGTCGAGCCGGGTGGCGGCGCCGAGCGGGGCGCGCACCGAGCGGGCGGGCACCTCGACCGGGGTGTCCTCCTGGAGCAGGTCCATCGGCAGCGACAGGAACACCGGACCGGCCGGCGGCTGCTGGGCGAGCGCGAACGCGCGCCGCAGCAGCAGCGGCAGATCGTGGGCGTGCTGCACGTCGAAGGTGTGCTTGACCGCCGCCCGCGCGAGTCCGACCAGGTCGCCGGAGAGCATCGGGTCGGCGGCCAGATGACGACGGTCCTGCTGCCCGGCGGTGACCACCAGCGGGGTCCGCGAGCGGGACGCGTTGAGCAGTCCCACCAGGCCGTTGGCGAGTCCGGCGGCGATGTGCAGGCTGACGAAGGCCGGGCGGCGGGTGGCACGGGCGTAGCCGTCCGCCATCGCCACCACCGGGCCCTCGTGCACGCCGAGCACGTACGGGATGTCGCCGGCCGCCACCAGGGCGTCGGTGAAGGGCAGTTCACTGGTGCCGGGGTTGCCGAAGACGCGGTCGACGCCCTCGTCCCGCAGGATGTCCAGCACCGCGTCGACGGGCCTCATGCCACAGCCGCCCCGGCCGGCCGGGGACGGGCCTTGCCCGCGAAGCGGTGCACCTTGCCCAGCACGTCGTCGGCGTACAGACGTACCGCCTGCTGGAGGGCGAACTCCGCCATGTACAGGCGGAAGTGGCCGGGCGGCTCCTCCGCCAGGTTCAGCATCCGCTTGTTGCCCGGCACCGCGGGACCCGACAGCCGTACGGCCGCGCGCTCGGCGCTCTCGCCGACCTCGCTCGGGTCGACGACCTCGTCGAACAGCAGGTGTCCGTCGGGCTCGCTGGCGAAGATCCGCCGGCCCCACAGGATCACCTGGCGCGACACCCGGCCGTTGGCGATCCGGCCCAGCCGCAGGTTGCCCGCGCCGGGCACGATGCCCTCCTGCGCGGCGGGCAGGCTGAAGTAGCTGTCCGCCGCGCCCACCACGTGGTCGAAGGCGAGCAGCAGCTGCGCGCCGCCGCCGATGGCGAAGGTGTCCACCGCGGCGACCCACGGCTTGTCCGGGAGCTGCGGCGGCCAACTGGACGGGGCGTCGACCGACAGCCCGCGCAGCAGCTTGGCGATGTAGCCGGTCTCCCGGCGCAGCAGGAAGTCGACGTAGGAGATCAGCCCGTCGTGCAGATGGGCGAGGTTGATGCCGGCGCTGAAGACGCGCCGGCCCCGGTAGCGGGGGTGGTCCATCACGCAGCCGCGCACCAGGCCCGCCTTGACCTGCGGGTCGAGCAGGGCCAGGTCGACGGCCGTCTCCATGTCGGCGACGTGCTGGTTGTCCTCGGCGTTGAGGCAGTGCTTGTTGACGATGGTCAGCCGGGCGGTGCCGTTGGCGTCCCGCTCCACCTCCACCGCGTCCAGGTGCACGCGCCCCTCGCGCTGGAAGGACTCCAGCAGCTCCAGGGCGCGCGGGGTGGGCCGGCGCATGCTCTCCAGCAGGTGCTCGCCGACGGCCGGGACGCGGAGCAGCTCGTGGAAGAAGATGCCCTGGTCGATCTCCCGGCCCTCCTTGGACGCCTGCGGCCACCGCCGCTCCGCGTCCAGCTGCGCCGGGGTCGGCACCAGCCCGGGGAAGGCCTCCGCGGCGCCCGCGGCGAGCTCCTCGATCCGCAGCGGCAGGGTGCGGTCCGCGGTCAGCTCGTCGTAGACCCGCTCGGCGTGCCGCCGCAGGAACCACGCGCGCGCCCGCCGGGCGGCCTCGTGGGCCTGGGCGGCCCGCTGCTGCTGGCCCGGCTCGCGCTCGGGCGCGCTCGGCAGCCCGGCGAGCACCGCCTGCGTGGCGGCGGCCGCCTCCGCGACGACGGCGGCGTCCCGGCCCAGATCGGCGGCGGTGACGGAGGGCGAGGCGGTGGCGGAGGAGGAGGGCGAGGTGGTGGCAGAGGCCGTGCCGTGGGTGCCCGAAGGCGCGGTGCCGGGGAGGGGCGCGGCCGCGGTGGTGGTGGCGCCCGAGGCCGCGGTGGTGGCGGTCATCAGGCCGCGCTCCTCTCGCCCGCCCGGCCCTCCGCACGCTCACGGCGCAGCACCCGGTCGCACGCCGACAGGTGCGCCCCGAGGGACTCCTCGAAGCTCGTCGTCGTCGCGTCCAGCACCAGCCGGCGGCGGATCGCCAACTCCTTGCCCGCGACCTCGCCGGCCGCCTCGACGACCGTCTGCAGCGCGGCTGCCAGCTCCCCGGCGTCCACGACCTCGTCGACGATCCCGGTCGACAGCGCGCGCTCGGCGGGGATGTCCGCGCCGAACAGCGCGATCCGGCGGGTGGCGGCGGCGCCGGCCTGCTGCGCGAGCCGGTGCAGCAGCATCCCCGGCCACGGCTCGCCGCCGAGGAACGGCGGGCGGATCACCGTCTGCGGCGTGGCGATGCGGTAGTCCGCGGCCAGCAGCAGTTCCAGGGCCGGTCCGTCCACCGGGCCGTCGACGGCGGCGATCACCGCGGCGGGCAGGCGTTCCAGGCGGCGCAGCACCCGCTCCCACTTGTTCACGTCGTGCACCCCCGCCCCCTGCGGCCAGCCGCCGGGCACCTCCGGCAGCGCACCGCCGGCGAGCTTGAGGAGCACGACCGAACCGGGGGCGTCCTCCGCGCGGTCCGCCGCCTGGGTCAGCTGCCGCAGCGGCAGGGCGTCGGCCGAGGTGTCGAGATCGAGGACGATTGCGGCCCCGCCTGCGAGCTTGATGATGTCGGTGGTCACTTCGATGTTCTCGCTTTCCTTGTGAACCGCGCCGCACCGCGCCGAAAAACCATTCGCAGCGGCCGCGCCGGATCGCGTCAGTACCGGACGAGGGCCGTCTCTATCTGTGAGCCAGGTCCCATGGTCATGAAGATTCCGTGCTCGCCCCTGCGGGCGACGCCCTCCTCCAGCAGCCGCTGGTAGGAGAAAAGGAAGGAGCCGCTGGAGAGATTTCCGTAGTCCCGCAGCACGCTGATCGTGTGGCGCACGTCGTGCCGGGTGAGTCCGAGGTTGACGTTCACCGAGTCGATGACCTTCTTCCCGCCGGAGTGGACGATCCAGTGGGCGATGTCGCTGCGGCGCAGCCCGGTGCCCTCCAGCAGGCGGTCGATGACGATCTCGGCGTGCGCGCCCACGGCGTAGGGGACCTCGCGGTCGAGGAAGAAGCTGAACTTGCCCGCCTCGTCGTCCCAGTCGTAGCGCATCGCGTCGATCGCGTCGGCGATCATGTAGCTGGCGAACTTCAGCACCGTGGCGCCCGGTTGGGGCCGCTCGGGCTCACCGGCCACCATGGCCACCGCCGCCGCGCCGTCGCCGAAGAGGCTGTTGACGACCGCGGTGCGCATGGTGCCGTCGAAGACATAGGCGGCCGAGCAGGACTCCGAGCACACCATCATCGCCAGCCGGCCGGGGTTGGCGGCGGCCCAGTCGGCCGTCGCCGTCAGCCCGTTGAGGCCGGCGTTGCAGCCCATCCCGACCACGTCCAGGCGCCGGGTGTGCGGCGTCAGTCCCAGCTCCCGGATCAGTTTGGCGCTGAAGCCGGGGGTCAGGAAGCCGGTGGTGGTCACGCAGGCCAGATAGCCGATGTCCGCCCGCTTCGCGCCGATGTCGTCCAGGCACGTCAGCAGCGCCCGGGACCCCATGTCGACGCCCCAGCGGGCGTGCTTGGCGAGCAGCTCGCCCTGCGTCTCCATCCGCCGCCGGCCGTAGCCGTCCACCGGCGGGAGATTCAGGAAGCGCCGTTCGATCGCACTGTTCTGGAAGACGGAAATGATTTTCTCGTCCTCGATCCCGAAAGCGTCGAGAACGTCCTGCTGCGAATAGCTGTGCGGCGGGGTCGCCGTTCCGACACCGAGTATTCGAGGCTGCGGCGATACTGCCGTCGTCATGTGACGATCCCTTTCTGCACCGCGTGTACAGACTGGTCTGATGGTCGCACTGTGGAACATACATGGCGGCTCGCGGAATTCGCCACAATGGTTTTCCGTATCGCTTTACGGGTGCGGAACAGGGGTCGATAGGGGTTTTCCAGGGGAGGGAATTCCGGGGAGGGCGGGCCATGGTGGACGCGCGGAGGTGCGCCCGCGGATGCGCCCGCGGCGCGCGGGCCGTGACCGACGGCTCGGGCGGCTCCGGAGCGAGTGGCCGGGGAGGGGCGCGGGAGGCGGCGCGGGTGGCTCCGGTGGGCCGCCGGCCCGGGCTGTTGACTCCACCCGCGAAAGTGATAGAGTCTCTCAACATGAAAGGTCCTCTCGGAGTGAGAGTCCCTCTCGGTATACTGACGGGAAGAGGTGATGGACATGGGACTGCGTGAGGCCAACCGGCAGCGCGTGCAGAACGAGGTGCGCAGCCAGGCGCTGGCACTGTTCGTCGAGCACGGCTTCGAGGCGACCACCGTCGAGCAGATCGCCGCTGCCGCGGACATCTCCCCGGCCACCTTCTACCGCCACTTCCGCGGCAAGGAGGACGTCCTCTTCCACGAGGGCTACGACCCCTTCCTGGAGCAGACGTTCGCCGCCCGCCCGGCCGACGAGCCGCTCGCGCGCACCGTCCGCACCGTCTACGAGGAGTTCGCCGCCCGACTGCTGGCCGCCGACCACGCCACCCTGCTGCTGCGCCACCGGCTCATGAGCAGCGTGCCCGCGCTGCGCGACCGGCTGGCCAGGGAGGAACGCACCAACCTCGACCAACTGGTCAAGCTGCTCGCCGACCGCGTCGACCGCAGCCCGGACGACTTCGAGGTGCGGCTCGCCGCCGCCGCCGTCAACACCGCCTTCGCGCAGGCCGCCCAGCACTGGCTGGAGGGCGACTGCGCACCGGATCTGCCCGCGCTCGTCGGGCTCGCCATGGACCGCATCAAGGGAGCCCTGGAGCTTTAGCGCCCCTCGCGAAGGGAGTTCGCCCTCGCACCGGGAACTCGGCTCCCACACCGGGAGCTCCACCCCCGGAACGGGAGTCCGGACCCCACGCAGGGCGCTTGTCGGCCCCACTTCGGGGGGCGCGTGCGTACCGCCCGCACCACCCGCTCAAGTCGGGCTCAAGTCGTACGACAGTGACGTACGGGATGACCGAGTCATGCGCTCGGGGTGTGCCGCGCCCGCGGCACCGCCGGGTGCACAGCCGGCCCGCACCAGACGCATGCACCTGTCCGGCCCGCTTAAGCACTTTGGAGGCATCACCATGTACGCAGCCGTAGTCCACACCATCGGCGAGGCCCCGCGGTACGCGGAGTTCGAGGAGCCGACCGCCGGCGACGGCGAGGTCCTGATCGACGTGAGGGCCAGCGCCCTGACCAACCTGACCCGCATGGTCACCCGAGACCCCGACTACTCGGAGGGCCGCACCCCGCCGTTCGTCGCCGGTGTCGAGGGCGTCGGCACGCTGCCCGACGGCCGCCGGGTCGTCTTCGGCGCCCGCCGCGCCCCGTTCGGCTCGCTGGCCCAGCGCAGCGTCTCGCCGGGCATCCTGCTCTTCGACGTGCCGGACGAGGTCGACGACATCACCGCCGCCGCCCTGGTCAACCCGGCGCTGTCGTCCTGGCTGCCGCTCGCCTCCCATGTCCACCTGGAGCAGGGCGAGTCGGTGCTCGTGCTGGGCGCCACCGGCGTCGCCGGCCAGCTGGCCGTCCAGGTCGCCAAGGCCCTCGGCGCCTCCCGCGTCGTGGCCGCCGGCCGCAACGAGGACGTGCTGAAGGAACTGCTCAACCGCGGCGCCGACGCCATCGTGCCGATCGGCGGCAGCGACGAGGAGGTCGCCGCCGCCTACGCCGAGGCCATCGGCGGCGGCTTCAACGTCGTCCTCGACTACCTGTGGGGCCACCCGGCCGAGCAGTTCCTCGGCGCCCTGCCCCGCGAGCTCGTCGTCAAGTCCGGCGTGCGCTACGTCCAGATCGGCAACAGCGCCGGCCGGCTCGCCTCGCTCGACGGCAACGCGCTGCGCCGCACCGGCGTGAACATCATCAGCTCCGGCTCCCTGCCGGACCTGGACGAGGTCAAGGCGATCTGGGGCCGCATCATGAGCGAGTCCGCCGCCGGCAACCTGAAGATCGACGTGGTGACGGCCCCGATCACCGAGATCGACCAGCACTGGGACAAGGACGTCCCGGGCAAGCGGACCGTCATCACCATCTGACCCGCCGGAATCCCCCGCGGCGGGGCGTGAAGGGGCAGGCGGCATCCGTGCCGCCTACCCCGGCCTCGCCACGCCCCCCGCCGCCCTTCCCGGCCCCCTACGGCACCCCGCACTCCGCACCCGGCACCCCGCACCCCCCGCACCGGAAATGGAGGGGAGAGACCCCCCATGAACCAGCCCGTGATCGAGGCCGTGGGCCTCACCAAGACCTACGGCACGACCACCGTCCTCGACCACGTCGGTGTGGAGGTGCCCCGCGGCACCGTCCTCGGCCTGCTCGGCCACAACGGCGCCGGAAAGACCACCCTGGTCAACATCCTCACCACCACCCTGCCCGCGACCTCCGGCACCGCCCGCGTCGCCGGCCACGACGTCGCCGCCCGCCCCGCCGAGGTGCGCCGACGCATCGGCGTCACCGGCCAGTTCGCCTCCGTGGACGAGGGCCTCTCCGCGATCGACAACCTCGTCCTGATCGCCCGGCTGCTGGGCGCGGGCCGCCGCCAGGCCGCCGCCCGCGCCACCGAACTCGTCGAGCTGTTCGACCTCGTCCAGGCCGCCCGCAAACCCGCCCGCACCTACTCCGGCGGTATGCGCCGACGCCTGGACCTGGCCGCCGGACTCGTCGGCAACCCCGAGGTCATCTTCCTCGACGAGCCCACCACCGGCCTCGACCCGGCCGCCCGGCTCGGCCTGTGGGAGGTGATCGAGGACCACGTCCGCCAGGGCGCCACCGTCCTGCTGACCACCCAGTACCTCGAAGAGGCCGACCGGCTCGCCGACTCCATCACCCTGCTCTCCGCGGGCCGGGTCGTCGCCAGCGGCACCCCCGACGAACTGAAGTCCCGCGCCGGCAAGCGCTCCGTCACCGTCACCCTCGATGCCCCCGACCTGGTCCCCGCCGCCGTCGCCGCGCTGCGCGCCGCCCGCCTGGCCCCGGCCCACGACGAGCGCACGACCAGCGTCACCGTCCCCGTCGAGGCCGCCCGCGACGTCGCCACCGTCGTCCGCGCCCTGGACGAGCACGGCATCGACTTCACCGGCCTGTCGGTGGCCGAACCCACCCTCGACGACGTCTACCTCACCTACGCCCACCGCCCGTCGGCGGCCGCGGCCTGACCCATCGCGAAGGCGAGCCCATGACCACCACCGCCGCCGAACACCCCGCCACCACCGACGACATCGATGTCCCCCGCGGCCCGGAACGCTGGAGCGGCACCTCCGTCGCCTCCCAGATCGCCGTGCTCAGCGCCAAGTCGCTGCGCCGCCTGGTCACCGACCCCAAGCTGCTGCTGTTCAGCGTCCTTCAACCGCTGATCCTGCTCCTGCTGTTCGGGCAGATCTTCAACAGCATCTCCGACACCCCCGACTTCCCCAAGGGCGTCAGCTACATCGACTTCCTCGTCCCCGCCATCATGGTCAACACCGCGCTCCAGTCCGCGCTGATGTCCGGCACCGGACTCAACGAGGAGATCAAGAACGGCATGGTGGCCCGCTTCCGCACCCTGCCCATCTGGCTCGGCTCCGTCCTGTTCGCCCGCAGCGTCTTCGACCTCGCCCGCGGCGCCATCCGCCTGACCCTGATGGTCGCCCTCGCCGCCGCCCTGTTCGGCTTCTCGCCCGACGGCGGACCGCTCGGCGTCCTCGGCGCGTTCGGGCTGGCGCTGGCCATCGGCTGGGGACTGGGCTGGGTCTTCCTCGCCCTCGCCGTCTGGCTGCGCAACGGCGAGTCCATGCAGGCGGTCGGCTTCCTCGCGATGCTGCCGCTGATGTTCGCGTCCAACGCCTTCGTGCCCGTCGACGGACTGCCCGGCTGGCTCGGCGCCGTCGCCAAGGTCAACCCGATGACCTACGGTGTCCAGGCCGCCCGCGACCTCGCCCTCGGCAACCCGGCCGGCTACGACGCCCTCCTCGCCGTCGGCATCTCCTTCGCGATCGGCGCCCTGGCGATCCCGCTGGCCGTCCGCGGCTTCCGCCGCCCGGCCTGACCGTCGCAACACGCGCGCTCACGACTGCGGCCCCCAACCCGAACGGGTTGGGGGCCGCAGTCGTGTCACCGGCCCCGCGGCCGGCGGTCACCGGCACCGCGCCGGTGGGGAGTTCACGCCACCGACACCAGCCGGGAAGGCAACGGGGGAGCGTCGTCGTTGAGGTAGTTGCTCAGGCTGCGCAACTGCGCCTTCTGGTACGACGTCATCGGCAGCAGGCCGCCCACCACCCGCAGCAGTCCGGGCGGCAACGGCAGGTTGCGCCGCCCCATCATCGTGGCGATCGAGTGCATCTTGCGCATCCGCGGCCAGCGCAGCGCCTCGTACTGCCGCAGCGCCTGCGTCCCGCCCACACCGCGCTGGGCCAGCACCCGGCCCAGCACCCACGCGTCCTCGAGCGCCTGGCACAGGCCCATGCCCAGCCGCGGCGGCACCGCGTGCGCCGCGTCCCCGAGCAGGGTCACCGCACCGTCCGACCAGTTCTCCCGGACCCCGTGCAGGATGTGCGGGAAGACACCGACGTCCGCGTCGGTGATGGTCTCCAGCAGGGTCGGCATCGGAGTGGACGTCCAATGCCCGAACCGCTCCCGCAGGTTGGCCACCGCGGAGTCGCCCGGCCGGGCGGGGGAGCCGTCGGCACGCGGCGGCACCGTCTCGCCGTCCTTGAACGGCAGCTCGAACGCCCAGTAGATCTCCCCGCCGCCGACGGGGTGCACCACGCAGATGCCCTCCTTGCCGTACAGCGAGTGGATGCGCGAGCCGCCGGCGAACTCGTGCGGCAGCGCCGTGATGCCGTGCCAGGTCGCGTCGCCCAGATAGGCGGCCGGCTTCTCGCCGACCACCAGCCGCCGCACCGCCGAACGGTGCCCGTCCGCGCCCAGCACCACGTCGCCCTCGGCGCGGGTGCCGTCCTCGAACACCACAGCGGCACCGTCGGCGGACTGCTCCACCGCGACGGCCCGCTTGCCGAAACGCACCATCCCCTCGGGCAACTTGGCCGCCAGCAGCGCCAGCACGTGCCCGCGCTTGGTGACCAGGATCGGTGCGTCGAAGGCCCGCGCGAGGCGGGAGAGGTCCAGTCGCATCAGCCGGCTGTCGCCGTCCGCGACCAGGTCCAGGGTCTGCATCCGCGCGCCGTCGACGTCGTGGGCGCTGACGCCCAACTCGCCCAGGATTCCTGTGGCGTTGGGGTAGAGCAGCACGCCGTTGCCGTCCGTGCGCAGCCGGTCCGCTCCCTCGTACACCTCCACCTCGTGCCGCTGCGACAGTGTCACGGCCGCGGCCACACCGCCGACTCCTGCACCCACAATGATGATCTTCATGGAGTTTCTCCCTGGTTCCCTTCGGTCGTGAGCCCGCCGGTGAGCGCCCGCAGCCATTGCTCGGCCGCCTCGGCGGTGGAGTGCGAGAAGTCCTCGAGAATCGTGAAGTGGTTGCCCGGCACGTCCAGCCGTGCGTCGGCGAACTCCCAGTCGGCCCGCCAGTCGGCCGCCGCTGATCGGCGGGCGTCGGCCGGGGCGGCGGCCGCCGACTCGGTGTCATGGTGCTGGTCGCTCTCGGCCCCGCCGGGCGGGTCGCTCTCCGCGCCGAAGTGCTCCGACGCGCGGATCAGCAGAGTCGACGTGGCCAGCGCCTCCGGCTGCCAGCCCTCGAACACGCGGATGTAGCCGCCCATCGCCGACAGCCGCTCGTCGCTGAGCAGGTCGAACGTGTTCTCCCGGTCGAGCATGGCCTTCGCCATGTCGTTGCCCGCGGGCGACTTCTGCATGGCCGCCGGCGAGGAACTGTCCAGCAGCACCAACGCCTTGGCCGGCGAACCCAGTTCCTCCAGCAGCCGGCCCACCGCATGGGCGACCCAGCCGCCCGCGGACCGGCCGACCAGCACGAACGGCCGCCCGGCCGCCACCCGGAGGACGCCTTCGGCATGTGCCCGGGCAAGCGCGGCGACGGTGGCCGGCAGACTCTCCCCGCCGACGAACCCCGGCTGCGGCAACGCCCACACGTCCCGCACCCCGCGGAACCAGGCCGCGAACCGTGCGTATTCGTGCGGCCCGGCCACCGGCGAGAACGACGGGAAGCACACCAGCACGGGCTCGTCGTCCGCACCGCCGGAAGCGTCCACGCCTTCCGCGCCGACCGGACCGGAGGCCAGCCGCACCGGAGCGGGCAGCACCCCCTCCTCGGGCGCGGCGAACTGCGCCTGGAGCAGCGACGCGGCCTTGAGCACCTCCTGCGCCTCGTCGAACTTGCCGAGCTCGCAGGCGCGCCAGTACAGCGTGCCGATCGGCCCCGGGCCCTCCCCGCCCGCCGACCCGGCCACCGGCTCCCGGGCGTCCAGCTGTTCGGCCAGATGGCCGGCCAGCAACTGCGGCGACGGGTGGTCGAAGAGGAGCGTCGCGCCCAGCTTCAGCCCCGTCAGCGCCTTCAGCCGGTCCCGCAGCTCCACCGCGGTCAGCGAGTCGAACCCGGCTTCCAGGAACGACGGTTCGGCGCCGACCTGATCGGCCTCCGCATGTCCGAGCACGGCCGCGGCCTGCTCCCGCACATGCTCCAGCAGCGCGGCCGCCCGCTCCCCGGGCTCTAGTGCCGCGAGCCGGGCCGCCTCGCCGGAGTCGGCCACCGTACGGGCCGCGCCGTCACCCAGCGAGGACAGGACGTTCTGGAGCGAACTCTCCAGCCAGTAGTGCGACCGCTGGAAGGCATACGTCGGCAGCTCCTCCAGCCGCGCCCCGCCGACCGCCGGCAGCGCCGCCCAGTCCACCCCGGCCCCGGCCACATGCAGCCGGGCCAGCGCCTGCACCAGGCCCGCCGGACCGCCCGCGGTACGGGTCTGCGCCGCCGCGGTGACCGGTTCACGCTCCTCCAGTGTCTTGTTCACCAGCGCGGTGAGGGTGGCGTCCGGGCCGAGTTCGAGGAATCGGCGGATGCCGAGTCCCGCGAGGGTGTTGATGCCGTCGTGGAAGCGGACGGCTTCGCGGACGTGGCGTACCCAGTAGGCGGGTGAGGTCAGTTCAGCCGGGTCGGCCACCTCACCCGTCAGGTTGGAGACGATCGTCAGCTGTGGCGCGCTGAACTCGACGGATTCCAGGACGGCTTGGAAGTCGTCGAGCATGGGGTCCATCAGGGGTGAGTGGAAGGCGTGGCTGACGGTGAGCCGTTTGGTCCGGCCGGTGAGCTGCGCGGCGACGGTCTCGACTGCTTCGGCTTCGCCGGAGATGACGACGGAGTGGGAGCCGTTGACGGCGGCGATGGACACGCCGTCGCCGAGCAGTGGTCGTACGTCGTCCTCGGTGGCTTCTACGGCGATCATGGCGCCGCCGGCCGGGAGGGCCTGCATGAGCCGTCCGCGGGCGGCGACCACGCGGGCCGCGTCCTCCAGCGACCAGACACCTGCGAGGTATGCGGCGGTGACCTCGCCGATCGAGTGCCCGGCGAGCGCGTCAGCCGTCACGCCGAGGCTGCTGACCAGCCGGTACAGCGCGCTCTCGTGCGCGAACAGCGCGGCTTGCGTGTACTGCGTCTGGTGAAGGAGCCCGGCCAGTTCACTGCCCGGGTCCGCGAACAGGATGTCCTTCAAGGGGTGTTCGGAGCCCAGTTCCGTGTCCAGTGCGGTGCAGGCGTCGTCCAGGGCGTCGGCGAAGACGGGGAAGGCGTCGTACAACTCCCGTCCCATCCCTGGCCGCTGGGCGCCCTGCCCGGTGAACAGGAACGCCGTACGTCCGGTGCGTGCCGTGCCGGTGATGGTGCCGGGTCGGCCCTCGGCGACGGCCGCGAGCCCGTCCAGCAGCTGGTCGCGGTCGTCACCGACCACCACGGCGCGCCGCTCCAGCCGGGAGCGGGAGACGGCCAGCGACCGTGCGATGTCGGCCGGCGCGGCACCGGTGGCGCCGACATGGGCGGCAAGCCGCTCGGCCTGCGCCCGCAGCGCCGCGTCGCTCTTGGCGGACAGCACCCACGGCACCACGACCGACCGGTGCCCGGCCGGAGCCTCGTCGTCCCTGACATCGCCGTCGGGTCCGGCGGTCGGCGCCGGGGCCTCTTCGACGATCACATGCGCGTTGGTGCCGGAGATGCCGAAGGACGACACCCCGGCGCGGCGCGGTCGTTCGGCGGCGGGCGGCCAGGCGCGGGGCTCGGTGAGCAGTTCCACCGCCCCGGCCGTCCAGTCCACGTGCGGGGTGGGCTCGTCCACGTGCAGGGTGCGGGGCAGGACGTCGTACCGCATCGCCTGCACCATCTTGATCACGCCGCCGACCCCGGCGGCGGCCAGCGTGTGCCCGAGGTTGGACTTCAACGAACCGAGCCACAGGGGCTGTTCGGTGCCGCGGTCCTGGCCGTAGGTGGCGAGCAGGGCCTGTGCCTCGATGGGGTCGCCGAGCTTGGTGCCGGTGCCGTGCGCCTCGACCGCGTCGACCTCGCTCGCGGAGAGGCGGGCGTTGGCGAGGGCGGCGCGGATGACGCGTTGCTGGGAGGGGCCGTTGGGGGCGGAGAGGCCGTTGCTCGCGCCGTCCTGGTTGACGGCCGAGCCACGGATCACGCCGAGCACCTGGTGGCCGTTGCGGCGGGCGTCGGAGAGCCGTTCGAGCAGCAGCACCCCGATGCCCTCGGACCAGATCGTGCCGTCCGCGCCCGCCGCGAAGGACTTGCAGCGCCCGTCGGGCGCGAGCCCGCGCTGGCGGCTGAAGTCGAGGAAGGCGCCCGGAGTCGCCATCACCGTCACACCGCCGGCCAGCGCCATCGAGCACTCGCCGGTGCGCAGCGCCTGCACGGCGAGGTGGATGGCGACCAGGGAGGAGGAGCAGGCGGTGTCGACGGTGACGGCGGGACCCTCCAGGCCGAAGGTGTACGACACCCGCCCCGAGACCACGCTGGCCGCGCCGCCGCTGGAGAGGTAGCCCTCCAGCTCCTCGGGCACGTTCTCCAGCCGGGTGCCGTAGTCGTGGGCGACGACGCCCGCGTACACGCCGGTCTGGCTGCCGCGCAGGGTGGCCGGGTCGATCCCGGCCCGCTCGAACACCTCCCAGGAGGTCTCCAGGAGCAGACGCTGCTGGGGGTCCATGGCGAGGGCTTCGCGGGGGCTGATGCCGAAGAAGGACGCGTCGAACCGGGCCGCGTCGTGCAGGAAGCCCGCCTCGCGCACGTACGTCCGTCCGGACACGCCGGGGTCGGGGTCGTAGAGGCTGTCGATGTCCCAGCCGCGGTCGACGGGGAAGGGACCGATGGCGTCGGTGCCCTCGGCGACCAGCCGCCACAGCGCCTCGGGCGAGTCGACCCCGCCGGGGTAGCGGCAGCCCATGGAGACGATGGCGACCGGTTCGTCCAGGGCGGCGGCCATCACCGGTGCGGCGGCCGCCTCCGCGGCGGACCCGGACAGTTCCTGCCGCAGCTGGGCGGCCAGCCGTTCCGGGGTGGGGTAGTCGAAGGCGAGCGTGGTCGGCAGCTCCAGGCCGGTCTGCGCGCGCAGCCGGTTGCGGAACTCGACGGAGGTCAGCGAGTCGAAGCCCAGTTCCTTGAACGGGCCGTCGGGCTCGATGTCGTCGGTGCCGGTGTGCCCCAGCACCCCGGCCGCCTCGTCGCGCACCAGCTCCACCAGAAGGCGTTCCTGCTCCGCGGCGGACAGCCCGGCCAGCCGTCCGGCGAGCGGCGACCCCTCTGGCGTCCCGGCCCGCGTTTCCTCCTCCGCCGCGGGCCGGGCGGCGACCGCCGGGCGGTCGACGGCGACGGGTTCGAGCCAGTAGTGCGCGTGCTGGAAGGGGTAGGTCGGCAGGTCCACCAGGCCCGCCCTGCTGTCTTCCACCAAAGTGGCCCACTCGACGTGGGCCCCGTGGACGTACAGCTGGGCCAGCGCGGTGAGGAAGGTGGTGGCCTGGTCGCGGTCGCGGCGCTGGGCGGCGGCGGTGACCGGCTCGGTGTCCTCCAGCGTCTTGTTCACCAGTGCGGTGAGGGTGGCGTCCGGGCCGAGTTCGAGGAATCGGCGGATGCCGAGTCCCGCGAGGGTGTTGATGCCGTCGTGGAAGCGGACGGCTTCGCGGACGTGGCGTACCCAGTAGGCGGGGGAGGTGAGTTCGGCAGGGTCGGCCACCTCGCCGCTCAGGTTCGACACGATGGTGAGGTGGGGCTCGGCGAACTCCACTGTTTCGAGGACCCTTTGGAAGTCGTCGAGCATGGGGTCCATGAGGGGCGAGTGGAAGGCGTGGCTGACGGTGAGCCGCTTGGTCCGGCCCGTGAGCTGCGCGGCGACGGTCTCGACTGCTTCGGCTTCGCCGGAGATGACGACGGAGTGGGAGCCGTTGACGGCGGCGATGGACACGCCGTCGTCGAGCAGTGGTCGTACGTCGTCTTCGGTGGCTTCTACGGCGATCATGGCGCCGCCGGCCGGGAGGGCCTGCATGAGCCGTCCGCGGGCGGCGACCACGCGGGCCGCGTCCTCCAGTGACCAGACACCTGCGAGGTAGGCGGCGGTGACTTCGCCGATGGAGTGTCCGGCGAGTGCGTCGGCGGTGACGCCGAGGCTGGTGACCAGCCGGTACAGCGCGCTCTCGTGTGCGAACAGCGCGGCTTGCGTGTACTGCGTCTGGTTGAGGAGCCCGGCGAGTTCACTGCCCGGGTCCGCGAACAGGATGTCCTTCAAGGGGTGTTCGCAGCGCAGTTCCGTGTCCAGTGCGGTGCAGGCGGCGTCCAGGGCGTCGGCGAAGACGGGGAAGGCGTCGTACAACTCCCTTCCCATGCCGGGCCGCTGGGCGCCCTGCCCGGTGAACAGGAACGCCGTACGACCGGGCTTGGCCACCCCGGTGACCGCCCCCGGGCGGCCCTCCGCGACCGCGCCCAGTCCGGCGAGCAGGTGCCCGCGGTCGGTGCCGACGACGACCGCGCGGCGGTCGAAGCGGGCGCGCGAGGTGAGCAGCGACAGCGCGACGTCCGCCGGGGCCGGGTCGTGGGCGGTGACGTGGGCGGCGAGGCGGGCGGCCTGTTCGCGCAGGGCGCCCGTGCTCTTGGCGGACAGTACCCAGGAGAACGCGGCGGGCTCGCGCACCGGTGCGACCGGAGTGGCCGTCGCGTCCGCGCTGGTCTCCCCTTCGGTGTCCGTGCCGGGGTCGGCGTTGTCGCCGTCCGTCGAGGCTCCCTCGGCGGGAGCCTGTTCGAGGATCACGTGGGCGTTGGTGCCGGAGATGCCGAAGGAGGAGACACCGGCCCGGCGGGGGTGTTCCGCGTCGGGCCAGTCCCGGGCCTGGGTGAGGAGTTCGACCGCGCCGGCCTCCCAGTCGACGTGGGGGGTGGGCTCGTCGGCGTGGAGAGTCTTCGGCAGCAGCCCGTGGCGCATGGCCTGCACCATCTTGATGACGCCCGCGACCCCGGCCGCGGCCTGGGCATGGCCGATGTTGGACTTCAACGAGCCCAGCCAGAGAGGAGGTTCGGTGCCGCGGTCCTGGCCGTAGGTGGCGAGCAGGGCCTGCGCCTCGATGGGGTCGCCGAGGCTGGTGCCGGTGCCGTGGGCCTCGACGGTGTCGACGTCGGCCGTCTTGAGGCGGGCGTCGGCGAGGGCGGCGCGGATGACGCGCTGCTGGGAGGGTCCGTTGGGGGCGGTCAGGCCGTTGCTGGCGCCGTCCTGGTTGACGGCGGAGCCGCGGATGACGGCGTGCACGGTGTGGCCGAGGCGGCGGGCGTCGGAGAGCTTCTCCAGCAGCAGCACCCCGACGCCCTCGGCGTAGCCGAAGCCGTCGGCCGAGGCCGCGAAGGCCTTGCAGCGGCCGTCGGCGGCGAGACCGCGCTGACGGCTGAAGGCGACCAGGCCCTCGGGTGTGGAGACGACGGCGACCCCGCCGGCGAGCGCGAGGTCGCACTCGCCGAGCCGCAGGGACTGCGCGGCGAGGTGGATGGCGACCAGGGAGGAGGAGCAGGCGGTGTCGATGGTGACGGCCGGCCCCTCCAGGCCGAGGGTGTAGGAGATGCGCCCGGAGACGACGCTGGCGGCGTTGCCGATGGCCAGATAGCCGTCGTCCCCGGGGGCGTTGGCGGCGAGCAGGGAGTAGTCCTGGCCGCTGGTGCCCGCGAAGACGCCGACGCGGCCGCCGCGCACGCTGTGCGGGTCGATGCCGGCGCGTTCCAGCGCCTCCCAGGAGGTTTCCAGGAGCAGGCGCTGCTGGGGGTCCATGGCGAGGGCCTCGCGGGGGCTGATCCCGAAGAAGGAGGCGTCGAAGCCGCCGGCGTCCTCGAGGAAGCCGCCGCCCTGGGCGTAGATGCGGCCCGGGGCGTCGGGGTCGGGGTCGTAGAGGGCGTCGAGGTCCCAGCCGCGGTCGGCGGGGAAGGGGCCGACCGCGTCGGTGCCGGACTCGACGAGGTGCCACAGGTCCTCGGGTGAGCGGACCCCGCCGGGCAGGCGGCAGCTCATCGACACGATCGCGATGGGCTCGTGGCGCTGGTGTTCGACCTCGCGGAGCCTGCGGTGGGCCTGGCGGGCATCGGTGATGGCCCGCTTGAGGTATTCGCGGAGCTTGTCTTCGTTGGTCGTCATCCCGGTTCTCTCTCTAGGCCCTTCGGGCTGGGGGTCAGCCTTCGAGCCGGCCGTCGATGAGGTCGAACAGCTCGTCGTCGGTGGCCGCGTCGAGGTCGTCGCCGTCGCCGGCCGCGCCGTCGGCGGGCCCGTGCCAGGCGGCCAGCAGCGCCTGGAGCCGCTGGGTGACGGTGGTGCGGTCGCCGTCGTCGGCGGGGACGGCGGCCAGCGCCGCCTCCAGCTGGTCCAGGTCGGCCAGCAGGGAGTTGACGGCGGAGGCCTCCGGCTCGTCGGGCAGCAGCTGCTCGCGCAGGTGCGTGGCGAGGGTCTGCGGGGTGGGGTAGTCGAAGACGAGGGTGGCGGGCAGCCGTACCCCGGCGGCGGCCATGAGCCGGTTGCGCAGTTCGACGGCGGTCAGGGAGTCGAAGCCCAGTTCCTTGAAGGCGCGTTCGGGCTGGACGGCGTCCGCGGTGGCGTGGCCGAGGACGGTCGCGGCGTGGGTGCGGACGAGGTCGACGAGGACCGCGTCGCGGTCGGTGGAACCGAGCGCCGCGAGCCGTTCGGCCAGTGTGGCGGAGCCCTGCTGCGGTGTCGCCGCTCCCGCCCTCGCCCGGCCGCCGGGGGTGCGCACCAGGTTGCTGAGGAACGGCGGCACGGTTCCGGAGGGGCCGGCCAGGCGGCCGGTGTCCAGCCGGGCGGGGACCAGGACCGCGTCGGCGTGGCCGCGGCCCGCGTCGAACAGGGCCAGGCCGTCGGCGGTGGACAGCGGGGCCATCCCGCCGCGGGTGAGGCGGGCGAGGTCGGCCTCGTCGAGGGCGCTGGTCAGTTCGCTGCGCTCGGCCCAGAACCCCCACGCCAGTGACGTACCGGTCAGCCCGGCGGTGCGGCGGCGCTGCGCGAGCGCGTCCAGGAAGGCGTTGGCGGCCGCGTAGTTGCCCTGTCCGGGACCGCCGAAGGTGGCCGCGGACGAGGAGAACAGCACGAACGCGTCGAGATCCTGATCGCGTGTCAGCTCGTGCAGGTGGAGGGCGGCGTCGACCTTGGGCCGCATCACGCGGTCCACGCGCGCCGGGTCGAGGGCGGCGATCACGCCGTCGTCGACATCGCCGGCCGAGTGCACGATCGCGGTCAGCGGATGCGCGGGGTCGATGGAGGCGAGCAGCGCGGCCACCGCCTCGCGGTCGGTGACGTCGCACGCGGCGACCGTGGCCTCCGCGCCCAACCCGGCCAGTTCGGCGACGAGTTCGGCCGCCCCCGGAGCATCGGGGCCGCGGCGGCTGGTCAGCAGCAGCCGCCGTACCCCGTGCACGCCCGCCAGTTGACGGGCGACCAGGGCACCGAGGGTGCCGGTGCCGCCGGTGACCAGAACCGTGCCGTCGGGGTCCACATGGCGCGGCAGGGTGAGGACCATCTTGCCGATGTGCCGGGCCTGGCTGAGGTAGCGGAAGGCGTCCTTCGCGTGCCGTACGTCGAACGCCCGCAGCGGCAGCGGGGACAGCACCCCGCGCTCGAACAGGTCCAGCACCTCGTGCAGCATCTGCTGGATCCGTTCGGGCCCGGCCTCGACGAGGTCGTAGGCGCGGTAGGCGACCCCGGGGAAGGCGTCGGCGACCTCGGCGGCGTCACGGACGTCCGTCTTGCCCATCTCCACGAAGCGGCCGCCGCGCGGCAGCAGCCGCAGCGACGCGTCGACGAACTCCCGGGCCAGGGAGTTCAGTACGACGTCCACGCCCTCGCCGCCCGTCGCCTGCGCGAACTTCGCCTCGTAACCGGTGTCACGCGAGGACGCGAGGTGGGCGTCGTCGAAGCCGAGCGCGCGCAGCACCGGCCACTTGCCGACGCTCGCCGTGCCGTACACCTCGGCGCCCAGGTGGCGGGCGATCTGGGTGGCCGCCATGCCGACACCACCGGCCGCGGCATGGACGAGCACCTTCTCGCCGCGCCGCAGCCCGGCCAGGTCCACCAGGCCGTAGTAGGCGGTGAGGAACACCACCGGCACGGTCGCGGCCTGCGCGAACGTCCAACCCCGCGGCATCCGCACCACGGTGCGGAAGTCGGAGACGGCCTCGGTGCCGATGGCGCCGGGGAACAGGCCCATCACCTTGTCGCCGGGCGCGAGTCCGGTCACCTCGCTGCCGGTCTCCAGCACGACGCCCGCGCCCTCGCTGCCGACGATCGCGCCGCTGCCCGGGTACATGCCCAGCGCGATCAGCGCGTCGCGGAAGTTCAGGCCGGCGGCCCGCATGGAGATGCGCACCTCGTGCGGGGCCAGCTCGTCGGTGGCCGGTTCGACGCGCTCCACCAGGCCGAGCGTGTCGAGGGTGCCCTCGGCGGTGGACTCCAGCCGCCAGTGGGCGGCCCCGGCGGGCACGTCGAGGGCGGTGCCGGTGGTGGCGCGGGCGAGCCGGAAGGCGCGCGCCTGGCCGCCGCGCAGGGCCAGTTGCGGCTCCCCGGTGGCCAGCGCCCGGGGCAGGTCGGCCGGAGCGGCGGCGTCGACGTCGACGAGGGTGATGCGGTCGGGGTTCTCCGACTGCGCCGAGCGGACCAGTCCCCACACCGGGGCGCACACCGCGTCGGGCACCTCCTCCCCGTCGCGCACGGCGACCGCGCCACGGGTGACGATCACCAGCCGCACCGCGTCCAGCGCGGGGTCGGCCAGCCACCGCTGCAACAGCGCCAGCACCCGGCAGGTCACCTCACGGACCGCGCCCGGCACGTCCGGCAGCGTCCCCTCGGGCGTGTCGCCGTTTGGACCGGTGGGCGCGGTGACGGGCACCAGCACCGCCTCCGGCACACGGCCGGCTGCCACGCTCTCGCGCAGCGCGTCGAGATCGGTGTGCACCTCGAGCTCGGGAATCGCCTCGGTGAGGCCGAGCGTGTCGGTGCCCAGCACCGCCCATCCCTCGGCGTCGGCCGCGTCCTGGGGGAGGGGGACATCGCTCCAGTCGATGCGGAACAGCGCCTCCTGCGCGGCGCCGCGGCCCGCCTCCAGCAGCTGGGCCGAGGCCGGGCGCAGCACCAGCGACTCCACGCTCGCGACGGGCGCCCCGGTCGGGTCGGCGACCGCGACCCGCACCCCGCCCGCCCCGTCCGGGGCCAGCCGTACGCGCAGCGCGGTCGCGGCGGCCGCGTGCACGGTGACGCCGCTCCACGTGAACGGCAGCAGGTTCCTGCCCTCCCCGGCACCCGGCACCAGCGGCGCGATGCCCAGGGTGTGCAGGGCGGCGTCCAGCAGCGCGGGGTGCAGGGCGTAGGCGGCGGCCTGGGAGTGGTGTTCCTCGGGCAGGCGGACCTCGGCGAACACCTCGTCGCCGCGCCGCCAGGCGGCGTGCAGGCCGGTGAACGCGGGCCCGTAGTGGATGCCGCCGGCGGCGAAACGGTCGTACAGCCCGGAGACGTCGACGCTCTCGGCGTCCCGCGGCGGCCACAGCGTCAGTCCGTCGTCGGTGGCCGGGGCCGGGGCGGCGGTCAGGGTGCCGGTGGCGTGCCGGGTCCACGGGGTGTCGGGGGTGGCCTGCTCGGGCCGGGAGTGCACGGTGAAGCCGCGACTGCCGTCGGCGCTCTCACCGGTGAGGGCGACCTGAATGCTGACGGCGCTCTGGGCGGGCAGCACCAGCGGCATCTCCAGGGTGAGTTCCTCGATGCCGGTGCAGCCGGCCAAGTCACCGGCACGGGTGGCCAGTTCCACGAAGCCGGTACCCGGCAGCAGCGCCGTGCCGTCGATGGCGTGGTCCGCCAGCCAGGGCAGGCTCGCCACCGACAGCCGTCCGGTGGCGAGCAGACCCTCGCCGTCGGGCAGCGTCAGGACCGCGCCCAGCAGCGGGTGCCCGCCCGGCTGGAGACCGGCGGAGGTCACATCGCCGGCCCCGGCGCCCGCGCCGTCCAGCCAGAAGCGGCGGCGCTGGAACGCGTAGGTGGGCAACTCCACCGTCCGACCCGAGCGTTCGGGCAGCAGTGCCGTCCAGTCGAGTACGACACCACGGGTGTGGGCCTCGGCCAGGGAGCGCACGAAGCGGTCCCGGCCGCCCTGGTCGCGGCGGAGCGAGCCGAGCACGGCCACCTCCGCCGTCCCCGTCGCCTCGGCGTTCTCCTGCACCGAGTTGCCCAGCACCGGGTGCGGGCTGAGTTCGACGAACGTGCGGAATCCGTCGGCGAGCAGGGCCTCGACGGTGCCGCGGAAGTCGACGGTCTCGCGGACGTTGCGGTACCAGTACCCGGCATCCAGCTGGCTTCCGGGCAGTGCGCCGCCGGTCACGGTGGAGTAGAAGGCCACCCCGGCGTGACCGTCGCCGGCCGACACCGTGTCCAGCGCGGCGAGCAGGCGCTCGCGCAACTGGTCGACCTGGGGGGAGTGCCCGGCGGTGTCGACGCCGGGGATCTGCCGCGACCGGATCCCGGCCGCGTCGCAGTGGGCGAGGATCTCGGCGATGGCTTCCGGGTCGCCGGAAACGGTCACTGTGGAGGGTCCGTTGACGGCGGCGATGCCGAGTCGTCCGGGCCAGCCCTCGATGAGGGTGGCGGCCTGGTCGGCGGGCAGGGACAGGGAGGCCATGGCGCCGCGCCCGGACAGGGTGGCCCAGGCGCGGGAGCGTTCGACGATGATGCGGGCGCCGTCCTCGAGGCTCAGTGCTCCGGCCAGGACGGCGGCGCAGACCTCTCCCTGGGAGTGGCCGACGACGGCGTCGGGGGTGACGCCGTGTGTCTTCCACAGGGCGGCGAGGGAGAGCATGACGGTGAACAGCACGGGCTGCACGACGTCGATCCGCTCCAACGACGGCGCCCCGTCGCGCTGTTCGAGCACGTCCCGCACCGACCAGTCCAGGAGTGGATCGAGTACGGCGGTGATCTCGTCGACGGAGGCCGCGAAGACCGGGGACTCCTGGAGGAGCCGGGTGGCCATGGCGGGCCACTGCGAGCCCTGCCCGGGGAAGACGAACACCACACCGCCCTCGGCGGCGGGCCGGCCGCTCACCACGGCGAGGGACTCCTGCTCGTGCGCCAACGCGCGCAGTGCCTCGGTCAGTTCACCGCGGTCCTCGCCGACGACCACCGCGCGGTGCTCGAACGGGGTGCGGGTCGTGGCCAGCGCGAACGCGATGTCGGTGAGGGGGAGTCCGGGCCGCTCGGCCAGGAACGAGGCCAGCGCGTCGGCCTGGGCGCGCAGCCCGGCCTCGGACTTCGCCGAGAGCGCCAGCGGGACGACACCGGCCGGGGCGGCGGAGACGTCCGCGTTCGGTGCGTCGGTCGGCTCGGGGGCCGACGTCTCCTCCGCGGGGGCCTGTTCGAGGATCACGTGCGCGTTGGTGCCGGAGATCCCGAAGGACGACACCGCCGCGCGCGCGGCCCGGCCCGTCTCGGGCCACGGCCGGGCCTCGGTGAGCAGCTCCACCGCGCCCTCGGACCAGTCGACCTGCGTGGTCGGCGCGTCCACGTGCAGCGTCCTCGGCAGCACGCGGTGGCGCAGCGCCTGCACCATCTTGATCACGCCCGCGACACCCGCCGCGGACTGCGCGTGCCCGATGTTCGACTTCAACGACCCGAGCCACAGCGGGTGTTCGCGACTGGAGTCCTGCCCGTAGGTGGCGAGCAAGGCCTGTGCCTCGATCGGGTCGCCGAGCTTGGTGCCGGTGCCGTGCGCCTCGACGGTGTCGACGTCGGCGGTGCCCAGCCCGGCGGCGTCCAGCGCGGCCCGGATCACGCGCTGCTGGGAGGGCCCGTTGGGGGCGGTCAGCCCGTTGCTGGCGCCGTCCTGGTTGACCGCCGAGCCCCGCACGACCGCGAGCACGGTGTGGCCGTTGCGCCGGGCGTCGGAGAGCCGCTCCAGCAGCAGCAGGCCGACGCCCTCGGCGAACGCGGTGCCGTCCGCGCCGTCGGCGAACGCCTTGCACCGGTTGTCCGGGGACAGCGCCTGCTGCTTGCTGTACTCGGCGAACAGATCGGCCGTGGACATCACCGCGACCCCGCCGGCCAGCGCCATCTCGCACTCGCCCGACCGCAGGGCCTGCGCGGCGAGGTGCAGGGCGACCAGGGAGGAGGAGCAGGCCGTGTCGATGGTGACGGCCGGGCCCTCCAGGCCGAAGGTGTAGGAGATCCGGCCGGTCACCACGCTGCTGGCGCTGCCGGTGCCGACGTAGCCCTCGGCCTCCTCGGGCACCGAGTGCAGCCGCAGCAGATAGTCCTGGTACATCGAACCGACGAACACGCCGGTACGGCTGCCACGGACGGTCTCGGGATCGATGCCGGCCCGCTCGAACGCCTCCCACGCCGTCTCCAGCAGCAGGCGCTGCTGCGGGTCCATGGCGAGGGCCTCGCGCGGGCTGATCCCGAAGAACTCGGCGTCGAAGTCGGCGGCGTCGTACAGGAATCCGCCCTCGCGGGCGTAGCTCGTGCCCTGTCCGTCGGCGCCGAACAGGGCGCCCAGGTCCCAGCCGCGGTCCTCGGGGAACACCGACAGCGCGTCGCGCTCCTCGGCGACCAGCCGCCACAGCCCCTCCGGGTCGCGCACCCCACCGGGCAGGCGGCAGCTCATGGACACGATGACGACCGGGTCGTCCTCGGCCGGCCCGGACGGGCGGGCGACGGCGGCCGGGGCGGGCACGGCACATCCGCCGAGCAGCTGCTCGCCGAGGTGCCCCGCGAGCACGGCCGGGGTGGGGTAGTCGAAGACCAGGGTGGCGGGCAGCCGCAGCCCGGTGGCGGCGGCGAGCCGGTTGCGGAACTCCACCGCCGTCAGCGACTCGAAGCCCAGCTCCTTGAAGGACCGCTTGGCGCCGATCGGCGCGGGGTCCTCGTAGCCGAGCACGGTCGCGGCGTGCGCGCGCACCAGGTCGGTGAGGGTGGCGCGGCGCTCGGGCTCGGCGAGCGACGCGAGGCGCCGTACCAGCTCCGAACCGCCGTCCTGTGCGCCCGTACCGCCGGCCGCCGCGCGGCGCACCGGGGCCGGGCGGACCAGGCCGCGCAGCAGGGAGTGCACCTGCTCGGGCCGGGCCCGCAGCGAGGCGGGGTCGACCGGGCTCGGCACCAGCAGCGCCTCGTCCAGCGCGAGGCAGGCGTCGAACAGGGCCAGGCCCTGCGCGGCGGTGAGCGCACCCGCTCCCGAGCGGGCCATGCGTGCCACGTCCGCGGCATCCAAGTGCCCCGACATGTCGGAGCGTTGCTCCCAGAAGCCCCACGCGAGCGACTGGGCGGGCAGGCCGTGCGCGCGCCGGTGCGCGGCGAGGGCGTCGAGGAAGGCGTTGGCGGCGGCGTAGTTGCCCTGTCCGGGACCGCCGAAGGTGGAGGCCGAGGAGGAGAACAGCACGAACGCGGAGAGGCCGAGGTCGCGGGTCAGTTCGTGGAGGTGGACCGCCGCGTCGGCCTTCGGGCGCAGTACCCGCTCCATATGGCCGGGGGTGAGCGAGGTGATCACCCCGTCGTCCAGGGCGCCCGCGGTGTGCACCACCGCGGTCAGCGGGTGCGCGGGGTCGATCCCCGCCAGCAGCGCGGCGAGGGCCCCGCGGTCGGCGACGTCACAGGCGGCGAAGACCGCCTCGGCCCCCAGTTCCGCCAGTTCGGCGATCAGTTCGCTCGCGCCGGGCGCGTCCGCGCCGCGGCGGCTGGCCAGCACCAGGCGGCGTACGCCGTGCGTGGTCACCAGATGCCGGGCGAGCAGCCCGCCCAGTGTCCCGGCGCCGGTGACCAGCACCGTGCCGTCGGGGTCCAGCACCTGGTCGGGCGCCGTCTGCTGCGGTGGGGTCGGGCGGGCCAGCCGCGGGGCGAGCAACCGCTCACCCCGCGCGGCGAGTTGTGGCTCAGCGCTCGCGAGCGCCGCGGCCAGCAGTTCCGCGTTCGGCGGGCCGTCGCTCGCCGGGTCGAGGTCGAGCAGCACGAACCGGTCGGGGTTCTCCGACTGCGCCGAGCGGACCAGACCCCACACCGCGGCGAGCGCCAGATCGTCCACGTCCTCGCCGTCCACGGCGACGGCACCCCGCGTGAGCACCACCAGGCGGCTGTCGGCGTAGCGCTGCTCGGACAGCCACCGCTGGAGCACGCCCAGCGTGTCGACGGTGACCGTCCGGACGGCGTCGGCCAGCTCGACCGCGTCCTCGGCGGCAGCGGACCCGGGTGCGAACAGCACCACCTGCGGGGCCTGTTCGGTCACGTCGTCGAGCGAGGGCAACCCGGTGCCGAACCGGTCGGCACCCATCACGGCACCCGCTTCGGCACCCAGCACGTCACCCGCTTCGGCACCCATCACGGCACCTGCCTCGGCACCCATCACGGCAGCCGCTTCGGCGCCCGCTGCCGTTCCTTCCGCGAGGGGCGTCCAGGCGATCCGGAACAGAGCGTCGGCGGTCGGGTCGACGGCCGCCCGCAGCTGCTCGCGCGGCACGGGCCGCAGCACCAGGGACCCGACCGTGGCGACCGGGCTTCCGGCCGCGTCGGCCACCTCCAGGGCGACACCCTCGCCGGCCGGAGACAGCCGTACGCGCAGCGCGGGCGCGCCCGCCGCATGCAGGGTGACCCCGCTCCACAGGAACGGCACCAGGCCGTCCCCGGTGTCGGTCAGGGTGCCCAGGCCCACCGCGTGCAGGGCGGCGTCCAGCAGCGCCGGGTGCAGGGTGTGCCGCGCGGCCTCCGCGTGCTGTTCCTCGGGCAGGCGCACCTCGGCGAACACGTCCGTCCCGCGCCGCCAGGCGGCGCGCAGCCCCTGGAACACGGGCCCGTAGTGGATGCCGGTCGCCGCGATCCGCCCGTACAGCCCGCCGATGTCGACCGGTTCGGCGCCCTCGGGCGGCCACACCGTGAGGGTGCCGCTCGGCGCGGGCGCCGCGGCCTGCGGCAGCAGGGTGCCGGTGGCGTGCCGGGTCCAAGGGGCGTCGGAGTCGGCGTCGTCGCCGCGCGCGTACACCCCGAAGGCGCGCGCGCCCGAGCCGTCCGGACCGGCCACCGTCAGTTGCAGACGTACGGCGCCCCGCGCGGGCAGCACCAGCGGCTGTTCCAGGGCGAGTTCCTCGATGCCGGAGCACCCCGCCGCGTCACCGGCGCGGGTGGCCAGCTCCACGAAGGCCGTGCCGGGCAGCAGGACGGCCTCGTCGATGGCGTGGTCGGCCAGCCACGGGAAGGCCGCGAGCGACAGCCGCCCGGTCAGCACCAGCCCGTCGTTGTCGGCGAGCGCCACGACCGCGCCGAGCAGCGGGTGGCCGGCCGCGTCCAGGCCCGCCGCCGCGACGTCGGCGCCGCCCGCGTTCCCGCCCTCCAGCCAGAAGCGGCGCCGCTGGAACGCGTAGGTGGGAAGTTCCACGTCGGCGCCGGTGCGCCCAGGGAACACGGACGCCCAGTCGAGTACGACGCCACGGGTGTGGGCCTCGGCCAGGGACTGCACGAAGCGGTCCCGGCCGCCCTGGTCGCGGCGGAGCGAGCCGAGCACGGCCACCTCCGCCGAACCGGCCGCCTCCGCGGTCTCCTGGAGGGCACCCGCGAGCACCGGGTGCGGGCCGAGTTCGACGAACGTGCGGAATCCGTCGGCGAGCAGGGCCTCGACGGTGCCGCGGAAGTCGACGGTCTCGCGGACGTTGCGGTACCAGTATCCGGCGTCCAGTTCGCGTCCGGGCAGCGCCCCGCCCGTCACGGTCGAGTAGAAGGTGACCCCCTCACCGCCGTCGCGGGCGGCCACACCGTCGAGCACGGTCAGGAGACGTGCGCGCAGCTGGTCGACCTGGGGCGAGTGCCCGGCGGTGTCGACGCCGGGGATCTGCCGGCAGCGGATGCCGTCGGCCTCGGCGGTCGCGAGGATCTCGGCGATGGCTTCCGGGTCGCCGGAAACGGTCACTGTGGAGGGTCCGTTGACGGCGGCGATGCCGAGTCGTGCGGGCCAGCCGTCGATGAGGGTGGCGGCCTGGTCGGCGGGCAGGGACAGCGAGGCCATGGCGCCGCGTCCGGAGAGGGTGGCCCAGGCGCGGGAGCGTTCGACGATGATCCGGGCGCCGTCCTCCAGGCTCAGTGCTCCGGCCAGGACGGCGGCGCAGACCTCTCCCTGGGAGTGACCGACGACCGCGTCGGGGGTGACGCCGTGTGCCTTCCACAGGGCGGCGAGGGAGAGCATGACGGTGAACAGCACGGGCTGCACGACATCGATCCGCTCCAACGACGGCGCCCCGTCGCGCTGTTCGAGCACATCCCGCACCGACCAGTCCAGGAGTGGATCGAGCACGGCGGTGATCTCGTCGACGGAGGCCGCGAAGACCGGGGACTCCTGGAGGAGCCGGGTGGCCATGGCGGGCCACTGCGAGCCCTGCCCGGGGAACACGAACACCACACCGCCGGCCGGGGCCGTCGTCGCCCGCACCACCTCCGGCCGCGGCTCGTCGCGCGCCAGCGACCGCAGCCCCTGCACCAGCTCCTCCCGGCGGGTGCCGAGGACCGCGGCGCGGTGGGCGAAGTGGGTGCGGGCCGTGGCCAGCGCGAACCCGGCGTCGGCGAGCGGCAGTTCGGGCCGCTCGGCCAGGAACGAGGCCAGCGCGTCGGCCTGGGCGTGCAGCGCGGCCTCGGACTTCGCCGACACCACCAGCGGTACGACGGTCTCCGCACCCTCCGAACGCTCCGAACCCTCCGAATGCTCGGGCGACTCCGGCTGCCGCGGCTCCCCCTCCGGCAGAGGCGCCTCCTCGACGATCACGTGGGCGTTGGTGCCGGAGATCCCGAAGGACGACACGCCCGCTCGGCGCACACGCTCGCCGCGCGGCCACTCCACCGCGCCGGTCGCCAGCCGGACCGACCCCGACGACCAGTCCACGTACGGCGAGGGCTGCTCGGCGTGCAGGGTGGGCGGCAACTGCCCGTGGGCCATGCCCAGCACCATCTTCATCACGCTGGCGACGCCCGCGGCGGCCTGCGTGTGCCCGATGTTGGACTTCACCGACCCCAGCCACAGCGGGTGTTCGGCGTCGTGCTCCTTGCCGTAGGTGGCGAGCAGGGCCTGCGCCTCGATCGGGTCGCCGAGCTTGGTGCCGGTGCCGTGCGCGTCGACGGCGTCGACATCGGCCGCGCTGAGCCGGGAGTTGGCGAGCGCGGCCCGGATCACCCGCTGCTGGGAGGGCCCGTTGGGGGCGGTCAGACCGCTGCTCGCGCCGTCCTGGTTGACCGCGGAACCCCGGATCACGGCGAGCACGGTGTGCCCGTTGCGGCGGGCGTCGGAGAGCTTCTCCAGCAGCAGGACGCCCACGCCCTCGGCCCACCCGGCGCCGTCCGCGCCGTCGGCGAACGCCTTGCACCGGCCGTCCGGCGACAGCGCGCCCTGCCGGGAGAGCTCCACGAACGGCGCCGTGTTCGGCAGCAGTGTCACACCGCCGGCCAGCGCAAGCTCGCACTCGCCGTTGCGCAGCGACTGCGCGGCCAGGTGGATCGCCACGAGCGACGAGGAGCAGGCCGTGTCGATCGTGACGGCCGGACCCTCCAGGCCGAAGGTGTACGAGATCCGGCCCGAGGCGATGCTCGCCGCGCTGCCGGTGCCCAGATGCCCCTCCAGGCCCTCGGGCGGGTTGTCCCCGGCGAGGGAGGCGTACTCCTGGGTGTTGCTGCCGATGAACACCCCGGCCTTCAGCGGGCGTCGGCCCGGCACGATCCCGGCCCGCTCGAACACCTCCCAGGAGGTCTCCAGCAGCAGCCGCTGCTGCGGGTCCATCGCGAGCGCCTCGCGCGGGCTGATGCCGAAGAACTCGGCGTCGAAGTCGCCCGCGTCGTGCAGGAACCCGCCCTGCCGCACATAGCTGGTGCCGGTGTGGTCGGGGTCGGGGTGGTAGAGGGCCTCGACGTCCCAGCCGCGGTCGGCGGGCATGTCCCCGATGGCGTCACGGCCCTCGGCCAGCAGCCGCCAGAAATCTTCCGGAGTGCTCGCCCCGCCGGGGAAGCGGCAGCCCATGGAGACGATCGCGATCGGCTCGTGTGCGGCGGAGGCCAGCTGCTGGTTGTGCTGCCGCAGCCGGCCGATCTCCTTCAAGGAGTCCCGCAGAGCCTCAACGACGGCCTCAGGAGAGGTGTTCGGCTTGTTCGTCATTAGCTTTACAGCTCCCGCGATGAAGAGGATTTCCAAGGCGCTTGCGTGTCGGGCGGTGACGCGTGGTGCAGGTCGGGGCGCAGACGGTGCGCCTTGTCGAGACCGGCGCCGACGCGCGGGGCGCGTCGGCGGCCGGCTTCTACTTCTCGTTCAGTGCGCTTGTCTTTGACTCGGCTGTGACTCAAAGGCTTTTGCGGGTGAGGCGGATGAGTTCCGCCACGTCCAGGGCGTCCAGGTCGGCGTCGAGCAGCACCCCGTCCGCCTCCGCCACCACGGCGTCGGCGAGTCCGTCGGCGGTCTCCTCCTCGGTGGCGGGGAACAGCTCGGTGAGCAGGTGCTCCACCAGTGCCGAGGACGTCGGGTGGTCGTAGATGACGGTGTGCGGCAGCCGCAGGCCGGTCTCGGCGCCCAGCCGGTTGCGCAGGCGCACCGCGAGCAGGGAGTCGAAGCCGAGCTCGACGAAGCCGCGTTCGGGGTCGACCGCGTCCGCCGAGGCGAAGCCGAGGACCTCGGCCGTGACCCCCCGCACCAGGCCGCCCACGACCCGGCGCCGCTCCGGCCCGGCGGCCGCCGCGAGCCGCGCCACGAGGGCGTCCGCCGGCTCCTGCCGGCCGGTGTCGGCGCCGGCGGTGTCCGCCGTGACCGCCCGGACCTCGGGCAGCGCGGTGAACAGCGGGTTGGGCCGGTCGGCGCCCGACTCCCTCACGAAGCGGTCCCATTGGATGTCCGCGACGACCACACCGCCGCTCCGCCCGGCGGTGGCCCGCGCGAGCTGTGCGACCGCGTCCTGCGGGTCCATGGGCCTGACGCCGCTCAGTTCCAGGCGCCGGGCCGCCGCTCCGCCCGCCGCCATGCCGCCCTCGGCCCAGGCGCCCCACGCGAGGGAGGTGGCGGGCAGTCCGAGGGAGCGGCGGTGTTCGGCGAGGCCGTCGAGATAGGCGTTGGCGGCCGCGTAGTTGCCCTGCCCCGCCGCACCGAACGCCCCCGCCACGGACGAGAACAGTACGAACGCGTCGAGTTGCCGGTCGCGGGTGAGTTCGTGCAGGTGGTGGGCGGATTCGGCCTTGGCGGCGAGGACGGTGTGCAGGCGGGCGGGGTCGAGGGCGTCGAGGACGCCGTCGTCGAGTACGCCCGCGGTGTGCACGACCGCGTCCACCGGATGGTCGGCGAGGAGGGCGGCGAGGGCGTCTCGGTCGGCGGCGTCGCACGCGGCGACCGTCACCCTGACACCCAGGGCGTCGAGTTCGGCGGCGAGTTGGTCGGCGCCTGGGGCGTCGGGGCCGCGGCGGCTGGTGAGCAGCAGGTGTTCGGCGCCGTTGTGGGCCAGCCAGCGGGCGACGTGGGCGCCGAGGGCGCCGGTGCCGCCGGTGACCAGAACGGTGCCGCGCGGCTGCCATGCGGCGTTCTCCACGCCGGTGTCGCGCACGAGCCGCCGGTTGTGAACTCCGTTGGCCCGTACGGCGATCTGGTTCTCGCCCTGCGCGTCGGCCAGCACCGAGGCCAGGTGCCGCCAGGTGCGCGGGTCCGGCTCGGACGGGAGGTCGATCAGCCCGCCCCACCGGTCCGGCGCCTCGGCGCCCAGCGTCTGTCCCAGGCCCCACACCTGTGTCTGCACCGGGTGCGTCACCGTGTCGGTGCCGCCCGTGGCGACGGCGCCGGTGGTGACCACCCACAGCGGCACCTGCCATCCGCTGTCGCCCAGCGCCTGGGCGAGGGTGAGCGTCGCCGCCAGCCCCGACGGCACCGCGGCGAAGCCGGGCAACGGCTGCTCGTCCAGCGCGAGCAGCGACAGCACCCCTGCGAACTCGCCCCCGTCCGCCGCCACTTCGTTCAACGCGTCGGCCACGGCACGTCGGCCGGCCCCGGCCGGCAGACCCAGCACCACCGGCACGAGGCCACGGCCGTCCAGCAGCTCCGTCCGGGTGTACGGCGACGCGCTCGCCGACTCCTCCGGCAGCACCACCAGCCAGCGCCGCGCGGCCCCGACCGGGGGCCGGCTCGTGGCCAGCCGCTGCCAGGTCACCCGGTAGCGCCAGTCGTCGGTGGCGTCCTCGCGTCGCGCCGCTCGGCGGTAGGCCGCCAGCAGCGGCAGCAGCTCGCGCAGCCGCTCGTCGGCCTCGGTGCCCAGGAGCGTCGCGAGCGACTCCACGTCCCGGCCTTCGACGGCCTCCCAGAGCCGTGCGTCGGCCGTGTCACCCGCGGGGGTCTCGGCGGTGGTGGACTCCAGCCAGTAGTGGGTGTGCTGGAAGGGATAGGTGGGCAGGTCGACGATCCGCGCGGACGCGCCGTCGAGCAGCGCCGCCCAGTCGACACGCGCGCCATGGACGTGCAGGTGGGCGAGGGCCTCGACCAACCCCGTGGGCCCGCCCGAGACACGGGTCTGCGCCGCGGCCGCGACCGGCTCGTCCCCGTCGAGGGCCTTCTCCACCAGCGCGGTGAGGGTGGCGTCCGGGCCGAGTTCGAGGAATCGGCGGATGCCGAGTCCCGCGAGGGTGTTGATGCCGTCGTGGAAGCGGACGGCTTCGCGGACGTGGCGTACCCAGTAGGCGGGGGAGGTCAGTTCGGCGGGGTCGGCCACTTCACCGGTCAGGTTCGACACGACGGTGAGGTGGGGCTCGGTGAACTCCACTGTTTCGAGGACCCTTTGGAAGTCGTCGAGCATGGGGTCCATGAGGGGCGAGTGGAAGGCATGGCTGACGGTCAGCCGCTTCGTCTTGCGGCCCTGCGCGGCCAGCAGGGCCGTGACCTCCTCCACTGCTGCCTCCGCACCGGAGACGACCACCGAGTCGGCCGCGTTGACGGCGGCGATGGACACGCCGTCGTCGAGCAGCGGTCGTACGTCGTCTTCGGTGGCTTCTACGGCGATCATGGCGCCGCCGGCGGGCAGGGCCTGCATGAGCCGTCCGCGGGCGGCGACCACGCGGGCCGCGTCCTCCAGTGACCAGACACCTGCGAGGTACGCGGCGGTGACCTCGCCGATCGAGTGCCCGGCGAGCGCGTCAGCCGTCACGCCGAGGCTGGCGACCAGCCGGTACAGCGCGCTCTCGTGCGCGAACAGCGCGGCCTGGGTGTACTGCGTCTGGTCGAGCAGGGCGGCGAGTTCACTGCCCGCCTCGGCGAACAAGATGTCCTTCAGCGGGTGTTCGGAGCCCAGCTCCGCGTCCAAGGCCGCGCAGGCGGCGTCCAGGGCGTCGGCGAAGACGGGGTAGGCGTCGTACAACTCCCGTCCCATGCCGGGCCGCTGGGCGCCCTGCCCGGTGAACAGGAACGCGGTCCGGCCGGGCTTGGCGGTGCCGGTGAGCGTCCCCGGCCTGCCCTCCGCGATCGCGCCGAGCCCCGCGAGGAGTCGCTCGTGGTCGGTGCCGGTGACCACGGCGCGCTCCTCGAAGGCGGAGCGTGCCGCGGCCAGGGAGAGCGCGATGTCGGCCGGTGCGAGGTCGCTGCCGGTGACGTGGGCGGCGAGCCGGGCGGCCTGCGCGCGCAGCGCCTCGGGGCTGCGCGCGGAGAACGACCAGGCGAGGACGGGCGCGGCCGATTCCGCCCCGGGCGCGGACCTGTCGACGGCCGGCGTCGGCTTCTCGACGGCCGGTGTCGACGTCTCGTCGGTGGGGGCCTGTTCGAGGATGACGTGGGCGTTGGTGCCGGAGATGCCGAACGCGGAGACCGCCGCCCGGCGCGGCCGCTCGGCCTCGGGCCACGGGCGCGTGTCGGTGAGGAGTTCCACGGCGCCGGCCGTCCAGTCGACGTGCGGGGTGGGCTCGTCGACGTGGAGGGTCTTGGGCAGCAGCCCGTGCCCCAGCGCCTGCACCATCTTGATCACACCGGCGACGCCGGCCGCGGCCTGCGTGTGCCCGATGTTGGACTTGATCGAGCCCAGCCACAGTGGGTGTTCGGCGTCGTGCTCCTTGCCGTAGGTGGCGAGCAGGGCCTGCGCCTCGATGGGGTCGCCGAGCTTGGTGCCGGTGCCGTGCGCCTCGACGGCGTCCACGTCGCCCGCCCCGAGTCCCGCACTGGCGAGCGCGGCCCGGATCACCCGCTGCTGGGACGGCCCGTTGGGCGCGGTCAGACCGTTGCTCGCGCCGTCCTGGTTGACGGCGGAACCGCGCACGACCGCGAGCACGCTGTGCCCGTTGCGGCGGGCGTCGGACAGCCGCTCCAGCAGCAGCACGCCCACACCCTCGCCCCAGCCGGTGCCGTCGGCGGCGGCCGCGAACGCCTTCACGCGCCCGTCGGGGGCGAGCCCGCGCTGGCGGCTGAACTCCACGAACGCGTTGGGGCTGGACATGATGGTGACACCCGCCGCCAGCGCCATCGAGCATTCCCCGCCGCGCAGCGCCTGCGCGGCGAGGTGCAGGGCGACCAGCGAGGACGAGCAGGCGGTGTCGACCGTGAAGGCCGGACCCTCCAGCCCGAAGACATAGCTGATCCGCCCGGACACCACGCTCGCGGAGTTGCCCAGGCCCAGGTGGCCCTCCAACTCCTCCGGCACCTCGCGCAGATCCTTGGTGTAGTCGAGGTTGCTGGTGCCCGCGAAGACACCGACCCGGGCGCCGCGCAGGCCGTGCGGATCGATCCCGGCCCGCTCGAACACCTCCCACGACGTCTCCAGCAGCAGCCGTTGCTGCGGGTCCATCGCGAGGGCCTCGCGCGGGCTGATCCCGAAGAAGGAAGCGTCGAACCCGCCCGCGTCGTAGACGAATCCGCCCTCACGCACATAGGTGCGCCCCGACGCGTCCGGGTCCGGGTCGTACAGGCCGTCCGTGTCCCAGCCGCGGTCGGTGGGCAGCGCGCCCACCGCGTCGACGCCGTCGGCGACCAGCCTCCACAGGTCTTCCGGCGCGTCGACGCCGCCAGGGTAGCGGCAGCTCATCGCGACGATCGCGATCGGGTCGTCCTCCGCGGCCACCCCCGCCGGGCCCTGGAGGGAGTCCTCCTGCGGGTCGTCGGCGCCGGCCAGTTCGGCGCGCAGGTGCGCGGCGAGCACGGCCGGGCTGGGGTAGTCGAAGATCGCGGTGGCGGGGAGCCGCAGACCGGTGGCTGCGGTCAGCCGGTTGCGCAGCTCGACCGCGGTGAGCGAGTCCAGACCGAGGGTCTTGAACTCCCGCTCGGCGTCCACCGCTTCGCCCGAGGCGTGGCCCAGGACCCCGGCGACCTCGGCGCGCACCAGCTCCAGCGCCAGCCGCTCCCGCTCGACTCCGGCGGCGGCCTTGAGACGTCGTACGAAGCCGTCGGGAGAGTCGGCGGCGGGCAGGGCCCGCTCCGGCGTCTCGGGGCGCGGGGCGACGAGTTCGTCGTAGAACCGGTCGGGCCGTACGAGGCCGGCGGTGAAGGTCTCCCAGTCGATGGCCGCCACGGACCGGCAGCCCGGCACGGTCCGTGCGATCGCCTCGACCGCCCGGCCGGGCGCCATCGCGGCCAGCCCGATCCGGCGCATCCGCTCGTCCAGCTCCGGTCCGGCCGCCATGCCGCCCTCGGCCCAGGCGCCCCACGCGAGGGAGGTGGCGGGCAGTCCGAGGGAGCGGCGGTGTTCGGCGAGGCCGTCGAGATAAGCGTTGGCGGCCGCGTAGTTGGCCTGGCCGGGGGAGCCGGTGAGGCTCGCGAACGACGAGAACAGGACGAACGCGTCGAGTTGCCGGTCGCGGGTGAGTTCGTGCAGGTGGTGGGCGGATTCGGCCTTGGCGGCGAGGACGGTGTGCAGGCGGGCGGGGTCGAGGGCGTCGAGGACGCCGTCGTCGAGGACGCCCGCGGTGTGCACGACCGCGTCGACCGCGTGCGTCTCCAACAGCGCGGCGAGGGCGTCTCGGTCGGCGGCGTCGCACGCGGCGACCGTCACCCTGACGCCCAGGGCGTCGAGTTCGGCGGTGAGTTGGTCGGCGCCGGGGGCGTCGGGGCCGCGGCGGCTGGTGAGCAGCAGGTGTTCGGCGCCGTTGCGGGCCAGCCAGCGGGCGACGTGGGCGCCGAGGGCGCCGGTGCCGCCGGTGACCAGAACGGTGCCGCGAGGCTGCCACGTGGAGTTCTCCACGCCGGTGTCGCGCACGAGCCGCCGGTTGTGAACTCCGTTGGCCCGTACGGCGATCTGGTTCTCCCCCTGCGCGTCGGCCAGCACCGAGGCCAGGTGCCGCCAGGTGCGCGGGTCCGGCTCGGACGGGAGGTCGATCAGGCCGCCGAAGCGGTCGGGGTGCTCCAGGGCGACGACCCGGCCCAGACCCCACCACGACGTCTGCACCGGCCGGGTGACCGCCTCGGCGGCGCCGATGGCGACCGCGCCGGTGGTGGCCAGCCACAGCGGCGCGGTGAGCCCGCTGTCGCCGAGCGCCTGGGTGAGGGCGAGGGTGGCGGCCAGCCCGGCGGGCACGGCCGCGAAGCCGGCCAGCGGCCCCTCGTCCAGGGCGAGCAGCGACAGCACCCCGGCCAACTCCTCACCTCCGGCGCTCGCTTCGCGCAGGGCCGCCGCCACGGAGTGCCGGTCGGCCCCGGAGGGCAGCAGCACGACGGACGCGTCCAAGGCTTGGGCGGCACCGGTCACCAACGGGTGCCCGGCGTCCTGCACGGCCGCCACCAGCAGCCAGCGCCCGCCCGGCGCCCGTACCGTCGTCGGGTCCGACCGCCGCGGCCGCCACACCACTCGGTAGCGCCAGCCGTCGGCCGCGGACTGCTCCAGCAGTTCCCTTCGCCAGCCGGACAGTGCGGGCAGCACCTCGCTGAAGGGCGCCTCCGGGTCGACGGCGAGCGACTCGGCGAGAGCGGTGAGATCCTCGCGCTCGACGGTCTCCCAGAACCGGGCGTCGACCGAGTCGGCGGCGGAGGAGGGGAGTTCGGGTGCGGAGGGCGCGAGCCAGTAGTGGGCGTGCTGGAAGGGGTAGGTCGGCAGGTCCACCAGGCTCGCCCCGCTGCCCTCCACCAGGGTGGCCCACTCGACGTGGGCCCCGTGGACGTACAGCTGGGCCAGCGCGGTGAGCAGGGTGGTGGCCTGGTCGCGGTCGCGGCGCTGGGCGGCGGCGGTGACCGGCTCGGTGTCCTCCAGCGTCTTGTTCACCAGTGCGGTGAGGGTGGCGTCCGGCCCGAGTTCGAGGAACCGGGTGACTCCCTCACCTGCGAGAGCGCGCACGCCGTCGTGGAAGCGGACGGCTTCGCGGACGTGGCGTACCCAGTAGGCGGGGGAGGTCAGCTCGGCGGGGTCGCCCACTTCGCCGGTCAGGTTGGAGACGAGGGTCAGCTGTGGCGCGCTGAACTCGACGGATTCCAGGACGGCTTGGAAGTCGTCGAGCATGGGGTCCATCAGGGGTGAGTGGAAGGCGTGGCTGACGGTGAGCCGTTTGGTCCGGCCCGTGAGCTGCGCGGCGACGGTCTCGACTGCTTCGGCTTCGCCGGAGATGACGATGGAGTGGGAGCCGTTGACGGCGGCGATGGACACGCCGTCGCCGAGCAGTGGTCGTACGTCGTCCTCGGTGGCTTCTACGGCGATCATGGCGCCGCCGGCGGGGAGGGCCTGCATGAGCCGTCCGCGGGCGGCGACCACGCGGGCCGCGTCCTCCAGTGACCAGACACCTGCGAGGTACGCGGCGGTGACCTCGCCGATCGAGTGCCCGGCGAGCGCGTCAGCCGTCACGCCGAGGCTGCTGACCAGCCGGTACAGCGCGCTCTCGTGCGCGAACAGCGCGGCTTGCGTGTACTGCGTCTGGTGAAGGAGCCCGGCCAGTTCACTGCCCGGGTCCGCGAACAGGATGTCCTTCAAGGGGTGTTCGCAGCGCAGTTCCGTGTCCAGTGCGGTGCAGGCGTCGTCCAGGGCGTCGGCGAAGACGGGGAAGGCGTCGTACAACTCCCGTCCCATGCCTGGCCGCTGGGCGCCCTGCCCGGTGAACAGTAAGGCGGTCCGACCCGGCTTCGGGGTTCCGGTGACGTTGCCCGTGCGGCCCTCGGCGAGGGACGCGAGTCCGGTGAGGAGATGCTCGCGGTCGGTGCCGACGACGACGGCGCGGCGGTCGAAGTCGGAGCGGGCCGTGAGCAGGGACAGGGACACGTCCGCCGGGAGCAGGTCGTGGGCGGTGACGTGGGCGGCGAGGCGGGCGGCCTGCTCGCGCAGCGCCTGCGGCTCCTTGGCGGAGAGCACCCATGCCGTGGCGGGCAGGTCCCGCGCCGGAGTGTCCGCGTCCTCGCGCGCGGGCTCGGTGGCGGGGGCCTGTTCGAGGATGACGTGCGCGTTGGTGCCGGAGATGCCGAAGGAGGACACTCCGGCCCGGCGCGGGCGGTCCGCCTGGGGCCATTCCCGGGCCTGGGCGAGCAGGGTGACGGCGCCGGTCTCCCAGTCGACGTGCGGGGTGGGCTCGTCGGCGTGGAGGGTCTTGGGCAGCAGCCCGTGGCGCATCGCCAGGACCATCTTGATGACGCCCGCGACGCCGGCGGCGGCCTGCGTGTGGCCGATGTTGGACTTGATCGACCCGAGCCACAGCGGGTGTTCGGCGTCGCGGTCCCGCCCGTAGGTGGCGAGCAGGGCTTGTGCCTCGATGGGGTCGCCGAGCTTGGTGCCGGTGCCGTGCGCCTCGACCGCGTCGACGTCGGCGGGGGTGAGACCGCCGTTGCCGAGGGCGGCGCGGATGACGCGTTCCTGGGAGGGTCCGTTGGGGGCGGTGAGTCCGTTGCTGGCGCCGTCCTGGTTGATCGCGGAGCCGCGGACCAGGGCGTGCACGGTGTGTCCGTGGCGGCGGGCGTCGGAGAGGCGTTCCAGCAGCAGTACGCCCACGCCCTCCGCGAAGCCGAAGCCGTCCGCGTCGGCGGAGAAGGCCTTGCAGCGGCCGTCGGGGGCGAGCCCGCGCTGCCGGCTGAAGGAGACCAGGCCCTCGGAGGTGGCGATGACCGCGACCGCCCCGGCGAGGGCGAGGTCGCACTCGCCGGAGCGCAGCGCTTGCGCGGCGAGGTGCAGGGCGACCAGGGAGGAGGAGCAGGCGGTGTCGACGGTGACGGCCGGGCCCTCCAGGCCGAGGGCGTAGGAGATGCGGCCGGACACGACGCTGGCCGCGCCCGCGGTGACCCGGTAGCCCTCCAGCTCCTGGGGGGCGCCGGGCAGCAGGGTGGCGTAGTCCTGGCCGTGGGTACCGGCGAACACGCCCACACGGCCGCCGCGCACCGACTCGGGGTCGATGCCGGCCCGCTCCAGGGCCTCCCAGGAGGTCTCCAGGAGCAGCCGTTGCTGCGGGTCCATGGCGAGGGCCTCGCGCGGGCTGATGCCGAAGAACTCGGCGTCGAAGCCGCCGGCGTCGTAGAGGAAGCCGCCCTCGCGGACGTAGGTGCGGCCGGGCGCGTCGGGGTCGGGGTCGTAGAGGTGGTCGACGTCCCAGCCGCGGTCGGCGGGGAAGGCGCCGATGGCGTCGGTGCCGGTCGCCAGGAGCTGCCACAGGTCCTCGGGGGAGCGCACTCCGCCGGGCAGGCGGCAGCTCATCGACACGATCGCGATCGGGTCGTCCGTGGTGGTGTCGTGGCCGGTGGCCGGCGTCCGGGCGCCCACCGCCGCGGTGGTGGTGGTGTCGTCTCCGACGAGTTCGGTGTGCAGGTGGGCGGCGAGTGCGGTCGGGGTGGGGTAGTTGAAGATGAGGGTGGCGGGCAGTCGCAGACCGGTGGCGGTCGTCAGCCGGTTGCGCAGTTCGACCGCGGTCAGGGAGTCGAAGCCGAGTTCCTTGAAGGTGCGTTGGGCGGCGAGCGAGCTGCCCGAGCCGTGTCCGAGGACGGTGGCGGCGTGGCCGCGCACCAGGTCGAGGAGTGCCTCGTGGCGTTCCTTGGCGTCCAGCCCGGCGAGCCGGTCGGTGAGCGGCGAACCGCCGCCCGACCGCGCCTCGGCGGCGGCCGCGGCGGAGCGGCGGCGCGGCACCCGGACCAACGACCGCAGCAGCGGCGGCAGTTCGCCCGAGGCGGCCTGGGCACGCAGCGCGGCCGTCTCCAGCCGCATCGGGACCAGCGCCGCCGCACCGTCCTCCGCGCCGGCGGCGGTGACGGCGGCGTCGAAGAGGGCCAGGCCCTGGGCTGCGGTCATGGCGGCGGCGCCGGCGCGGGCGAGGCGCTTGAGGTCGCCTTCGTCGAGCCGCCCGGCCATGCCGCCGCTCTCCGCCCACACGCCCCAGGCGAGCGACACGGCGGGCAGGCCCGCGGCGCGCCGTTGGTGGGCGAGGGCGTCGAGGAAGGCGTTGGCGGCGGCGTAGTTGGCCTGCCCCGGGGAGCCGAAGACCGTGGCGGCGGAGGAGAACAGGACGAACGCGTCCAGGTCGTGTTCGGCCGTCAGTTCGTGCAGGTTCAGGGCGCCGTCGAGCTTGGGGCGGAGGACGTCGTCGAGATGGTCGGGGGTGAGCGAGGGGACGACACCGTCGGCGACGGTTCCGGCGGTGTGCACCACCGCCGTCAGCGGGTGGGCCGGGTCGATCCCGGCCAGCAGGTCCGCGAGGGCCGCGCGGTCGGCCACGTCACAGGCGGCGATCGTCGCCCGTGCGCCCAGCTCGCCCAGTTCCGCGGCGAGTTCGGCGGCGCCGGGGGCGTCGGGGCCGCGGCGGCTGGTCAGCAGCAGGTGCCGTACGCCGTGCACGGTGGCGAGATGGCGGGCGACCAGCGCGCCGAGGCCGCCGGTGCCGCCGGTGACCAGGACCGTGCCGTCCGCGCTCCAGGAGGCGGGTTCGGCGCCGGTTTCCGTCGGGGGCAGCGCGGTGAGGCGGGCCGCACGGATCTCGCCGTCGTACAGGGCGAGTTGTGGCTCCTCGGTGGCGACGGCCCGGCGCAGCGCGCCGGTGACGGTGGGCCATGCGGCGGCGGGATCGACGTCGACGAGGACGAACCGGCCGGGGTTCTCCGACTCCGCCGAGCGGACCAGCCCCCACACCGCGGCGGCGGCCGGATCGGGGACCCGGCCGTCCAGCGGCAGCGCGCCGCGGGTGACGAGCACCAGCCGGGCGTCCGCATGGCGGTCGTCGGCCAGCCACTGCTGGACCAGCGCCAGAGCGTGGCCGGTGGCGTCGCGGACGGCCGCCCGGGGATCGCCGGACGCGCTCGGTGCCAGGGCGGCGACCAGGCCGGGCCGGGCGTCCGTGGCCGGGTGCGCCAGATCGGGCCAGGCGGGGCCCGCGCCGAGCGCGTCGGCCAGGCCCTCGTCGCCGAGGACCGCCCACGCCTCGCCGTCGCCGCCGTCGTCGGGGGCGGCTTCGACCGGGGTCCACTCGACGTGCAACAGGGGGTCTCGGCGGCTCGCGGAGATCTGGTCGCGGGCCACGGGCCGGGTCACCAGGGACTCGGCGTCGAGCACGGGCGTGCCGGCGCTGTCCGCGGCCTGCAACGTGATCGCGTCCGGCCCCGCCGCGGCCAGCCGCACCCGCAGGGCGGCCGCGCCCGAGGCGTGCAGGGTGACGCCGCTCCACGAGAACGCCAGCCGCCCCTCGCTCAGGTCGCGGTCGACGGCGCCCAGGTCCATGGCGTGCAGCGCCGCGTCCAGCAGGGCCGGGTGCAGGCCGAAGTCGCGTGCCTGAGGAATGAGTTCCTCGTCCAGGGCGACTTCCGCGAACACCTCGGCGCCACGCCGCCAGGCGCGGCGCAGGCCCTGGAAGGCGGGGCCGTAGCCGAGACCGCCCACCGCGAGACGGTCGTAGAAGCCGTCGACGTCGACCGGTTCGGCGCCCGGCGGCGGCCAGGCGGTGAAGTCGTACGGCGCGGCGGTGCGGGCGGTGGCCAGAGTGCCGCTGACGTGGCGGACGAAGGGGGCCTCGGTGTCGTCCTCGGGCCGGGAGTGCACGGTCAGCGGCCGTCGGCCGCTCTCGTCGGGTTCGCCGACGGTGGTCTGCACCTGGATGCCGCCCCGTTCGGGCAGCACCAGTGGTGCCTCCATCACGAGTTCCTCGACGTGGTCGCAGCCGGCCAGGTCCGCGGCCTGCACGGCGAGTTCCACGAACGCCGCCCCTGGCATGATCACCGAGTCCATGATCAGGTGGTCGGCGAGCCAGGGGTGGGTGCGCGCCGAGATCCGTCCGGTCAGCAGGAGCGCCTCGCTGCCGGCCAGGGCGAGTTGCGCGCCGATCAGCGGATGGCCGCCGGTGCCGAGCCCGGCGGCGGCGACGTCGCCCGTGGCCGGGGTGCCCGTCAGCCAGAACCGGCGGTGCTGGAAGGCGTACGTCGGCAGGCCCGTGAACGGGCGCTCCGCGGAGGGGAGCATGGCGTCGAAGTCCAGTCGGGCGCCGCGGGTGTGGGCCTCGGCGAGCGACAGCGCGAAGCGCAGCGGGCCGCCCTCGCCGCGGCGCAGCGAGCCGACGACCGCGGCCGGCGCGCCGGTGTCCTCCACCGTCTCCTGCACCCCGAAGGAGACCACCGGGTGCGGGCTGCACTCGACGAACAGGCCGTGGCCGCTGTCGGCGAGGGCCCTGACGGCGTCCTCGAAGCGGACGGTCCGGCGCAGGTTGCGGTACCAGTACTCGGCGCCCATGGCGGTGGTGTCGAGCCACTCGCCGTCGACCGTGGAGAAGAGGGGCACCTCGGAGGTGCGGGGGGTCACCGGGGCGAGCAGGTCGAGGAGTTCGTCGTGGATCTCCTCGACGTGCGCGGAGTGCGAGGCGTAGTCGACGTTGATACGACGGGCGCGGATCTCCCGCTCCGCGCAGGTCTCGATCATGGCGTCCAGGTCCGCGGTGCCGCCCGCGACGACCACGGAGGCCGGGCTGTTGACCGCTGCCACCGACAACCCCGGCCACGGCTCGATCAGTTCGCGGGCCCGCTCGGCACTCAGGGCGACGGAGACCATCCCGCCGCGCCCGGCCAGCGCGATGATGGCGCGCGAGCGCAGGGCGACCACGCGGGCCGCGTCCTCCAGGCTGAGTGCGCCGGCGACGGCCGCGGCGGCGATCTCGCCCTGCGAGTGGCCGATCACCGCGGCCGGGTGGACGCCGTAGGACCGCCACAGCGCCGCGAGGGACACGTTGATCGCCCACAGGGCGGGCTGGACGACGTCGACCCGGTCGAAGCCGGGCGCGCCCGGCGTCTCGCGCAGTACGTCGAGCAGCGACCAGTCGGTGAACGGCGCGAGCGCCTCTGCGCATTCGGTCAGCCGGGCGGCGAACACGGGGGAGGAGTCGAGGAGTTCGACGCCCATCTGCGGCCACTGCGAGCCCTGGCCGGGGAAGACGAACACCGCCCGGCTCGCGTCCGTGCCCACGTTCGTGCCCTGCACGACGTGCGCGCCGGCCTCGCCGTCGGCCAGTGCGCGCAGGCCGTCGGTGAGCTGGGCGCGGTCGGTGCCGACGACCACCGCCCGCTGGTCGAAGGCGGCCCGGGTGGTCACCAACGCCCGTGCGACGGAAGCGGGTTCGGCCTCGGGCTCCGCCTCCAGGCGGGTCAGCAGGCGGGCGGCCTGCTCGCGCAGGGCTTCGTCGCCGCGGGCGGACAGCGGCCACAGGACGGGGGGTCCGGCGGGCGGCTCGGCGGTGGGGGAGCCGGGGGATTCCTCGATCGGTGCCGGGGCCGCTGCCGCGTCGGCGGGCGCCTGTTCCAGCACCACGTGCGCGTTGGTGCCGCTGACGCCGAACGACGACACCGCCGCCCGCCGCGGCCGGTCGGCCGTGGGCCAGGGCCGGGCCTCGGTGAGCAGTTCCACCGCGCCCGCGCTCCAGTCGACATGACTCGTCGGCGCGTCCACGTGCAGGGTCTTCGGCAGCAGGCCGTGCCGCATGGCCTGCACCATCTTGATCACACCGGCGACACCGGCCGCGGACTGCGCGTGCCCGATGTTCGACTTCAGCGAGCCCAGCCACAGCGGCTCACCACCCTCGCCACGGTCCTGCCCGTAGGTGGCGAGTACCGCCTGCGCCTCGATGGGGTCGCCGAGCCGGGTGCCGGTCCCGTGCGCCTCGACGGTGTCGACGGCGGACGGCGTCAACCGGGCGTCGGCCAGGGCCTCTTCGATGACACGCTGCTGGGAGGGCCCGCTGGGCGCGGTGAGGCCGTTGCTGGCGCCGTCCTGGTTGACCGCCGAACCGCGCACCACCGCCAGCACGTCGTGGCCGTGGCGGCGGGCGTCCGAGAGCCGCTCCAGCAGCAGCATGCCCACGCCCTCGGCCCAGCCCGTGCCGTCGGCGGCCGCGGCGAAGGCCTTGCAGCGGCCGTCGGGGGCGAGCCCGCGCTGCCTGCTGAACTCGACGAAGACCTCGGGCGTCGCCATCACCGCGACGCCGCCGGCCAGCGCGAGGTCGCACTCGCCGGAGCGCAGCGCCTGGGCGGCGAGGTGCAGGGCGACCAGGGAGGAGGAGCAGGCGGTGTCGACGGTGACGGCCGGACCCTCCAGGCCCAGGACGTAGCTGATCCGTCCGGACATCACGCTGCCGGCCCGGCCGGTGCCGAGATACCCCTCCAGGCCCTCGGGCGCCTGCTCCAGACCGGCGGCGTAGTCGTGGAACATCACGCCCGCGTACACGCCGGTGCGGCTGCCGCGCAGGGTGCCGGGGTCGATCCCGGCGCGCTCGAACGCCTCCCACGACGATTCGAGCAGGAGCCGCTGCTGGGGGTCCATCGCGAGGGCCTCGCGCGGGCTGATCCCGAAGAACTCGGCGTCGAAGTCCCCGGCGTCGTAGAGGAATCCGGCCTCGCGGACGTAGCTGGTGCCGGGGTGGTCGGGGTCGGGGTGGTAAAGGACGTCCAGGTCCCAGCCGCGGTCGTCGGGGAACGCGGCGACGGCGTCCCGCCCGGCGGCGACCAGGTCCCACAGGTCGTCGGGGCCACGCACCCCGCCGGGCAGCCGGCAGCTCATGCCGACGATCACGACCGGGTCGTCCCCGTCGGCCGTACGGCGCCGGGTCCTGGCCGGTGTCACGGCCGGGCCGCCGAGCAGCGTGTGCAGCAGGTGCCCGGCGACGGCCTGGCAGGTGGGCCGGTCGAAGGCCAGTGAGGCGGGCAGCACCAGGCCGGTGGCGCCGGCCAGTCGGTTGCGCAGCCGGACCGCGCCGGCCGAGTCCAGGCCGAGGTCCTTGAACGAACGGTCGACGGGCACCGCGTGCGGCCCCGCCAGCCCGAGCACCTCGGCGGCGGCCTGACGCACCAGCGCCGCCAGCACGCCCGGCCGGGCGTCCGCGCCGGTGCCCAGCAGTTCCTGGCGGAGCCGTTCGGCGCGGGCGGGGTCCTCCGGCGGGGCGGCCTCGGCCAGTCCGGAGGCATCCACGGGACGGGCGGCCAGCAAGGTGGCCCCGGCGGGATCCAGGCGGTGGCGGATCGCCTTGCCCGACCCGGTGCGCGGTACGGCGTCGGTCACGTACAGCGTCTCCGGCACCTTGATCCGCGACAGCCGCTCCTGGCAGGCCGCGAACACCGCGTCGCCGTCCAGTTCGGCACCGGGCGCGGGCACGAGGAACGCCACCGGCACCTCGCCGAGCACCTCGTGCGGCACCCCGGTCACGCAGGCGTCGGCGACCCCGGCCAGACCGCGCAGCACGTCCTCGATCTCGCCGGGGTGGATGTTCTCCCCACCCCGGATGATGAGTTCCTTCACCCGCCCGGTCAGGGTCAGGCGGCCGTCCGGGTCCAGACGGCCCAGGTCGCCGGTGCGGTAGTGGCCGTCGACCAGCGTCGCCGCGGTCTCCTCGGGACGGCCGTAATAGCCCAGCATCAGGTTGGGGCCCGCCACCCACACCTCGCCCTCGGCGCCCGCGGCGACGTCGTCGCCCGTGTCCGGGTCCACGAGCCGCAGGGCCAGTCCGGGCACCGCCCGGCCGCAGGAGCCCGCCACCCGTTCCTCGCCCGGCTCGGCGACCGTGATCGCGCCGCACGTCTCGGTGGATCCGTAGGTGTCGATCAGCGGCACCCCGAAGGCGTCCTCGAACGCGGCGGCCAGCGATCCACCCGCGGGGGCGCCGGAGGTCAGGCACAGCCGCAGCCCCTCCAGGCCTCCGGGTTCCTGGCCGCGGGCGGCCTCGATCAACTGGTGGTAGAGGGTGGGCACCCCGGCGAGCAGGGTGTGCCCGCCGGTGCGCAGCTGACGCAGGACGTCACTGGCCGACAGCCCCGGCATCAGATGGGCCGACGCGCCCGTCACGGTCACGCCGAGCACACAGAACACGTGGGCCAGGCTGTGGAACAGCGGCAGCGGCCACAGCACCCGGTCGCTCTCCGACAGCCCCACCAGGGGCGCGTAGCAGGCGGCCACCGACCACAGGCACGAACGCTGCGTGGACAGCACGCCCTTGGGACGGCCGGTGGTGCCGGAGGTGTAGAGCAGGAACGCCGGATCGTCCAGTGACAGTCCGTCACGCGCCGGGCTGTGGGCCTCCGTCGAGGCGAGCACCTCGAAGCCGGCCACGGCGGCGAACACCCCGGTCTCGGCCTCGGCCCCGGAGTCGGGGCCGTCGGGGCCGGCGACGATCAGAGTGAGGGCGCGTTCCCCGGCGAGTTCGGCGAACCGTTCGGCGCCGGCCGTATCGGTGAGCACCACACGGGCACCGGAGTCGTCCAGCAGATGCGCCAGTTCCGCCGTCGTCGAACGTGGCGAGGCCGGGACACCGATACCGTCGGCGCGCAGTACGGCGAGATACGCCTCCACCGTCTCCACGGTGTCGCCGAGATGGATCAGGGCCCGGTCACCGGCGGACAGCCCGAACGTCGCCAGATGCCCGGCCAGTCGCCCGGTGCGGGTGAGCAGCTCCGCGTACGTCACGCTGCGCCGGGCGTCGCTGAACGCGGTCTTGGCACAGTGACGGTCGCCCTGCATCCGCAGCATCTCCGGCAGCGGCCGCACCAGTTCGGAACGCAGCATGGACAGACTCCTTGGGCACGTGAAGACGGAGCGGATTGCTCGAAGAGAAAACCGGCGGAAGGCTGTCCCCCCAGCCGAATGGAGCAGTGGCGTAGGGCTGTTGCCTCAGCCGAATGGAACAGTGGCGAAAGGCTGTCGCCCCCGCCGGACAGAAGAACCGTGAAGGCTGTCGCCTCATCGGAAAGCCATGGACGAATGCCACGCTATGGACGCCCCCTCGGGTCGACCAACCCCTAAATGCCGTTGGGGGGCCGCCCGGCGGCTCCGCGCCGGCTTCTAGGGGGCGGGCCGGGCGATTAGGGGCCGCGGTCCGGGGGAGGTCCCGCCGCCGGGGTGGCAGCCGTGCTTGCCGTGCCCTGCCCGCCCCTCCCGGCCGTTGCGTCACCTATCGAAAAACGATAGATTCCCATCGTGAGTCGATGGAGGGATGAGTCGTGGGGAAGCTGACCGTGCGCGCGCTGCGCGCCGTGCTCGCAGGGGTGCTCGCCGGCACCGTGCTCGTGCAGGGAGGGCTGTTGTACGTGCTGGTCAGCGGGAGCGACCCGGAGGACGGCTCGGTCCCGCTGACCGCGTTTCGCGTGATCGCCCTCCTGGGCATGGTGTGCGTCCAGGTCGCCGTGGTCTGCGTATGGCGGCTGGTGACGATGGTGCGGCGCGGAACCGTGTTCTCCTTCGCCGCCTTCCGGTACGTGAACGGGGTGATCGGCGCCATCGTGGCCGCCGCCCTCCTGTGGTTCGCGGTCACGGCCGTCAACGCGCCCGGCCAGCGGGAGGACCCGGGGGTCACCTTGATCATGGGCGGGATCGGCGTGGCCATCCTGGGGGTCGCCCTCATCGTGCTCGTGCTGCGGATGCTGCTCGCCCAGGCGGTCGCACGCGACGTCGAAGCGGCCCGGATGCAGGCCGAGTTGGACGAGGTGATCTGATGGCGATCGTCGTCGACATCGACGTGATGCTGGCCAGGCGGAAGATGTCCGTGGGCGAGCTCGCGGAGCGCGTCGGCATCACCCCCGCCAACCTGGCCGTGCTCAAGAACGGCCGCGCCAAGGCGGTGCGCTTCGCGACACTCGCCGCGCTCTGCGAGGCCCTCGCCTGCCAGCCGGGCGACCTGCTGCGCTGGGAGGCCGAGACGGACGCGGAGGCCGGGGCGGAGACGGGGACGACGGCAGGAGCGGAGGCGTAGGCGGCCGTCGGGACGGAGGCGTGGAGCTGGTCGGGGCCTCAGCTCCCCCGAAGGGCACCGCTCAGCCGGCCGCCCGCGACACGCCCACCACCCCCGGCTCCAGCCGCGCCGCCACCGTGCGCAGGACGTCCGCCGCGTGGTCGTTGAGGTAGAAGTGGCCGCCGGAGAACACCTGGGCGGTGAACCCGCCGGTGGTGTGCCGTTCCCAGCGCAGCACGTGTTCGACGGCCGCCTTCGGGTCGTGGTCCCCGGTCAGCGCCGTCACCGGGCAGGCCAGCCGCGGCGCGGCCGGGTCCGCGCGGTAGGTCTCCACCGCCCGGTAGTCGGCCCGGATCACCGGCAGCACCATCTCCAGGAGCTCGGGATCGTCCAGGAACGCCGTGTCGGTCCCGGCGAGCGACTTCACCTCGCGGACCAGACCGGCGTCGGTGGCCAGGTGCCAGCGCTCCTCGACGACGACCGAGGGCGCACGCCGCCCTGACACGAACAGATGCGCCGGACCGCGCCCGGCCGCTTCGAGCCGCAGCGCCACCTCGTAGCCGACGGTGGCGCCCATGCTGTGCCCGAACAGGGCCAACGGCCGGTCGGCGTACGGCGCGAGGCGCTCGGCGACGGCGTCCGCGAGCAGCCGTACATCGGTGAAGGGCGCCTCGTGGCGGCGGTCTTGGCGGCCGGGATACTGCACGGCCAGCACCTCCACCCGGGGCGCCAGCGCCCGTGCGACGGGCACGTAGTACCCGGCCGAGCCCCCGGCGTGCGGCAGGCACACCAGACGGACCGGTGCCTGGGGAGCGGGTGCGAAATTGCGGAACCAGTCGGCTTGCCCGTTCGCTGTCACCGGGCCGCCTCCTCACTCCCACACAAGGGATAGACGCGGGAAGGATCTTCAGCATGGCACGCGGTGGCGGCACACCGAACCCCGGTGTTCTGCGGCCCCCGTGGACCGCGCAGGAGAGGGGTCGCGCGGGGCCGGTTAGGGGTTACCCGGGCCGATGGACACTTCCTATGCTCGCCGTCAGGACCCTGCCCTCGCGCCGCCCGCCCGCCGCCGTACGCCGGCCGCGTCGGGACCGTACGCCGGGGCGGGCCGCGGCCGCCGACGGCCGATCGCCGAAGATCCCACGGGAAGTTGAGACATGGACGAGATCATCAGCGCCGTGCTCGCCGGGGACGCCTCGCCCCGGGACATCGCGGGGCTGCCGCTGCCGCAGTCCTACCGAGGGGCGGTGGTGCGCCGCGAGGACGCCACGATGTTCGAGGGGCTGCCGTCCCGCGAGAAGGACCCCCGCAAGTCTCTGCACGTGCAGGAAGTCCCGGTGCCCGAACTGGGTCCGGGTGAGGCCCTGGTGGCCGTGATGGCCTCCTCGGTCAACTACAACTCGGTGTGGACCTCGATCTTCGAGCCGCTGTCCACCTTCGGGTTCCTGGAGCGCTACGGCAAGCTCTCCGAGCTGACCAAGCGCCACGACCTGCCGTACCACATCATCGGCTCCGACCTCGCGGGCGTCGTCCTGCGCACCGGCCCCGGCGTCAACGCCTGGAAGCCCGGTGACGAGGTCGTCGCGCACTGCCTCTCCGTCGAGCTGGAGTCCTCCGACGGCCACAACGACACGATGCTCGACCCCGAGCAGCGGATCTGGGGCTTCGAGACCAACTTCGGCGGCCTGGCAGAGCTCGCACTTGTCAAGTCGAACCAGCTCATGCCCAAGCCGCAGCACCTCAGCTGGGAGGAAGCCGCCGCTCCCGGCCTGGTCAACTCCACCGCCTACCGGCAGCTGGTCTCGCGCAACGGTGCCGGCATGAAGCAGGGCGACAACGTCCTGATCTGGGGCGCGAGCGGTGGACTGGGCTCCTACGCCACCCAGTTCGCCCTCGCGGGCGGCGCCAACCCGATCTGTGTGGTCTCCAGCCCGGAGAAGGCCGACATCTGCCGCGCGATGGGCGCGCGGAACGTCATCGACCGCAACGCTGAGGGCTACCGGTTCTGGAAGGACGAGCAGACCCAGGACCCGCGCGAGTGGAAGCGGTTCGGCAAGCGCATCCGTGAGCTGACCGGCGGCGAGGACATCGACATCGTCTTCGAGCACCCCGGCCGCGAGACCTTCGGCGCCTCGGTGTTCGTCACCCGCAAGGGCGGCACCATCACCACCTGCGCCTCCACCTCGGGCTACATGCACGAGTACGACAACCGCTACCTGTGGATGTCGCTGAAGCGGATCATCGGCTCGCACTTCGCGAACTACCGCGAGGCGTGGGAGGCCAACCGCGTGATCGCCAAGGGCAAGATCCACCCGACCCTCTCCAAGGTCTACTCCCTGGAGGACACCGGGCAGGCCGCCCACGACGTCCACCGCAACCTCCACCAGGGCAAGGTCGGCGTCCTGTGCCTCGCCCCCGAGGAAGGCCTCGGCGTCCGCAACCACGAACTGCGCGCCGAACACCTCGACGCCATCAACCGCTTCCGCCGGATCGAGGGGCAGGAGAAGTGAGCACCCACACCAGCCACACGGCCAAGAGCACCGACACGACCCACCACGCCCCCGCGACCCACGGCACCCCCACGGCATCCCGGCCCGTCACTGCCGTGGTCGGCCTCGGCACGGTGGGCGAGGCGTTCCTGCGCCTCGCGCACGCGGCCGGGCACCGCGTCATCGGCGTCGACACCGACCCGGACGCCGTCGCCCGCGCCGACCGGAGGCTGAAGGCGTCGGCGGGCGCCGACACGGCGGGCGAGACGCACCTCACCGACGACCTGGCGGCGCTGTCCGGCGCCGACGTCGTCATCGAGGCCGTCGGCGACGACCTCGCGGACAAGGCCCGACTGCTGCGCCGTATCGGCGGGTTGAGCCCCGCACCGGTCGTCACCACCACCGCGGGCCTCTCGCTCGCCGAACTCGCCATCGCCTCCGGCCGCCCCGGCACCCTCGCCGGCCTGCGCTTCCTGGTGCCGCCGGGCCCCGGAGGCACCGTCGAGGCGGTCACCACCACGCTGACCGCCCCCGCCACCACGACCGCCGTCCAGTCGCTGATCGCCTCCCTGGGGCTGAAGCCCGTGAGCAGCCTCGGCGTCCAGCCGGCCACCGACGCCACCGCCCTGGTCCTCGCCCAGCTGAACCGGGCGGTGTCCTTCCTGGAGGCCGGTCACGCCACCCGCGACGACATCGACACCGCGATGCGGCTGGGCTGCGGCCTGCCCGCCGGACCGCTGCGCCTGCTGGACACCTTCGGCCTGGACACCGCGCACTCCCTGCTCACGGGGCTGCACCACGCCACCGGACAGGCCTGCTTCCGGCCCGCCCCGCTGCTGAGCAGGCTGGTGGCGACCGGGCGGCTGGGCCGCAAGAGCGGCGAGGGCTTCCACACCTGGGACGACGAGGGCCGTACCGTCCACGACACCACCGCCCTCGCCCCCGCCGGGACCGCCACCCGGCACGTACGCACCGTCGCCGTCGTCGGCTCGGGCACGATGGCCCGCGGGATCGCCGAGGTCTGCGCGACCGCCGGCCACCCCACCGTGCTCGTCGCCCGCAGCGACGACAAGGCCGCCGCCGCCCTCGCGGCGATCGAGCAGTCCCTGACCCGCTCCGTGCGGCGCGGCCGCGTCACCGCCCAGCAGAAGGCCGCCGCGCTCGCCGCGCTCACCCCGGCGGCCACCGTCGACGCGGTGAGCGGCCGGGACCTGGTGATCGAGGCGGTCGCCGAGGATCTCGCCGTCAAGCGCGACCTGTTCGCCCGCCTGGGCCGGCTCACCGCCGCGCACGGCACGATCCTGGCCACCACCACCTCCAGCCTGCCCGTCGCCACCTGCGCCGAGGCGTCCGGGCGCGCGGCCGACACCATCGGACTGCACTTCTTCAATCCGGCCCCGGCCCTCAGGCTCGTGGAGGTCGTGCGCACCCCCGACACCACCGACGCCGTGCACGCCGCCGCGAACGCCTTCGTCGGCGGGCTCGGCAAGACCGCGGTCACCTGCCCCGACCGGGCCGGGTTCATCGTCAACTGCCTGCTCTTCCCCTACCTTGGCCAGGCCGTGCGCCTGCTGCACCGCCCCGGCACGTCCATCGACGCCATCGACGCGGCCGTACGCGACGGATTCGGTTACCCCATGGGCCCGTTCGAGCTGCTCGACACCATCGGCCTGGACGTCTCCCTCGCGATCCAGCAGCGGCTCTACGACGACCTCGCCGACCCCGACCAGGAACCGGCCCCGCTGCTGGCGGCGCTGGCCGGCACCGGCGCCCTGGGGCGCAAGAACGGCCGCGGCTTCCGCACGGCGACGGCCGCCTGAACAGCCGCCCGGAAGGCCGCGGCCCGAAAGCGGACCACTCAATTCCCGCCACCCCTAAGGGGTTTCCCGACCCGCGGTGAGTGGGGCCGCTCAGGGGGAGTTAGGGGTATTTGGACAAACCCGAACCTGCTTATCGTAATTGCCAGTTCACACCTCCCCGCACTACAGAGCGAACCAGAAATCCGAGCATTCCGAATTCCACCCCACTGCACGGCCCGTACAGGGCGACTTCCACAGATTGGGTGCACGATGACGCGGAAAGTCCTAGTAATCGGCGGCGGCCCCGGCGGGTCCACCGCCGCGACGCTCCTGGCCCGGGCCGGTGTGTCGGTGACGCTTCTGGAGCGCGACACGTTCCCGAGGTACCACATCGGCGAGTCCATCGCCTCTTCCTGCCGCAGCATTCTCGACTTCGGCGGCGCGCTGGAGAAGATCGAGGAGCGCGGCTACACCGTCAAGACCGGCGTCCTGCTGCGCTGGGGCCAGGAGAAGGACTGGAAGATCGACTGGTCCGAGCTGTTCGGCCCGGACGTCCGGTCCTGGCAGGTGGACCGCGACGACTTCGACACCATCCTCCTCGACCACGCCGCCGAGCAGGGCGTCGAGGTCATCCAGGGCGCCTCCGTCAAGCGCGTGATCTTCGACGGCGACCGCGCCGTGGGCGCCGAGTGGACCGACCCGCAGGACCGCGGCACGGTGCACACCGGCGAGTTCGACTTCGTCGTCGACGCCTCCGGGCGGGCCGGCGTCATCGGCGGCCAGCACTTCAAGAACCGCCGCCCGCACGAGGTGTTCCGCAACGTCGCCATCTGGGGCTACTGGAAGGGCGGCGACCTGCTCCCGGGCACCCCCTCCGGCGGCATCAACGTCGTCTCCTCGCCCGACGGCTGGTACTGGATCATCCCGCTGCGCGACGACCGCTACAGCGTGGGCTTCGTCTCCCACCAGTCGCGCTTCCTGGAGCGGCGTGCCGACTACTCCTCCACCGAGGAGATGCTGCACGCCCTCATCGCGGAGTCCGCGACCGTCACCGACCTGCTGGCCGGCGGCGAGTTCCAGCCCGGCGTCCGCGTGGAGAAGGACTTCTCCTACGTCGCCGACTCCTTCTGCGGCCCCGGCTACTTCCTCGTCGGCGACGCCGCCTGCTTCCTGGACCCGCTGCTGTCGACCGGTGTCCACCTCGCCATGTACAGCGGCATGCTCTCGGCCGCGTCCATCCTGTCCACCATCAACGGCGACGTCGACGAGAGCCAGGCACTGGGCTTCTACGAGTCCCTCTTCCGCAACGCCTACCAGCGCCTGTTCACCCTCGTCTCGGGCGTCTACCAGCAGTACATGGGCAGCGACACCTACTTCGACCTGGCCGAGTCCCTGGTGCGCGAGTCCAGCGACGGCACCACCGCGGGCGACGGCAAGGACGCCGCCTTCGGTGAACTCGTCGCGGGCGTCACCGACCTGCGCGAGGCCAGCGACGTCGCGGGCCTCGGCACCGCCCCCATCCAGACGATGATCGACGAGGCCGGTCACGACGGCACCCCGGTCGGCCAGCTGCTCAGCGCCGCCGAGCAGGCCCGCCAGGCCGCCATCGCCGCCAGCCCCAACGCCCCCATCAGCATGGCGCCGATGAAGATGGACGCCACCGACCTCTACGACGCGGCCAGCGGTCTGTACCTGACCACCACGCCGACCCTCGGCATCCGGCGGGCCACCGCCGACGCCGTCGTCGCCTGAACCACCCAGGAGCGCACCGGCCGCCGGCCGGTGCGCTCCTGGGGCCTGTCGTCACCTTCCGGTCTGCCAGGCGAATGTGACGACAGGCCCCAGGTCGTCCCCAGGGGCCGGGCGGCCACCCGCGCGCGCCGCTCGCGCGGTGGGTCGCCGCCCGGCCCGCGAGAAACGGACCCCCAGACATGACTTCCCACCAGAACGTGGAACTCCTTCTCGGCCTGGCCGTCGTCGTCGTCCTCGCGCGGCTGCTCGGCGCCCTGGCCCGCCGGCTCGACCAGCCCCCGGTGATCGGCGAGGTGCTGGCCGGCATCCTGATGGGACCCACCCTCTTCCACGGGGCCATCTCCGACCACCTCTTCCCGACCGACATCCGGCCCTTCCTCAGCGCCCTGGCCACCGTCGGCGTCGCGGTGTTCATGTTCATCGTCGGACTCGACCTGGACTCCACCCTCGCCCGCGGCACCGGCGGCTTCGCCGTGTCGGTCTCCCTCAGCTCGGTGCTGCTGCCCTTCGGCCTGGGCAGCGCTCTCGCCTTCTACCTGATGGGACATCACACCACCCCCGACAAGACGGCGTTCGTGCTGTTCTGCGGCATCGCCATGTCGATCACGGCGTTCCCGGTGCTGGCCCGCATCCTCACCGAACGCGGGATGCACCGCACCACCCTCGGCACCGTCGCCCTCGCCTGCGCCTCCATCGACGACGTCCTGGCCTGGACGGCCCTGGCCGGCGTGGTCGCCGTCACCGGCGCCGGCGGCCACGACCAGTGGCACATCCTGCTGCTCGTGCCGTACGCGCTGGGCATGGTCTTCGTGCTGCGGCCGCTGCTGCGCCGCCTGATCGCCACCCGCACCAGCCCCCGGCTGACCCCCACCGCCTTCGCCTTCGTCGTCGCCGGACTGCTCGTCTCCGCCGGTGCCACCGAGTGGATGGGCCTGCACTTCATCTTCGGCGCGTTCCTTCTCGGCGCGGTCATCCCGCGCGAGCACACCACCGCGCTGCGCTCCGACATCCACGACCACCTCGGCCGGCTCGGCGGGGTCCTGCTGCTGCCGGTGTTCTTCCTCGTCGCCGGACTCAAGGTCGACCTCTCGCACCTCGGCACCGACGGGCTGGGCGACCTCGCCCTGATCCTGCTCGTCGCCATCGGCGGCAAGTTCGCCGGCGCCTTCCTCGCGGCCCGCGCCCAGGGGATGCCGCAGCGCCAGTCCGCGGCCCTGGCCACCCTGATGAACACCCGCGGTCTGACCGAACTGATCGTCCTCAGCGTCGGGTTGAGCATGGGCATCATCGACCAGGAGCTGTACTCCCTCATGGTCGTCATGGCCGTCGTCACCACCGCGATGGCCGGCCCCCTGCTGCGCTGGATCATGCCCCGCCGCCTCATCGAGGACGAGGCCGCCCGCGGTGCCGTGTCCGGTCCCGCCGACGGTGCCGCGGCCGCGGCGGCCCTCGACGAGGACGAACCCGACGCGGTCCGGCCCGCGTCGTGACCCCACCGGCCCGCACGGCACGAACAGGAGAGTCGACAGGCGATGGCTGCGAGTAGTGCGGATACGTCCGCGGCGGATACCCCGGACGCGGATACGGCCGAGGCGGATACCCCGGAAGCGGATACCCGCGACGCCGATACCCCGGACGCCGATGCCAAGGACGTCCGCCGGCTGGACCGGGTGGTCATCCGGTTCGCGGGGGACTCGGGTGACGGGATGCAGCTCACGGGTGACCGGTTCACCTCGGAGACGGCGTCGTTCGGCAACGATCTGTCGACCCTGCCGAACTTCCCCGCCGAGATCCGCGCGCCCGCAGGCACCCTGCCGGGGGTGTCGTCGTTCCAGCTGCACTTCGCCGACCACGACATCCTCACCCCCGGGGACGCACCCGACGTGCTCGTCGCGATGAACCCGGCCGCCCTGAAGGCGAACATCGGCGATCTGCCACGCGGCGCGGAGATCATCGTCAACACCGACGAGTTCACCAAACGCGCGCTGGCGAAGGTCGGATACGCGGCCTCCCCGCTGGAGGACGAGTCACTGGAGGCCTACCGGGTCCATCCGGTGCCCTTGACGACACTGACGGTCACCGCGCTCAAGGAGTTCGACCTCTCCCGCAAGGAGGCCGAGCGCAGCAAGAACATGTTCGCGCTGGGCCTGCTGTCGTGGATGTATCACCGGCCGACCGAGGGCACGGAGAAGTTCCTGCGGTCGAAGTTCGCGAAGAAGCCGCAGATCGCGGAGGCGAACCTGGCGGCGTTCAGGGCGGGCTGGAACTTCGGGGAGACCACGGAGGACTTCGCGGTCTCCTACGAGATCGCCCCCGCCTCCTCGGCGTTCGCGCCGGGCCTGTACCGCAACATCTCCGGCAACCTGGCCCTCGCCTACGGTCTGATCGCCGCGTCCCGGCAGGCGGACCTGCCGCTGTTCCTGGGCTCCTACCCCATCACCCCGGCCTCCGACATCCTGCACGAACTGTCCCGGCACAAGAACTTCGGGGTGCGCACCTTCCAGGCGGAGGACGAGATCGCCGGGATCGGCGCCGCCCTGGGTGCCGCGTTCGGCGGCTCCCTGGCGGTGACGACCACCAGCGGGCCGGGGGTGGCGCTGAAGTCGGAGACGATCGGGCTGGCGGTCTCGATGGAGCTGCCGCTGGTGGTCGTGGACATCCAGCGCGGCGGGCCCTCCACCGGCCTGCCGACCAAGACCGAGCAGGCCGACCTGCTGCAGGCGATGTACGGCCGCAACGGCGAGGCGCCGGTGCCGGTGATCGCGCCGATGACGCCGGGCGACTGCTTCGACGCGGTCCTGGAGGCGGCGCGCATCGCCCTGGTCTACCGCACCCCCGTCTTCGTCCTCTCCGACGGCTACCTCGCCAACGGCTCCGAACCCTGGCGGGTGCGCCAGCTGGAGGAACTCCCGGATCTGCGCGTGCAGTTCGCCACCGCACCCAACCACACCACCGCCGACGGCGGCGAGGAGTTCTGGCCCTACCTGCGTGACCCGCAGACCCTGGCCCGCCCCTGGGCGGTGCCCGGCACTCCCGGCCTGGAACACCGCATCGGCGGCATCGAGAAACAGGACGGCACCGGCAACATCTCCTACGCGCCCGCCAACCACGACCTGATGGTCCGCACCCGCCAGGCCAAGATCGACGGCATCGACGTCCCCGACCTGAGCGTCGACGACCCCCACGACGCCCGCACCCTGGTGCTGGGCTGGGGCTCCACCTACGGCCCGATCACCGCCGCGGTACGCCGGCTGCGCGCGGCCGGCGCGTCGATCGCACAGGCCCACCTGCGCCACCTCAACCCCTTCCCGCGCAACCTCGGCACCGTCCTCGCCGGCTACGACAAGGTCGTCGTCCCCGAGATGAACCTCGGCCAGCTCGCCACCCTCATCCGCGCGAAGTACCTGGTCGACGCCCACTCCTACAACCACGTCACCGGCACACCCTTCACCTCCGGCCAACTCGCCGACGCCCTGCGGGAGACGCTCGATGACCACCACCGTTGAACTCCGCCTCACCGCAAGGGATCTGAAGACCGATCAGGAAGTGCGCTGGTGCCCCGGCTGCGGTGACTACGCGATCCTCGCCGCCGTCCAGGGCTTCCTGCCGGAACTCGGCCTCGCACGCGAGAACATCGTCTTCGTCTCCGGAATCGGCTGCTCCTCACGCTTCCCGTACTACATGAACACCTACGGAATGCACTCCATCCACGGCCGCGCCCCCGCCATCGCCACCGGGCTGGCGGCCTCCCGCCGCGACCTGTCCGTCTGGGTCGTCACCGGCGACGGCGACGCCCTCTCCATCGGCGGCAACCACCTCATCCACGCCCTGCGCCGCAACGTCAACCTCAAGATCCTGCTGTTCAACAACCGCATCTACGGCCTCACCAAGGGCCAGTACTCACCCACCTCCGAGACCGGCAAGATCACCAAGTCGACGCCGATGGGCTCCCTGGACGCCCCCTTCAACCCGGTCTCCCTGGCGATCGGGGCGGAGGCGTCGTTCGTCGCCCGCACCATCGACTCCGACCGCACCCACCTCACCGAGGTCCTGCGCGCCGCCGCCGCCCACCCCGGCACCGCCCTGGTCGAGATCTACCAGAACTGCAACATCTTCAACGACGGCGCCTTCGACGCCCTCAAGGACCGCCACCAGGCCGAGAACACCCTCATCCGCCTGCACCACGGCGAACCCATCCGCTTCGGCACCGACAAAACCCGCGGCGTGGTCCGCGACCACACCACCGGCGACCTGCGCGTGGTCACCGTCACCGACGACAACGAGGCCGACCTCGTCGTCCACGACGCCCACGCCGCCTCCCCGACCACCGCGTTCGCGCTGTCCCGGCTCGCCGACCCCGACGCCCTGCACCACACCCCCATCGGCGTCTTCCGCGCCGTCGAACGCCCCGTCTACGACACCCAGATGTCCGACCAACTGGCGGAAGCGGTGATTCGCCACGGCAGGGGAGACCTGCCCGGACTGCTGGCGTCGGGCGACACGTGGACGGTCCTTCCCTGAGGGCCGAGGCCTTCGTGCCGCCGCGATCGCATCCATCGCGATGTATCGATCCTGATGTAACATGGGGACCGTGAACGGAGTGGATCTCTTCCTGCTGGGCCGCGCGCTGATGAAGATCGGCGAGGCGGCCATGCCCGAGCCGGAGGGTGGGAGCGGCCGCCACGGCGGCAGCACCCGCTCCGTGCTGATCGTCGCGGGCGACGTCTCCGCCCATCCCGCCAGCGCGGTGGGCGAGATCGCGGAGCGCACCGGCCTGCCGCAGAGTCAGGTCTCCACGGCCGTGGCCCGGCTGAAGGAGGCCGGCGCGGTCACCGCCGCTCCTGACCCCGCCGACCGCCGCCGCCTCCTGGTCAGTCCCGCCGCCGAGGCGTCCGCCCGGGTGGCCGCGGTGCGCGAGACGAGCGTCGACTCCGCCCTCGCCGCCGCCCTGGACGGCCCGGGGGAGGCCGAACTCGCCGAGGTGGCGGCGGCGTTGGACCTCTTGGCGCGCCGCCTGACCCCGCGCACGTTCACCGGCTGACCGGCCGCCCCCTCATCGCGCGGCGCGGCGTCTGCGGTACGCCACGCCGGCCACGAGGACGGCGACGGCGGCGAACCCGGCGGCCGCGACCCCGGCCCAGCCGAACCGGCCACCCAGGCCCGCTTCCGCGCCGGCGACGGTGATCTCGGCCGTGTTGTTGCCGGGCCGGGAGTCGTGTGAGGCGTAGCCGTTCCTGAGGACGGCCGTGACCTTGCCGGTCCCGGCGTAGGCGCTGTCGATGCGGAACCGCAGCACCTGCGTCACGGCCTTGCCCGGCGGCAGGTTCCCGCCGTCGCAGCTGTAGTGGGCGGCACCCGCCTTCCACGGGGAGCAGGACCAGTAGGACCCCTCGTCCTCGTCCGGGTCCGGGGAGGGCTTGTCGGGCGGGATCAGGGTGGTGCCGTCCGGCGGGGTGATCTCGTAGCGCACGTAGCGGGCGTCGATGCGGCCGGGCCCGGCGTTGCGCACCCCCACCGTCAACTCGACGGTGTCGCCGGGCCGTCCGTCGAGCGAACCGGCGACGGCCTGTACATCGATGTGCTGGTCGGTCTCGACGGGGATGAGGTCCGCGAGGTGCGCGAAGCCGGTGGGTTCGGTGGGCGTGAGGCCGAGCGCGGGTCCCTCGCCCGGGATGGTGTAGACGGCCTCGTCGAAGTACGGTCCCGCGTCCTGTCCAGGGGCGAAGACGGTCAACACCGCGGTGCCCCGCGTCAGTTCGGATTCCCCTTCCAGGATGAACGGCGCGTCGAACAGGTAGGCCCGGCCCGGTTCGAGGGGGGTGTCGAAGACGCAGTAGGCCCGGGACCCGCCAGTCTCGCTGTAGCGGCAGTTGCTGTAGCTGTGCCGAAGGTGCGTGTCGGTGAGCGCGGACACCGTCACCCGGAACCCGCTCGCGGTGAAGGGGCCGTGGTTGAGGACGCCGCCCCGGATCTTCAGGGGCTTTCCGGCGGGGGCGTCGTGGAAGGCGAGCTTCCTGCCCCACAGCTCCGGAGATCCGGCCGTCATCTCGGTCCGGGCTTCCGCCCGCTGCCCGCCCGCGGTGGCGAGCCGGAAGAACACGGTGCCGTGCGTGCCGGGTGCGGCCTTCTTGTCGGCGCCCAGGACGACCAGGTCCCTCAGCCGGAACTCCCCCTGGGAGGAGGTGAGACGGCAGGTGAAGACGTAGCCCGCGCCCTCGGTGCAGACCCTTTTGGCCTGGAGCCGCACCAGTCCCCGTACGCGGGAGGCGTCGACGGTCAGCACGGCGCCGCGGACGTTCGCCCCGCTGCCGGCGTTGATGGTGACCGGCAGTTCGACCCGGGTGGGGTCGTCGGCCTGGGTGTAGTACGTCGCGGGAGCCTCGACGGCGGCACTCGCCGCCGCCCGGTCCGGTGCCGCGCCGGCCGCCGTGCCCGGAGCCGAGGCCCCCGCCATCACGGCGACGGCCGCGAGAAGTCGTATCCACCGTCTCATCCCTCGATCATTGATGGCACAGGACACGAAGGGATCACGCGACCGCCCCAGGTCTGCTCCGGTGAGCCGGGGTCAGATGATGAGCGGGGTGTAGGGCTCGTTCTCGGGGGCGTAGAGCAGGACGTAGTCGTCGCCGGCGCCGCGGGCGACCTGCTGGAGCCGGGCGAGCACCTCTGCCTCGCCGGGCAGGACGAGGCCGAGGGCGGCCGCGGCCCGTTCGCGCCGCTGAGGCAGGTCGGGCATGTCCTCCAGATACTCCTGCGCGAGCTCCCGGCTCTCGCTGACGGTGAAGTCCTGGCAGTCGCGCCACCACGGGACGGTCAGCAGCAGGCGCAGCAACTCGGCCAGGCCGATCGCGACGAGCGCGGCGCCGCCCTCGGAGTCGGCGTAGAGCACGGGGCGTTCCTCGCCGCCGTCGCCGCAGAAGAAGAAGGTGCCGCCGGCCCCGTCACCCCCGAACGCCTCCAGCTCGGCCCCGGAGGCGAGTCGGACCTCCTCGACGTGATCGGCCCTGTCGAGTTCGAAGTCACCGGGCCACGACAGGAATCGGGCGGCCTCGTCGTCTGCACGCAAAGCGGCGATCAGTGAGCGCATGTCCGGCACCCTAACGGCCCGCTGCGCATGACAAAGGCCCCGCTCCCGAATTCGCTTCGGATGCGGGGCCTCTGTGCTGGGAGCGCCGGGCAGGCCTTGCACCTGCATTTCCCCGCAGGAAGCGGGGCGTCTTTCCTTGGACCACCAACGCACTGCCTGCCACCCGGATGTGGGCGGCGAGCTCAAGATCGATCTTACAGTGCGGAGAGCTCGGCGTCGAACAGCAGCACGGGATCGAAGCCCATGCCGGTGAAATGTCCGGCGAGTTCGAGCGAGAGCACGCCGTGCAGCCGGGTCCAGGCGGTCAGGGCCCGCCGCAGGACGGGTTCGGAGGCGCCGTGTCCGCCGTCCCATGCCCGGTGGCCGGCGAGGTGGGCGTCGAGGTCCGGCGCGGGGGCCGGGGCCGGTCCGGTGGCGCAGGCGTCGAGGAGGACGGCCATGATCTCGGCGGCGATGGCGGTGACGTCGTCGGGGGCGTGGTAGCCGGGCACGGGGGTGCCGTAGACGAGGAAGTAGCGCTGCGGGTCGGCGAGCGCCCAACCGCGCAGGGCGTGGCCGAGTCCGGTGAGCCCCTCGCCGGAGGCGGCGCGGAAGGTGTCGGCGAGGCTGCGGTAGGCATCGGTGACCAGTTCGGTGAGCAGGTCGTCCCTGCTGCCGAAGTAGCGGTACAGGGCCGGCCCGGTCATGCCCATGTTCTTGGCGATGGCGTTCAGGGAGAGCGCGGAGGCGCCGGCCCCGGCGATCTGCCGCCAGGCGTGCTCCTTGATCTCGGTGCGGACCTGGGCGCGGTACCGGGCGCGGGGTGACGTCGCATCCTCCATGAGTGAGAAGGTATCACGGAAATCACACCCACTAAAAAAATCTTCGGCCAGCCCTTGACGTGAGTCTGTCGACACCCCACTCTGGAGATGAGAGTTACAGCCTCTAACAAACCAGATAAGCCATAACAAACCATCAAGGGGACCGGCGATGACGACGACGAACAGCACCCACGAGCGCCTCGAGGTGGTCCTGCCGGGTACGGTCGAGCCGGAGGGGCTCCAGGTGCGCCGGGTCCCGCTGCCCGAGCCCGGCCCCGGGCAGGTGCTCGTCCGCATGGAGGCGACCGGGGTGTCCTTCGCGGAGCAGCAGATGCGCCGCGGCCGCTACTACGACCAGCCGCCCTTCCCCTTCGTCCCTGGCTACGACCTCGTCGGCACCGTGCAGGCGACCGGCCCCGGCGCCGACGCGGCCCTGGCCGGCCGGCGGGTGGCGGCGCTGACCAAGACCGGCGGCTGGGCCACCCATGTCGTCCTCGACGCCGCCGACGTCGTCGAGGTCCCGGACGGTGTCAGCGCCGCGGCGGCGGAGACCGCGGTCGTCAACGGCGTCACCGCCTGGCAGATGCTCCACCGCAAGGCCCGTATCCGGTCCGGCCAGACGATCCTGGTCCACGGCGCGAACGGCGGCGTCGGCTCGCTCCTGGTCCAACTCGCCCGCGCCGCCGGGGTGAAGGTGATCGGGACCGCCTCTCCCCGCCATCACGACGCCCTGCGCGCCCAGGGGGTCACCCCCGTCGACTACCGCACGGCCGACCTCTGCGCCCGCGTACGCGAACTGGCCCCGGCCGGCGCCGACGCCGTCTTCGACCACGTCGGCGGCCCCGGCCTGACCGGTTCCTGGCGCTTGCTCGCGCCCGGCGGCACCCTCGTCTCCTACGGCAGCGCGGCCACCCGGGACGCCACCGGCTCGAAGCAGTTGCCGGTCCTCAAGCTGCTGGGCCGCGTGTGGCTGTGGAACGCACTGCCCAACGGCCGCCACGCCTGCTTCTTCAACGTCTGGGCGGGCAAGGCGCTCTCCGCCACCCGCTTCCGTGCCCGCCTGCGCGCCGACCTCACCGAGGTGTTCACCGCGTTGCAGCGCGGCGACATCCAGGCCGCCATCGCCGCCGAACTCCCTCTGGCCGAGGCCGCGAAGGCACTGCGTCTGGCGGAGTCGGGCACGATCGGCGGGAAGGTGGTCCTGGTTCCCTGAGAGATTCCCGCGCAACCGCAAAGGAGGGCGTCCCGTGCAGCGCACGTGAGGGCGTCGGGTGCGGCGCACGTCAGGTGATCGCGCGCGCGTAACGCAAAGGTCCCCGCCTCGAAACCGAGACGGGGACCTTCCTGGAGCGCCGGGCAGGCCTTGCACCTGCATCTCCCCGCAGGAAGCGGGGCGTCTTTCCTTGGACCACCAACGCACGAACCGTCTCCCGGATGTCCGGGCGGCGGCTTCAAGAGGAACACTACAACACGCTTGTCCCACGCGCCTCACCCCGCCCCCGTCCGGCGGGGCGAGGCGTCGGGCGCGGGCGGGGTGCCGGCCCGGGGGCCCGCCGCCCTCCACCCCGGTCGCGGTACCGTCGGCGTCCCGGATCGGTTCGCGTGCGAGAGGACGGGTGGATGGACGTCCTGGGTGTCGACGCCTGCGGCAAGCGGGGGTGGGTGGGGATCAGGCTGACGGACGGTGCGTACGCCGGCAGCCTGGTGGACACGCGGCTGGCGTCGCTGATCGCGCGCGGCGCCGGGGTGTCGGCGGTAGGGGTGGACATGCCGCTGGGCCTCGTCGAGAAGGGCTGGCGTGCGGCGGACCTCGCGGCGCGGGCGGTCCTCGGCCCGCGCCGCAACAGCGTCTTCCTCGTCGCGCCGCGCTCCGCATGGCAGCAGCCGGACCACGGCACCGCGGCCGACCGCTGCCAGGAACTGACCGGCAGTCGGCTGACCGTGCAGGCGTGGGCGCTCAAGCCGAAGCTCCTGGAGGCGAGGGAGTGCTGGCTCGCCGACGGGAGGCTCCACGAGGTACACCCCGAGGTCTCCTTCCGTGCCCTCGCCGGCGGCGTGCCGCTGACGTACGCCAAGAAGACCTGGCGCGGCCAGAACCGGCGTCGCGCGCTGCTGACGGATGCCGGACTGGTGCTCCCGGACGAACTGGGGGAGGCGGACCACGTCCCGGTGGACGACGTGCTCGACGCCGCGGCCGCCGCCTGGTCGGCCCACCGGATCGCACTCGGCACGGCCGAGCGGCTCCCCGGGGTCCCGGAACGCGACGCGACGGGCCGCCCGGTCGAGATCCGCTGCTGAGGAACCGGCCGGGCGGCCGCCACTGCATCCGGGGACGTCGTCAGGACGGAAGTGTCACTGCGGGTCTTCGTCCCGGGTCCCCCCCCGAGACGGGGCGGAGGCCCGCTTGCCTGGGCCGACCTCGACGACCTCACCGGACGGTGGGAAGGCTCCACGCCCCCGGGCCTGCCCCCGTGCTCCGAAGGCCGTACGCAAAAATCCCCCGCCTCGGTCATCGAGGCGGGGGATCTTCGTCTGGAGCGCCGGGCAGGCCTTGCACCTGCATTTCCCCGCAGGAAGCGGGGCGTCTTTCCTTGGACCACCAACGCAGCGCGCACCGACCGTGGTTACGGCGGCGAGCTCAAGATCGAGCCTACCGTATGACCGGCCGTGCGCCGAACACGCGTGTCCCGGCAGTGGTCGAGGTCAGGCGATGACCGTGAACAGCCCGCTGGCGGCGCCGAGTTTGACGAGGGACGTCCGGCCGGGGATGCCGTTGGCCGCCGCGCCGGTGTAGCCGAGGTGGCGCTGCCACCTGGCGTAGGCGGTGACGGTGGCGGAGCCGAAGGAGCCGTCGCCCGCGTAGGTCCGCGCGAGGTGGCCGAGTTCGACCAGCGCGGCCTCGGTGAGGTTCGTGCCGGTCAGGTAGCTGACGTGGCCCTGCTTGGCCTCGGGGTCGGTCTTCGCCGCGTCGATGAGGCGGGACAGGTCGACCCTCGGCTTGGACGCCTTGCCCGCGGGCTTGCCGCCGGTGCCGGTGGGTCCGGCCGCGAGCTGCTTCCGTACGTCGGCGCGGAAGTCGTCCATGTCGAAACTGGGGTCGATCTTGCCGGGCTGGACCTCCTTGTGGCCGGCGACCGACCGCTCCGACCAGCCGTGGGCCCGGCAGAGCGCGGCGGCCCACAGCACGGCCTGCCGGTACTGGGCGTCGGGGTAGGGGTCCTTGCCGTTGCCGAGGTTCTCGATCTCCAGGCCGTACAGGCAGTCGTTGCCGTCGGCGTGGGCGTGGTCGTCGTGGGGGAGCGGGGCCTGCTTGCGCAGCGCGTCGAGGACGTCGTGGTCGACCAGGCCGGCGTGGTTGGCGCGGCCGTGGCCGATCAGCCACAGCCCTTCCGTGCGGCCGAGCCAGGCGTGGCAGAGCGGGCCGGGCAGGTCGTAGCGGCCGTCGAAGCAGAGTTCGCGGTCGCCGTGTCCGGCGGTGTGGTGGATCAGCACGCCGATGACCGGCCCGAACGCCTTGCCGGTCGCCTTGTCGCGGTTGTGGGTGGTCCAGCCGACGTGCTCGTGGACGCCGAGGCCCTCGGTCTTCAGCGCGGAGAGCATCTCGGCGGCGCTCAGTGGTGTGGCCATGACTCGGTCCTTCCGGGACTTCGCGGGCTGGGCAGGAGCGGTGGATCGCCACGCGAGGCGGGCGGTCGTGGAAACGCGCTGATCCTCGGGGCCGGGCACGGGCGGGCGGCCGCCGCCCGCAGTCGCACACCTGCGGCAGGGCCCGCCGTCGTACGCCCGTGTCGCGGACCGGGCCCGAGCCCGACTCCCCGCCGGACGCCCGGCTCTTTCGTGGGCACCAGCGTGGCCGCGCCGGGGCGCGGCGGCATGAGCACGCGTACTCAGCCCCGAAGTGGGTCCCACTCAGCCGTCAGGTGCGTCCGACCCGCCGCCCGACACGTCACCGGGCGTTCGTCGCTGTTACTCACTTTCGGGTGAAGGCCCTCGCCGTGGGGGCGTGGCGCGCACGGCGGCATGGTCGTCTGGGGGCAGTGCCCCCAAGGGAGTTGATCACCGACGCGGCGTCAATTCCGTGCATTCAGGACATGAATGGCTATTACATGTGAGTGTCACAGAAACCTGTGTGAACTGTAAGTTTCCACGTATGTCGCCCACATTGATCCGCCATCACGGGCAGGGTGTGCGTGTGCGGTCGACCGGCCGCACACCAGCACCACACATCCGCCCCGACCGGGTTCTTTTCCCTGGTCGGAACGGATGTGGGCCTTCGTGAAGGGGGACACTCGTGTCCGTTGCTTCTTCCGTCCGCCGTCTGACCGCTGCCGGCGCCGTGGCCGCCGCCGTCGTGGGCGCGGCCGCGCTGCCCGCCTCCGCCGCCCCGGCCCGCCCGCACGCCCCGGTCGAGATCAGCAGTGTCCAGCACGCCGCGCAGGGCAGCCACGACCGTTCCAACCGTGCGCTGAACCAGGAGTGGGTGAACGTCACCAACACCACCCGCCAGGCGATCGACCTGAACGGCTGGACCCTCTCGGACCGGCAGGGCAACACGTACACCTTCCGCCACGTGCGCCTGGCCCCCCGTGCCACCGTCCGCGTGCACACCGGCGTCGGCCGCGACTCGCGCAGCGATCTCTACCAGGACCGTCACAACAAGGTCTGGGACAGCGTCGACACCGCGACCCTGCGCAACGACCACCGTCGCCTCGTGGACAGCGTCTCGTGGGGCGGCCGCGACCACCGCAGCGGTGACTTCCGCCGCTGACGGCCGTATGACGCGGCAGTACGACGCGGTAGACGCGGTAGTACCGCGACCGGCCGGATGACCTGACACCGGCCGGACGCCACAGGCGGGCCGCCCCCGGCACGGGGGGTGGCCCGCCGCCTTTTGACGTCGTGTGCCACGGCCGTTGCTGCCAGGGTGGGTCCATGACCACGACACCCGACGGACGGCCGATCCCGCCCGCCTTCGCCGACGAGCGCACCATGCTGGACGCCTGGCTGGACTTTCACCGGGAGACCCTCGCCCTGAAGTGCGCGGGCCTCGAGGACGATCAGCTACGGCTGGCCGCCGCGGCCCCCTCGTCCCTGACGCTGCTCGGTCTCCTCCAGCACATGGCCGAGGTGGAGCGCAACTGGTTCCAGCGCATCTTCGGGGGGCAGGACATGCCGCCGGTCTTCGGGGAACACAACCCCGACGGATTCGCCCTCCAGGCGGAACGGGGGCTCGACGACGCGACGGCGGCCTGGCGGGCGGAGATCGCCCGGGGCCGCGAGCTGACCGCCGACGCGTCGCTGGACGACCCCGGCCGGCTGCCCGAGCACGAGGCGGGCCATGTCGGTGGCCAGGGCGTCAGCCTGCGCTGGATGCTGGTGCACATGATCGAGGAGTACGCACGCCACAACGGTCACGCCGACCTTGTGCGCGAACAGATCGACGGGGCCGTGGGGGCGTGACGGGAGCGGGCTCGGCGGTTGTCCGTCGGCGGGCGGGTCCGCATGCTGTGTCGGGGGCCGTGTTCGTGTCTCGTGCCCGTGTTGCCGGTGTTGCCCGTGTCGCCCGTGTGCCGTGCCCGTGCCCGCGTCCGTGTTCCGCGGGCCCTGGCCGCGCGCCGTGCCGGGCCGGGTTCAGCCTTCCGAGGGCGATGTCTCGGCGGAAGGCCCATCGCCGAGCACTCTGATCATCGTGTCCGCGTCCGGTCCCGAAGCCACCGTCGTGAAGCCCTCGGCGACATAGAGATCGCGTGCGCGGTTCGCCCGTTCGACGCTCAGGCAGATCCGGGCGATGCCTCGCTCGGTGGCGTGCCGGGCGACGTCCGTCAGCAGGGCGCGCCCCACGCCCTTCCCGCGCCACGCCGCCACGACGCCGACGGACAGTTCCGGTACGTCCCCGGCGACGAACCCGTAGCCGGGGTCGTCGTGGCCGAACTGGCGCAGCCACGCGGCGCCGATCGGACGGCCGCCCGCCTCGACGGCGACCACCCCGAGGTCGCCCGGCCGTGGCCAGCCCTCGACGTAGTGGGCGGACAGGCAGTCCTCCAGCACGCGGTCACGGCTCACCGCGGTCTGGGCGGGGTTCCAGTTCACGGCGGCCACGAGCATGTCCGTGAGGAAGTCCGCGTCGTCAGCCGTCGCCATCCGTAGCGAGAAACCACTGTCAGCCATGGGGCGCATCCTGCCATCCGCCCCACCTGCGCCGACCGTCGAACCCGCCGCTTTCACAGCATCGGCGAACCCGGTCGGAATGCCCCGACCGTGACCGGCCCGGACATGAACGCACCGCCGGGGCAGTGCTGTCGGAGGCTCCGACATCGAACGAACCTCCTCGTGTACGGCGTTGACGGCACCGTCCGTGGCCGGTGTCAGGCGGGCCCGTCCGCCCCCTCGGCGAGGAGGGTGCGGGTGAGGCCGGCGCGGTTGGTGACCCCGAGCTTCCGGTAGATCTGGCCGAGATGGGTCTCCACCGTCCGCACGCTCAGGAACAGTGCCTGCGCCACCTGGTGGTTGGTCCTGCCCTCGCTGACCAGGCCGGCGACCTCGCGCTCGCGTTCCGTCAGCAGCGCGCGGGCGCCGGTGGCGGCGGGCGGGGCGAGACGGCGGGCGAGGTCCTCGCGCCGACGGCCGGACTCGTCGGCGAGGTGCGCCGATCCGCACTGCTCGGCAAGGGCCCCGGCCCGCTCCAGCCGGTCGGCGACCTGCTCGGTGCGCCCCGCGTCCAGCGCGAGTCCCGCCGCGTCGAGCAGCGTGCGGGCGGTCTCGAGGCGCTCGCCGCTGGCCGAGAACCGCGCGACGGCCTCGTCCGCGCTGCCCAGCGCGCCGTCGATGTCGCCGGTGGCCGAGCGGGCCCACATGCGTGCCCGGTGGGCGAAGCCCTGCCGGCTCGCCGAGGGCAGGACGTTCGCGCAGGACTCGGCCAACTCCGCCCAGTGCGTGGCGCCGTCGGGGTCCGAGGCCCCGGCGGCGGCGCGGGCCAGCGCCTCGCACCAGCGGGGCTTGCGCCAACTCGCCACCGAGGACAGTTGCTCGCCCCCGGCCGCGTCCAGCAACAGCCAGCGTGCGGAGGGCGACTCGCCCGCGCGGACGGCGAGTTCGGCGTGGAAGCAGCGCACCGACACCGCCCAGGCGCCCTGCGAACCGTCGGCCAGCTCCACCGCGCGGGCGGCCGACTCCCGCCACGCCGCACCGTGGGAGGCGCTGTCCTGCCAGAACAGGGCCTCCGCACGGACCATCGCGGCGATCGCCGCGGTCGTGGGCGCGCCGTCGGGGTCGAGGGTGATGGTGAGGGTGTCGAGCGTGGTGAGGACGCGGCGCAGTTTCCCCGACCGGAGCTGCGTGTTGGCCAGCACGGTGAGGATGCTGGGGGCGATGTACGCCTGTCCGGTCCGTCTGCTCAGCGCGGCGGCCCGGGTCAGGTGCCGCTCGGAGTCCTCCAGCCGCTCCAGCATCCCTTCCGTCATGCCCAGCTGGAGCAGCGCGTCCAGGTTCGTGGACAGTGCGAAGTCGCCTGCGGAGTCGACCAGTTGGGCGGCACGGGTGGCGCATGGGCGGGCGGTTTCCTGGTCGCCGGTGAACAGGGAGGCGAGGGCGGCCTGGGCCAGCGCGTGGGCCTCGCCGACCGAGTCCTGGTGCGAGCGCGCCAGTTCGGCGGCCTTCTCGGCGTGATGGCGCGAGGTGTCGTAGTCCCGCACGGTGTAAGCGTGATCGGCGAGTTCGGTGTGCAGCGCAGCGGCGAGAGCGAAGTCCTGCGCGGCCGTCGCGTCGGTCAGCGCCGCGAGGCCGGCCCGTGCCATGGCGCCGGCCTCGGTGTACTGGCCGCGATGGCGTTCCAGCCTGCTGGACTCGGCGAGCGCGGCCGCCTCGCCGGGCCCGGCGATGGACGAGCGAAGGGTGTCCAACAGGGCGCGTGCCTCACGGGCGTTGCCGCTGAGCATCCGGGCGCGGGCCAGCAGGACATGGGCCTCGTGCCAGTGCGGGCCGTCCTCGCGCAGCAGCGTCAGCGCCGTCTCCAGGTGCCCGACCGCCACCGACGGTGCACCGAACAGCTCACTGCGCGCGGCGGCGATCAGCGTCGCGACGTGGTCGGGCCGCTCCGGGTCGGCGGCCCGCGCGACATGCCGGGCCCGCCGGGTGACCGCGGCGGCCCGCCCCGCCAGTGCCGACTCCGCCCTGCGGTGCATGGCGTGCCGCAGGCTCGGCTCGGTACGGGCGTAGACGACCTCGGCGAGCGCGCGGTGCCGCAGGGTCAGATACGGCGCCGGCTCGGCGGGACGCACCAGGTCGAGGCGGGTGAGCTCGTCCAGCAGGCACAGGGTGCCCGGTACGTCGAACCCGGCGACCGCGGCCAGCAGTTCGGCTTCGAAGGGACCCTCCAGAACGGCCGCGGCCCGCATCAGGGTGAGTGCGGCCGTGTCGAGTCCGGCCAGTTCCCCGAGGATCGCGGTCACGGCCCGGTCGCGGGCGGCGCCCTGTGGCCCGAGCGCCGTCAGATACAGCGGATTGCCCGCCGTGTCCGCGTGCAGCGCGTCTGTGTCGACGTGCAACGCGTTCGCGTCGATGTGCATCGCGTTCGCGTCGATGTGCATCGCGTTCGCTTCGACTTGCGAGGCGTCCGCGTCGGTGCCGGCTTCGCCGTATCCGCCGAGCAGCAGTTCCTTCGCCTCCGCGGGCGACAGCGGCCCGAGCGACCACGGGTCCAACAGCCCGCCGGAGACGGCCAGTGACACCGACTGGGCCATCTCCGCGCTGAGCTGGCGCTGCCGATAAGCCAGCAGGCACAGCGTCGGACGGGCGGCGCACCCCCGTACCGCCTGCTCCACCAGGCGCAGCCGCTCCGCCGGGAGGCGGTGCAGATCGTCCGCGACGACGACCACGGGCCCCTGCGGCAACGCGCCGCCGCCACCGCTGTCCGGGGAGTCCGCGAGGGAGACCACCGGGATGCCCCTGCCGCGGGCCCGCGCCACGACCGCCGCGATCAGCGCGCTTTTGCCGATGCCCGGTTCCCCGGTCAGCGCCACCGCCCGCCCACGGCCGGTGGCCAGGTCGTCCAGGGCATCGGTGAGCGCTGCCGTCTCTTGACGGCGCCCGACGAGCGAACGCCCCTCGTCGGCCGCCTGACGCGGTACGGGCCTGCCGAGGTCCCGGGGATCGTCGTGCATATGACGGCACAGTAGCGGCGCGGACGGGCGGAGGACGGGCGGGGTGAGCGGAATTACACAGCCGAGCCACAGCCGTGCGAGGACGGGTCCTGGGCCTGCCGACCCGACCAGCCGGACTTGGCTCGCCCCGCCCCGCCTCGTTCCCCCCGCTCCAGTGCGGGTGCGGGTGCGGGTGCGGTGTCGGTCCGCGGGACGTGAACGCGGTGCGGCGACGGCCCGGACGGGGACCGCCGCCGCTCACCCCTGCGCCAGGGGTACGGGCCTGCGTCAGGATCAGGGTCAGGAGCAGGATCAGGACCAGACCGCAGTCGAGGGGTTCTAGCCGCGCACGATGTTCTGCGCCTGCGGACCCTTCTGGCCCTGCCCGATCTGGAACGTGACGTGCTCACCCTCCGTGAGCTCACGGAATCCACCGTTGCTCTGGATCTCGGAGTAGTGCGCGAAGACGTCCGGGCCCCCGCCGTCCTGGGCGATGAAGCCGTAGCCCTTTTCGGAGTTGAACCACTTCACGGTACCGCTGGCCATGCGTGAATCCTTTGTCTCATGCCCTGGAACAGCCCTGCTTCCGGGCATGCTCCGGCCCCTGGTCGTCAGGCGCCGAGAGTTGTTCTACCCCGACCTGCCCCGATCATCCGAGTGGCGACACGGCCTCACTTCGTCCGCCCGGGGTCGCGGCGCTCTCACATGGGCCCGAGGTCGCGCTTTTCCGGTACGGCGTCCCTCTGACGTGTCTGCCTCGAAAAACCATGCGAGTGCCGACAGCGCCGATCCCTGCCGCGTCCGGGCCCGGCCGGACGACGTCGGTGGCCGGGCCACCGCCTCGGGCCGACGCGCCGGACTCCCGTGACGGGCCCGCCGCCCCGGTCAGTCCGCAGGAGGGCGCGCCGGCCCGCCGAGGACCCTGCGGCAGTCGAGCCACGCCCGCGCGCTCAGCAGGTTGTGCCAGCGGCCGAACAGGGCGAACAGCGAAGGGCCCCACCGGTCGCGGAAGGCCGGATCGATGTCGGCGAGGTCGAGTTCGTTGGCGGCGGAGAGTTCCGCGAAGTCGTGGCGCGCCTGCGCTCCCGGACGGGACGCCAGGCCCGTGAACCGGTCGTGGAAGGCGGCCTCGGCCCGGTCCAGCAGCGGACAGGTGGCCTTGCGGTCGCAGGACGCGTACAGGTACACCAGTGCCTCGGCCTCGATGCCGATCACCGCGGCCAGGTCCGCGCGGCGGTCCACGGACAGCAGCGCGGCGGGAAAGCCGTCCGTGCCGTAGAACGCGTGGCACAGTCCGGCGAGTTGCAGGGCCGGTCGAGCCTGCCAGCCGGCCAGCCTCGCCTGCACGCGCCGCAGGTGGGCCAGGAGTGTGCCGCCGGGGTGGGCGAGTTCTTCGGCGCCGAGGTCGCGCAGCAACGCGAGGGCACGGTCGGGGGCGGTGGGGGGAGCGGCCACGGTGTGCGCCTCCTTTCGGCGGCCCGTCGGTCGGCACCCGTACGGCACCCTCGCCGGTCCGGATCCGTGCGAAGGCGCCGTACGGGTTGCCGCCTGGGCCCTGCGACGATCTTCCTGCGGCCCCAACTCCCAGTCAATCCTGGCTATTTCTCATCAGACCCCAGCGATATCTTGGGTCTCATGACACTGGAGGACCTGCGGGTGTTCGTGGCGGTGTGCCGCGCCGGGAGTCTCAGCGCCGTCGCGCGGGACCTGTCGTGCACGCAGTCCGCGGTCAGCCAGCACGTCAAGCGCCTCGAACGGGAGATCGGGGTGAGCCTGTTGGAGCGTCAGCCGCGCGGGGTCGTGCCCACGGCGGCGGGACGGATCCTGCGCGACGCCGCCGCCGACGGCATCGGCGGCATCGATCTCGCGCTGCGCCGCCTGGGCGACCTCGTCAGCGGCGAGAGCGGCGCCGTACGGATCATGACCGGCGGTACGACCGTCCGCCACTTCATGGCCGATGCGGTCGTCACCTTCCGCCGGCGCCACCCGAAGGTGAACCTGGAGTTCCGCACCGAGACCTCCAGACGCAGCTGCTTCGACGCGCTCCTCGCCACCGATCTCGACCTGGCCTGGATCACCCTCGGCGCGCCGGTCCGCGGCATCGAGCAGCGACGCGTGCTCGACCTGCCCTGGGTCCTCGCCGTACGGTCCGACGACCCGCTCGCGGACCGGGCCCGGGTCGACGCGTCGGACCTCACGGACATCCGCCTCGTCCGGCTGCCGCCGAACTCCTCCTCGGGAGCCCATCTGAACACGGCTTTCGACGAGTTGGGCGTCCGCCCCGGCTCCCACACCAGCGTCGCCGACTGGGACACCGCACTCGTCCTCGCCGAACTCGGCCTGGGCCACGCCGCGATACCCGCCCTGCCCGGCCTCCCGCCGTCCGGCGGCCTGCGCCTGATCCCCCTCCCCGAGATCCCCCCGCTCCCGGTCGGCTGGGCCGTCCGCCGCTGGGACGCCCTGACCCCGCTGGCCCGGACGTTCGCGGACACGGTCAGCTCATCCTGCACCCGCACGCGCCCCGCGCCCGGCGGCGAGCCCTGACCGGGCCCCTCCCGCCTTGCGCCCAGTGTCCTGTCCGGCGGATGTTCAGGTTTGACGTCCATTCCGCACAGGGCCTCGTGTTGTCGCCGGGGTGCAGAACCGGCGGACGCCGCGCAGCACGGTCCGCAGCCCCTGCTGGGTGGCGCGACTGTCGAGCCGTACGTCCAGGGCGCCGGGCAGCGCGCCCCCGGCCCGCAGGCCTGTGGGTAGCCGGGAGGCTTCGAGGCCGTCCCGCCGTGCGATGAGAACGCCGAGTTCATGACGGCTGACGGCGTCCGCCCCCGCGAGATGGTGGATGCCGACCGAATCCTGCGAGGCCAGTTCCAGCAGGCCGGCGGCCAGGTCGGCCACATGCACGGGGCAGCGGATGTCGTCGGTGAACAGAACGCCCACCCGGGTTCCGGCGGCGAGTTCGTGCACGGCACGCTCGTGCGCGGAACGTACAGAATGCCCGTCCCCGATAATGAGCGACGTCCGGGCGACGACGGCCTCCGGCTGCACGAGCAGCACCCCGCTCTCCGCTGCCGCCTTCGCCGCGCCGTACGGGGTCACGGGATCGGGGTGGCAGGACTCGTCGTAGTGGCCCCGAGCGCCCGAGAACACGGCGTCCGAGGAGACATGGACCAGACGGCACCCGCGCTTCGCGGCTGCCATCGCCAGCCGGACCGGGCCTTCGGCCGTCACGGTCCAGTCGGCGCCGCCGCTCGAGCAGTCGACGACGAGGCTCGGGTCAACCTCGGCCAGTACCGCGTCCACGCGCGCCCCGTCCCGTAGATCGAGTGGATGCCAAGGGACTTCGGAGCAGTCGCCGGGCCGGGTGGCGTAGGTCGCGGCTGTCACGTGCCCGGCCGCCACCGCCTGTCGGACCACTTCGCCGCCCAGGAAGCCGCTGCCGCCGACGATCAGAACGGTCATGACATGCCACGGTATCCGCCTGGGCGCGGGTGGGGGCTTCACTCCGTGACGAAGTCCGCCATCATGGCCATGTCCTCGTGCTCCAGGTTGTGGCAGTGCAGCATGAACCGGCCCGGGTAGTCCGTGAAGCGGGTGATGATCTCCACGGATTCGGCGGGTCGCAGGTCCACCGTGTCCTTCCAGCCGGCGTCGTACGGGCCGGGGGAGCGGCCGTTGCGGGCCAGTACCTGGAAGTGGTCGAGGTGGAGATGCACCGGGTGGTGGAAGTCGGTGACGAAGCGCCATCGTTCGGTGGTGCCGAGACGGACGGTGGCCAGGGGGCTGCCGGGCTCGTAGGCGCGGCCGTTGATGGTCCAGCCGGTGGACCCGGCCCGCCGCTGGAAGTGGAACGTGCGGGTCGCCACGGCTCGTTCGGGCCGCGGCGCGGGGATCGTCGAGAGGCGGTGCGGTATGCGTGAGTCGTCGGCGGGCGGCTGGGCGGCCGCGGAGACGTCGAAGCGCATGACCTCGGCCGTACCGCCGCTGCCGAGCCGGTTCACCAGCCGTACGCGCGTGCCGGGCCGGTAGCGGGAGAAGTCGACGACGACGTCGAAGCGTTCGGCCGGGGCGATGTCCAACGTGTCGTGCGCGAGCGGGTGTTCGAGCAGGCCGCCGTCGCCGCCGATCTGCACCAGGGCGCCGCCGCCCGGCGGCGGGGGATCGAGCGCCAGTCGGTAGCGGCGGGCGTTGGAGGCGTTGAGCAGACGCAGCCGGTAGCGCAGCCGCCGGGTCTCGAGGACCGGCCACGGCGCCCCGTTGACCAGGATGACGTCGCCGAGCACGCCGTCCATGTACGGGTCGGTGACACCGGGTGTGTGCTGCGCGGCGTCCAGGGCCGGATAGCGGAAGGAGCCGTCGGCCTCGAAGGCCCGGTCGGCGATCATCAGGGGGATGTCCCGGTCGCCCCGGGGCAGCGGTAGCGCCTCCTCCTCGTCGTCGTGGACCAGATGGAAACCGGCCAGTCCGTGCCACACGTTCGGGCCGGTGAAGCCCATGCGGTGGTCGTGGTACCAGAGGGTGGCGGCCCGCTGCTCCATCGGATAGGTGTACGTCCGCGAGGTCGGGGTGTGGTCCTGAGTGGTGGCCGTTCCGGTCATGCCCGCCATCCCGGTCATGCCCGCCATGCCTGCCATGTCGTCGGCCGAGGAGGTCGCTCCGCCCGTGCCGGTGCCTGTGCCGGAGCCCGCGCCGCCCCGTGGCACGATCAGCGCGGTCGGGTAGCCGTCGCTGCCGGCGGGCGTGTGCCCACCGTGCAGGTGGACCACGGTCGGGTGCGGCAGTTCGTTGCGGTGGCGTACCACCGTCCGGCGCCCGGAACGGGAGTCGAGGGTCGGCCCGGGGAAAGTCCCGCCGTAGGTCCAGGCGTTGGTCTCCAGGCCGGGCAGGATGCGCAGACGCGCCGTGCGCTGGACGATCTCGTAGACGTCCGCGGTCCCGTCGGACCGTGTGGGCGCGAGGACGGGCGGGACCGGCAGCGGTACGGCGTACGGCCGCGGGAGGGGGGCCCGGCTGCGCAGCAGCAGCCCCGGCTGCCCCGGCGTCAACGCCCCTCCCGCCAGGGCCCATCCGCCCACGGCGAGCGCGCCTCCGCCCAGTGCGGTCGCGGCCAGCAGGCGGCGCCTGGCGATGCCCCCGGTCATGCGTCCGCCCCGGCGGCGCGCTCGGGGCCCGCCGCCGGGCGCCACGCCCAGACCAGCATGAGCAGGGTGCCGGCGATGATCGCCACGCCGAGCGGGACATGGACGGCGAGCGCGCGCCCGTACCCCATGGCGATCTGTCCCGCCTCCACGGCGAAGAGCGCGATGCCGGCCAGTACCGGCCAGCCCGGTCCGCCGCCGGGCCGCCACAGCAGCAGCGCGGCCACGATCTGGGCGAGTGCGGTCAGCCCCGTGGCGGTCGCGTTGAGGGCGTGCAGGTCGAGGGCCTCGTAGTGGCCGGACAGGAAACTGCCCGCCAGGACCGCCTGCCCGAGCGCGAGGACGGCCTCGCAGGTCACCACGGTCCGGAAGACCACGAGGGTCCACGGCCGCACCGTCGAAAGCCGCGCGGACGAAGGCCGCACGGGCGAAGGCGGCCGTACAGTCGAATTAGGCATGAACAAGATAGTGCCACATGAGACTATCTCGCTGTAACCAATCTCGGGCTGGCCTATGCTGGGCGGCGATGAAGCCGCCCGAGTCCCCTTCGCCGACGCCCGAGTCCGCCTCGCCCGTGCCCGGGCCCTCCGCGCCTTCCCCCGCCCTCGGCGCGGGCGCGGTCCGCATCGGCCCGCTGCTGCGCCTCGCCCAGCGCCGCGCCGCGCGCACGTTCACCGAGGCTCTGCGCCCGCTGGGCATCGAGGGCCGGCACCACGGCGTGCTGCTCAACCTGCGCAAGCACGGGCCGCTCAGCCAGCGACAGCTCATCGATCTCACCGGCAGCGACAAGTCCGCGATGGTGCGCACGGTCGACGACCTGGAGTCCCGTGGCCTGGCCGTACGGCGTCCGTCCCCCGCCGACCGGCGCGCCTACGCGGTGGAGATGACCGACGAGGGCCGGGCGCTGTTCGCCGAGGCCGCGCGGATCAGCGAGGACGTGGCCGCCCGGCTCCTGGACGGCATGGACGAGGGCGACCAGGAACTCCTGATCGCCCTGCTGGAACGCTTCGTCGCCGCCCCGGAGGGCTGATCGGCCCCTGGCCGGTCGGTGGGCGGCGCGTCAGGCCGGACCCTTGCCCGCGCCCTCGTCCGCGCCCGTGTCCGCGTCCGAGTCCGCGCCCGCGTCGCGCGCGGCGTCGTAGGAGCGGCGGCTGCGCTCGATGTCGGGGTTGTGCTCGGCGGCCCACTCGGCGAGCGCGACGGCGGGCCCGATCAGGGTGCGGCCGGTCTCCGTCAGCTCGTACTCGACGCGGGGCGGCACCTCGGGATAGGAGGTGCGGGCCACCAGCCCGTCGCGCTCCAGATGCCGCAGCGTGAGGGTGAGCATCCGCTGCGAGACGCCCGGGACCCGGCGCAGGAGTTCCGTGAAGCGCAGGCCGTCGCCGTGCAGCGTGGCGACCACCAGCAGCGACCACCGGTCGCCGATGCGGTCGAGGACATGGCGGACCGTACGGCCCGCGTCGCCCCGGATGAGGCAGGCCCCCTCGGGCCGGGGCTGGGACATCGCACTCCTTCGGGGCTTCGGGCACACGGGTGTGCCTTTTGTACGCCGTCCGGCGCTGTTCCATGATGACGCCTCCCACCGCCACACGTCGTCGAAGGGGCATGTCATGGCCGTCACCTACTGGATACTCGCCGCGCTTCTCGGGCTGCTCTACCTGTACTCCGGCGGCAGGAAGGCCGTGCAGAGCAAGGAGCAGCTGGCCCCGATGATGGGCTGGGTCGACACCGTGCCGATGCCGGTGGTGCGTGCGATCGGGGCCGTGGAAGTGCTCGGCGTCGCCGGACTCGTGCTGCCCCCGGCCACCGGGATCGCGCCGGGCCTCGCGGTCGCGGCGGCCGTGGGCTTCGTGGTGCTCCAGGTCCTCGCGGCCGCGCTCCACCTCTCCCGGGGCGAGGTGAAGGAGACCGGTCTCAACGCGGCCCTGCTGGTCATGGCGGCCGTCGCCGCGTGGGCGGCGACCACCTTCTGACGCGCCCGGCCCTGCCGGTCGCCGTGCGGGCGCGGATGTCGTCGGGGGGCGTCCCTGTGACGCCACGCCCCGCTCGCGGATCCGCGCGGCCGCGCCTTCCGCGAACCGGTCCCTCCCGCGCTGACGCGGAGGCATTCTGAAGGCTGGGCCCGTCGGCGGGAGGTGGCTCATGCGGTGGAGGGGCGCGGGGTGGATCGGCGCCGGGACCGTGGTCGCCCTGGCGGCTTGCGGTGGTCCGGCGGGAGGGGGAGCGGGGGCCGGGCCGTCCGGGAGCCGGCCTGCGGAGTCGGCGAGGAGTTCCGCGTCGTCGCGTCCGCCCACGGCCGCCTCGGCGGTGCCCACCCGAGCCCCCGGCCCGTCCGCGTCCGCCTCCTCGTCCCCGGCTTCGGGCGGCGGCTGTCTCGCGGGGCGGACGCAGGTCACCGTCGCCCCGGGCGATCCGCCGCGGCGGCGGTTGTGCGTGCGGCCCGGCACCGTGGTGACCCTCGTCCTGCGGCCTCGCACGGACGACAAGCGGTGGACGGCCGTACGGAGTTCCGCACCGGCCCTGGTCGTCGTCTCGGGGTGGCGTCTGGACTCCGACGGCACCGCGCACGCCTCGCTGCGCTGTGCCGGTGCACGCGGCGGCGCAGCCGGCATCACCGCGCAGGCGAAGGCGCCGGACGTGGCGGGCGCGGCACGCGGCGTCTTCCTGCTGGAGATGACGGTGACGCCGTACCCGGGGCAGGGGTGATCCCGGGTCCTTCGCCGGGACCACCCCTGTGCGGTCGGCCGGTGTCAGCCGCAGTCGCGCACCTTGATGGTGTAGATGCCGCGGCCGTGCGTGGCCGCGTACAACGTGCTTCCGTCGGGGCTGAGCTTCAACTGGAGTACGGCGACGGCCGGGAGGTTGCCGACGCGCCGCCAGGTGGTGCGGCCGGCGGCGCGGTACACGACACCGAGGTCCGTGGCGACGGCGAGCCCGCCGTTCGGCGTGACGACGGCCGAGTCGGCGGGTACGTCGGGCAGGTTGGCCGAGATGTCCTTCCAACTGGTGCCGCCGTCGGTGGACTCGAAGACGTGGCCGACGCCGGCGCCGGGGCCCTCGGTCCAGTGCCGGGAGAAGCCGTTCACGACGAGGTAGACGTGGTCGGCGTTCTTCGGGTCGATGGCGAAGCCGGAGAGGTAGCGGTTGGGCACCGTGCCGTCCACCGGCAGGGAGATGTCGTGCCAACCCGTTCCTCCCCCAGACTTCGTCCGGGAGGTGCCCCCAGCGTTGCCGACGGAGATTCCGCGCGCGAAGCCCTGGTTGTTGCAGGGGCCGCACCAGGCCGCGTAGACCTTCCCGCCGGAGGCCGCGACGGCGGTCGCGGTGCGGCCGGCGCCGAGGTCGTACACGCTCTTCCACTCGTCACCGCTGCGGATGGCGTAGCCGTGGGTCTGCACCCACACGTGACGGCCGCCCGCGATCCAGGTCGTGCTGCTCTTCAGGTCGGTGGCGAGCGGGGCGATGAAGCGGGCCTCGCCGGTGGCGTTGTCGGCCGGGGCGACGCCGTACGAGGTCGCCTTGCTGGGGTCGGTGATCCAACTGCCGTCGTTGACAGCGCAGTTCTGGGTCACCTGCACGGAGAGGTAGACATACTCCTCGGCGATGTTGCAGCCGTTGGCGGGGTCGGTGAGGGTGTCGCCGCCGTCGCCGCCGAAGTCGGAGCCCATCACCTTGTCGTTGCTGCGCAGGATCGACTGGCCGTTGTCCTGGAGGCCGCCGGTGACGGAGACGCCGCCGTGGTCGAGGTCCTGGCCGACGCCGACGGAGTAGTACTGGAGGGTGTCGATGGTGCCGTCGTTGAGGGAGGTCCAGTCGGTGGCGTGGCCGGAGGCGTCCTGGGAGCCGTGCACCGGGCGCCGGTAGACGCCGCCGTCGTTGCCGACGTACACGACGCTCTTGCCGTGGTAGCGGCCGATGGCGACGCCGTGCTGGTCGGAGTGGATGGTCTGGTGGCAGTCACCGGTCTGCTTCGCCGGATCGATGGACCAGCAGGGGAAGTTGAAGTTCCAGTACGGCCCCACGGTCGACCAGGTGCCGCCGCCGTCGGTGGTTTCGTAGACCTCTTCGAGCCCGGCGTAGACGTGGTCGGCGTCGCTCGGGTCGACGGTGAGGAACTGGTTGTACCAGGCCTGCACGCCCGGCATGTAGCCGGAGGTGGTCAGCGCGGAGCCCGAGGCCGCCAGCCCCTGATAGTCGGCGATCTTCGTCCAGGGTCCGGTCGGCGAGCCGGACTTGGAGACGTAGATGCCTTCGAGCCCGCTGTCGGGGTTGGTGTTGAGCTCCTCGGGCGACTGGTCGATGGCGTAGTAGCGCGAGCCGTCGGCGGAGCGGGCGAAGGTGACGTTGCCGACCTGGTCCGGGTCGCTGGGCAGGTCGCCCAGGCCGCTGCTGATCCGGTTCCAGGTGCCGCCGGTGCCCTTGGTGTAGAAGCCGTTGTAGTCGTCACCGCTGCGCCAGCCCACCGCCAGGACCACCTTGGACGGGTCCTTGGGGTCGATCGCGATGTCGTTCGCGATGTTCTTGTACGCCGCGTCGGGGTCGTCGGCCTTCGAACCACCCGGCAGGTAGTCGGGGTTGGGCGCGAACTCCAGCTTCCAGGAGCCGGTCAGCGTCTTGGTGGAGTGGCTCCAGACGCCTTCGCTGGTCGCCGCCCACACCTTGGCGCCGGCGAAGCGCAGTTCGTGGATGGTGGTGGACTCGAGCTCGTCACCGCCGACCCGGCTGCGGGTGGAGAAGGTGCCGTGCTGCGGGTGGGCCAGGACGTAGACTCCACTGCCCAGGTAGGCGTCGGCGTTGGTCGTCGCCTCGCCGGTGCCCAGCCACAGCCGCCCGGAGCCGTCCAGCGCCAGTGCCCCGGTGGACTGGGACGGCAGCCGGTCGCTGATGGGCGTCCAGCGCCCACCGCCCTGCGCGGACCGCCACACGCCGCCGCCCGCGCTGCCCGCGTAGACGTAGCCGTCGTCGTCAGCGGCGATCGCGGCCATCCGGCCGGTGACATCGCCCGACCCGCCGCTGGAGTTGGAGTCGATGTCGCGGTAGCGGGAGTCGTCGGAGTCGTACCGCAGGTCGGTGACGTTGCGCCAACTGCCGCCGGTGTCGGCGAGGTTGTTCAGGCTGGTCCACGCGGCGCCGTACGCGCCGGGGGAGACGATGCCGGGCGAGGTGCGGGCCTCGGCGTACTGCTCGGCCCCCTCGGCGATCTCGTCCGCCTCGTTGCCGTCGTCGTCCTCGGCCGCCACCCGGGGGCTGACCGCGCCCACGGACTGCGCGCGGCCGTCGGCGAGTCGGTCGAGCGCGCGCACACCGAAGGGCGTGCCGCCCGCACCGGGCGCGGCGCCTGCGGGGATCGCGACGAGCGCGGCCGAGGCCGTGAGCGCGCAGATCGTGAACCATCGTCTCTTGCGGGTCGGTGCTGACACCAGAGCCTCCGAAGCGCGTGGTCGTACTGCCGTCGGGAAGAACCCGAGCACTGGAGGCGGGAGGTGTCCGGCATTTGGGCGACGCTTGACCGGAACCTGCCAATATGACGATCCGGCGGACGTCGACGACGGAACCGGGTCCGGATCGCCCTCGCCGGGCTTTTGGTACCGCCACCCGAGTTGCGACGGATCGATCTTCAATGCCCGTTACGTGCGGCGATGGGGGCTCGTCACTACAGTTGCCGGATGCGAGTTGATCCCGCGGTGGGGTCGGCCGTGTTTCCGGGAGCACTATGGGATCGCGTTTCGACCTGTCCGCCTCCGCCGTCGTGGCTCATCTGCTGGCAACGGATCGGGAGCCGCGCCGCCTGGAGGGCTACGGGATGAGCGACTTCCTGGGCGCCGTGAGCCGCGGCAACCTGTTCACCTCGTCCTCGCGGAGCTTCGGCGACGACCTGAGGGACCGGGCGAACGACTCGATGCGACGTCTCCAGCGCGAGCAGAACACGTCCGCCGTGCTGTCCGGATCCTCCGTCCGCCGGGTGCTGGAACCACTCACCGAAGTGCTCAGCCGCTACCAGGTCGTGGTCCTGCCGATCGGATCCGCGGATCATCAGCGACAGCTGAACGAGCTGGCCCGCGAAGCTGCGCGCGGTCCGGGGCGAGGTCACCTCGTCCTCATGCCGACACTGTACGAGCCGAAGGCGAACGCGCGGGTGCTGGACCCCGACGAGGGTGTGAGCGACGCCCTGAAGCGCCGCGACGAATGGCCCGGCGCGATCTTCGCGGTCCGTGGTGAGGCGTCGTTCTTTCTCCCCTTGGAGGCCGCCTGTCGCACCGTCACCGAACTGAGCGCGCGGGACGGCGAAGTGCGATCGGTGGTCCGCCAGGCACGGGTCGAGTCCGAGCACGGCGCGGCGGCGGCCCGGCGCGGCCGCCGACGTCTGCTGCACCTCAGTGACCTGCACCTCGGGGCCCGGCAGCCGAACGGGCTCGGGCAGTTCCTGCAGTACGCGGTGGCCCGCTTCGAGCCGCTGGACCGGGTCGTCATCACGGGGGATCTCTTCCATCAGCCACGGCGTGAACACCGGCAGCAGTACACCCAGTTCGAGAGCCAGCTGCGCAAGCTGACCCCGGTCGACCCGATCGTGGTGCCCGGCAACCACGACCAGCGGATTCTGGGCACCCGCATCGGACTGCTGGGGAGATGGCGCAATCAACTGGCGGACCTCCGATGGAACTCAGGGCACGTGTACGACCAGAACGCCGGCATCGTCTTCCTGTGTTTCGACTCGTCCAGGACCGGCTCGGCGGCGCGCGGCGGCATCGGCAACGACCAGTTCGTGGACGTCGCCACCGGCTACGACGCGGCCCAGCAGGGCGCTTCGTTCGACGACTGCCTGCGGATCGCGGTCCTGCACCACCATCCGTACCCGTACCCGTTGGCGGGCGAAGTCCCGGTGATCGACTCGGGCTCCGACCGGAGACGGTGGTCCGCGGTGCGCGAGCGGCTGCTGGAGATGGTGGACGCGGAGCAGTTCCTCGCCTGGTGTGCCGCTCGCGACGTGAGTCTTGTCCTGCACGGCCACCGCCACCGGCCCCGGCTGGTGAACGACCGGATCGCCACCGGCGACAGGACCCGGCCCGAGCACTCCCTGCTGACCGTGGGCTGCGGGGCCTCGCTCGGGGCGGGTGGCGGACCGCTGTCCTTCAACGTGATCGACTGGAACCAGGCGACGGGCAGTTGGTCCGTCGACTTCCAGATCAGCGAGAACGACGCCCGCGGATTCCGGTCGGTCGCGGTGCAGGCGGCGAGCGGCCGGGACGTCCGGGACGGTCGGATCAGGCGAGCGGGGCGACGGGAGGAAGGTCGACCGTACGGCTGACGCGCGCCCACCGCAGCCGGGGCGGGTGCGCCGCGCCCACGTCCTCGGCGAGCTGGTGGCGCAACTCGCTGGCGAGATGCCGGATCAGCCGGGACTCGGCCTCCGTGAGCGGAACCGCGGAGGCGAGGCCCGTGGCGTCCTCCCGGCCCTGCTCCAGCAGCGCGTTCTGAAGGGCCAGGTAACACGTCTTCGAGGCGGGCGTGAGGAACATGCCGCCCGCCGCCGCGCCGAAGTACCAGTTGTGGAAGGTCTCCCAGTACTCCAGCAGGCGCGCCCGGTCCGGTTCGCAGCCAGAGCGCCAGCGCCTGGGGATGCACTCGGTCAGGTGGAAGAGCGCCGCGTAGTGCTCCAGCCGGCGATCGCGCAGGGCGACGTCGTAGGAGTGGCTCAGTTGCATCAACATGCCCGCGCGATTGGTCACATAGCCGGCCACGGCGCCCGCGAGCCCGCCGAACACCGCGCCGAGCAGACCGATGAGAACGGTCATGACCACCCCCGTCACCGGCCGCGGCACCCTCCCCCGAGCAACCGCGAGGCGGCCGGTCGGCTCCAGGCTGCCACAGCAGCCCTCCCGCCAGGAACGGTGCCTCGACGGCCCGAAGACGGCGAGGGACGGCCTGACGGCAGGGGCGGCGGTTAAGCTGGCGGTGCATCACGTGTGAGGGGCGGCCGGGGCGGGGGCGACATGGCGCAGCGGATGGAACTGGTGCTGACGGGCGAGGCGGACAGCGACCCGGAGGAACAGGAAGCGCTCACTCTCCAGCTGCGGGCCAGGCTCCTCGAACTCAGCGTCGAGCGCGTGGAGTTGCAGCGGTCCGGCGTTGTGCCCCGTGGGGCCAAACCCGGCGACGTCGTGGCCGTGGGGGCCCTGGTGGTGACCGTGGCCCCGATCGCCCTGCGGTCCGTGATCCGGTTGCTGGAGACCTGGATCCGGCATCGGCCCGTCCGCACGGTGAGTGTGAGAATCGGCGAGGACAGCCTGGAGATGCAGGGTGTCTCCTCGGCGGAGCAGTCGCGGCTGATCGACGTGTTCATCGCCTCCCATGAGCCGGCGGCCCGGCCCGGCGCGCGCAACGGGTCCGGACCGCCCGAGGCGGTCCCGTCCGCCCAGGACGCCGAGGAAGCCTGAGGCGGTCGTCTTGTCCGAAGGACGATTCGCTCTGCTCGTCGCCACCGGCCGCTATGACAACTCCTCGCTGCGGCGCCTGCGTTCGCCCGCTCGAGACGCCAAGGGGCTGGCCGCGGTCCTCGCGGACCCGAGGATCGGCGACTTCGCCGTACGGAAGGTCACCGATGGCCGCAACGGCGAAGTGAGCCGTGCCATCGAGTCGTTCTTCCACGACCGCGGCACCCGGGATCTGCTCCTCCTGCACATGTCGTGCCACGGAATCAAGAACGATGACGGCGAACTCTACTTCGCGGCCCGGGACACCGAACCGGAACTCCTCGACTCCACCGCGGTCTCAGCCGCGTTTCTGCGGACGCAGATGCACCGCTGCCGCGCCAGGTCCATCGTGGTGCTGCTCGACTGCTGCTACAGCGGAGCCTTCCTGCCGGACTTCAAAGGCGACACCGCGGTGCACGTGACCGAACGGCTCCGCGGATCGGGCCGGGTCGTGCTCACGGCCACCAACCGCTTCGAGTACGCCTGGGAGGGCAACCGCCCCAACGAACTGGCGCCGGAGTCGTCCTGGTTCACGCGCGCCGTCATCGAAGGACTGCGCACGGGACGGGCTGACCGGGACGGGGACGGCTTCGTGAGCGTGGACGAGCTCTACGCCTACGTGTACGAGCACATGCTCGCCTCACGGGTCAAACAGCGGCCGCAACGCTGGTCGGCGCTGGAGTACCAGGTCCTGATCGCGCGTTCCGCCGCGCAGGCACCGGCACCGGCGAGGCCGTGGCCGGCGTGGCTTGAGACGGCCGGGCCGGTACCGGTCCTCCGGGACGAGCACCTTCGCGTCGATCCGTACGACCGAGCGCTTCCCTCTTCGGTCGTACGGACCGAACCGCCTGGGCCGATTCCGCCCGCGGGCGAACGGGGCGGCCGGGACCGCGCGACTCCGTCCGGGGTCGTACGGGGCGACCGTGGCCCTGCGGCCGCGCCCGCGGCCGCACCACCGGTGTGGGGCCGGGTTCCGCGCCGCAACGCGCGTTTCACGGGCCGCGAGTTGCTGCTGGACGATCTCCGGCGGCTGCTGGAGGACGCCGGACCGTCCGGGACGCCGGTGACGCTGCCCGGCATGGTGGGCGTCGGCAAGACGCAGTTGGCGCTGGAGTACGCGCACCGCTTCCAGAGCGCGTACGACGTGGTGTGGTGGGTCTCCGCAGAGACGAGAACCGTCTGTCGGGAGGGGCTGGCCGGACTCGCTCCGGCGCTCGGCCTGGCGACGGGTGCGGAGCTGGGCGAGCGGCTGCGGGCGGTGCACGACGCGCTGCGGCGCGGTGACCCGTACACACGCTGGCTGCTGGTGTTCGACGGCGCGGACGAACCGGACGAGATCGCGGAACTGGTACCGGCCGGGGCGGGCCATGTGCTGATCACCTCGCGGAACCCCGAGTGGGCCGAGCACGGCAGCCGCCTGCTGGAGGTCCCCCAGTACGGACGCGAGGAGTCCGTCACCTTCGTCCATGGCCGGGCACCCAGACTCACCGAGAGTGAAGCCGACCGGCTCGCGGGGCTGTGCCATGACCTTCCACTGCTGCTGGACCAGACGGCGGGCTGGCTCAACGACGTCCCGCTCTCACTGGACGAGTACGCCGCGCACGTCCGGAACGGCTTCGATCCGGATGCGGTCAAAGTGTCGGCCGACTACCCGTCCGACTTCCGGACCGCAGGGCTGCGGCTGCTGCTGCGCCTGAAGGAATCGGCACCCGAAGCCCTGGAGCTGCTGCGGCTGTTCACCTTCTTCGCTCCCGGGTCCGTCTTCGCCGAGTTGGTCAGAGGCGTCCGGGGTTCAGGTCTTCCGTCGTGGATCGAGGCCATGCTCGTCGATCCGCTGAAATGGCATCGGACCGTCAACATCCTGCGTAAGCACGCTGTGGTCAGCGTGGCGACTGACGGAAAGTCGCTGTACCTGCATCCGCTGCTGCACCAGGTGGTCCACACGGAGATGCCGGAGCCGGATCGCCTGTTGCTCAGGGACGCGGTGCACCGAGGGCTGGCCGCGGCCGACCCCCGCGAGCCGTCCGACGCGCGTACCTGGCCCGATTACGCGCGCATCCTGCCGCACCTGCGCTCCGCCGACGTGTGCACCAGCGGCGACCCCGACGTGCAGGGTCTGATCCTCAACTGCCTGCGCTACCTGCGCTTCTCGGGTGGGTCCACGGCCGGCCTGAGCCTCGCTGACGAAACGCTGCGCATCTGGCGGCGGCTGTTCGGGGAGGGACACTGGCAGGTCTGGGCGTTGACCCACCAGTACGCCGGCCTCCTGCGTGCGACCGGGAACTACAGCGGTGCCGTGGCGATCGAGCAGTCCGCAGCCGACGGTCTGATGGCCCAACTCGACCCCGAGAACCCGGAGTACCTGCACGCGGTCTTGGGACAAACCGCCGATCTGCGTAATATGGCCCGCTACTCGGAGGCGGTCGAAGTCTCGCAGAAGGTCCTGACGACCTGCCGCCGAGTCCTCGGCGACGCGGACGCCCTCAGCCTCGCCGCCGCAAGCGGCGTCGGGTCCGGACTGGCGCTGCTCGGCCTCTACAACGAGGCCCTGGAGGTCGACCACGCCACGTTGGCCGCACGGCGGGGTTTGGTGGGGGAGCGGCATCCCTCGACCCTGTTCTCGGAGCTGTCGTACGCCACCGATCTGCGGCTGCTCGGCCGCTACGGCCAGGCCGCTCAGGTCCAGGAGCGGAACCTGCGCGAGCATCATCTCGTGCTGGGCGCCGACCACCCGCAGAGTCTGTGGGCCGGGTACCACCTCGCGCTGTGCCACTACCGCAACGGCCACCCGGACCAGGCGCGGGAGGCCCTCACGGAGGTGGTGGAGCGGTCAGCACGCATTCTGGGGGACGGCCATCCCCACACGCTGGCCTTCGCCTCCTGCCAGAGCTGCTTCAGCCGCGAGTACGGAGACATCGACCGAGCCCTTGAACTCGGCGAGTCCGTCATCGCCGGCTACGCGGCCGTCCACGACGAGGGACACCCCTGCCTCGCCGGATGCCGCGCCAACCACGCCCTGAGCCTCGACAGGCTCGGCGATCGCGAGAGGGCCCATGCCCTCGCCGAACAGGCGCTGCGGGAGATGAGCGCGGCCGTGGGCGAGAACCATCCCTGGACGCTGGGCTGCGCGATCAACGCGTCCACCCTGCGCGGTCTCGTGGGCGACGAGGAGTCGGCGGCCGAGCTGGGCAGGGACACGGTCGAACGGGCCTCCGCGGCGCTGGGCACCCTGCACCCCCTGACCTTGTCCGCGCGCATCGCTCTGGCCGGCGACCTGCGTGCCCTACGAGACGGAGAGCAGGCGGACAGGGTGGAGGAGGAGGCACTCCGCGGGTTCACCGCAGGCCTCGGCCCACAGCACCCGCTGACCGTCGCGGCCCGTTCCCGGCGACGCCTCTTCTGGGATTTCGATCCCCCGCTGACGTGACGTGACGTGACGTGATCAGACCGGACCAGACCTTCACTGGGCTGGACCGTCACGTCCTTTCCGGGGCCGCGGGCACGCAGCGCCACGCCAGGCACGCCGCCGTCACATACGCGAGCGCGCCGATGGCCATGCTGGTGCGCAGGCCGGTGCCGTGGTCGGTGGCCGAGGCCAGGAGGCTGCCGCCGACCGCGACGCCGGTGGCGCTGCCGATCTGGCGGGTGGTGTTGAACAGGGCGGACGCGGCGCCCGAGTACGCCGGCGGGGCGGCTCCCATGACGGTGGCGGTCGAGCCGGTGAGGGCGAAGGAGGTACCGAAGCCCGCGGCCATCATCGGTGCCACCAGCAGCGGGTAGGCGGCCTCCGCGCCCGCCACGGCCCACCCGGCCAGACCCAGGGCCGCCAGCGTCATGCCGGAGACCACCAGGGGACGGTCACCCGTGCGGCGGCTGAGCCGTCCGGACAGGACGGACGCGAACATCGTCATCGCCACCGCCGGGAACAACGCCAGCCCGGTACCGAGGGCGCTGAAGCCGCGCGTGTGCTGGAAGTCGAGGCTCGCGGTGAACACCATGCCGTAGAAGCCGAAGTTGAACAGCAGGCCGATGACGGCCCCGCCGCTCATCGCACGGGAGCGCAGCATGCTCGGCGGCAGGACGGGGGAGCGGGCCAGCCGCTCGCGCACCCAGAAGCCTGCGGCGGCGAGCACGGCCAGGCCCACGCCCGCGAGCACGGCGGGGTCCGTCCAGCCGCGCCGGCCCGCCTCGTTGAGTGCCGCGGTCAGCAACGCCACCGCCGCCACCACCGCGCACTGCGCCGGCCAGTCCAGGGACCGCGCGGCGCGCCGGGGCGAGGGCGCCACCTGCCGCAGGGTCAGCGCGAGGCAGACCGCGCCGACGGGCAGGTTGATCAGGAACACCCAGCGCCAGCCCACCGTGGAGACCAGCAGCCCACCCAGCAGCGGGCCGGCCGCCGCCGCGATGCCCGCCATCGAACCCCACAGGCCGAACGCCCTTGAGCGTGCCGCCGATTCCGGGTAGGCCTGCTGGAGCAGCGCGAGGGAACCGGGCACGATCAGAGCCGCGCCGAGCCCCTCCACCAGCCGGGCCGCCACCAGGACGGGTGCGCTCGGCGCGAGCGCGCACGCGGCCGACGCGACGGTGAACACCGCCACGCCCGAACAGAAGACGCGGCGGTTGCCCAGCCGGTCACCCAGTGCGCCACCGGTCAGCAGGAACCCCGCGAAGACCAGGGTGTATCCGTCGGTGATCCACTGGATGCCGGTGAGCGACGCCGACAGCTCCCGGCCGATCACCGGTACGGCGACGTTGATGGCCGTGACGTCCAGGATCACCATGAAGTACCCGGCGCACACCGCCAACAGCGGCCCCCAGGAGCGCTGTTCGCGCACGGACGACCCGGCGGAGGGGGTGGACCCCTCACCATCGGTCGACTTCGCGGACGTCACGGTCCAACTCCCTCCCGAACGCCGGGACATGGCTCATCGGCGGGGTGCGAGAGGACGGCGGAGCCAGGGAACGTGCAGACCAGGGCTCGCACGCCCGCACGCTCCCGTGGACTCAGCGCGTCGGCCCGACCGGGGCCATCTGGTGGTGGCCGGCCGGGGCCGGCAGCTGTTGGGCGGTGGGGGCCGTCTCCTGGGCGCCGGTGGGGGCCGTCAGCTGGTGTTCGGCCGTGGCGACCTGACGGTTGTCGACCGGACGGAAGCCCGGGTTCGTGACACAGCCCAGGTTCTGGTAGATGTTCGCGTTCGTCTCCGGGTCCTGACCGGCCCAGTGGTACTGGCACGCGCCCTCGATGAACCTGCCCTGCACCCCGCCCGGGAAGTCGATCTCCTTGTTCCACAGGTACTGCGAGTAGATGCCGGTCTGGCGGGCGGTGGCGTTCACGTCGATACCGCCCGGCGCCTGGATGGCGTACACCCAGCCGTCCTTCCCGCCGCCGGTGGCGAAGCCCTGCGCGACCCACCGGTCGCAGGTCGTGCTGACGTGCGCGGAGTTCTGACCGCCACCGCCGATGATCCACTTCGACAGCGGGGTGAGGTCGGTGCCCAGGGGCGTGAACCCGCTGCGGAAGATGGCCTGCGGGTCCGGGCGGGTGTCGCCGCGCCACAGGGTGTTCACGTCGTGGCGCCAGTACCAGTCCTCGCGCACCGCGGCCAGGTCCACCTGAGGTCTGAGCGACCGGTCGGTGGTCGTGAGCGACCAGTCCGACGACTTGTAGCCGCCGGTCGGGCCGCACGGACCGGTGTCGCGGATCTGCTCCGGGGTTCCCGGGTACGGGTCGGTCGCGGCGCCGGCGGTGGAGGCGAAGGTCAGCGGAGCGATGACGAGGGAGGCGGCGGAAGCGATCCGCAGCACGGTTTTGAACATGGTCGGGCCAGCCCCTTCTCTGGAGACGAACGGCCCACGTTTCCTAGCCCGAACGCCGTCGGCGATCCGATGGCCTCCGCATCGATCACTCGCCGGGACCACCGCCTTCACTCACCCGGCACGGCAGATGGCGCAGCTTGGCGTAGGTGTCGCCCTCGCCGTCGCTGCCGCCGTCGCCGACCTCGGGGGAGCGATGGCGGGGCGTGGCCACGATCAGGTGGACGTGATCACCGGAGGGGCGGAAAACCGCTGGGGGCCCGTCGCCCCGGCGGCGTACTGTCGGCTCCGTGCCCCGCAAGTCGAAGAAGGCCCGCCGTCTGGTCGCCGACGGACACACGTATCTGTGGAGGCTGCGCCACCGCCACAGCGTGACGGAGAGCGGCCGGTCGTGCGTCCAGACACTCACGCTGTTCCCCGAACCGGCCGGTACCGGCGGGGGGCTGCGCATCGTCTTCGCGGAGGGTCCTGGCCGGTACGTACCGGGCGGGGCTCCGCTGGGCTCCGGCGACGTGGGCTACACCCACGGCGCCTCTCTCAACCTGCACGAACCCGGTGCCGTACGGGCCCTCCTGGACGCGGCGGCGGCGCACGGCCGGCGGCCGGAGGAGCGGGGGGTGCGGGAGATCGACGGCTGGACCCTGCTGGAGGCGGCAGCCGCCGCGCGGGAGGCCGGCCCGGACGGGGGCCTCCGGGCCCGCGGGCGACTGACCGGCTGACCTGCCCGCCGTACCGCCCGTGCAGCGGTCCCCGGCCCCCGACCGCTGCGCGCCGGGGCCGAGGTCCTGGGGCGACGACGGGAAGGTGACGGCAGGCCCTGGCTAGTCGGCTTCGCGGTCCATGACGCGGCGCGCCGCCTCGGCCTCCGCCGCCGGCGGGGACAGTTCGTCCAGGGTGTCCAACTCGTCGTCCGTCGCCAGTTCCTGTTCCCAGGCGGCCGCGAGTCGTTCCTGTTCCGCCGGGGGCTTGGCGCTGAAGGCCTCGCGCTGGTCGGTGTCCAGGGCCGCAAGCAGACGTCGTACCGAGTCGTCGGGCATGGGCGTGCTCCTCGTCGCCGAAGGGGTGCGGTTCACCGGCCAGGATGGCCAGGCGTGCGCGCCCGTGCCGCCCGACGCGGCCGACGACCACCCTGATGGCCGTCGGCCCTGCCCGACCGCGGTCAGGCTCAGCGCTCCGCGAGGGCCTTGAGCGTCGCCTCGGCCGTGGCGGTGCTGGACTGGGGGTTCTGCCCGGTGATCAGGTTGCCGTCCACGACGACCGTGTCGCTCCACGGCGCGCCGGTCTCGACCGTGGCGCCGCGCTCGCGCAGCAGGCTCTCCAGGTAGAACGGGGTGTTCTCGCCCAGCCCGCCCTGGTTCTCCTCCTCGTCGGCGAACGACGTGAGGGTACGGCCCGCGAAGGTGAAGGCGCCGTCCGGCGTGGTGGCGCTGAGCAGGGCGGCGACACCGTGGCACAGCGCGGCGACGGTCGTGCCGCGGGCGTCGGCCTCGTTGAGCAGCCGCCCGAGATCCGCGTCGTGCGCGAGGTCGGCCATCGGGGCGTGACCACCGGGGAGGTACAGGGCGTCGTAGTCGCTCGGACGGACCTCCGCCAGCGGCAGCGGGTGGGCGAGCTGGTCGTCGATGCTGTCGAGGTAGGCGCGGAACTCCTGGGCGTCCTCCTCGGAGACACCGCCCCGCGCGTCGAGGCTGAGAGCGTCGACCGTCGGGCGGACGGCGCCGGGAGTGGCGATGTCCACCTGCGCGCCGCCGGCTCGCAGCGCCTTGTGGGAGGCCGCGACCTCCTCGGCCCAGAAGCCGGTCGGATGGGCGGAGCCGTCGGCCAGTTCCAGGCTGGTGGCGGCGGAGACGATCATCAAAATCTTCGACATGGAATGCCTGCTCTTGTCTGTGGGACGAGTGGGGAAGGCGGTGCCCTTGCGCCGCGGACCGGAGCGCCGCGGTGATCGGGGCAACGCCAGGATTCATCACACCCATGCCCGGTCCCGCCTTCATGATCATAAGAACTGTTATGGCACCGAGGTGGCCGTGGCTCTACGAATGTGCCTTCTCCTGCGCACGGTTGACGTCAGGCGGCCGCCTCGCGCCTTGCCTGTCCGGATGTGGTCGACTGAGGCCATCCATAAGCTCTGTGATGGAGGAGACGCCCTTGCCCAGCCTGGACCTCCTGGCGACATTCCTTGAGATCTACCGCACCGGATCGTTGTCCGCGGCGGCCGCGCGCCTGGGCGTGAGCCAGCCCGCCGTCACCGGGCAGCTGGCCCGCCTCGAGGAACAACTGGGCGAACCGCTGTTCGTCCGGTCCAGCAAGGGTGCCCGGCCGACGCCCCGGGCGGCGGCGCTGGCCGCGCGCGTCGGCATGCACGTCGACGGACTGCGCACCGCCCTCGTTCCCACCGAGGAGTCAGGCGCCCTGGAGGGCGAGGTCCATCTCGGGGGAGCGGCCGAGGTGATGTCCGTGCGGGTGCTGCCCGCCCTGGCGCCGCTCTCGGCCCGCGGGCTCCGGATCCGGGTGACGCTCGGGCTCGCGGGGGATCTGCTGGCGGCGCTGACGGCCGGACGCTTCGACCTGGTGGTCTCCGCGGTGCGCCCGCACCAGGAGGAGCTCACGGTGACACCGTTGGTCGACGAGGAGTTCCTGCTGGTGGGGGCGCCGGAGCTGGCGCACGCCGTCGACCGGGAGCGGCTGGCCGCCGACCCGGTCGCGGCGCTGTCCCACCTCCCGCTCGTGGCGTACGCGGACGATCTGCCGATCATCCGGCGGTACTGGCGCACCGAGTTCGGGCGTCGGCCGCCCAATCGGGTCGCGGTCGTCGTCCCGGACCTGCGCGCCGTGCTGGCCGCGGTGGCGTCCGGCATGGGCGTCTCCGTACTGCCCCGCTACCTCGTCGCTCCGGCGCTGGCCGCGGGTGACGTCACGCAGTTGCACCGGCCGGAGGTGGAGCCGTTGAACACCCTCTACCTGGCCTCCCGGCGCGATCAGCCACCGAGCCGCGCGCCGGCCGCCGTATGGGAGCGGCTGGCGCGGGCCGCGCAGGAGTGGGGGAGCCTGTGAGACGCGGGGGCGGCCGCCCGCTGCCCTGGCGAAACCCGTGTGCCGGGGCTCGGAACCTCTGCGATGCTGCCTGCCGTGACCGCGCGCAACCGCAGACTTCCCAGACACCGTTCCTGGCCGCTGACCCGGGCCGACCTCGGCGAAGGGCTCGGCGGGTGCCTGAGCCGGGTCACGGATCTGCGGTTCCTCGAAGGCGACGACAGCGGGACGATCGTCCTGGGAGCGGAGTGGATCGCGCCGGCTCCGACCTCGTACGGCCGCGGTGTCCACCCCGACATGGTCGGCTTCCGGGTGGATGTCCACCCGGTCGCCACGGCCGATCGGGCGGCGACCCGCGTCATCCTGCGCGAGCGGGCGCTGCCGCGACTCCGCGCGTGGATCGCGGGGGCGGACGAGGCCACGGAGACCTGGCTCCTGACCCCGCATCGACGCCTTTGGCGACTTGTCGACGGTCGGCTCGTGTGCGAGGACGACACGGACGGTTGAGACGGTCGGCCGGTCGGTCAACTGGTCAATCGCTGAGCCGCTGAGCCGCTGAGCCGGTCAGTTGGTCAGCCGGTGAGCCGGTCAGTTGGTCAGCCGGTGAGCTGGTAGATGCTCTTGCCCACCAGCCACAGTCCGATGAACAGCACCAGGCACACGATGGCCTGGTCCTGGTGCCCCTCCAGCCAGGTGCGCAGCCGCTCCAGCCGGGCGCCGGCCGAGCGGGGCGCGAAGGTGGCGTACAGCTCCATCGTCAGCAGGCTGGAACTGGCCAGCAGGCAGTAGCCCATGAGGGCGACGTAGGACGAGAAGTGCGAGAGGTTCGCATCGACGACCGTGGCGGCGCCGGCCGCGACCATCCCCCACGGCTGGAGCAGTAGGGCGAGACCGGCCGACGTCCACGGGGAGATGTGCTTGACGTGCGACATGAAGCCGGCGGACTTCGGGCGCGTGCCGATCCGGCGTCGGGTGCGTTCGGCGTAGGCGACGAGTCCGACGCCGATGGCCAGCTTGACGGCCAGGGCGGCCGTGGACGGCGTGGAGTTGGCGGCTGGTGGCTTGCCGCCGGTCATGGTCAGGACCACGGCGATGATGGCGACGAAGGTGGCCAGCCAGGTGAGGATGAAGGCGAGGCCCTTCCAGATGCCCCTGTCGGACGACAGCACCAGCACGAAGCCCGTGACCGGTAGCGGGTTCAGGGCGATCGCCAGGCCGATGAGGACAAGGTCGAGGACCATCTGCGCTCCCGAGTGGGCGTGCGCGGCTCACCACCCGGCATCGCGCGTGCCTTCATGGTCACCGCTTCCGTGCGCCGCCACAATTCCGGCGGCCGGTCCGGTCCGGTCCGGTCCGGTCCGCTCCGCTCCGGGTCGGGACGGCACCGCCCGGTCTCGGACGGCATCGCCCCGTCTCGGGCGGCACCGCCCGGTCCCGGACGGCACCGCCCGGCCCGGGACCGCCCCGCCCGGCCCGGGCCCGCGCCGCGCGGCCCGGGGAGTTCAGCCGCCGGCTGTCCCCGCCGCGGCGGGCGCCACCCCGTGCCGGTCGACGACCGCACGCTCGATCACGGCGTCCGCACCGGCAAGCGTGTCCTTCGTGATCCCCCTGGCCGCGTCGTGCGTGACGTACGAGCGGGAACCGAGATAGGCGAGGCTGTCCCGGTCGAAGATCCACTCGTCCCGGGTCGCGGAGGAGGGGTCGTCGCGGGTGATGCCGATGCCGTGTCTGCCCGCGGCGTCCACGGCGTCGGCGATCACGGTGATGCCGGGGATGCGCTTGACCGCCTCGTAGAGGGCGGCGGCGTTCGCCGGAGGCATGACGGTGGAGCCGAGCAGGTCGCCGACCGTGCGGAACACCGCCTGGTCCTTCGACTCGCCCTCACTCACCGTGGCCCTCGCGTACAGCAGCCGGAGCAGGGCGTCGGGGTCGGTGGGCAGCGAGGCCAGCCACTGGTAGGTGGGTCGGTCGATGCCCGCGGCGGTCGCGTCGGAGAACTCGATCGGGATCTCCTCGCCGGGCATCACCGCGTCCTTCCCGCTGTCGCGCATCCATCCGCCCCGGGTGACCGGGCGGGGGTTCTGCACGCTCCAGACCTCCCGCCGGTGCAGCGCGCCGAGACGCACGGGTCCGTCGAAGGTGCCGGTGTTCTCGCGGATCAGACTCTTCACGTACACGTACTGGCCGTCCTTGACCGGGGTCGCGTCGGTTGCCATGGCGGCTGCCGCGATCCGGTCGAGGGTGACGGAGACGCTGCCCGCCCGCACACCCACGGACCCGGTCCGCGCGGCCGGGTCCGAGCCGGGACGACCGCCGCCGGAGGCGGTGATCACGAGCGTTCCGGCGAGCGCCAGGGACGCCACGGGCACCCACACGGCGGGGCGCGGCGCCCAGCGCCGGCGAGGTACCGGCTTCGTCAGGGCGGCCGGGGCGCTGTCGTGGTCGATCTGCTGCATCAGGACTTCCCTGTGATGGAGATGACGCTCCGACGGGAGGTCCCAGTCACCGGCGGTCGCCAGCAACTCCTCGCCCTCGCTGGGAGGGGCGTCGGCGGTGGATCGGCGGTCGCCGTTCATGGGGTGTCCTCCTGAAGGAACAGGGCCGCGAACGCGGCCTCACTCTCTTCCGCTCCGCGCAGTGCGGGTCGTTCCGCCCGGTTCCGGTCCGTGCCGCCCGCGCGGGTTCTCGGGTCGGTACGGCTGCCGCGGTCCGACGGCTGGGAACTGAGCCGGGCCAGTCGCGCACGCGCCCGCGAGAGCCGCGAGCGCACCGTTCCGACGGGGATGCCCAGGGCTTCGGCGGCCGCCGCGTAGTCCAGTCCGGCCCCCACACACAGGGCGATCACCTCCCGGTCCTGACGGCGCAGCTGGCGCAGGGCGTCATGGACGGCCGCGAGGCGACGGGCGTCGTCGATCCGGCCCGCCGCGTCGTCGGCGAAGTCCCGCACCGGGGGCGGCGGCGGGTGGCCGGCCAGGAAGGCGAGCCGGCGGCGCACTCCGCGGTTGGCGTTGTGCGCCTTGTGGGTGGCTATGCCGAGCAGCCAGGGCTTGAGCGATCCGCCCTCCGGGTCCACCGTCTCCCGGGTACGCCAGGCGGCGAGGAACGTCTCGGACATGGCTTCCTCGGCCTCCGCCCAGTTGCCGGTCAGCCGCAGGGCATGGCTGTAGACGGCCCGCGCGTGCTCGTCGTAGAGCTGGGCGAACGCCGCGCGGTCCCCGGCCCGTACGCGGGCGCGCAACGACTCCGTCGGTTCTGTCTGTCTCACACTCGGTACGCTCCGCATGTCCTACGGCCGTTCCCGTGACGCTCACCACATGTCACGGAGTCCGGAGGTGCCGGACCGCCCTCGACGATCCTCGCAAGCGCACCATGGCCGGTCCGCCACGACCCCGTCCGGCCGCCGCGGCCGTCACCGGGGACGGCCGCGGGCGAGCCGCGGGCTCAGACGTCGCCGAGGGGCAGGCGGTCGGCAACAGGACCGGGCACGCCGTCGGTTGGGACCCGGCCGGTCCATGGCGCCGCTCCGGGCAGGCCGTTCGGGACCAGGACGGCGAGGGTGCTGCGTGCCTCTCGCCGTAGCGTGCGGCGGCGGGCGAAGGTGGCTGTCAGAGCGAGGACGCAGACCGTGCCGCCGTAGAGCACCGCGGCGATCGTGGACAGGAGCCCGATCAGCATCGGGCACGCACCTTTCTTCCCCCGTCCGGCCGCCCCTGGCGCCTTGCGCGGGGCGGGCGTTGATGCGTTCGTGCCTCCACCATACGGGCGCCGTCAACAGGCCCTGTGGCCCGAGGACGCGTCAACCGGTCGGCGCGTTGCGTTGTGAGCGCGTGGGGCCGGATCCGGTGCCACGGGCCGTCTGCCTGGCCGTACGGCACGAACCCGCGAGGTCGGCCCTGCAATGGTTGAATCCTCACCCGGTCCGTGGGGCTGTCGACGCCGCGTTTGCGCAGGTCACCGCCGCCTGCCGTTGCAAGCGGGTCGATGACCGAAAACGAGTCATGGGGTTGCCGGGCGTCGCGAGCCGCTGACACCTTCACTTCCTGAACATGTCAACTGCCTTGAGAAAGCGGAGTGTTCAACTTCCTTACGCGCTTGCCGCTGCGGAACCACTCCCGCAACACTCCGGGAACATCCCCGGATCCACTCGAAGCATGTGCGGAAGAACCCGTCACAGAACCGGAGATGAAATCGTGCGGTATCGGATGCGTTGCTCCCTGGTGGCGGCGGGGTCCGTCACGGCCCTTGCACTTGCGCTCCCGCTCGCACTGTCGGCAACGGCGTCCGCCGCGCCCGCGGCGGCGGGGCCGGCGCCCTCGTGCGTGGCGATGTACCAGAGCTGGCGTTACTTGGACGCGGCGAACAACTGCGCCGACGCCGTGACGGTGATGGCCGTCTACAAGGACGGTGCGACAGGGCTGTGTTACACCCTCGCGCCGGGAGCCATGACCACGGTCGGCGCCGGTTACATCGGTGAGCACGGGTACGCCGACCATCTCGAACTGTGCGGCGACGCGTGACGGTGTCCACGGGCGCCACACCGTCCGAACCGGCGCTTCAGGCCGGGGAGTCGGGGCCGACCGGCGGAAGGTGGACGGTCATGACCACGTGGCAGGTTCCGGTGCCCGAGCCGCGGTAGGTGTGCGGGGCGTCGCCGTCGAAGGCGGCGGTCTGCCCCGCCGCGACCGGATGCTCGGCGCCGTCGACGACGAGCGTCATCTGCCCTGCGGTGACGCTCACGGTCTCCACAACCCCGGGCCGGTGCGGGTGGCTGGGGTACTCCTCGCCCGGCTCCAGCTGCCAGCGCCAGACCTCGACCGGGGCCGGACCGGAGGTGGTCAGCATCAGCCGCGCCTCGCCGCCCTGCTCCCCGACCCACAGGGGTGTAACGGCGTCGGCGGACACGACCCGGACACGGCTCCCGGTCGGCCCCTCCATCAGCGCGGACACGGAGACCCCGAGGGTGTCGGCGAGGCGAACCAGGGTGGCGAAGTTCGGGTTGCCCTGGGCCTTCTCCAGCCCGACCAGGGCGCCCTTGCTGACCTTGGCCCGACGGCCGAGTTCGTCGAGGGACAGCCCGGCGCGGGTGCGCGCCGCGCGGACGTTGTGCGCGAGCGTCCGCAGCGCCGCCTCGGTCTCGGCCATGGCTCCATCCCTTCAAGGCAGTGGACCAGTGCACTGCACCGTGCGGTCGTTCGGTTGACGTCGAGCGGTCGGTGCGATGTACGGTGTGGTCGTTTCATTGATCGTAAGGGATGTACGCCCGAGGCGTACGCGAGAGGTGTAGGCAAGAGGCGTAGGCAGCACGTGACCATCAGGGCTTCAGCCGGGGCGGGAAAACGGAACGGTGCGGAGCACCGTTGTTCGGTGATGTCAGGACAAAGGGCGACGCTGTTCCTCGATGTACTGACGGACGATCGACAGCGGCGCTCCGCCACAGGAGGCCGCGAAGTACGAGCGTGACCAGAAGGCCGAGCCCATACCAGTCCGGTTGACGCGGCCGGTGTACTCGGCGCGCAGGTACCGGGAGCTGACCCCTTTAAGGCTGTTGACCAGCTTGGAGAGTGCGAGCTTGGACGGGTAGTGCACCAGGAGATGCACGTGGTCGGCCTCGCCGTTGAACTCCCGCGGAGCCTCCCCCTGAGTGGTGGACACGCTG
>NZ_LAVA02000179.1 GCF_000974985.2 Streptomyces mangrovisoli | reverse complement strand
TCGCCTCACCTTGAAGCGCCGAAGTCAGTAACTGGCGGACCGCGGCGGCCTGCTGACGAACGGCGGCACACCCTGCCAGGACCGGCCGCCACACCCCGCTGCCGACTACGCGCGGTCGGCAGGCGCCGTCGGGCCGCATACCGCGGGGCGGGCGTAGCGGCAGGGTCGCCCGGGGCCACGAACCAGGATCCTGCACCTGCGCTCCAGCCCAGAGACTCTCAGGTAGGCGCCAGGCATGCCTCCTGACCGGCTCACGCCCGTCCGCAACTGCCGGTCAGTCACAGGTCCGGAGATGCGAAAGCGTCCGGCAACCGGTGCCGCAGGCATCGGTTGCCGGACGCTCCCTGATCATCCACGATCCTCGGGAATAGGCGATTTCATTCCCGGATCGAGCGAAGAAGGCAGGATTTCACCCAGTCGGAAAATTCGTCATCCGACGGATTTTCGGGAGCAACCAGAGACACATAAAACCCCTCTGGCACCGCAATAATGCCCCCTTCCCATGAAACTCCGCCAGAAATGTCGACGCCGGCATCCACTCGGATCGTCACCTTACGGAACGGCCTGCAGAAGACACCTACCGGCCCTTCTCCCGCCGAGTCGAGAGAATGCCCATCCTTTTCCCAGGACTCTTCCATCAAGTGATCTCGCGCGAAGGTCATGATCTGCGGATCGGAAATCTCAGGCACCACACGCGACGCCGTGCGCGCAAAGTCGAACGATCGGGAGACCTCGCCGTTCACCAAGTGAGTCGGCCACCTCTCCCCGAGCCCGCGCCGGCCTCCGCCGCATCCGCTTCCACGACCTGCGGCACTCCACCGCCACCCTGCTCCTGGAGCAAGGCGTCGAACTCGTCGTGATCAAGGAACTCCTCGGCCACGCCCACGTCGGCGTCACACCGCCACCGTCTACGCCCACGTACGCATCCGCCTTCAGCGCGACGCCCATCGACCTGCTCGGCCACGCGCTCGGCCGCCCCTGACAGCCAGACGGCGGCGGACACCACTGTGTCCGCCGCCGTTGCCGCTCCCGTTGAAAGGGTGGGGTGACAGCGTTACGGAGGCTCCAGTGCCAGTCCGGTTCCGGCGCTGAAGCCGTCGAGTACGTCGGGGCGGCGTTGGATGCCGCGTAAGCGGTTCCTCACGAGCGGGGCGAGGTCTTCGATCGCGCGAGGTGCGAGGTTGGCCAGGGACTTCTTCACGTGGGCCCAGACGCTTCGACGGGGTTGAGGTCGGGCGCGTAGGGCGGGAGCTTGACGATGGTCAGCCAGTCGCTGTTGCGCTCGCAGAACTCCCGCAAGGGCTTGGCGTGATGGGTGCTGGCGTTGTTCCACACCACGATCAGCGGGACATCGCCGAGCTGCCGACGGGCAGAGGTCAACAGGTTCGCGAACTCGTCGGCCCGGAAGCCCTTCTTCTCGCCGGTACGGCCCCGGTACGTCTGGGTCCGGTAGATCAAGCGGGTTTCGTGGCCTGACCGGACGCAGACCATCTCGGCCATCAGGACCCGGCCCGAACCCTTGCCCACCACTTTGACCAGCGGCGTCCTGCCCCGCCGTGACCAGGTGCGGCCCTTGCCGGGCTTCAGGTCTTGCCCGGCCTCGTCCTCGAAGACGATCCACGCGCCCAGGAGCTGGGCCATCCTCTGACCCGTGACCACTGCTCCGTCCGCCACCTGGCCACTGCCTGCTCGTCGCGCTCGACCGCCCGGTGGGCCGGGACCTGCGGCGACCAGCCCAGTCTGTGCAGCAGATACGACACCCCACGCGGGGTGTACCGGTAGCCGAACAGGCTATGGATCAGCTCCGCGACCCTCGCCAGGGTCCACCGCTGGTCCTCCGTCCAGCCATGCACCGCCGGCCCCGCCTCCAGCTCGGCCTGCAGTTGTTCCGCCTGGGCATCGGTGAGCTGACACCGGAAGCCGCCAGGCCCCCTGGAGGCCAGAGCCGCGCTGCCGCCCTCGCGCCAGTCGGCGTGCCAGGCGTACGCCGACTTCCGCGTCACCCGTAACCTGCGCGCCACCTCCGGCGGCCGCACGCCTTGCTCGAACATCTCCGCGGCCTCGAAGCGCACCGCCTCACGCTTCGCCCGCCCCGCAGCGGTCAGGCCGCCACCATCCGCGTACCTCATGACGAGGATGTAGCACCGCCAACCCCTGCTGTCACCCCACCCTTTCAACCTCAGCGTCACCTACTGCGGTCAGGCGGTAAATTAGCCCCGCCGCACAAAGCTCGGCGGGGCTAAGATTTGCTACCGCTCACGATCCTTAGCAGCGCAACATCTACTAGTGCTCACCGGACAGCCGGACAAGTACATCCGCAGCGAGCTCTGCTGAAGCGTGGTCGAGACCCACCGTCGCCGTTCCATTCAGACGTTCGGACATGTAACCGGCCATCACAGACACTGTATCCGCAGAGGCCGCGGGGGCGAGCCACCTAAGCCACTCACAGACCATGCGCATTCGAAATTCCCTCAGAATTTCTACGCGGTCGAAAGGGTCTGACTCCGAGGCCAGCTTGATCACTTTGAATGAGGCGGCAAGGCGATTGTGCGGCATGTCGTGAGCCGAAAGAATTAGCCCGAGTTCATCAGACTTACCGAGATTAAAATTATCGGCTACTACAAACTGGGGCAGCGGGTAGCCGTCCACGCTTGTCAGCGCTTGCCCGTCGCGTCCGGAATCGATAACTACGTCGACACGGGACGCAATCCCGGGGTCATCGACAGCGACTCGGATGTGATGCACGCCAGGATCCCCGACGTTCTGCACGAAACGTGAAACGCCGAGGATGTCGCCGACTCCGATGGCCCCGTCGTCGAGCACCAAGTCTCCGTCGAACAGGACGCTGCCCTCGGCCGGGCCAGCCCTGTTCCACAGCCTGACCCGGACCAGCCCCACCTGCGCACGTGCGGCGATCTGGACGTGACTCCTAGACGCAACCAGTGGCGCACCGGCCAGCGCCAGAACCTCCTCCGGCGGGGCTGTCGATCCAATACGGATCACGCGGTGGTTCAAGTACAGCTCGGCACTGCCAATGAGCATTTCTCCGCCAACTACCCAATCTGAGTTTGATGGTGCGCCCGGTCAGCGCCATCGCCAACCGGGCGCACCCTGACCCTACTACCGCGTGTGGCCTGGCAGTAGCTCCGCTAGTTTCTCAGCTGCACTCGGAATCCCGGGCAGCCCCGCAAACGCGGGATCGTGATAGCCGTGATTACGCAACATCTGCTGGGCTTTCGATACAGCAACCGCCTGAGTGTCACTGCACGTTTCACAGTGAGGAAACAGGCTGCGCGGAAGGCTAGCCTCGATCTTGCATGACGGCCCGCCAA
>NZ_LAVA02000178.1 GCF_000974985.2 Streptomyces mangrovisoli | reverse complement strand
CTCGGCGGCACCTCCGCCTACACCTGGCTGAAGCTGCCGGTCACCGAGAACCCCGACGACATGGCCGAGGTGCTGGCTGCCTCCACGCTGCCCGCCGTGCTCCTCGGCGGAGAGGTCGGCGACGACCAGGACGGGGCGTACGAGAAGTGGCGCGGCGCGCTGCGGCTGCCCACCGTGCGCGGACTGGTGGCCGGCCGTTCGCTGCTCTACCCGCCGGACGGGGACGTGGCCGCCGCCGTCGACATCGCCGTAGGACTGCTGTGAGCGGGCGATGAGCCGCGCCCGGCACCGCGGCCCGGCCACGGCGGACGGCGGATCGCCGTCCGGCCCCGGCCCGCGCGTCGCACGACGCCCGGGCCCTGAACGCCTCCGGCGCGGGAGGCCGCTTCGCCCTGGCAGGAGCGAAGTGCGAGCGACGACTCCCCGCCCGCTACGGCCCCCGCGCCGGAGGTCCCGCACCAGCCGTGTCGCACCCGCCCGCGCGAGGACCGCGGGGGAGCCGCGCGGGCGGCTCGCCGAGGCGCGGGCCGCCGACACTCCCACATGTGTCTACGCGGAGACCGAAACCGCAGACACAGTGTCGGGCGCGCCCCCCGCGCGGGCCTGGTGGGATGTTCCTGTGGCCGCGACCGCGACCCGAGCGTCCACGGTCACGGCACATGAGCTGTACGAACGGCACGTCTCGACCCGACGCCGCCATCTGCGAAGGAGTACTCGGTCATGACGAAGATCGTCAACCACTGGATCGGCGGCAAGTCCGTCGAGGGCGCTTCGGGCACCTACGGACCCGTGACGAACCCGGCGACGGGCGAGGTCACCACCAAGGTGGCCTTCGCGTCGGTCGACGAGGTGGACGCGGCGGTGGCGGCGGCCAAGGACGCCTTCGTCACCTGGGGCCAGTCCTCGCTGGCCCGGCGCACGGAGATCCTCTTCCGCTTCCGCGCGCTGCTGGACGCCAACCGGGACGCGATCGCCGAGCTGATCACCGCCGAGCACGGCAAGGTGCACTCGGACGCGCTCGGCGAGGTGGCCCGCGGCCTGGAGATCGTGGACCTGGCCTGCGGCATCAACGTGCAGCTGAAGGGCGAGCTGTCGACGCAGGTCGCCAGCCGCGTGGACGTCTCCTCGCTCCGCCAGCCGCTCGGCGTGGTCGCCGGCATCACGCCGTTCAACTTCCCGGCGATGGTCCCGATGTGGATGTTCCCGATCGCCATCGCGTGCGGCAACACCTTCGTCCTGAAGCCGTCCGAGAAGGACCCGTCGGCCTCCCTGAAGGTCGCCGAGCTGCTGGCCGAGGCGGGGCTGCCGGACGGCGTCTTCAACGTCGTGCACGGCGACAAGGTCGCGGTGGACCGCCTCCTGGAGCACCCGGACGTCAAGGCCGTCTCCTTCGTCGGCTCGACCCCGATCGCCCGCTACATCCACACCACGGCCTCCGCGAACGGCAAGCGGGTGCAGGCGCTCGGCGGCGCCAAGAACCACATGCTGGTCCTCCCGGACGCCGACCTGGACGCGGCGGCCGACGCGGCGGTCAGCGCGGCGTACGGCTCCGCGGGCGAGCGCTGCATGGCGATCTCCGCGGTCGTCGCGGTCGGTTCGATCGGCGACGAGCTGGTGGAGAAGATCCGCGAGCGCGCCGAGAAGATCAAGATCGGCCCCGGCGACGACCCGGCCTCCGAGATGGGCCCGCTGATCACCAAGGTCCACCGCGACAAGGTGGCGTCCTACGTCGAGGGCGCGGCGGCCGAGGGCTGCGAGGTCGTGCTCGACGGCACCGGCCACACGGTCGAGGGCTTCGAGGACGGGCACTGGATCGGCATCTCCCTGCTCGACAAGGTGCCGACCGCGGCGAAGGCGTACACGGACGAGATCTTCGGCCCGGTGCTGTGCGTGCTGCGCGTCGACACGTACGAGGAGGGTGTCGCCCTCATCAACGCCTCGCCGTTCGGCAACGGCACCGCCATCTTCACCCGGGACGGCGGCGCGGCCCGCCGCTTCCAGCTGGAGATCGAGGCGGGCATGGTCGGCGTGAACGTGCCGATCCCGGTGCCGGTGGGCTACCACTCCTTCGGCGGCTGGAAGGACTCCCTCTTCGGGGACCACCACATCTACGGCAACGACGGCACGCACTTCTACACCCGCGGCAAGGTCGTCACCACCCGCTGGCCCGACCCGTCCGAGGCCCCCGCGGGCGTCGACCTGGGCTTCCCGCGCAACCACTGACCACGGAGCGTGTCCATCCCCCCGTCAAGCCGTCCGGAATCCGGACGGCTTGACGTTTTTTTGATGCCCGCGCTGCGGTTCCCGCACCTCCTCAAGCCCACCAAATGGCTTGGCGATACTGCTGTTTACGCGATCCGCGCCGTACTTGATCTACGGATTCCGTAGGTTAACGGCTATTGACGTGGTGGTTTTCGTCGGGGTTCGATGCTCGCGCCGGGAGCGGACGAAGAGAACCGATACGCGATCCGCCGGAGGCGATAGCGCTCCCGACCCTCACCCTCAGTCGCACGAGTCGATCGGAACCCCGTCGCATGACCGACACTCTCCGCCCTGTCGAGACCGCCGCCGCACCGGCCGCGCCCGACAGCCCGAAGACCCTCAAGCGTTCGATCGGCGTGGTGGGCGGCACTCTGCTGACCCTCTCGTGCGTGACCCCGGCCTCCACCCTGTTCGTGGTGATCCCCGACCTGTTCGGCTCGCTCGGCACGGCCACCGCCCTCACGATCGCCATCGGCTCCCTGCTCTGTATCGCCGTGGCGTTCTGCTACTCCGAGCTGGGCACCCTCATCCCCAGCGCGGGCGGCGAGTACGCCATGGTCTCCACGATGGCCGGCCGGCTCGCGGGCTGGCTTGTCTTCGTGCTGTCGCTGCTGGTCGTCATGATCGTCCCGCCGGTGATCGCGATCGGCACGGCCGACTACCTCGCCCCGGTGGTGCACCTCGACCCGGCGATGACCGGCGCGGGCGTGATGCTCCTCGCCACCGTCGCCGGCCTGCTGGACCTGCGCGCCAACGCGTGGATCACCGGCATCTTCCTGGTCCTGGAGGTCATCGCGGCCGGTGTCGTGGCCCTGCTGGGCTTCACCCACGCCCACCGCGGCCTCGGCAGCCTCACCTCGATGCAGGTCGCGGGCACCGACGGCCACACCGACGCGGTGACGGCGATGCTCGTCATATCCGGCCTCGCCATCGCCCTCTTCGCCACCCAGGGCTTCTCGACCGCGGTCTACCTCTCCGAGGAGCTGGAGAACCCGCGCCGCAACGTCGCCCGCACGGTGCTCGCCACCCTCGCCATCTCCACGGTCGTCATCCTGGTCCCGGTCGTCGCCATCACCATGGGCGCCTCCGACATCACCGCCCTCACCAGCGGCGACATCAGCAGCATGGTCACCGCCTGGTCGAACTCCGCGGTCGGCACCTTCGTCAGCCTCTGCGTGGCCCTCGCGATCATCAACGCCGGCATCGTCATGGTGATCCAGAACTCGCGCGTCCTGTTCGCCTCGGCCCGCGACAAGGCGTGGCCCGAGCCGGTCAACAACGTCTTCTCCCGCCTCGGCCGCTTCGGCTCCCCCTGGGTCGCCACCCTCGTGGTCGGTGTCCCCGGCGCCCTGCTCTGCTTCGTCAACCTCGACACCCTCTACGGCGTCACCGGCGTCGCCGTGACCGGCATGTACCTGCTCGTCGCGGTCGCCGCGCTGCTGTCCCGCCGCGGCCAGCACAAGCACACGCAGGCCTGGCGGATGCCGCTGTGGCCCGCGATGCCGATCCTGCTGATCGTGGTCCTCGCCTACGTCCTCACCCAGCAGGAGGTCAGCTACCTGCTGTGGACCGGCGGCATCACCGCCGTCGCCACCCTGTACTGGGCCTTCTACCTCCGCCCCCGCCGCGACACCCGCTGGCTGGTGTCGATCCCGGAGGACGCACAGGTCTGACCGACAGAAGCGGAGCCCCCTGCGGGGGGCTCCGTTCTTGTTCGTGCGGGTACGCCCCGGCCCTGAAAGGGGCGCGGGGAACTGCGCGAACGGCTACGACGCACCCGCACCCGACGCCACGTCGCACCACCCCCGACGGATGTCGCCCGGCACCCCCCGACGGCAAGTCGCCCCGCCCCCATACCGCGGATGCGGTACCGCAAGGCCGCTCCCTACTCCCCCGGGAGGGCCCCCGGTTCGGCCCCAGGGCGGCGTCGGCGGCCCGCAGCGACCCGTACGGTTGACGCATGGATCTTCGACTGGGGCCCCGGCGGCTCGCCGCCGCCGCGGCCGTCCTCGCGCTGCTGGCCGGCGCCGGCACCTGGACGGCCGCCGCCTCCGACGACCCGCCCCCCGTGCACCGCACCGACCGGGTCATGACCATGAGCGACGGCGTCCGCGTCGACACCTCGTACTTCACCACCGACGCCGCCGGTCGCCGCCCCGCCGTCCTGCTCGCGCACGGCTTCGGCGGCAGCAAGGACGACGTCCGCGCGCAGGCCCAGGACCTCGCCCGCGACGGATACGCGGTACTGACCTGGTCCGCGCGCGGCTTCGGGAAGTCCACCGGCAAGATCGGGCTGAACGACCCGGACCACGAGGTCGCCGACGTCTCCAAGCTCATCGACTGGCTGGCCCGCCGGCCCGAGGTGCAGCTCGACAAGCCGGGCGACCCGCGCGTCGGCGTCACCGGCGCCTCCTACGGCGGCGCGGTCTCCTTCCTCGCCGCCGGGTACGACCACCGGGTCGACGCCATCGCCCCCGCGCTCACCTACTGGAACCTGGCCGACGCCCTCTTCCCGAACGGCGTCTTCAAGAAGCTGTGGGCCGGGATCTTCGTGAACTCCGGCGGCGGCTGCGACGCGTTCGAGGCCGGCCTGTGCCGGATGTACGAGCGCGTCGCCGAGTCCGGCACCCCGGACGCGCAGGCCCGCGCGCTGCTGGAGGCCCGCTCCCCGTCCGCGGTCGCGAGCCGCATCAAGGTGCCCACACTGCTGGTGCAGGGGCAGACCGACTCCCTGTTCACCCTCGCCCAGTCCGACGCGGCCGCGAAGGCGATCCGCGCCAACGGCGCCCCCGTCGACGTCGACTGGATCTCCGGCGGCCACGACGGCGGCGACCTGGAGACCGGCCGCGTCCAGTCCCGGGTCCGCTCCTGGTTCGACCGCTATCTGAAGAAGGACGAGTCCACCGCCACCGGCCCCGCGTTCCGGGTCACCCGCACCGGCGGCGTCGACTCCACCGACGGCGCCGCCCTGCTGCGCGGCGCGAGCGCCGACCACTACCCCGGCCTGGACAGCGCCCCGCGCGCCGTCGCCCTCACCGGCCGCGAGCAGCGCTTCGCCAACCCGGCCGGCGCGGGCCCGCCCGCCGTCTCCTCGCTGCCCGGACTCGGCGGCTCCGGCGGCCTCGCCCAGCTCTCCTCGCTCGGCGTCGGCGTGTCCGTGGACTTCCCCGGCCAGTACGCCGCCTTCGAATCGGCACCCCTGAAGCGCGATCTGCGGATCACCGGATCGCCCACGGTCACCGTCCACGTGAAGTCCACGTCGGACGACGCCGTCCTCTTCGCCAAGGTCTACGACGTCGGCCCCGGCGGCAGCGGGCAGGTGCTGCCCTCCCAGCTGGTGACCCCGATCCGGGTCACGGGAGCCAAGGCGGGCAAGGACGTCACGATCACCCTCCCGGCCGTCGACCACCAGGTCGCGAGCGGTCACCGGCTGCGTCTCGTCCTCGCCTCCACCGACCTCGCCTACGCCTCGCCGACCAGCCCGGCGACGTACACCGTCTCCCTCAAGAGCGCCCTGAACGTGCCCACCGCGCCCGCCGTGAAGACGGCCGCGACCCCGCTGCCCTCCTGGGTGTGGTGGCTGCCCGCCGTCGGCGCGGTCGTCGCCCTCGCGCTGCTGCTGACCGGCCGCCGCCGCACCACCGCGCCCGCGCCCGACCCGGCGCTCGCCGCGGTCCCGCTCCAGATCACCGGCCTGACCAAGCGCTACGGCGGCTCCGGCGAGAGGTACGCCGTGCGCGACCTGTCCTTCCGCGTCGAGCAGGGCCAGGTGCTCGGGCTGCTCGGGCCCAACGGCGCGGGCAAGACGACCACCCTGCGGATGCTCATGGGCCTGATCCGGCCCGACGCGGGCGAGATACGGGTCTTCGGGCAGGCGATCCGGCCCGGCGCACCCGTGCTGTCCCGGGTCGGCGCGTTCGTCGAGGGCGCGGGCTTCCTGCCGCACCTGTCCGGGCGGGAGAACCTGGAGCTGTACTGGCGGGCCACCGGCCGCCCGGCCGAGGACGCCCATCTCGAAGAGGCCCTGGAGATCGCGGACCTCGGCGACGCCCTGGCCCGCGCGGTGCGCACCTACTCCCAGGGCATGCGCCAGCGGCTCGCGCTCGCCCAGGCCATGCTCGGGCTGCCGGACCTGCTCATCCTCGACGAGCCGACCAACGGGCTGGACCCGCCGCAGATCCGCGAGATGCGCGAGGTGATGATCCGCTACGCGGCCGGCGGCCGTACCGTCATCGTCTCCAGCCATCTGCTCTCCGAGGTGGAGCAGTCCTGCACGCATCTCGTGGTCATGGACCGCGGCCGGCTCGTGCAGGCGGGCCCCGTGGACGAGATCGCGGGCTCCGGCGAGACCCTGCTCGTCGGCCTGGCGGGGCCGGTCACCGACCCGCTGCTGGAGAAGATCACGGCCCTGGACGGCGTCTCCACCACCACCCGCACGGAGGGCGGCCTGCTCGTCCGGCTGACACCGGCGTCCGAGAGGCCGGCCGCCGATCCCCTCGCCTCCGCCGCCCCCGTACCCGCGGCCCCCCTGCCTGCCGACCCCGTACCCGCCGACCCCGTCCTGGACGACCCCGCCGCCCGGCTGCTCGCCGAACTGGTCCGGCTCGACGTGCCGGTCGCCTCCTTCGCGCCGTACCGCCGCCTGGAGGACGCCTTCCTCACCCTGATCGGAGGTTCCGCATGAGCGACACCGTCCTCGACGACACCGCCCTCGCCGGGACCGCGCCCGGCTACCGCGCGGGCCGCACCCTGCCGCTGCGCGTCGAACTGGTCCGCCAGCTCAAGCGGCGCCGCACGCTGGTCATGGGCGCGGTCCTCGCCCTGCTGCCGTTCGTGCTCCTGGTGGCGTTCGCCGTCGGCGGCGACCCGGGCGGCCGCAACTCCCAGGTCACCCTGATGGACACGGCCACCGCGTCCGGCGCCAACTTCGCCGCGGTGAACCTGTTCGTCTCCGCGGGCTTCCTGCTGGTCGTGCCGGTCGCGCTGTTCTGCGGGGACACGGTGGCCTCGGAGGCCGGCTGGTCCTCCCTGCGCTATCTGCTCGCGGCGCCCGTGCCGCGGGCCCGGCTGCTGTGGTCCAAGCTGGTCGTCGCCCTCGGCCTGAGCCTGGCCGCGATGGTGCTGCTGCCGGTCGTCGCGCTCGCCGTGGGCACGGCCGCCTACGGCTGGGGCCCCCTGGAGATCCCCACCGGCGGCGCGCTCGATCCGGGCGCCGCGGCCGGCCGCCTGGTCGTGGTGGTGGCGTACGTCTTCGTCTCCCAACTGGTCACGGCGGGACTGGCGTTCTGGCTGTCGACGCGGACGGACGCGCCGCTCGGCGCGGTCGGCGGCGCGGTCGGCCTGACCATCGTCGGCAATGTCCTGGACGCGGTCACCGCGCTCGGGCACTGGCGCGACTTCCTGCCCGCGCACTGGCAGTTCGCCTGGGTGGACGCCGTGCAGCCGCACCCCGAGTTCTCCGGCATGGTGCAGGGTGCGGCGATCTCGGTGACGTACGCGCTGGTCCTGTTCGCCCTGGCCTTCCGCGGCTTCGCGCGCAAGGACATCACCTCGTAGGCCGCCGCGCGACGGCACCGCACGCCCCGGCACACGAGCACATCACGCCCGGCGCACCGGCACATCACGCCCCGGCACACCGGAGGATCACCCACCGGTCTCGGCGAGCCGGGTCCGTGGCCGCTTCGAGATCCACCTGCAACGCCCCGGGGCGCACGTCCGGGCCCCCTGCGCCGTCACTCTCACAGAAGAGTGACAGGCATCGACCAAGGGGGCACGGCAGATGGAGCGTCACCGGGCACGAGGGATCCGGCGGGGGAGCGGACTGCTCCTCGCCGTCACGGCCGTGAGCGGCCTGCTGCTCACCGGGTGCAGCGCGGACAGCGGTTCGGCGAGCGATTCGTCCAACGACGGCCGGCAGCACATCGGGAACCCGGCGCCGGCCGCCCCCACCGGCGGGGCGCGGAAGGAGGACGGCGAGAGCCCGTCCCCGCGGTCCGACCACCTGTCCACGTTCGCCCTGGACGTCGACACCGCCTCCTACGGCTACGCCCGCTCCACCCTCGCCGACGGCGCGCTGCCCGACCCGGAGACGGTCCGCCCCGAGGAGTTCGTCAACAGCTTCCACCAGGACTACGCACGCCCCGACGGCGACGGCTTCTCGGTGACCGTGGACGGCGCCCGCACCGACAAGGAGAACTGGTCCCTGGTCCGTGTGGGCCTCGCCACCCGGGCCGCCGAGAGCGACGCCGAACGCCCGCCCGTCGCGCTCACGTTCGTCGTCGACGTCTCCGGCTCGATGGGCGACCCCGGCCGCCTGGACCTCGCCCAGAAGGGCCTGGACAAGATGACGGACCGGCTGCGCGACGACGACTCGGTCGCCGTCGTCACCTTCAGCGACACCGCCCGGGTCGCGCTGCGCATGACGCGGCTGAAGAACAACCGGGGCCGCGTGCACCAGGTGATCGACGACCTCGCGGCGACGTACGACACCAACCTCGCCGCAGGCGTCGAGACCGGGTACGCCACCGCGGTCGCGGGCCTGCGCGAGGGCGCCACCAACCGGGTCGTGCTGGTCTCCGACGGGCTCGCCAACACCGGCGACACCGACCCCGACGGCATCCTCGACCGCATCGACACCGCCCGCCGCGAGAACGGCATCACCCTCTTCGGCGTCGGCGTCGGGCACGAGTACGGCGACGCCCTCATGGAACGCCTCGCCGACAAGGGCGACGGCCACACCGCCTACGTCGCGAACGAGACCGAGGCCACCACCGTGTTCGCCCGGGACCTCACCCGGAACATCGGCCTGGCCGCCCGCGACGCCAAGGCGCAGGTCGCCTTCGACCCGCACACGGTCGTGCAGTTCCACCTGGTCGGCTACGACGACCGGCGGGTCGCCGACGACGACTTCCGCGACGACAGCGTCGACGGCGGCGAGGTCGGCCCCGGCCACACCGTGACCGCGCTGTACGCCGTCCGCACCCGTGCCGGGGCGCACGGACACCTCGCCACCGCGACCGTGCGCTGGCTCGACCCGGCCACCCGCGCCCCGCACGAGGAGTCGGGCCAGATCGAGACCGACGCCCTCGGCTCCTCCCTGCGCGAGGCGCCCACGGGGCTCCAAGTCACCGCCGTAGCCGCCTACTTCGCCGACTCCCTGCGCTTCGGCGACCGCCGCTGGACCACCCTCCCCGGCGACCCCGGCCTTGCCGGACTCGCCACGTGGTCCCGGCAGTTGGCGGAGAGCACCGAGAACACGGACCTGGCGCGCCTGGCCGACGCCATCGTCCAGGCACACGAACTGGAGGGCTAGGGCCTTGCAGGGCAACGGACTTGGGGAGCTTCCATTGACCTTTTCTTACGCGTGAGTAAGTTTACTTCCCGGTAAGGAACTGGGGCACGCACCGTCGCGACCGGGAGCCGTCATGGGCGTACGCAAGGACCTGAAGCGGGCGAAGCAGCGCACCGACCTCGCGGACCGCACCCGCGTCGAGACCGTCAAGGACGGCGCGGGCGCGGTGCGCGAGGCCCGCACCCCCGCCCTCGCCCCGGCCCCGCACACCGGCAGCACCGCCGACATCCCCTATGTCAACGCCGCCGAGGACCCCGGCGCCGTCGTCCTGCGGCGCCGGGACCCGGACGGCTGGCGGCCGGTGACCGCCGCCGCCTTCGCGGACGAGGTCACCGCCGTCGCCAAGGGCCTGATCGCCGGCGGCCTCGAACCGGGCGACCACGTCGCCGTGATGTCCCGCACCCGCTACGAGTGGACCGTGCTGGACTTCGCGATCTGGGCGGCGGGCGGCCGCAGCGTGCCGATCTACGCCACCTCCTCCGCGGAGCAGGTCGAGTGGATCGTGCGCGACTCCGGCACCCGGCTCGTCGTCACCGAGACCGCCGAGAACGCGGCCCTCGTCACCGCGGCCACGGCCGGGCACCCGGCCCCGCCCGGCGTCCGGCAGATCGACGCCGGCGCCCTCGCCGAACTCACCGCCCTCGGCCGGGACGTCCCCGACGAGGAGGTCACCAAGCGCCGCGCCGCGCTGACCCCCGACACCCCCGCCACCCTCTGCTACACCTCCGGCACCACCGGCCGCCCCAAGGGCTGCGTGCTCACCCACGCCAACCTGTACGCCGAGGCCGCCAACACCGTCGAACTGCTGCACCCGATCTTCAAGGAGGTCACCCGGCAGACCGCCTCCACCCTGCTCTTCCTGCCGCTCGCGCACATCCTCGGCCGCACCCTCCAGATCGCCTGCCTGCTGGCCCGCATCGAGACGGGCCACTTCCCGAGCGTCAAGCCGGACGAACTCCGCCCGGCGCTCAAGGAGTTCCGCCCCACCTTCCTGGTCGGGGTGCCGTATCTCTTCGAGAAGATCCACGACACCGGGCGGGCCACCGCGGAGAAGATCGGCCGGGGCGCCTCCTTCGACCGCGCGGACCGGATCGGCGTCCGCTTCGGCCAGGCCTACCTGGACCGCTTCCTCGACCGGGGCAAGGGCCCCGGCCCCGCCCTGTACGCCGCCTGGGCGCTGTACGACCTGCTCGTCTACCGCCGTGTCCGGGCCGAGCTGGGCGGCAGGATGCGCTACGCCATCAGCGGCGGCTCCCCGCTCGACCGCGACCTCAACCTCTTCTTCTACGCCGCCGGGATCATCGTCTACGAGGGCTACGGCCTCACCGAGACCAGCGCCGCCGCCACGATCGTCCCGCCGCTGCGGCCCCGGCCCGGCACGGTCGGGGTGCCCGTCCCCGGCACCGCCGTCCGCATCGCCGACGACGGCGAGGTGCTGGTCAAGGGCGGCATCGTGTTCGGCCGCTACTGGAACGACCCCGAGGCCACGGACGCGGTCCTGACCGGCGGCTGGTTCGCCACCGGCGACCTGGGCGCCCTCGACGAGGACGGCTATCTCACCATCACCGGCCGCAAGAAGGACATCCTCGTCACCTCCGGCGGCAAGAACGTCTCCCCGGCGGTCCTGGAGGACCGGCTGCGCAGCCGGCCGCCGGTCGGGCAGTGCATCGTCGTCGGCGACAACCGCCCCTTCGTCGCCGCCCTGATCACCCTCGACCCGGAGGCGGTGGCGCACTGGCTGTCCGTGCGCGGGCTGCCCGCCGGCACCCCGCTCGCCGAGGTGGCCCGCGACCCGCGGATGCGCGCGGCCGTGCAGCGGGCCGTCGACCACGCCAACGCGGCCGTCTCGCGCGCCGAGTCGATCCGCGCCTTCGCGCTGGTGGAGGGCGAGTTCACCGAGGAGAACGGGCTGCTGACCCCGTCGATGAAGGTCAAGCGGCACGCGGTGACGGCGGCGTACGCCCGGCAGATCGAGGAGCTGTACGGCGCCGGACGCCCGGACGCGTGAGGGCGGCCGCGGCCGGGCCTCGGGGAGCCGCTGACACGCCGGACGGCGGACCACGGGAGAAGCCGCTGACACGCCGGACGGCGGGCCACCGGGGAGCCGGTGACCCGCCGTCGACGGGAGAGCGGAGGGCGGACGCTCAGCGGTTGCCGGCGCCGTTGGCCGACAGGGCCGAGATGTCGTCCAGGATGTGCGACAGCGGCTCGTCGCCCTTGGCCTGGGTGGAGTTCTCGACGCACTGCTGGTTCTGCGGGGAGGACAGGACCGGGATGTCCTGGAGGCCCACGTTGGCCAGGAGGGCGAGCACGTTCTGCGCGTTCACCTTGGCCGGCAGGCCGATGCACGGCTTGTTCAGCGATCCCTGGACCAGCGAGAGCTGCGGGCTCATGTCGCCCTTGGTCACCGAGTTGCCGAACTCCGACGAGGCGCCGTTGCCGCTGGCCGACGTGGTGCCGTGGTCGTTGCCGGTGGCGAGCGCCTGAGGAGCGGTGGTGGCCGCGAGGCCGGCGACCGAGACGGCGAGGGCCGCGGATGCCCACAGCTTCTTCATTTTGATTCCCTTTCGAAAAGCGGACTCCTGGGGGGAGCTGCGTGATCATCAACGGTGAATTCCCCGCCAGGGTTGCGGGCTTTGACCCGTTCGGCGCAGCGCAGTCCGATGATGCGCAGAACGCCCGCGCATCGAGATTGGCGATCGCGAACATGCGAACGGCGGGCCGCCGGGAAACCGGTGGCCCGCCGTCGGCGGAGGTGCTGCGGCGGGCCCGCGGGCCCGCGTCGCTCAGCGGTTGTTGGTGCCGTTGCCCGACAGGGCCGAGATGTCGTCCAGGATGTGCGACAGCGGCTCGTCGCCCTTGGCCTGGGTGGAGTTCTCGACGCACTGCTGGTTCTGCGGCGAGGACAGGACCGGGATGTCCTGGACGCCGACGTTGAGGATGCCGATCAGGGACTGGGCGTTGAGCTTCGCCGGCAGGCCGATGCAGGGCTTGTTGAACGATCCCTGGATCAGCGCCATCTGGGGGCTCATGTTGCCGTACGTGGCCGAGTTGCCGAACGCCTGGGAGGCGCCGTTGCCGCTGAAGGACGTGGTGCCGTGGTCGTTGCCGATGGCGAGGGCCTGGGGCGCGACGGCCGCGGAGGCACCGACGACGGAGGCGGCGACCGCGGCGGTGGCCAGAACCTTCTTGATCACGTGAGAGTCCCTTTCTGGAGAAGCCCCGTCCACCGGAGCGTCCTGGTCAACTCCCGCCGCCGGGTTTGGATGCTGGCATTCACTCCGATGGCCTACGTCGCAGATATGCAGAAAGGTGTCGCCCGCCCCGGGATTCCGGGGAATGGTGCCGGACGGACGGCACCGATCGGGTGACCGGCCGCAACCAAACCCCATCGGCCGAGTTGTTGCGGAGGCAGGTACATGCGTCTTGGTCATGCGTCATGGCCAAGGGCCAGGAAAGGAAACCAAATGCTGAAGAAGGCAATGGCTGTGGCGGCGGTCGCCGCGTCCGTCGTCGGCGCGTCGGCGGCGATCGCCCCCCAGGCGCTTGCCATCGGCAACGACAACGGCACGACCTCCGCGAGCGGCAACGACGCCCACGAGTCGTTCGGCAACTCCGTGACCAAGGGCGACATGAGCCCGCAGGCCACGCTGGTCCAGGGCTCGCTGAACAAGCTCTGCGTGGGCCTGCCGGCCAAGGTGAACGTGCAGAACGTGCTCGCCGCCGTCAACCTCGGCCTCCAGGACATCCCGGTCCTGTCCTCCCCGCAGAACCAGCAGTGCGCCGAGAACTCCACCCAGGCCAAGGGCGACGAGCCGCTGTCGCACCTCGTCGACGACATCTCGGCCCTGTCGGGCAACGGCGCCGGCAACCGCTGAGTCCGGATCCCGAGAAAAAACCCGGACGGACCCGCTTTCCCACGGCGGTCCGTCCGGGATTTTTTCGTTTTATCGACAGTGTCCTGGCGGTCTCTTCGCACTTCCTTCGCGGCTTCTTCGGGATGCCTTCCGGGTCTTTCCCGCGCATCATCGCGCCTGGTCGAGGCGGAGCGTTTCTTCGCCGTTAGGTCATCAGCGTCAATTACCTGACAGCGATCGAGTGAATTCACCTGCGGCGCGCGTTCCGGAGTTTCCTCCCGCGTCTATTCCTCGTTCTACAGCCTGCCGGTCATGGTGCGAGCCGTCCCTATCGTGCTCGCTCGGTTTCGGCCGTCACAGGGCATGACCGCAGAGAAGGGAAAGTTCATGAAGAAGAGCGCTGCCGTCGTCGCGGGTCTGATCCTGGCCCTCGGTGCCGCCGCACCGGCCATGGCCGACTCGGGCGCCGAGGGCCTCGCCGTCGGTTCGCCGGGCGTCCTCTCCGGCAACGTCATCCAGATCCCGATCCACGTGCCGATCAACGTCTGCGGCAACTCGGTCAACGTCATCGGCCTGCTCAACCCGGCGATCGGCAACACCTGCGCCAACGGCTGACGACCTCGTCGTACCAGCCTCACGGCTGCGTCTGGGCCGGCTCCGGAGCGTCCATCCTTCGTTCCGGGGCCGGCCTTTTCCCACTTCACCCAGTAGGAAGACAACGAGATTGCGACAGACCCTGAGCAAGGGAATGGTCGTGGCCGCCGCCGCGACGGGCATCCTCTCCCTCTACGGCACCCCTGCTGCCCTGGCCGAGACGACCGCATCGAGCGTTGCCGAGGGCTCGCCCGGTGTGCTCTCCGGCAACAGCGTCTCGGTCCCGGTCGAGGTCCCGGTGAACGTGTGCGGCAACACCGTCGACCCGGTCGGCGCGCTCAACCCGGCCTTCGGCAACTCCTGCGCGAACACGACGGGTTCCTCCTCCCGCGACACCGCTCCCGCCCCGCACGACCACACCGACGACGACTCCGGCCACGCGGGCTATGGCGGCCACGACTCCGACTCCGGCCCGGGCTACGGCTCCGACCACGGCAGCAGCAGTGGAGGTGGCTACGGCTCCGATCACAGCAGCGGTGGCGGTGGCGGTGGTTACGGCTCCGACCACGGCAGCGGTGGAGGTGGCTACGGCTCCGATCACGGCAGCGGTGGCGGTGGCTACGGCTCCGATCATGGCGGTGGCGGCTACGGCTCCGACCACAGCCCGGCCCCCGAGCACAGCCCCACGGCCACCCCCAGCCCCAGCGCGAGCCCCGAGCACGACTCCGGTCACGAGCACGGCCGTCCGTCCGGCCAGGACCAGGGGTACGGTCACGAGCACGGTGGCCGTCCCTCGGCGCCCGAGCAGGGGTACGGTCACGAGCACGGCCACCGTCCCGGCCCCGGTGGGCACGACGAGAACTGCGACCACGGCGGCCACCACAGCCCGCCCCCCACGCACGGCGAGCACACGCCTCCGCCGCACGGTGGCGGTCACCACACGCCGCCCCCCTACGGCGGTGGCGACCACAC
>NZ_LAVA02000177.1 GCF_000974985.2 Streptomyces mangrovisoli | reverse complement strand
TCTGCACGGTCCAGCGGCCGGTGCCCTTCTGCTCGGCCTGGTCCACCACCACGTCGACGAACGGCTTGCCGGTCGCGGCGTCCACGTGGGAGAGGACCTCGGCCGTGATCTCGATCAGGTACGAGTCGAGCCGGCCAGTGTTCCAGGTCCGGAAGATCTCCGCGATCTGCGCGGGGGAGTACCCGGCGACGTCGCGCAGCAGCTGGTACGCCTCACCGATCAGCTGCATGTCGGCGTACTCGATGCCGTTGT
>NZ_LAVA02000176.1 GCF_000974985.2 Streptomyces mangrovisoli | reverse complement strand
CCCCGCCCCCTCGCCGCCATCCCGATCGGAGATCCCCCCGTGCTCACCTTCCACTGGTTCCTGCCCACCAACGGCGACAGCCGCCACGTGGTAGGCGGCGGCCACGGCACCCCGGCCACCGCGTCCGGACGGGACCGGCCGCCGACCGTCGCCTATCTGAGCCAGATCGCCCGCGCCGCCGAGGACGTCGGCTTCGTCGGCGCGCTCACGCCGACCGGTGCCTGGTGCGAGGACGCGTGGCTGACGACCGCGATGGTCAGCCGGCACACCGAACGGCTCAAGTTCCTGGTCGCGTTCCGCCCCGGCTTCGTCTCGCCGACGCTGGCCGCGCAGATGGCGTCCACGTTCCAGCGGCACAGCGGCGGCCGTCTGCTGCTCAACGTGGTCACCGGCGGCGAGAGCCACGAGCAGCGGGCCTACGGCGACTTCCTCGACAAGGACGACCGCTACCGCCGTACCGGTGAATTCCTGCAGATCGTAAGGGAGTTGTGGGACGGCGGGACCGTCGACCTGAAGGGCGAGCACCTCCGGGTCGAGGACGCCCGGCTGGCCCGGGTGCCCGACCCGGTCCCCGAGGTGTACTTCGGCGGCTCCTCGGCCGTCGCCGGGGAGATCGCCGCCCGCCACGCCGACGTCTACCTCACCTGGGGCGAACCGCCCGCGCAGGTCGCCGAGAAGATCGCCTGGATCCGCGGCCTGGCCGCGGCGCACGGCCGCACCCCGCGCTTCGGCATCCGGCTCCACGTCATCACCCGCGACACCGCCGAGCAGGCCTGGGCGGAGGCCGACCGGCTGCTCGCGGGCTTCGACCCGGCGACCGTCGCCTCGGTCCAAGCGGGTCTCGCCCGCAGCGAGTCGGAGGGGCAGCGGCGGATGCTGGCCCTGCACGGCGGCGGCCGGGACGGCCTGGAGATCCACCCCAACCTGTGGGCCGGGATCGGGCTGGTCCGCGGGGGAGCGGGCACCGCGCTGGTCGGCAGCCACGAGGAGGTCGCCGAGCGGATCAAGGAGTACCACCGCCTCGGCATCGACGAGTTCGTGCTTTCCGGCTATCCGCATCTCGAGGAGGCGTACTGGTTCGGCGAGGGCGTGCTGCCGCTGCTGGCCGCCGAGGGACTGTGGCGCCACCCCTTCCGCGACACCGGGGCAGCCACGGAAACCCCGGCGCAGGTCCCGTTCGCCACCTGATCGCACGCGCCGCCCCCACCATCCACCTCACCGGACCGCCCCCACCCACCACCTCACCGGACCGCCTCCGCCCCGTCACGGGGGACGGCCCCGCCCCCGCCGGGAGTCGGAGCCCGTTCGTCGCGCGGCCCGTCAGCCGTCCCCTCGCGCCAGCGCGTCGAGATGGACCCTGCGCACGGGCTCGGTCTGCCCCTGCACCAGCAGGAACATCCCCTCGCGGGCGAGTCGTTGGGCGGGGCCGCGCAGGTCCATGGCACGGCCTCCCCCGGCCACGACGGCCGCGGTGGTGGCCGCCCGCATCAGGTCGTACGCCTCCGCCTTGACCGCCAGCCGGTCATCGACGTGCTCGTGCGGCACCGGGTGGTCGGCGAGGGCGTACGCCCGCTCGCGTACGGCGTCCAGGCGGGCGCGCAGCGCGTCGGCGGCGTCGGCGCCCTCCCGGGCCTGAGCCAGCAGGCGCACCGCCGCGTACGCCACCCCGAACACCGCCGGCGAGGTGTTGGCGCTGCGCGGGATGTCCACCAGCGCGAACCTTTCCCGCGGGGTGCGCAGCACCACGGCGCCGTCCGGCAGCCACAGCCCGTCCAACTGCAGGGAGACCGTCCGCGCCGCGGTCAGCGCCGCCAGCCGCATCGGGGCCGAGGCGCGCACCCCGGGCTGCTCGCGCGCCTCGGCGAACGCGAAGACCACCTCGTCCCGCTCGTCGACCCCGGCGAGGAGCATCACGTCGTTCAGACCCCAGCCGGTGTACCAGGGCACGGTGCCGTCGAAGCGCCAGCCGCCCCGCCCGGCCGTCGCCCGCACCGGCACCCGGGGATGCGCGCGGACGTGCGCGTAGGCGATCCCGGCGAGCAGGGAACCGTCGGACAGCGGCCGCAGGAGGCGCTCCCTCACCGGGAGTTCGGAGCGTGCCAGCAGCTTCACCGGGGTGTGGTGCTGCGTCTGCACGAACCAGGTCGAACAGCACGCGCCCGCGAGGATCTCCGCCACCTCCCGCGCCACCGAGTCAGGGGCGTCCGCGCCGCCGTACGCGCGCGGCGCGCTCACCCCGAGCAGCCCGGCCCGCCGTACGGCCTCCAGATGGCCCGCCGGCACCTCCTCCTGGTCCACCCGTGCCGCCTCCGGGGCGAGCAGACGGTCCGCGAGCGACTGGGCGCGGGCGACGAGCGGATGCGGTGTGATGGTCATGGAGAAGATTCTTCCGATCCCGGCACGCGCGGTGTCGAATCGGCGCCACGCCGTTCGTGTAGGAGGTGAGGGAATCCCGAGACGCCTCGGGGCCCGCGGAACACCCCCACCCCCCCCGCACCGAGGAGGACGTCATGACCCACTACCTGCTGAGCGTGGTCCAGCCGGCCGGCGGAGAGCCGCCCGCGCCCGACGCGCTCGCCGCGATCATGCGCGATGTCGAGGCGTTCAACGACGAACTGCGCGCCGCGGGCGCCTGGGTCTTCTCGGGCGGGCTGCACGGCCCGGAGACGGCCACCGTCCTGCGCCCGAAGGACGGCGAGGTGCTGATCACCGACGGCCCCTACGCCGAGGGCAAGGAGTACCTGGGCGGCATCTCCCTGATCCAGGCCGCCGACCTCGACGAGGCCATGGAGTGGGCCCGCAAGGCCGCCCTGGCCACCACCCTGCCGATCGAGATCCGCCCGTTCTTCGACCGGCACTGACCACCGGGACTGCGCCGATGTCCGATCCCGCCGGTGTCGAGGCCGTGTTCCGTGCCGAGTACGGCCGGGCCGTGGCCGTGCTCGTCCGCACCTTCGGTGACATCGACCTCGCCGAGGAGGCGGTCCAGGACGCCTTCGCCACCGCCCTGCGGACCTGGCCCGAGGCCGGAGTGCCGCCCCGCCCGGCGGGCTGGATCATCACCACGGCCCGCAACCGGGCCGTCGACCGGCTGCGCCGCGAGTCCTCCCGGGACGCCCGGCACGCCGAGGCGGCCCGGCTGCGCGCCCCCGACCCGCCCGCGGAGGAGGGCCCCGTGCAGGACGACCGGCTGCGCCTGATCTTCACCTGCTGCCACCCGGCGCTCGCGCCGCACGCCCGGGTCGCGCTCACCCTGCGGCTCCTCGGCGGCCTCGACACCGGGCGGATCGCCCGCGCCTTCCTCGTGCCCGAGCCGACCATGGCGCAGCGGCTGGTCCGCGCCAAGGCCAAGATCCGCGACGCCCGGATCCCGTTCCGGGTCCCTCGTGACGCGGACCTGCCGGACCGGCTCGGCGGCGTCCTCGCGGTCCTCTACCTCATCTTCAACGAGGGGTACACGGGCGACGCCGAGCTGGCCTCGGAGGCCGTACGGCTGGCCCGACTGCTGTGCGAGCTGATGCCGGACGAGCCCGAGGCGACCGGCCTGCTGGCGCTGATGCTGCTCGTCGAGTCCCGCCGGCCGGCCCGCACGGGCGCCGACGGCGAACTGGTCGCGCTGTCCGAACAGGACCGAGGCCGCTGGGATCGCGCGCTCGTCGCCGAGGGGCAGGAGCTGGTCCGCCGCTGTCTGCGCCGCGACCGGCCCGGCCCCTACCAGATCCAGGCGGCGATCAACGCCGTGCACAGCGACGCGGTCTCGGCCGGGGCGACCGACTGGAGCCAGATCCTGCGGCTGTACGACCACCTCATGGCCGTCGCCCCGAGCCCGGTCGTGGCCCTCAACCGCGCGGTCGCGGTGGCCGAGACCGACGGCCCGGACCGCGCGCTCGTCCTGGTCGACGCGCTCGAAGGGCTCGACGGCTACCACGTCCTGCACGCCGTCCGCGCGGACCTGCTCCGCCGCACCGGACAACCGGCGGCCGCCGCGACGGCCTACGACCGGGCCATCGCCCTGACCGCAGGCCCGGCGGAACGCTCGTATCTCGAACACCGGCGCGCCGAACTGCCCGGCTGAAGCCCGCATCTCGACCACCGCCGCGCCGAACTGCCGCGCCGAAGCCCGCATCTCGACCACCACCGCGCCGAACTGCCCGGCTGAACCGCAGGGTTGAACCCGAGTCGGCAAGCGCCCACCAGGCGCCCTCAGGGAAGGCCCCGCCCGGGAGTCCGTACCCCCGCACCGGTCCCGCGCCGGGAGCCGGCCGTGCGAGACTCCGCGGATGACCTCCGAGACGATCACCGCGGACGCCGCGGGCACCTGGCAGCTGGGCGATCTCACCGTGCGCCGCATCGGCCTCGGCGCGATGCGGCTCACCGGCAGCGCGGCCTTCCATCACGGCGTGCCGAGCGACCGCGCCCGCTCCATCGCCGTACTGCGCAAGGCGGTCGAGCTGGGCGTCGACCACATCGACACCGCCGCCTTCTACTTCTCCTCCCTCCGCTCCGCCAACGAACTGATCAACTCCGCGCTCGCGCCGTACCCGGACGACCTGGTGATCGTCACCAAGGTCGGCCCGTTCCGGGACTGGGCGGGGGAGTGGGGGACCGCCGCCCGGCCCGAGGACCTGCGGGCACACGTCGAGGAGAACCTGCGCCAGCTCGGCCGGGACCACCTCGACGTCGTCAACCTGCGGCGGATGGGCCAGGACTCGATCGCCGAACACTTCGGCGCGCTCGCCGAGCTGCGGGACCAGGGCCTGATCCGGCACCTCGGGATCTCCGACGTCGAACCCCGGCACCTCGCCGAGGCCCAGGCCATCGCGCCCGTGGTGTGCGTGCAGAACCGGTACGGGCTCGACCACCGCAACCCCGCGACCGAGGAGGTGCTGCGGCTCTGCGGGGAACAGGGCATCGCCTTCGTGCCGTTCTTCGCGGTCGCGGGGGACGCCGGCGCGCGGGGCGCGACCGACGCCCACGACGACGCCGTACTGGACATCGCGCGGGCGCACGGGGCGAGCCCGGCGCAGATCCGGCTCGCCTGGACCCTGCACCGGGGACCCCATGTCCTGGCCATCCCGGGCACCGGCAACCCCGACCACCTCGCCGAGAACGTGGCGGCGGGCGCGATCCGCCTCACCGAGGCGGAGGCCGAGCGCCTGGACGCGCTGCACGACGCCGTCTGACGACCCCTCACCGGAGCCTTGTGGGAGCGCTCCCATGTGCGGCAGCATGGGATCCGTGACGACGACGACGCGTGCAGTGATCCGGCCCTACCGTCCCAGCGACCGCGACGACCTCTTCGACATCTGCGTCCGCACCGGGGAGCTGGGCGGCGACTCCCGGGCAATCTTCCCCGACCTGGAGCTGCTGCCCAGCATCTTCGCCGCCCCCTACGCGGAACTGGAGCCCGAGCTGGCGTTCGTCGTGGACGACGGCGACCGCGCGGTGGGCTACATCGTCGGCACCGCGGACACCCCCACCTTCGTACGGCGGTTCCGTGACGAGTGGCTGCCCGGTCTCGTCGACCGCTACCCGGCACCCACCGCCGAGCCCCGCACCCCCGACGAGGTGATGGTGCACCTGATGCACACCCCCGAGCGGATGCTGGTGCCCGAACTGGCCGGCCACCCGGCCCACTTGCACATCGACCTGCTCCCGAGCCACCAGCGGGCCGGCTACGGGCGCGAGCTGATGGACACCTTCCTCGCCGCGCTCGCCGCGCGCGGTGTCGACCGGGTCCACCTCGGCATGGTCACCGCCAACACCCCGGCCCGCGCCTTCTACGACCGCGTCGGCTTCACCGTCCTGCCCGTGCGGGACCCGGGGCCGCTGACCTATCTGGGCCGCGCCACCCGCTGACCGCGCCCCCCCCGGCAGGGGGCGACGGTCCGTTCGCGGGCCGATCGTGGCACCCTGGGGACGTCCGGTTGACTACGATCGCGTAGACGGCCGGTGGGCCGACCGGCAGGCGCACCGCTGACGAGGACGGGATGAGGAGCACGGCCATGGCCGACGCCAAGGACGAACGCCGCCCCGCGGGCGAGCTGGAGGCGAGCGTCATGGCCGCCCTCTGGGCCGCCGGCGCCCCCCAGACCCCGGGCCAGGTGCAGGCGAGCCTCGCCGCGGGACTGGCCCGCACGACGGTCACCACGATCCTGACCCGACTGCACGACAAGGGCGTCGTCGCCCGCACGCGCCAGGGCCGGGGCTTCGCCTACCACCCCGTCCAGGACGCCCAGGGCCTCACCGCCCGCCGGATGCACGGCGAACTCGACCGCGACCGCGACCGCGAGACGGTCCTGGCCCGGTTCGTCGCCCAGCTCAGCCCGGACGACGAACGCATCCTGCGCGACCTTCTCGACCTTGACGCGGGCGACGGGTGACGGCCGTTCCGCGCAGCGCGCCGGCGCGACGGGCCGCGCGCGTGCGCGGCGCCGCGGTGGGGCGCGCCCGTCCAGGGCGGGCCCCGCGCCTCCCTTCCGGGGTGCGGCGCCCGCTGCCGCGGTAGGCCACACCCGCCCGCTGCCGCGGTAGGCCACGTGCCTCCGTGCGGTACCGGCCCGCGACGGTTCGCCTGTTTCCGCGGGTTCGTGGTGGCTGGTCGCGCAGTTCCTCGCGCCCCTGGGG
>NZ_LAVA02000175.1 GCF_000974985.2 Streptomyces mangrovisoli | reverse complement strand
ACCCTCCACTCTCGGAAAGACAACGGCTTCTAAGAGTGGAGAGCTCATCGGGGGGTGTCCCTCGTGTTCTTCGGCGGCGGCCGGAGGTGTCGCTCCCCGACCGCTGACTTCGATACCAGATATAAGGCGGTCTGGGGTCGAGCCCCGGACCTGTCCCGGGTACGAGGGGAGCGGCACCTGTGCGGCCCCTCACGTACCCGAACCCGGCCGGGGGAGCAGAGGAGGGCCGCCGCGCCCCCGCCGGGGTCCTTGGGGGGCGGCTATGCCGCGGCGGCGATGGCCATGGCGGGCAGGGCCTGCATCTCGAGTTCGTGGGCCGCGTCTGCGTCGGTGAGGGTCTGCGCGGTGGCGGTGATGGCCTGCATGATCCCGCCCGCCGTGGTCTGCCCGCCGCGGATGAAGTGGGTGAGTACGCAGTCGCGGACGCTGTCGGGGAACCGCAGCTGCTTCGCCACGACCTCCACCGTCTCGGCCGGCCTGGCGACGGGACGGCCGGCCTCCCGCTCGATGTCGGCGATCTTCCGTGTCACGTAGTCGTGGTTCAGGAACATCGCGACGGCGTCCCGAGTCTGTGCGCTGATCAGGGCCAGGTTCTTGTCCTGGGTGTCTGGGGAGAACGGGATGATGCCCTCGTCCATCCGGGCACCCACGTGCACTCTCCCGAACACGTCCTTCGTGATGGTCATCCCGTTGCCGCACACCTGGACGACGAGGCGCGGAGTGATGGCGTAGCGTCCGGCACCCACCTCGCTGTTCGTGATCACGAACCCGGCCGACACCAGGGGCAGTTCATCACCGCTCTGCCCGGTGAACGGCGACCGGTACCCGCGCAACAGCTCGGGGGCGAGCGCGGCGACGTGCTCCGACTCCACCCGCACGATCATGCGGCGCTCGGTCAGGTCGGCACCCCTGACCCGCACACCGTGCCCGGACTCCCGGATCCCCGCGAACACCGCGGTGAGCACGTCCAGATGATCGATGATCCGGTAGCCGTCGGAGAGCCACGCCCGCAGCACCCCCGGCTCGCCCCTCATCGCCCGCAGGAGAAAACGGCGCTCCGGGTCCCGCTCGAGCCACCCGTTGACGTTCAGGTCGTACAGGTCCACCGCCTCGGCGCGCATGCGGCGCAGGTAGGCGGCCGGTATCCGCAGCTTCTCTGCGATCCCTTCATCGGCCACACCGGTGGGACGGTAGGCGCCGTCGGCGTGCGTCACGCCACTGGGCGTCAGTACGGGCTCGGTGCCGGTGAGGGTGATGGTGCCGGCTGTGGCGGTGATCGCCGACGCCGGGGCCACCATGTCGATCTTGGCTTCCTGGTCGTGCTCCAGGAGGCGCACCAGGTCCTCGAACGAGGCATTGCGTGTGCCGGTCACCGCTAACGGTGCTGCGGTCCGGTCGTTGTCGTGAGCCACGAGGGCTCTCCCTTCGTGTGCTGTCCGGCGGTCCGGCCGGCGTCACCCGACCATCTATATTCGATACTAGATAAAAGATGGGGATGAGGCAAGCCCCCACAAAGATCATCACCGGTGGGCGGTGGGCGGTGGGC
>NZ_LAVA02000174.1 GCF_000974985.2 Streptomyces mangrovisoli | reverse complement strand
GGACAGCTCGCTTCATGAAAGCGCGAGGCTAAGGGGGTCGGGGCTGAGGAAGCGCCCAAGGCGCGGGTCGTACGCACGGGCGCCGAGGAGCGAGAGGCCGGTGCTGGTGTCCTCGGTCTTACCGAGGAAGCCGTTGCTGGTTCCGGTAGGCAGGGTGCCGGAGCGTTCGTCACCGAAGGGGGTGTAGCGGCGTCGACTGGTGGCACCAGTCTTGGCGTCGACAGCGACCTGCGTCGAGGCCTGAGTGTCGGCCATCAGGTAGGTGAGGTTGTCGCCGCTGGAGGTACCGACGGTGGTGCGCATGGCGACGGTAGTGCCGCCGCAGGTGTAGTAGCGGGTGCCGGTGGTCTTTTTGCCGTCGGTGTGCAGTTCCATGCCGCCGACGTAGGCGAGGGTCTCCTGGGGAGTGGTGCGCACCAGGAGGTTTCCGTCGGCGTCGTAGGCGTAGCGGGTGAGTTTGCTGCCGCTGGTGTCGGTGGTGGTGGCGGTGTCGAGTTGGCCCTGGGGGTTCCAGGTGTAGTCGGTGGTCTTGGCGGGTTCGATGTGCTTGAGCATCTCGCCGGCGGTGTCGTAGGTGAAGCTCTCGGTGCCGGTGACGGTGCTGGTGGTGGTGCCGTCGGCATTGGGGGTGCTGGTGATGATGTTGATCTTGCGGACGCCGTGCGGCTGAGCGGCGTTGGCGGTGGTCCAGGTGCCTGCGTCGTTGTAGCCGGGGTAGAGGTAGTCGTGGTTGACGAGCGTCTTGGCTGCGTCTGTGTTCTGGACGGACTGCAGGTTGCCCAGGCGGTCGTAGGTGTAGTCGGTCTGGTAGGGGGCTTCGCCCTGGAAGTCTGAGCCGGTTGTGGCCCAGTCGACTCCGCTGGAGGCGAGCCAGCAGAGCTGGCTGCTGGTGTCGGCTCGGGTGTAGGCCCTGCTCAGTCGGCCCTGGTCGTCGTAGGTAAAGCACTGCGACTGAGCGGTCTGGCCGGTTGCCTGTTCCCGGATCTCGGTGACGCGGCCGTCGTCGTCGTAGCTGTACGCGTCGTTCTGGCTCTGCTGCGTGGTGACCTGGTCGACGCTGGTGGTGGTCTTGATGTTCGTCAGTTGACGCGTGCCATCGGTGTCGTCGTAGTCGTATGTGCGCTGCGCGGTGACCTTGTTGGTGCCGACGGCGGGCGCGCCGTAGTCGCGTTCGGTGAGCTGGCCGTAGGAGTTGTAGAGGGTGTTGTTGACGTAGGTCTGTGCGCTGGAGGCGAGGTTGGTGGGCTGGCCGTAGTCGTTGTAGGTGGTGTTGACGGTCTCTGCGGCCAGGCCGCCCTTGGCGGGGTAGGAGACGGAGGTGACGTGGTCGGCGGCGTCGTAGGTGTAGCTGGTGGTGTAGTCGCCGGCGAGGCCGGTGACGGCGGCGGGGATGGTGACGGTGGTGTTGAGCGGTCGGTTGCGGCTGTCGAAGGCGCCGGTCTTGACGGTGTAGGTGTTGCCGGCCGTGTCGGTGCTGGTGGAGGAGGTGATCTGGCCCTTGCCGCCGCTCACTCCGTCCCACTGCCAGGTCGCCAGAGTGGTGGTGCCCCTGCTGACCGACGTCTTGCGCCCGAGGGTGTCGTGGCCGTAGGTCAGGGTGTTCGTCATCAGGCTCGGGGTGTTCGGGTCGGGCTTGTTCGACACCGAGCTGATGAGGCCGTTGTGGTTGTACTTCGTGGTGGAATCACCGGCGTCGCGGTCGTGGACCTGGGTTCGGTTGCCGGCCCAGTCGTAGACGTAGGTGGTGGTGTTGCCGCGGGGGTCGGTGATCTGCTGCAGCTGGCCCTTGTCGTCGTAGGTGTACTTGGTGGCGTAGGTGGAAGCACCGTTGTGTTCGACGACCTGGGAGGTCTGCCCGAAGACGTCGGTGTAGGTGTCGGTGGGGCCGGCCTCGGCCGGGGTGACAGTGGTGTAGTCGCCGAAGTAGGCAGTCCTCACTATGCCTTCGCGGGCGGTGCGGGTGGTGGTGCCGTTACCGACGAGGATCTTGGACACGGTGGTGCGGCCGGCCCAGTCCAGGGTCAGGTCGGTGTAGGAGGGCAGATCCTCAAGCTTCGGGTTCACCGGGGTGCCGCCGCCGACGCCGCCAGCGATTCCCGTCGTACGGAAGACCGCGGAGGTGCCGGTGACGTTGCCGGCGGAGTCGTAGCGGGTGACCGCGACCTGCTGTTGGGGGATGGGGTCGTGCGCCGGGGACGGCAGCGGCGAATCCGTCTCCAAAGCGCGGCCGAGGCTGTCGCTGAATGCGTACGACGTCAGGTAGGTGCTGCCGGACTGCAGGGTCGACGTGGTCACCCTGGCGTAGCCGTTGACGGAGTCCGGGACCGTGCCGAGGGTGGTGGTGGGAATGTTGTAGGCGAACTTCATCGACGGCTTGTCGCCCGTTTCGGTGGGCTTCCAGACCTCGATGGTGCGTCCGGCCGCGTCCATCACCTGCTTGGTGATGTTCCCGTTGGCGTCCTGGGCCTGGTACGGCACGCCCCAGAAGCGGGACTTCCAGACGGTGGTGGTCAACGGGCCCAGGCCACGGGCAGGACCGTCGGGGTCCGGAGTGGTGGTGACGATGCCGTTCACCGGCCAGTTGCTGGCCGGGTTGTAGGTGGTGGTGGTGCGGTTGTGGTCGGCGTCCTCGGCCCAGATCTGTCGGCCGGCGGCGTCGTAGCCGAAATAGGCGCGCTGTGCGTCGGGGTCGCTTGCGAGGGTGTAGGTGCCGGTGCCGGTGGCGTTGCCGTCGACCGGGTGGTTCGCGGACACGGAGGCGGCGTTGTCGTACAGGGTGTAGCTGTAGGAGTCCTGGTTCGTGGAGGCCCGGTCGGCGCAGGTGCCACCGCTGGTGTTGTAGTGGCGGGTCTCCTGGGTGAGGATCATCCAGCGCTTGACGGGCGAGCCGTCGAAGGCGTCGGTGTTGACGGTGCGGCCCCAGGTCGTGCACGTGTTGTCGGCGACGCCCTTCTCACCCTGGTCGTCAATGCGTACGGCGAGGCCGTAGGTGGTGGACCGGTCGCTCGTATCGTCGTATTCGTTTTGGACGACGTGGGTGCGGATGCCGGTGCCGGAGGAGACCTTCGCCTCGGTCGTGGTCTGGTCCTCGCGGACGAAGCGGGCGTCGGGCAGGCCGACGTAGGTGGCGGTGGTGTGCGCCCAGTAGTCGTGGAAGACGTGCTGCTGCCAACTGCCGGTGTCGTCGCGGGTGGAGGTCTCGATGACCTGCCCTGCCAGCCACGCGGAGTCGGTGTAGGAGGTGCCTTCGCCGTCGCTGACGGAGACCGAGCGGGTCTTGGACGGGTCGTCCTTGTCGGTGCGGTCGCCGTCCAGACCGCGGTAGAGCCAGCTGACGGTGGTGTGCGCGACGGTGCCCTGGCCGGTGGTGACCTCGACTTCGTGATACCCGCGCCAGTCGGACCACGACTCGTCGTCGTCCTTGGTCAGGGGGTCGTTGGTGAAGCGCCAGCCGGCTGCGCCGTCATAGGCGTAGCTGGTGGTCATCTCCGGGTCGCCCTCCAGGGCACCCGTCACCGCTGGGTCGACTGTCACCTTCGTGACCAGGAACTTTTTGAACCAGCCTGTTTTCTCGCTGCCGTTTTCGGGCGTCCATTTCTGCCAGAAGCAGTCCTTGGTGTTGGACGCCTGGGTGGGCAGGTTGTCCGCGTCGCAGGGGTCGGGCTGGTCGTAGGTGACGGTGGTGGTGGCGCCCAGGTCGCCGTGGATGGTGGTGATGCGTCGGAAGTTCAGCTCACCGGTGCCGACCAGGTTGTCCAGGTCGGTGCCGTTGAAGTTGATGACGGGCAGCACGATGGGATCGCCTGCGCCGTAGGTCTCGCGCTGGATGTAGTCGAGCCACAGCGTCTTGCCGACGTCGCCGGCAGGGTTGGGCAGGCCGTGCTTGGTCTGGTACTGCTGCACCAGGTCCCACCCGACGGCCGCCGTATCCCGCACGTAGGTCTTGATGTCCCAGAGCATGTCCGTGCTGAAGAACGTGGGCGTGTCCGGCTTGGCTGCGCAGTAGTAGTCGCCGGCGGTTCCGTCGCACAGCAGGTCGACCGGCACATCCGGATAGGAGGTGGGGCTGTCGTCGAACGTCGGGCACGGATCCGTTGCGTGGCGCAGTGGGTCGGTTTCCGCCATGCGCTCCACGCACCGGTTGACGTGGGTGAGTTCTACCTTGGCCGTCGGCTTGGAGCCGGAGATCTGGGAGGCCCACCCGTACGAGATGCGGGTGAGGTAGCCGGAGGCGGTGTAGGAGCGGGCCTTGTCGTCGTCGGCGACGGAGCGGTAGTAGTTCGACTGCTTGTCGTAGTGGTAGGCCGCCTCGACCTCGTTGGGGTCGATGGTGCGGTCGAGGTTCCACCGCCAGGCCTGGGTGCACGGCACCGGGAACTGGTCGTGGCAGGGCTCGCCGGCGTCGTTTCCGACGACCGGCACGGTGTACACCGAGGAGGTCGCGGTCTGCTCGTACTCGTCGCGGCCCCAGCCGAAGTAGTAGCGGCTGCCGTCCTGGGTGGAGATCACCCAGTAGTCGTCGACCGCGCCCTGTCCGCCCGAGGTGATGTGCTGCACCCGCCAGCCGGGGTCGGCCTGCAGATGGTAGGAGCCCGTACCGGTGTTGTCCTGGATCAGCTGGGAGGAGACGCCGTTGAGGCTGATGACGTAGACGGCACCGTTGGGCTCCGCGCCGCTGTTGGGCGAGTCCCAGCACAGCTCGGGGAAGTCCAGGCCGTCGGTGCTGCAGCTGCGGTAGCGGCGCTCGATGAAGTCGACGTTCAGATCCCAGCCCATGCCGACCCAGGACGCCTGGTTGTTCGTCGCCGACGTGAGCCCGTCCACCGACTGGGAGTTGTACGACAGCCCGAGCGACGGCGCGCTGCCCTGCGCGGGCGCGGGAAGGCTGATGGGCACGTTGTAGGTGAAGGCGCCCGAGCCGGTCGACACGTCCCACGACCCGGTCGGCGACAGGGTGGAGGCCCGGTAGTCGCCCTGGTCCGAGGACGTGCCGGCGGTGACCGCGTACACGGAGGCCGAGCCGCTGTCGAGCTGCGAGGACAGGCCATCGCTGTCGGGCTCCGCCTCGACCGTCGCGGTCAGCGTGCCCTTCGCGGTGTCGTTGTCCGCGTCGACGAACTCACGCTTGCAGCACTCCGACACATCCGGCGTCTGCAGTGCGCAGGCGGGCACTTTGACCAGGCGCAGCCGGTCGGCGAAGTCGCCGCCGTAGGCGTACTTGAAGCCGGAGTAGTCGATCGAGACCTGTACCTGGCCGGGGGTGGTGATGCCGTCGGTGCGGATGACCTGGACGCCCAGGCCGATGCCTCCGGCCGGGGCGATGTCGTCGTGGTCGAGGACCCGCACCTCGACCTGGTCGGGCGAGACCGGATCCCCGTCGCCGGCGGTGGAGGCCGATTCCGAGGGCTGCGGTGACGGGCTCTGTGCGGGGTCCGGGTCTGCGGAGGCTGGCTCTGAGGCGTCGGGCGTGTCCGTGACGGTGGGGTCTGCGCTCGCATCCGCGGCACTGGGCTCGGGCGTCGGGGCGCCGGATGCGGTCGGCTCGGGGGCGCTGGTGTCGTCGTCGGTGAGCTGTGCGCGGGACAGTTGTGCCGAAGGGGCGCTCCCGTCGTCCACGGGGGCGACCTCGACGACGTTGGCGACCTCAGTGTCGTCGCTGCTGCTTGCCGAGGCAGACGGGTCGGCGGTCACCGTGCCCGGATCGCCGGGCGCGGCCTGCGTCAGGTCGACCGTCGCCTCGGCGGCCTTGGGCCACTTCGGCGCGGGCAGCGCCTTGCCTGCCTCCTCGGCCTGCTGCGCCGGCGCCGTGCCCACCGATTGGGCCGGCACCAGTGGTGTCCCGTCGTCCGATGATCCGGCAGCAGTCGCCTGTTGCGGTGACACCACCGCCATCGTCGACAACAGTCCCGCCAGTACCGCACCCGCAACACCGACGGAAAGCCTGCGCGTACGCCGAGCAGCCACGAATACCCCCACCCCCACCAGCCCCACGCGCCCGCAGGATCCGGCAGTCCAAGAACCGAGACCAACCGCTCAACTGCCAGCACGGATCAGCCGGACAGCAACGCGCTGCAGCCGCCGGCTCGAACCAGAAGTTGATCAGTGAAGCGAGACTGTAAATCGTGTGAATGGCCTGTGAACAGGGGGAACGATCATTGGTTCCCGAGTTGGAGAATGACCTCGATCACAAACGCGACGATGATCAGCGGCAGCCGATCGCGGGCATACCACGTCAAAGGAATAGACGCCGGACTCGTACTCCACCTCGCAGCCGTAAGGCTAGAGCTCTTTACTGACTTCGGCTCGCCAGGGTGAATCTTGGCGAAGTGCCTGATGGGGTTGGAACAGTGCCTGTATTCGGTGGTGTGTGAGATATGGCGATGGGGGTGGGCTGACTGCCGAGGGGCGTCGGCGCCGGGAGTCGGTACGGATGCAGGCGGCCGAGCTGTTCGAGCAGAAGACCAAGGTGTCGGAGGTTGCGCGGCGT
>NZ_LAVA02000173.1 GCF_000974985.2 Streptomyces mangrovisoli | reverse complement strand
CCGTCCCCTCACCCCCCGCCCGCGCAGCCCCCGGGCCGCCACCGCGCTCGTCGCCGTCGCCACGCTGCTGCTGTCGGCCTGCTCGGCCGCCGACCCTTCGACCTCCAGTTCCGCGGGGACGGCCGCCGACGCGGTGCTGGCCGCGCTGCCGCGGTCCACGCCCGCCGCGCTGACGTCGTACTACGGACAACGCCTGAGCTGGCGCACCTGCGGTACGGAGGGCTTCGAGTGCGCGACGATGAAGGCGCCGCTCGACTACGGCGACCCCGGGGCCGGTGACGTCCGGCTCGCCGTCGCCCGCAAGAAGGCCACGGGCAGGGCGAAGCCGCTCGGCTCGCTGCTGGTCAACCCGGGCGGGCCGGGCGGCTCGGCGATCGACTACCTCACGCAGTACGCCGGGATCGGCTACCCGGCCGAGGTCCGCGCCCGCTACGACATGGTGGCGATGGACCCGCGCGGCGTCGCCCGCAGCGAACCCGTGCAGTGCCTCGGCGGACGCCGGATGGACGCGTACACGCAGACCGACATGACACCCGACCGGGCGGCGGAGAAGAACGCCGTGGTCGCCGCGGACAAACGGTTCGCGGAGGGCTGCGGCGCGCGGTCGGCGAAGCTGCTGCGCCATGTCTCGACCGTCGAGGCGGCCCGGGACATGGACATCCTCCGGGCGGCGCTGGGCGACCGGAAGCTGACGTACGTGGGGGCGTCGTACGGCACCTTCCTCGGGGCGACGTACGCGGGGCTCTTCCCGGAGCGGGTGGGGCGGCTGGTGCTGGACGGGGCGATGGACCCCTCGCTGTCGGCCCGCCGGATGAACCTGGACCAGACGGCGGGCTTCGAGACCGCCTTCCAGTCCTTCGCGAAGGACTGCGTGCGGCAGCCGGACTGCCCGCTCGGCACCAGGAGCACGAGCCCCGACCAGGTGGGCCGCAACCTGAGCGCGTTCTTCCGCAAGCTGGACGCGCACCCGGTGCCGACCGGCGATCCGGACGGCCGCAGGCTCGGGGAGGCGCTCGCCACCACCGGGGTGATGGCGGCGATGTACGACGAGTCCTCGTGGGGGCAGCTGCGCGAGGCGCTGACCTCGGCGATGAAGGAGAACGACGGAGCCGGGCTGCTGGCGCTCTCCGACAGCTACTACGAGCGCGACGCGCAGGGCCGGTACACCAATCTGATGTTCGCGAACGCCGCCGTGAACTGCCTGGACTCGCCGGCCGCGTTCACCGGCCCCGACCAGGTCGAACGGGCGCTGCCCGGCTTCGAGAAGGCGTCCCCGGTGTTCGGCGAGGGACTCGCGTGGGCGTCCCTGAACTGCGCCTACTGGCCGGTGCGGGCGACCGGTGAACCGCACCGCATCGTGGCCAAGGGCGCGGCCCCGGTCGTGGTCGTCGGTACGACCCGCGACCCGGCGACCCCCTACCGCTGGGCGCAGTCGCTGGCCCGCCAGCTCTCCTCGGCGCGCCTGCTCACCTACGTCGGTGACGGACACACCGCATACGGCCGCGGCAGCGCCTGCATCGACTCCGCGATCGACACCTACCTGCTCCGCGGCACCCCTCCGACGAACGGAAAGCGCTGCTCATAGCACCTGCGCCCACCCCCGGAGCCACCCGCTCCGGGGCGTGGTCGGAGCACCCCGGGAAACTGTGTAGACTTACCGACGTTGCTGATCGCACCATAGTGCGGACAGCGCGCCGCCTTAGCTCAGATGGCCAGAGCAACGCACTCGTAATGCGTAGGTCTCGGGTTCGAATCCCGAAGGCGGCTCTGTTGAAGGCCAGGTCATGCAGTACATGACCTGGCCTTTTGTTATTCGCTCGAATGGATTCCGGTCCGTACCGCCCGCCGATCCGTCCCCAGGCCGAGGCCCTGTCCCGGTGCCGGATCGTCTCTCGACAGGTTCGCTCGCGTCCCCTCCATGGGAGGATCGGCCCGCCCCCGAAGGTTGCTGCTCTCCTGGAGGTACGACGTGCCGACGCTTCGTCAGGGAGTCCCGCCCCGTCTGCGGCGAGCGCTGGAGATCCTCGCCGAGCAGCCAGGCGGGATGCACGTCCAGGAGCTGTGGGCGCGCATCGTCGCCGACCTCCCTCTCGAGGAGCATGAGGCCGTGCCGACGAAGACCGGTCGGCAGACCAAGGGCGAGAACAACTGGCGCTGGTACACCTCCGACGCCGTACTGGCAGGGTTGATCTGGAAGGAGAAGGGGCCTTCCCCCGTGAAGGTGGGCACGCG
>NZ_LAVA02000172.1 GCF_000974985.2 Streptomyces mangrovisoli | reverse complement strand
CGGGTGCGTCGTGGCTGGTCGCGCAGTTCCCCGCGCCCCTTGAGGGGGTGGCCCGGAGGCGCCCCGCCAGGGGCGCGGGGAACGGCGCGCTCGGCCCCCGCCGGGCCGCAGGTGAGTTTTAGGGGCGCGGGGAACTGCGCGCTCAGCCCCCACCGGGCCGCAGAGTGAGTGACGCGCGGGGAGTCACAGCTCCGTGAAGACGACCGTCGCGTCGTCGTGGGTCTTGCCGCGGCCCAGGAACGCGCGAGCCTCCCGGTCCGCCCGTTCCAGCGCGCGGACCCGCGCCACCAACGCGCCCGCCCCCTCCTCGCGGACCAGGCCGAACAGGGCCGCCCAGTCGCCCTGGTGGAACTTCTCCGTCCAGCGGGCCGCGCCGTCCGTCAGGGCGGTCAGCGCCCGCACCCGCTCCCGCGGCAGGGTCCCGGTCACCGCGCGGGCCGCCACCGAGGCGTCCGCGGCCGCGGTGAAGAACCCGCCCTCCTTGTTGCGCAGCCGCGAGTCCACGAGCGCGTCGGTCGTGAGCGCGGCCCGCGGCAGCCGCGCCAGACGGTCGTCGAGGACCGCGGTCACCGCCCCGTCGGGGGCCTCCACGAGCAGCACCGAGTCGGAGAGCACCAGGTACTCCACGGTCCGTGACGACCAGCGGGCGAGCACCACGGTCGCCTGAGGCGTACGCGGGTGAGAAAGGTCACAGGTCGCGGCATGGGCCGCAGCTGTGCGAACGATCGCCCGGGAGAGCGCCTCGGGCAGCGTCAGATCTGGGCAGGAAACGGTCAGTTCGGCCAGCGCCCCGCCCAGCCGCGCGGTGAACCAGGGAACCGAATGCAAACATCCGGTGTGACCGGCCGGCGGAGTCACCCCGTCCAGCACCACCAGGCAACCCCCCTGCCCGGAGGCGGGAAGCCCGACACTCGCGAAGTCCTCGTCGGGGCGGGCGGGATCGCCGGGCTCCGAGACAAGTTCGGTACGCATCCGGTCAGTCTGCACGAGCCCTTCACACGGTTTGCGAAAGGCGGCCCCCAGCACCGCATTTGGCACACCCTCGCAGGTCAGGCGCCTGGTTTGAGGGGGAATGGCGGGCTCCGGGAAGGCGTGACGGCGAATCCTGTCAAAGCATGGCGCCCGCGTCCAACCGGCGCACGAGCGGCGGCGCGCACCCGCGCCCGGGAGACTTGCCCGCCAACTCCCTGCCGGGGTTCACTCCTTCGGGTGGCGGGTCAGGTGATGCGCATCCACTGCCCACCGGCACTGGGAGGGTCGGGAGCCGAATCGGGGCTCACACGCCAGTCGGCAACGGCTTGACGGAGCGTCACCCGGGCCCATGGGTACATCGAGTACAGGAATGCGAGCACCGGTGCAGAAGACGCGGCCTCGGCGCACAGGCAAGCAGACGGCCTCCGCACAGGGTCCGGAGCAGACGCCCGGCACCCCGGTCGGCAAGGGCCGCCCCACCCATGTGCGCAACCGGCTGATCGTCGCCGTCGCCGTGGTGGCCGCGGCCGTCGCCGCGGCCGGCGCCCCCTCCGTCCTCGCCGCGTCCCAGCAGCTGAGCGACGCCCAGGACCTGGTGACGCTGGCCCAGCAGACCGAGGACGCCCTCACCCTCGCGCACTCGCTCGCCGACGAGCGCGACGAGGTCACCGCCTACATCGCCGCGGGCCGGGCCAAGTCCAAGGCTCCCACCGAGCAGCGCAGCGCCCGCGTCGACCGCGAGGTCGAGGACCTGCGCGCCGACCCCGACCTGCCGGCCGGCCTGGGCGGCGACCTCGACGCCATCGCGTCCGTGCGGCGCGCCGCGCTCACCGGCAAGAGCAGCGCCTACGAGGCCCACCAGGCGTACTCCGCCACCATCACGGCGCTGCACCGGCTGGCCGACGACCTGGCCGAACGGATGCCGACCCGCGCGGGCTCCGGCGCCTACTCCCTCGCGGAGCTCGACAGCGCCGTCCAGCAGACCGCCGCCGCCCGCGGCCTGCTCCTCGCCGCCCTCCAGGTGCCCACCAGCACCCAGACGGTCTACAGCCCGATCACCGGACTGACCACCACGACCACCGTCACCTCGGCGGCCGACAAGAAGCAGCGCGACACCCTCAGCACGGCCGCCCAGCAGGCCCGGCTGCGCGCCGACGCGGCCCTCGCCGACTTCCGCGAGACCGCCCCCAAGGCGTCCGTCGCGTCCTACGACTCCACGGTCACCGGCCCCGACGCCGACTCCGCCGCGTCGTACCTGGCCAAGCTCACCGACCAGCCGACGCTCTCCGACGCCGACCTCGCCACCAGCGTCAAGAAGCTCGACGCGGCCCTGTCCGCCCGCGTCGACCTCATGAGCAGCGTGGAGTCCTCGCTCTACGACCACCGCACCAAGGACCTCGCCGGGCTGCGCGACGACGACGTCACCGCCCTGGAGATCCGCGTCGCCCTCCTCGGCGCGCTCCTGCTGGTCGCCGTCGGCATCGCCACCGCCATGGCCCGCACGCTGACCCGCCCGCTGTCGGTACTGCGCCGCGGCTCCGCCCGGCTGGCCGAGGCCGAGGACCCCGCGACCCAGGAACCGATCCAGTTCACGGGCCGCAACGACGAGTTCGCCCAGGTGGTGCGCTCGGTCAACGCGCTGCACGCGCACGCCGCCGCCCTGCACGAGCGGATCACCACCCTGGAGGACGACCGCCGCCACCTGGTCGGCCAGCGCCGCCAGATGGCCGAGGCCCGCGAGGAGCTGCGCGCCGAACTCGGCGACTCCGCGGCCCAGCTGGAGCGGCTGCGGCACAGCATCGGCGGCACCTTCGTCAATCTGGCGCTGCGCACCCTCGGCCTGGTGGAGCGCCAACTGGCCGTCATCGAGGGCCTGGAGGAGCGCGAGCAGGACCCCGACCGGCTCGCCACCCTGTTCAAGCTCGACCACTTCGCCACCGTCATGCGCCGGCACAGCGAGAACCTCCTCGTGCTGGCCGGCACCGAGCATGTGCAGCAGCACGCGGGCCCGGTCCCGCTGGTCGACGTCGTACGCGCCGCGGTCAGCGAGATCGAGCGCTACGAACGCGTCCGCATCGCCGCGCTGCCCCCGCACGCGCACCTCGCGGGCTTCGCCGCGGACGACATGAGCCATCTGCTCGCCGAACTGATGGAGAACGCCACCGCGTTCTCCCCGCCCGACGTGCCCGTCGAGATCTCCGGCTGGCTGCTGGAGAACGGCGAGGTCATGCTCTCCGTCCAGGACGAGGGCATCGGCATGGCCGCCGAGCGCCAGGTGCGGCTCAACGCCCGCCTCGCCGCGTTCGATCCGCACACGCCGTACGAGGAGGAGGGCGAGGAGGGACTCGGGCTCGGCCTGTACGTCGTCGCCCGGCTCGCCCACCGGCACGGTGTGCGCGTGCAGTTGCGGGAGCAGAAGCAGGGCGGCGTCGCGGCCGTCGTGGTGCTGCCCCGGTCCCTGCTCGCCGCGGCGCCCGCCTCGGCCGTCCCGGCCGCGGGCGCGACGGCCGCCGGTGCCGCGTCCTTCTCGCTGCCCGGTGCGGACGCGGAGGTCAACTCCAACGTCCTGCACGGGCGTACGGCCGACGGCGACCCGCTGGTGACGCTCGCGGAGCGCGCCGTGCGCGGCGCGGGCCGCTCCGCCGACGACCCCGCCTCGGCCGCCGACGACACCAAGGGTGCCGGCCGGACCGCCCAGGAGACGCCCGCCCACGGGACACCGGACCGGCAGGCGCCCGAGCGGCCCGCCGTGCCCGCCCCCCGTACCGAGGACGCGGCGCTCCACGAGGAGCCCCCGGCGCGCACCGGACCCGCCGCCGTGACGCCGCCGCGGATCACGCCCGGCGCCGTACCGGAGTCGCCGTCCGAGACCACCATGGAGCTGCTCGCGCCGGTGCCGGCCGAGCCCGACGCCACCCACGACCGCACCCCGGACGAGAGGGGCCCGAGCGGGCCGCCCGCGGCCGGGGAGAACGGCCCCGCCGACGACGCCGGTGCCGACGAGGACGACCCCGTCACCAGCAAGGGTCTGCCCAAGCGCACACCGAAGATCACCGCCCCCGCCCAGCCCCAGCGGCAGCGGACCACGTCCGTGGACGCGGAGGCCCTGCGACGCCGACTCGGAGGCTTCCGCCGAGGGGCGGAGGCCGGGCACCGCGACGTCCAGGCGGAGATCGCCGAAGAGACCGCGCAGAACCAGGTGCCGGCCGCGGGTACGGCCGGATCCGAGAAAGCCACGGGGGGCACCGTCGAGGAGGCAAGCAGTTGACCGCGCCCAGTACCTTCGGACTGAGCAGTGAGGCACGCAACCTGCACTGGCTGCTGACGAACCTCGTCGAGGAGGTGCCCGGCATCCAGTCGGTCGCCGTGGTCTCCTCCGACGGCCTGCTGCTGCTCAGCTCCGACCCGGGACGCAACGCCGAGGCCCGCGAGGCGCTCGGCACCCGCCGCAAGGGTCCGAGGGGTTCCGCCGCCGACCTGGCCACCATCGTCTCCGGCATCGGCAGCCTCACCGTCGGCACCGCGAAACTCATGGAGTTCGGGCCGGTGAAGCACACCATGGTCGCCATGGAGGAGGGCAGCCTCTTCGTCATGTCGATCAGCGACGGCTCCCTGCTCGGCGTGCACGGCAGCGCCGACTGCGACATGAGCGTGGTGGCCTACCACATGGCGCTCTTCGTGGGCCGGGCCGGCCATGTGCTCACCCCCGAACTCCGCAGCGAACTGCGCAAGTCGCTGGAGGCCGAGTCGACGGGGAGCGCCCGATGACCGACGCCGCGGCCCGCCGCCGACTGCCCGTGCGCGGCGGGGACCGCAAACCCGCCCGCGTGCGCCCCTATTCGCTCACCGGCGGCCGGACCCGCTTCGGGCACGTGCTGCTGGTGGAGACCTTCGTCGCGAGCACCGCAGCCCTGGAGGCGGCGGAGGAGCGCAAGGAGCTGACGAGTGCGCCGGCCGGCCGGATCATGCCGGAGATGCAGGCCATCGTCGAACTGTGCCGCCGTATGCGTACGGTGGCCGAGATCGCCGCGCTGCTGAGGATGCCGCTCGGCGTGGTCCGCGTGCTGCTCAGCGATCTCGCGGACCAGGGAAAGATCCGTGTGTACGGGACCGGGACGGGACACGGCACCGGCCGCCCGGACCGCGCTCTGCTGGAAAGGGTGCTGAGTGGACTCCGTCGTCTCTGACGCCGCACCTGGCGTCGACTCCTCCACCGCGGCCATGGAGCCGGGGGAGGACCTGAAGGCCTGGGAGACGGACCGCACGCGGGCCCCCATCGCCACGAAGATCGTCGTGGCCGGGGGCTTCGGCGTCGGCAAGACCACGCTGGTCGGCGCGGTCTCGGAGATCACGCCCCTCCAGACGGAGGCGCTGATGACCGAGGCGAGCACCGAGACGGACGATCTGACGTCCACGCCCGGCAAGATGACCACCACCGTGGCCATGGACTTCGGCCGCATCACGCTCGACGACGACCTGGTGCTCTACCTGTTCGGCACGCCGGGCCAGCAGCGGTTCTGGTTCATGTGGGACGACCTGGTGCGCGGCGCGATCGGCGCCGTCGTGCTCGCGGACACCCGCCGCCTGAAGGACTGCTTCCCGGCGCTCGACTACTTCGAGAGCTGCGGGCTGCCGTACGTCGTCGCCGTCAACCACTTCGACGGCACCGAGCTGTTCGAACCGGAGGACGTCCGGGAGGCGTTGACGATCCCGGCGCGCATACCTGTAATGATCATGGATGCGCGCCGTCGGATCTCGGTCGTCGAGACCCTGCTGTCCCTCGTCGGCCACGCACTCGACGAAACGCCCGAGTAACCCCGAGCAGCCTCCCGATAGGAGTCACCACCCGCCATGCGGAAGATACTCGTCGTCGGAGCCGGCCAGTCCGGACTCCAGCTCGCCCTCGGCCTCCAGTCGCACGGGTACGAGGTCACCCTGATGTCGAACCGGACCGCGGACGAGATCCGCTCCGGCCGGGTCATGTCGACCCAGTGCATGTTCGACACCGCGCTCCAGCACGAGCGCGACCTCCAGCTGAACTTCTGGGAGTCGCAGGCCCCGAGGATCGAGGGGCTCGGCGTGTCCGTGGCGGCCCCCGGCTCCTTCGACCCGGGCCCCTCGCAGCGGGCGATCGACTGGGTGGGCAGGCTCGACGGGTACGCGCAGTCCGTGGACCAGCGCGTGAAGATGGCCGGCTGGATGGAGACCTTCGCCCAGCGCGGCGGCCAACTGGTCATCCACGGGGCGGCGGTCGGCGACCTCGACTACTTCTCCCGCACCTACGACCTGGTGCTCGTCTCCGCGGGCAAGGGCGAACTGGTCTCCATGTTCGAGCGGGACGCCTCCCGTTCCCCCTACAGCGAGCCGCAGCGCGCCCTGGCCGTCTCCTACGTCCACGGACTCGGCCCGCGCCCCGAGCACCCGGACTTCGACGCGGTCCGCTGCAACCTCGTGCCGGGCGTCGGCGAGCTGTTCGTGATGCCGACCCTGACCACCTCCGGCCGCGCCGACATCCTGTTCTGGGAGGGCATACCCGGCGGCCCGCTGGACGTCTTCAACGGCGTGAAGGACCCGGCGGAGCACCTGGCGCTGACCCTGCGCCTGATGGAGACCTTCACGCCGTGGGAGTTCGACCGCGCCAAGGGCGTCGAACTGACCGACGCCGGCGGCACCCTGGCCGGCCGCTACGCGCCGACCGTCCGCAACCCGGTCGGCCGGCTGCCCGGCGGCGGCCTGGTGCTCGGCGTCGCCGACGTCGTGGTCGCCAACGACCCGATCACCGGCCAGGGTTCGAACTCCGCGTCCAAGTGCGCGGCCGCCTATCTCGCGTCGATCCTGGAGCACGGGGACGGCGCGTTCGACGAGACCTGGATGCGGGCGACCTTCGACCGCTACTGGAACACCGCCCAGCACGTCACCAAGTGGACCAACGCCATGCTGGCGCCGCCGCCGGAGCACATCCTCAACCTGATCGGCGCGGCGGGCCAGCTCCAGCCGGTCGCCGACCGCTTCGCCAACGCCTTCGACGACCCGGCCGACTTCGAGAACTTCTTCTACGAGCCGGAGAAGACGGGCGCCTACCTGGCCTCGGTCGCCGGGGCCTGAGTCCGCCACGGACAGCGGCAGTTCGGCCCCCGGGGGCCACTGCGACGCGGCCGCGGTCACGCCGGCCGTACGGCGCCGAGGATCGGGTTGGACGCGATGGGGGAGACCTTGACGCGTTCGCCGGTCCTCGGGGCCTGGACGACCATCCCCTCGCCGAGGTACAGCGCCACATGCGTGGCCTGCGGGTAGTAGATCACCAGGTCGCCGGGGCGCAGCCGGTCCAGCGGGACCTTCGGCAGCCGCGCCCACTGCTCCTCGCTGGTGCGCGGGATCGTCGTGCCCGCGTGGTCCCACGCCTGCGAGGTCAGCCCCGAGCAGTCGTACGTCCGCGGGCCCTCGGCCCCCCACTGGTACGGCTTGCCGAGCTGCCGCAGGGCGTAGGAGACGGCCCGGTCCCCCTGCGCCGACGGGTCGGCGCCCTTGCCCAGCGCGCCCGACGTCACGAGCTTCTCCTGCGCGGTGGCGACCCCGTCCTTCTCGGACTCCGCGAGCGCGGAGCGCTGTGCCGGGCTGAGCGAGGCGAGCAGCTTCTCGACCTCCTCGAGCCTGCGGTGGACGTCGTCGCGGTTCTTCTTCTGCCGCGCGGCGAGCGAGAGCCGGTCGTCCAGCGCCTTGCGCGCGGCGCGGGCGAGGCTGTCCGCCGTGCGCTCGCTGCCGGCCAGCCGCCCGGCTGTCCGCGCCCGCACCTGCGCCAGCCGGCCGACGACATGGCCCTCGTCGAGCGCGTGCTGCGGGTCGCGGGCGAGCAGGATGCGCAGATACGGCGACAGGTCGGAGGCGGCGCCCTGGTACTGCTCCCGTGCGAGCCGCCCCACCTCGCCCCGGCTGTCCTGCAACGAGAGCCGGGCGCGGGCCAGTCGGCGCTCCAGCCGGTCGACCTCCGCGCGCTGTTTCGCGAGCTTCTCCTCCGTGCCGTCGTAGGTCTCCGTCGCCTGTTCGGCCTGCTGGTACAGACGCTGAAGGTCCGTCAGCAGGTCGGTGACCGAACGCTGTCCGTCCTGCGCGAGACCGGCCGCCGCCGCGTCCGCCGCGGGCTCGGCGGCCGTCGTATCGCTCCCCGTGGCCGTATCGCTCTCGGCCGTCGCGGTGCCCACGGGCTCGGGTGCCGCCGCCGCGGGGGGCAGCGGGGCGAGGGCGACCGCGCAGACGGCCACCGCGGCCGTACCGACCCGGCGTAGAAGCCTTCCTGACATGTCATCACCTCCGGTGCGGGGCGGGGGGGTCCGCTTCGCACCGAGAGCTTCAGACGGGATCGTGTGACGCGCGCGCCGAGTGTGGGCGGTTCGGCGCAACCTCGTCACCCGTCCGTGTTCTCCGGCCTGCCGGACGGCGTGGCACCGGGACGGCCGTTCGCGGCGGTGCTCCGCCGGGACCAGGGCCAGCGCAGGGTGCCGGAGCGGGGGTCGGCGCCGGGGTCGTAAGCGTACTTCCAGCCCTGCGGGGTGCCCAGCCGCTTGCTGTGCGCGCGCGGCTCGCGCCGGTAGACCAGCACGGTCGGCTCGCCGCCGTCGGGGGCGGGGACGGGGATGCGGTAGATCTTGGGCGGGTGACCGGTGGGTCCCAGCAGGACGGGCAGCACGCGCCCGTCCATCGGTCCGCCCTCGAAGGGGGTGTCCTGGCTCTTCACGCCTTCCAGTGTCGGCCATCCCCGGCCGGGGCGAGGGCCGGGCCCGGGGCGTCGGCCGTCGTGCGCGGGCGTCGTGGCGGTCGCGGTGGCGTCAGCCGTTCCTCGCGAGCGCCGCGATGATCTCCGCGGTCTGCGGGTCGCGGGCCGCGGTCACCGTGAGGACGGCCACGAACTGCTCGACCAGCCAGTCCCGCAGCTCCCCGGCGGGCGGCTGCTTGTCCTCGTCGAGCCAGATCAGGGAGGCCGCCTCCACCGCCGTGATCCACATCCGCACGGTCATCCGCAGCCGGGGCCCCGGCTCCCGCACGCCCAGGTGGCGCAGGATGTGGTCGGCGGCGGCCCGCCGCACCCCGTCCACGATCGCCGTGGTCCGTGACGTCTCGACCACGCTGCCGCCCTGGAGCAGCGCGCTGAACCCGGCGTCGTGCTGGTCGACGAAGGCGAGATAGCGGTCCAGGGCCCGGTGCAGCCGGGGCAGCAGCGGGCCCTGCTGCGGTTCGTCGAAGCAGTGCCGCAGCTCGTCCGCGGCGGAGTGCAGGGCGGCCTCGTACAACTGCTGCTTGCCGCCGGGGAAGTAGCGGTACACCAGCGGGCGCGACACCCCGGCCGCCTCCGCCACGTCGTCGAGGGAGACCTCCTCGGGCGCGCGGTGCGCGAAGAGCGTCAGCGCGGCGTCCAGCAGCTGGCTGCGTCGCTCCTCGACGCTGAGGCGGCGGTAGGCCGGGGTGGCGGCGGAGGGGCTCATGACCGGCAGCGTAATCGCCGGACCGGCCGCGCACCCCCGGGCGGGTCCCCGCCGCAGCGGACCGCTCCGCGCCGCACCCCCCGGCCCGAGCCCCTCCACGCCGGGGAGGGACCCCTGCGCGCCCGCCCCAGGGGCGCGCCCCTCCCCGCTCGGAGCGCGCACTACGCCAGCAGTCCGGACGACTTCCACAGCCGACGCCCGACGCCGCGCAGCACGCCGATGTCGTCGAGGAAGTCGGTCAGCCGCTTCGACCCGGTCTGCATGACCTCGCGCCGGTGGCCGCTCGCCTTCACCTGGGCCAGCGCCTCGCGCTGGTCGAGCCCCACGTTCGTGTACACGTCGGGGTTCACGAAGGCCACCGAGAAGACCCGGGCGAACTCGCCGGAGGTGATCCGGGTGAACTCCTGCGACCACTTCGGGGCGGTCAGCATCTGCCGGCGCAGCTCCTCACGGGCGTAGCGCACGTGCCGGGCCTCCTCCACGACGTGGATGCGCGTGACGCCGCGGACGAGGGTCTGCACCCGCTCGTCCGGGAAGGTCAGCCGCTGCATCCAGTCGAGGACCTCCTCGCCGAGCAGGGTCGCGGTGAACGAACCGGGCGTGGTGGAGATCGTCTTGAACAGCCGGCCGAGGTTCATGTGGGCCCGGCTCACCGGGTACCAGGGCGCGTCCCCGCGGGCGATCAGCCGCGCGAACATCTTGGAGTGCCGGCACTCGTCCTCGATCTCGGTGAGCGCGTACCGCACGTGCGCGCTCGTCGCCGCCTTGTCGTAGATGTGCCGGACCAGCAGCTGCATCAGGATGATCTCGAACCAGATCCCCAGCGAGGCCAGCGCGGCGGCCTCGTGCTGGGAGAGCAGGATCTTCTGCTCCTCGCCCATCCGCTTCCACAGCGGGGTGTCGTACAGCGACACGAGCTCCGGCGGCCAGAACCACTTGCCCTCCTCGAAGGGCGCGTCCCAGTCCAGCTCCTTGTCCGGGTCGAAGGAGTGCTTGGCGGAAGAGTCGAGCAGCCGCTCGGCCACCTGCTCCCGGTCCTTGAGCAGACCGAGCGCGTCGCGCAGGCCCGCCACGGCGTCGGCTTCCGTGAGAGTCGTCATGGCTCTTATGAGACTGCCTGTCAGCAAGCTCGTCAATCCCCTGCACGCATCTTGTTGACTCCGGGTCTACGGAGGAGTCTGCGAAGTATGCCGACCCACGAGCTGTACGCCAACGACCCCGGCGAGCACCGCTGGCAGGTGCCCGCGTCCGGCGCCGCCCGCTTCAACTGGGAGTACGACGAAGGGCGCGACCGCCTGCTGGCCCTGTACCAGAAGGGCAAGGACAAGCAGTGGGACGGGCAGCGGCGCATCGACTGGGGCCTGGAGGTCGATCCGTACGACGCCCTGGGAACCCCCGACGACGCGATGGCCCTGTACGGGACGCCGTACTGGGCGAAGATGTCCGACCGGGACCGCGCCGACCTGCGCAGGCACTACGCCTCCTGGCAGTTCAGCCAGTTCCTGCACGGCGAGCAGGGCGCGATGATCTGCGCGGCCCGGATCGTCGAGTCCGTCCCCGACCTCGACGCCAAGTTCTACTCCGCCACCCAGACCATGGACGAGGCACGGCACGCCGAGATCTACGCCAGGTTCCTGCACGAGAAGGTCGGGATGCTCTACCCGATCAACGACAACCTCCAGTCGCTGCTCGGCGACACCCTGCGCGACAGCCGCTGGGACATGCCCTACCTCGGGATGCAGGTCCTCATCGAGGGGCTCGCGCTCGCCGCGTTCGGGCTGATCCGCGACACCACCACCAAGCCGCTCCCCCAGCAGATCCTCGCCTACGTCATGCAGGACGAGGCCCGCCATGTCGCCTTCGGACGGATGGCGCTCCGCGACCACTACGCCCAGCTCACCGACGCCGAACTGCGCGAGCGCGAGGAGTTCGTCATCGAGGGCTGCTGGCTGATGCGCGACCGGCTGCGCGGCGCCGAGGTCCTGGAGAACTTCGGCTTCGCGCACGCCGAGGCCGAGGAGCTCAGCGAACACTCCGAGTTCCTCCAGCTCTTCCGCAAGCTGCTGTTCAGCCGCATCGTCCCGTGCGTCAAAGACATCGGTCTGTGGGGAAAGCGGCTCCAGCAGGCCTACGTCGACATGGGCGTCCTCGAACTCGGCGACTCCAGCCTGGACCTGCTGATGGCCCAGGACGAGGAGATCGCCGAACGGCTGGACGCGGAACGCTTCGCGGCGGAGGAGCGGGCGCGGGTGGAGGAGGTGACGGAGGCGATCGAGGCGGGTGCGGCGGAGGAGTGACCTTCCGGACCGGCGTCGGCCGCGGGACCGGCGCGGGCCGCGGGACCGGCGTCGGCCGCCGGACCGGTGCGGCCCGCCGGCTCAGGAGTCGAGCACCGCCCGCATCACCGCCCTGGCGATCGGGGCCGCGAACCCGCCCCCGGTGATCTCGCCGCGGTGCGCCGACGCGTCCTCCACCACCACGGCGACCGCGACCCGCGGCTGGACGTCGTCGTCGCCCTGCGCCCAGGACACGAACCACGCGTACGGCGTCCCCGTGTTGCCGACCCCGTGCTGCGCGGTGCCCGTCTTCCCGCCGACGACCGCCCCGGGGATCGCCGCGTTGCGGCCGGTCCCCTCGGTCACCACGTCGGTCATCAACTCCTTCATCAGCGCGGCCGTGCCCGGCCGCATCGCCTGCCGCACCGGCCGCGGCCCCGTCGTCGCGACCGTCTCGCCGCCCCGCCGCACGGTCCGCTCCACCAGATACGGCTCCCGCACCTGCCCGCCGTCCGCCACCGCCGCCGCGACCATCGCCATCTGGAGCGGCGTGGCACGGGTGTTGTACTGCCCGATCGACGACAGCCCCAGCTGCGCCTTGTCGACCTGCGTGTCGAAGGTGCTGCGCACCGCCGAGTACGGGATGCGCAGCGACGTGTCGTTGAACCCGAACCCGCTCGCCGTCGACGCCATGCGGTCCACGCCCACGTCCACGCCGAGCTTCGCGAACACCGTGTTGCACGACCACTCGAAGGCGGACCTGAGCGAGGCGTCCGCGCAGCCGTCGCCCTCGTTGGTCAGCCGGGTCGTCGTGCCGGGCAGCCGGTAGGGGTCGGGGGAGTCGGTCGGCGCGTCGAGATCCGTCACCACCCCCGCGTCCAGCGCCGCCGCCGCGGTGACCACCTTGAACGTCGACCCCGGCGGATAGGTCTGCCGCACCGCCCGGTTGAGCATCGGCTTGTCGGGATCGGCGTTCAGCCGCGCCCACGCCCGCATCGCCGGGAGCCCGTTGCCCGACAGCTCCGCCGGGTCGTACGACGGACTGGTGACGAGGGCCAGGATGCGCCCGGTGGCCGGATCCAGCGCGGCCACGGCACCCTTGCGCCCCTCCAGGCCCTCGTAAGCGGCCTCCTGCGCGGACCGGTTGATCGTGGTGACGACATCGCCGCCCCGTGCGCGGGCGTGGGTGAGGCCGCTCAGCAGCGGGAACGGCGCGAGCATCGGGTCGGTGCCGGAGAGGATCCCGTCCTCGGCGTGCTCCAGGAACGTGGTGCCGTACGCCTGCGAGGCGAAGCCGGTGACCGGCGCGTACAACGGGCCGTCGGGATAGGTGCGTTCGTAGCGCAGCTGCTCCTTGGTGTCCCGCGAGCCGGTGACGGGCGCGCCGCCGACCAGCACGTCGCCGCGGGGCTGGCCGTAACGGGCGATGCTGGCGCGGCGGTTGGCGGGGTTGTCGTCGTAGGACCCCGCCCGGACGATCTGCACCCGCACCGCGCTCACCAGCAGCGCCGCGAGCAGCAGCAGGCAGAAGAGGGCGGCGTGCCGGATGTGGCGGGTCATCGGGAGGCCTCGCTCTCGCCGTGGTCCTGCGGGCGGCCGGCGCTCCGGCCGTCGTCGGGGTGGTGCGGTGTGCCCTCGGGGCCGTCGCCCTGGGGGCGGCGGGCCGAGTCGCTGAGCCGGATCAGCAGCGCCACGATCGCCCAGTTGGTGACGACCGAGGAGCCGCCCTGCGCGAGGAACGGCATCGCCATGCCGGTCAGCGGGATCAGCCCGGTCACCCCGCCCGCGATCACGAACACCTGGAGCGCCACGAGCGACGCGAGCCCCACCGCCAGCAGTTGCCCGAACGGGTCGCGCACCGCGAGGCCCGCCCGGTAGCCGCGCTCGACGAGCAGGGCGTAGAGCAGGAAGATCGCGGTCAGTCCGGCCAGGCCGAGCTCCTCGCCGGCCGTCGCCAGCACGAAGTCCGACTTGGTGGCGAAGCCGATGAGGCTGGAGTGCCCGAGGCCGAGGCCGGTGCCGAGCATCCCGCCCGCGGCGAACGCGAACAGCGACTGCGCCACCTGGCCCGGTCCCTCGCCCGCCTCGATCGACGCGAACGGGTGCAGCCAGTCCTGCACCCTGCTGTGGACATGCGGTTCGAGCCGGCCCACCGCGACCGCGCCGAGCACCGCGAGCAGCAGCCCCACCGCGATCCAGCCGGTGCGCCCGGTGGCGACGTAGAGCAGCACCACGAACAGCCCGAAGAACAGCAGGGAGGTGCCGAGGTCGCGCTCCAGCACCAGCACCCCCACGCTCAGCAGCCAGATCGCCACGATCGGCCCGAGCACCCGCCCGGTCGGCAGCTGCACCCACCAGAAACGGCGGCCCGCGTACGCGAGCGCGCTCCGGTTCGCCGCGAGATACGCCGCGAAGAACACCGCGAGCAGCACTTTCGCGAACTCGCCCGGCTGGATGGAGAATCCGGCGATCCGGATCCAGATACGGGCGCCGTTGACCGCCGGGAAGAGGATCGGCAGTGTCAGCAGCGCGAGTGCGGCGACCATGCAGGCCTGCGCGTGCTCCTGGAGGACCCGGTGGTCGCGCAGCAGCAGCACCACGACGATGAACAGCGCCACGCCCAGCGTCGACCACACCAGCTGGGCCGGGGCGGCGCGGTCGTGCGGGGTGGTGAGGTCGAGCCGGTAGATCAGGACCAGGCCGAGACCGTTGAGCAGCACCCCGATCGGCAGCGGCAGCGGATCGGCGTACGGCGCCCGGATCCGCACCGCGACATGGGCGACCAGCGCGAGCACGCCGAGCCCGGCGCCGTAACCTGCGGCGCCGGGCGGCAGCGTGCCGTGCCTGGCCAGCCCCACCGCGCAGTAGCCGTACACGGACAGCAGCACGGCCAGGACGATGAGGGCGAGTTCGATGCCACGGCGCCGGGGGAGGCGTACGGCGGAGGTGGGCGGATCCGCCGCCGCCACCGTGGTTCCGGCGTTGGTCATGTCCGGAACTTACCCAAATAGGGCGTGTTGCGCGCCTTGCCCGTCAGCACCAGCGTGGCGTGGCACCGATGGTCTCGATGTACCGGGCGGAGCCCCAGGCCCAGGTGCCGTCTGTGAGCAGGTACCAGATCCGGTTGCCCTGGATGTTCTCGCCCTGCGTCCGGCAGAAGATCGAGACGTGCTGACCGCGGTGCGCGACCCGGATGACCTGACCGCCACGGTTGGGCGCGGCCCGCAGGAACAGCTCGTTCGCCGTGACGACGCCCCGGTAGAGGGCGGACGAGGAGGTGGTGGGGCGGCTGTTGTCGGGCCGACCGCTGTCGGGACGGCCGTTGTCCGGACGGGGGTTGCCGGGGAGGCTGTTGTCGGGGCGGTTGTTGTCGGGGCGGGGGGTGGTGGGT
>NZ_LAVA02000171.1 GCF_000974985.2 Streptomyces mangrovisoli | reverse complement strand
CGCCCTCGCCCAGCCCCACCCCGACGCCCTCGCCCACCCCGACGCCGGCTCCCCCGCCCGAGCCGGAGCCCACCGTCTACCAGCTGAACGCACTCGACTACGACCTCCTCGGCGACGGCGACGCGCCGGAGGTGCGGCTGGCCGACAGCAGCTGGGTGTGGCGGCGCCACGGCCTGTCCGTCGGGGACCTGCGCTACCGGCAGGGCGTCACCGTGCACGGCAGGTCCTCCGTCACCGTCGACCTCAACCGCGCGTGCACCTCCTACGACGCGCTCGCCGGCGTCGACGACCTGACGGCGGGCCCGGTCGCGCTGGCCTTCTCCGTCTACGCCGACGGGGTGCGGCTGTGGCGGTCCGGCACCGTCGACGGCGGCGACGCGGCCGTACCCGTCCATGTGGACCTCACCGGGCGCCGGACCGTACGGCTGGTGGTCGAGCCGCGCGGCCCCCTCGACGAACTGGCCCTCGCGGACTGGGCGACGTCGAAGTTCACCTGCCGGTAGGGGCGGCCGAGGACGCCAGGTCGGCCAGCTCCGTCACCACGTCCGCGGGCGTCAGGGCCGTACCCCGGGCGTGTTCCGCCGCGCAGCGGTCCGGGCCCAGCCCGGCGCGTGCCTCGCGCTGGATCGCCTCGGCGTCCAGGCGTTCCGGCATCGGGCGGGGATGGCCGCCGCGCAGCCGGTCGCCGACCGCGAACAGCCGCAGTGCGCGCGGCACGTCGCCGCTCCTGGCGCAGAGCACGGCGCCGATGTCGACGAGCGCGGCGAGCACGGCCTCGGAGCACTGCTGCTCCAGGCCCTGACGCAGGACGTCCACCGCGACCGGCAGCGCGCCGCGCGGCCCGGACTCGGCCGCCACGACCAGCGCCCGCACGGCGCCCAGGGCCGCGAGGAACTGCGGCGGCGGGGTGCCGCGCCGGCTCTCCACGAGCGCGTCGTCGTGCAGCCGCCGCGCGAGCGCCACCTCCCCGTCGGACAGGGCGATGTGCGCCCGCAGCAGCAGGACGAAGGAGCGGGAGTCCGAGACGCCGTGCTCCTCGGCCACCGCGCTCGCCTCGTCCAGGGCGGCCAGCGCCGCCGCCCGGTCGCCGGACCGGTAGTCGATCTCGGCGATCCGGGCCATCAGGAACGGCGTCTCGATGTTCGCGCCGACCTCGTGGGCCAGCCTGAGCGCCTCCTCGTACTCCTGGCGGGCCTCGTCGAACCGGCTGCGGGCCATCGCCGCCTCGCCCGCCGCGCTGGCGACCTGCGCGCGCATCCAGCGGTCGCCCGCCCGACGGGTGATCGTGCGCAGCTCGGCGAGGTCCTCGTCGACGCCCGCGAGGTTGCCCGGCGAGTCGACGACCATGTGGGTGCGGAACATCAGGATGACGGCGACCTCCCAGTCACCGCCGTGCGCACGGCAGTTGAGGAGGGCAGCGTCCAGGCTGGCCCGGACGTCGTTCGGGGTCTCGTGCAGGAACAGCACGGTCGGCCAGCAGACGCCGGGCATCCGCGCCGCCTCGGGACCCCCGGCGGCGAAGGCGTCCCGCACCCGGTCGACGTAGGTGTCGAACCGCTCGTCGTTCTCGTAGACCGGCCGGCCGTACTCCAGCACCATGAACAGGTGCAGGATGCGCAGGTCCATGCGCGTCCGGTGGAGCGGATGGCCCCGCTCGCCGTCGGGGGCGTCGAGGAAGGCGGCCACCATGTCGAGCGCGGCGATCGCCTCGGGGGTGGGGCGGACCGGGTCCGGCAGGTCCAGCAGGACGCCCAGCCGCAGCACCCGCTCGACCCATTCCGTGGCCTCGCGGCGGTAGTTGCGCAGCCACCAGAACCAGCCCATCCCGAGGACGATCGCCGCGGCCTGCGGCTCGTCGCCCGCGAGCAGCGCCCGGTCGAGGGCGGCGCGGACGTTGTCGTGCTCGGTCTCCAGCCGTGCCATCCACGGGAGCTGGTCCGCGGTGCGCAGCCGCCGGTCGGCCTCCTCGGCCAGCGAGCGCGCCCACGCCCGGTGCCGTTCCTCGGCCGCGGCCCGGACCTTCGGGTCCTCGGCGGCGCGCTCGACGGCGTACTCGTGGATGGTCTCGAGGAGCCGGTAGCGCATCCCGTCCGCGCCGTCGCCCGCGTACGCCACCACCAGGGACTTGTCGACGAGCGCGCCGAGCACGTCGGCGACCGGGCCGGTGCACACGGCCTCCGCCGCGGCGAGGTCCCAGCCGCCCGCGAAGACCGACACCTCGCGCAGCACCGCGCGCTCCCGCTCGTCGAGCAGGTCCCAGGACCAGTCGACGACGGCGCGCAGCGTCTGCTGGCGGGGCAGGACCGTGCGGCTGCCGGCGGTGAGCAGGCGGAAGCGGTCGTCCAGGCGGTCGGCGATCTGCCGCGGGGTGAGCATCCGCAGCCGGGCGGCGGCCAGTTCGATGGCGAGCGGCAGCCCGTCGAGGCGGCGGCAGATCTCCGCCACGGCGACGGTGTCCCGCAGCGCGGCCCCGGCGTCGGGCCGTACGGCCGCCGCGCGCTCGGTGAACAGCCGGTGCGCCTGGTCGGGGCGGAGCGGTTCGACGGGGCGCAGCTGCTCGCCGGGCACGCCGAGCGGTTCCCGGCTGGTGGCGAGGACGGTCAGGGCGGGGCAGCGGGTGAGCAGGGTCTCGGCGAGGGCGGCGGCCGCGTCGACGACGTGTTCGCAGTTGTCGAGGATGAGCAGGCGGGGGCGGACGGCGCAGTGCTCGACGAGCAGTTCCACGGGGTCGTCCTGCTGGAGGCCGAGCTCGGCGGTGATCAGCGCGGTCTCGCGCAGCCCGAGCGCGCTGACCACCGCGCCGGGCACCGCCTCGGGCCGGTCCAGCGGGGCGAGTTCGACCAGCCAGGCCTGCGGATGGCCGGACGCGGCCTCCTCGGCGAGCCGGGTCTTGCCGGAGCCGCCGGGTCCGGTGAGCGTGACCAGCCGCGAGGTGCGCAGTTCCGAGCGGAGCGCGCCGAGTTCGGGCTCCCGGCCGACGAAGGAGGTGAGCCGGGGGCGGATGTTGCCCGCGGGGGCGACCGCGGGGGCGGGAATGGGGACGGGGACGGGGACGGGGACGGGGGCTCGGCGGGGGCCGGTGTCGGCGGATCCGTCCTGGCCGAGCAGGCCCGCGTGGAGGGCGGTGAGTTCGGGACCCGGATCGGTGCCGAGGCCGTCGGCGAGGGCGCGGCGGGCCCGCTCGTACGCG
>NZ_LAVA02000170.1 GCF_000974985.2 Streptomyces mangrovisoli | reverse complement strand
CACCCCATGAGGAATGAATAATCCTATTTTCGTACGATGATTGCTCTCGTACGACGCGTCACCGCCGTCTGCGCCCTCGGCGGCGTCCTCGCCGCCTGCGGCACCGCCACCACCCCGCACGCCCGCCCACCCTCGCCCCCGGTCCGTCCGGACTCACCCCCGTCTTCAGCCACGGCCCGCGCACCGACGGCAGGACCGTCGCGCTCACCTTCGACGCCGACATGACGGCCGATGAGGGGCCGCGCGCGGCGGCCGGAGAGCACTTCGACAATCCCGCGCTGATCGCCACCCTGCGCGCCCTCAAGGCGCCGGCCACCGTCTTCATGACCGGCCGCTGGGCCGACGAGTATCCGGCCGAGGCCCGCTCCATCGGCCGTGACCCGCTGTTCGAGATCGCCAACCACTCCTACAGCCACTACGCCTTCACGGCCGACTGCTACGGCCTGCCCACCGTCACCGCGGACCGGATGCGCTCGGACGTCCGGCGGGCCTACGACGCCCTGCGCGCCGCGGGCGTACCGCACCCGATGCCGTACTTCCGCTTCCCCGGCGGCTGTTACGACCAGCGGGCGCTGCGCGCGCTGAGCGGGACCGGGGTGGCCACGGCCGTGCAGTGGGACGTGGTCAGCGGGGACGCCTTCGCGACCGACGCGGCGGCGGTGGCCCAGCAGGTGCTCGACGGGGTGAAGCCCGGGTCGGTCGTGGTCATGCACTGCACCCGCAGCGCCGCGCCCGCCACCGAGCGCGCGGTGCGCACGATCGTGCCCGCCCTCCGCGCGCGGGGCTACCAACTGGTGAAGGTCTCCCAGTTGATCGGGGCCGCCGACGGGCGCGGATGACCGCCGTACGCTGAGGGCATGAGCGACGACGAGTACTGCACCATCGCCGCACCGCGCCCGCCGAAGGCCGACGGGCCGCCGTTCGCCGAGTGCGTGCTGTGCCGGGAGCCGACCGAGTACCCGGAGTCCTTCAAGGGCGTGACCCTGTGTCCGGTGTGCGAGTGGCAGGAGGCGCAGCGCACGGCCTGCTCGGGCTGACCGCCCGTCGCCGGGGCGGATCCCGGCCCCGTTAGGGTTGGCCGGTGTGAGCCCTGACCCCATGCCCCCAGGTGAGAGTCCCTTCCAGTCGGAGCGCAGTGTGCGCGACGAGGCGCCGCAGTTCGTGCTGCCGCTCGTGGTCCGGATCGAGCGGGCCGACCCGCCCGCCCGCACCGACGCCCTGGAGACCGCGGCGCGGGCTGTGCTGGTGATGCTGAGCGACGAGCGGGCGCTCGGCGACGGCGAGTGGGCCGAGGCGATCCGCGACTGGCAGGACGCCCGTATCCGCAAGGTCGTACGGCGGGCCCGGGGCGCGGAGTGGCGGCGGGCCGAGGCGCTGCCTGGCATCACCGTCACCGGGAAGGCGGCCGAGGTCCGGGTCTTCCCGCCGGTGCCGCTGGACGGCTGGCCCAAGGACCTCGCCAAGCTCCAGGTCTCCGGCACCGATCTCGACGACCCCGAGCCGCCCGCCGGGGCCGACCCGGGCGTACCGGTGCTGTGGCTCAACCCCGACCTCGGCATGTCCGCGGGCAAGGCGATGGCCCAGGCCGGGCACGGCGCGCAGCTCGCCTGGTGGGCGCTGGCGCCCGAGGAGCGGGCCGCATGGCGCGACGCCGGGTTCCCGCTGGCCGTGCGCACCGCCGCGGCGGACCGCTGGGCCGGACTGACCGGCAGCGGGCTGCCGTTGGTGCGCGACGCCGGGTTCACCGAGATCGCGCCGGGCAGCTCGACGGTGGTCGCGGACCATCCGGCGCTGCGCTGAACCCCGGCCCCGCCGGGCCCGCCTCCCGCCTCGCGCCGAAGCTCAAATCTTGCTCTGAAGCGGCGTGCCCCGGGGTTGGGGTCCGCCCCTGCTGGGTCATACCCCCGTCACGCCCGGGAGGCGGACCGCCGGGCAGGCGGGTGGCGCGGGAGGGGGACGGACGATGGTGCGGCTGGGCACGGGCATCGGCTGGCGGCCGGAGATCGCGGACGCCGTGGAACGGATGCCGGGCGTCGACTGGGTCGAGGTCGTGGCGGAGAACGTCTGCCCCGGCCATCCGCCGGAGTCCCTGCTGCGGCTGCGCGCCCGCGGCGTCACCGTCGTACCGCACGGGGTCTCGCTCGGCCTCGGCGGCGCGGAGCCGCCCGACGAGGCACGGCTGACCGCCCTCGCCGAGCGGGCGCGGGCGCTCGGCGCGCCGCTGGTCACCGAGCACATCGCGTTCGTGCGCGCGGGCGGCCCGCTGACCGCCTCGCCGCGTCTGGAGGCGGGCCATCTGCTGCCCGTGCCGCGCACCCGCGACGCCCTCGACGTGCTCTGCGCGAACGTCCGCGCCGCGCAGGCCGCGCTGCCGGTGCCGCTCGCCGTGGAGAACATCGCGGCGCTGATCGCCTGGCCCGGCGACGAGCTGACCGAGGGGCAGTTCCTGTACGACCTCGCCGACCGCACCGGGGTGCGGCTGCTGATCGACGTGGCCAATCTGCACACCAACCACGTCAACCGCGGCGAGGACCCGGCCGAGGCGCTCGCCGAGCTGCCGCTCGAAGCCATCGCGTACGTCCATGTCGCGGGCGGCGTGGAGCGCGACGGCGTCTGGCACGACAGCCACGCGCACCCCGTGCCGGAGCCGGTGCTCGGCATCCTCACGGACCTCGCGTCCCGGGTCGCGCCGCCCGGCGTGCTGCTGGAACGGGACGACGACTTCCCGGAACCGGCCGTGCTCCAGAGCGAGTTGCAGTCCATCCGGAAAGCGGTGATCAAGGGCGGGGCGCTGGTGCGGACGGGCGCGGCGGCGACGGCGACCGCACCGTCGGCGGGCGGGACAGCGGCGACGGCCACGGCGACGAAGGGCGGAGTCGCCCCCGAACCCCCCGCCGACACCCCCGAGCCCTCCGCCGACACCTACGAGCCCGCCCGCCAGCGGCTCGCCCTCGCGCAGACCGCGCTGCTGTCGGCGCTGGTCGCGGGGACACCGGCGCCCGAGGGGTTCGACCGGGTCCGCCTCGGCGTGCAGGCGCGGGCGCTGGCGGCGAAGCGGGCCGACGTGGTGGGCAAGGTCGCACCGGAGCTGCCCGGACTGCTCGGCGCCGGGTACCGCCGCGCGTTCCTCGCCTACGCCCACGACCGTCCCATGACCGGCGGCTACCGCCTGGACGCGCTGCGCTTCGCCGAGCACCTGCTGGACACCGGCCGGGCCCGGGAGGCGGGGGTGGCGCGGGAGGTGCGGGAGTGGTGGCTGGAGCGGGTCGGCCCGGCGCCGCGCTCCCGGCGCCCGGCGGTCCGCCTGGCCCGCGCCACCCGCCGGGTGCTGCTCCGCCGCTGACCACGGCCGACGGCTCACCCCGGCGGACGGCTGCCCCCCGACCGGCGGCTCACCCGGCGGACGGCTGCCCCCGACCGACGAATCACCCCGATCGACAGCTGCCCCCGACCGACGACTGACCCGGACGACAGCTGCCCCCGACCGACGAATCACCCCGCCGGACGGCCACCCCGACCGGCGACCGACCCGGACTACGGCTGCCCCCGACCGGCGACTGACCCGGCCGGCGGGCCCCGCCTCACCGGCCCGCACGGTCCCGGCCCGAGACCGCCCCCGGCGCCCGGCGCAACTCGCCGCGCCGCCGGACCCCACAGAACCCCCCGGTAATATGCCTCCACCCCGCACCACCAGAAACGAGACTGGCGTGCGGTGCCGTGACAGGAGGCACCATGCGACCGCGATCCCCGGCCAGGGGCAGAGGACTTCTCAGCGGCACCACCGTCATCGTCACGGGCCTGGCCGCCACGTGCGCCGCGCTCGTCTACCCGGTGTGGTCCTACGCCGACCGCTCCCACGTGGCCGTGACCGGCGCGAGCGTGCTCAGCGACCAGACCGTGCAGACCCGCTACGGCCCGCTCTCGGTGCTCGACCGCGAACTCGTCGAGCAGATCCGGCTGGCCGGGCTCTGGCAGCTGCCCGCCGGGGAGCAGGCCGAGCGCAGCGGCACCACGGACGCCGTACGGGCCGCGGGCCAGCGCTTGGTCGACGGGGACACCGACCTCGACGCCAAGGTCCGCGCCGTCGCGAAGAAGCTGGACATCCCGCTGCCCGACCGGGCCACCGCCGAGCAGCTGAACTCGCTGTCCGAGCTGACCGTGGCCGAGGGCGAGACCTTCGACCGCACGTTCGCGGGCACCGTGCGGCTGGCCGACGCCCAGCTCCTGACCCTCGTCGCGCAGGTCCGCGGATCCACCCAGAACTCCCTGGTCCGCGACCTCGCCGACGACGCGAACAGCACGGTGCTGGACCACATCGAGGCCGTGGAGGACACGGGCTTCGTCGACTACGCCGCGCTGGCCCGGAGCCTGGCCGCGAGCCCCTCGCCCTCGGGCACCCCCTCGGTGCCGCCGGGGCCGACCGCCGACCCCGCTCCGGCGAGCCCGCTCACGCCGTCCGGCGCGTCGACGTACACGCTGCCGCCGGCCGCCTCCAGCCCGCCACCGAAGGCGGACTCCACCTCCTGAACGGGCGCCGGCCGAGCCCGGAACGTCACATACCGGCAACGCTGTGTCCGGATGTTGAACAAGGCATGGCGCCGGCCAGGGCCCTTGGCATAGAAAAACGGCATGTTCTGGGTCCTTCTCCTGCTGCTGGCCTGGGGCGTCGCCGGTACGGCGTGCACCCGGCTCTGTCTGGCCGCCGTGCGCACGGCGGCCACCGACGCGGACGATCCGACCCTCGGCCGAGGGCGTGATCTGACGCTGTACGAGGCCGCCTTCCTCTCCGGCGGCCCCGCCCGGGTCGCCGATCTGACCATGGTCTCCATGGCCCGTCAGCACCGGCTGCTGCTCGCCCACACCGGCTGGGCGACCGTCGTCGACCCGCGGGGCCGGGACGAGATCGAGCGCTCGGTGATAGGCGCGATCGGCCCGGAGGGGCAGTCGCGCATCGCGCCGGTGCGCGCCGCGACCGCCGCCGCGGACGCCGTGCGCGGCCTCGGCGACCGGCTGGTCCGCGCGGGCCTCGCGGTGCCCGACGGCGACCGCTCCACCATCGCCTCCGGGGTGCGCGCGGTGCGGCTCGCCGCGGTGGTCGTGCTCGGTCTCGGCGCGTGCGCGCTGCTGCTGCCGGAGCAGACGCAGATGCCCCGCGACCTGGTCGCCCTCTGGTTCGCGCTGCCCCTCGCGCTGACCCTCAGCTGCCTCGCGATCGCCCGCGTCGAGGCCCACCCGTACTCGCGCTGGGCCTCCCCGGCCGGGCAGCGGGTCCTGGGCGCGCTCAACCGGCGGGTCGGCGGCACCGGGCACGACCCCGCCTCGCTCGTCTCCGTCGCCGTACGCGGCATCCGCGCGATAGACGAGCCGAAGCTGCGCGCCGCCTTCACCCACCGGGAGTACCACGCGCCACGCGACTGACGGCGGCGCTCTCCGAAGGGCGCCTCGAAGGTCCGGGCGGCGACACCGGCGGACGGTGCTTGCCTTCGCCCACCAGCGAACGAAATATCCCTTTTGACGCCGTGGTGGCCGTGCCGCGGCCCGAGTGCCGCGGTGTTCCGCCGCGGTGCGCCCGCTTCGCGCGGTGCGCCGAAAGGGATGCACGATGACAGCTGCCGTCCGCTCCGCCGCGGGGCCCCTGCTCCTGGCCGTTCTCGCCGCCGCACCCGCGGGCGGCGTGTCGGCCGCCCTGGCCCTGCGGACCACCGCGGGCGGACCCGACGGCACGGTCACGGCCACCACCCTCACGGACTCCGCCCTGTCGCGCCCCGCGTCCCTCGTCCTCACCGCCTCCGACGCGTCCGCCTCCGGCTCCGCCACGGCCGAGTCGCGCGGCACCGCCGAGGCCGCCGCGCGCGCCGGGTCGGCCGGCATCCGCTTCGGGCGGTGCTCGGCGGAGCAGGACGCCCCCGGACAGCTGGAGTGCGGCACGGTCTCGGTCCCGCTCGACTACGCCCGCCCGCGCGGCCCGCAGATCAAGCTGACGGTCAGCCGGATCCGGGCCACCGGCAAGGACCCCCGGGGCGGCAAGCGGAAGGTGGCCCGGCAGGGCGCCCTCGTCTACAACCCCGGCGGCCCCGGCGCCTCCGGCATGTACTTCCCGCTGATCGGCGTGCTGCCCGAGTGGAAGGGCCTCGCCTCCGCCTACGACCTGGTCGGCTACGCCCCGCGCGGGGTGGGCCGTTCGGCGCCGCTGTCCTGCGTGGCCCCCGGACACTTCTTCAAGGGTCCCTCGCAGGCGCCGTCGTACCCCTCGGAGTCGTACAAGAACCGGCGGATCGCCGAGGCGCGGGCGTACGCGCGGGGCTGCGCGAAGCGCTCGGGGAGCGGGCTCCGGTTCTACAACTCCCTCAACAACGCGCGCGATCTGGACGTGCTGCGGGCCGCGCTCGGCGAGCGGCGGCTGACCTTCATGGGCGCGTCGTACGGCACCTACTTCGGGGCGCTGTACGCGACGATGTTCCCCGCGCACGTACGGCGGATGGTGCTGGACGCGCCGGTGGACCCGGACCCGGACCAGATCTGGTACCGCGACAACCTCGACCAGTCGGCCGCGTTCGAGAACCGCTGGAGCGACCTGCGGGAGTGGATCGCCCGGCACGACGACGTCTACGGCCTCGGCACCACGGCCGACGCGGTACAGGCGAACTACGAGACGGCGCGGGCGCGGCTCGCCACGAAACCGGCCGGCGGGACGGTCGGCCCGGGGCAGCTGCACGGCATGTTCGTGACGGCGGCGTACTACGACGACTACTGGCCGAGTCGGGCCGAGGCGCTGTCGGCGTACCTGAAGGGCGACCCGCAGCCGCTGGTCGACGTGGCGTCACCGGTGAAGGAGGCGGCGGCCGAGGCGGAGAACGCGAACGCGGTCTACACGGCCGTGGAGTGCAACGACGCGCCCTGGCCGACGAACTGGCGGGTCTGGGACCGGGACAACACGCGGCTCGCGCGCGTGGCGCCGTTCGAGACCTGGGACAACGTGTGGATGAACCTGCCCTGCGCGTTCTGGTCCGCGCCCCGGCAGCGGCCGCTCGACGTGCGGACCGCCCCCGGCGAGGTGGCGCCGGTCCTGATCCTCGCCGCCGAACGGGACGCGGCGGCGCCGTACGACGGAGCGCGGGAGATGCAGCGGCGCCTGGCCGGCTCGGCTCTGGTGACGGAGCGGGGGGCGGGGACGCACGGGGTCGCGGGCGGCCCCAACGCCTGCGTCAACGCGTACGTCGACGCGTACCTGCTCCGCGGCCGGGTCCCGGAACACCGCTCGACGTGCGCCGCCCGCCCCGAACCCCGGGCCACGCACTGACCCGTCGTCATCACCCGCGGCCAGCGGCGGCCCCTTCGCGCAGTTCCCCGCGCCCCTGAAGGGGCGCGGGGAACTGCGCGAACAGCCACGACGGCGCCGTCAGCCGAAAGACCGACCGCAACCGCCCCCGAAGCGGAGCGCCTACGCCAGGTCGGCGACCAGGTCCGCCACGGACTTCCGGCGCCCGGTGTAGAAGGGGACCTCCTCGCGGACATGCATCCGCGCCTCGGACGCCCGCAGATGACGCATCAGGTCCACGATCCGGTGCAGCTCGTCCGCCTCGAAGGCGAGCAGCCACTCGTAGTCGCCGAGCGAGAACGACGCGACCGTATTGGCGCGCACGTCCGGGAACCCGCGCGCCATCTTGCCGTGGTCGGCGAGCATCCGCCGCCGGTCCTCGTCGGGCAGCAGGTACCAGTCGTACGACCGCACGAACGGGTAGACGCTGACGTAGTTGCGCGGCGTCTCGTCGGCGAGGAACGCCGGGATGTGCGAGCGGTTGAACTCGGCCGGACGGTGCAGCGCCATGTTCGACCACACGGGGACGAGCGCGCGGCCCAGCCGGGTGCGGCGGAAGAGGTTGTACGCCTCCTGGAGCTGGTCGGCCGTCTCCGCGTGCCACCAGATCATGACGTCGGCGTCGGCGCGCAGACCGGAGAGGTCGTAGGTGCCGCGGATCGTCACGTCCTTCGCGGCGAGCTGGTCGAACAGCTCCTGGACCTCGTCGGCGTAGCCCGCGCGGTCCTCGGGGAGGGTGTCCTTCAGCTTGAAGACGGACCACAGGGTGTAGCGGATGACCTCGTTGAGGTCCTTGGCCAGCTTGCCCTTGTTCGGGATCCTGCCGGACTCGGAGCCGGACTCGGTGGTGGGGGCGTCGTCACTCATGGTCCCTATTCTCCTGCTCCTCCGTGCAGACTCTGCACCGGGTCGGCGGTGAGCCGCTGCACACCGGTGAGGTCTCCGTCCAGCTGGTCGACGGCGGCGTACGCGCTCGCCACGCACGCCGGGATCCCGACCCCGTCGTACTGCGCGCCGCACACCGCGAGCCCGGGGAGCTTGCCGACGTGCTCGCGGACGCGGGCCACGCGCGCGTGGTGGCCGACCGGGTACTGGGGCAGGCCGTCGTTCCAGCGGGTGACCCGGGTCGCGACGGGGGTGGCGGTCAGACCGGTCGCCTCGCGCAGGTCGTGGCGCGAGACGTCCACGAGGTCGGCGTCGTCGCGCTCCAGCACCTCGCTCTCGCCGTACCGGCCCACGGAGGTGCGGACCACCATCAGGTCCGGGTGGTCCTCGGCGAGCCAGCCCCACTTGCGGGAGGCGAAGGTGGACGCCTTGATGGTGCGGCCGTCGACGGGCGGCACGAGGAAGCCACTGCCGTCGGGGAGCGCGGCCTCGGAGCGGCGGTAGGCGAGGGTGATCAGCGCCATCGACGCGTACTCGATCGCGGCCAGTTCGGCGGCGGCGGCCGGGGCCTCCGCGCGCAGCAGTTCGGCGGCCGCGGGGGCGGGGACGGCGAGGACGACGGCGTCCGCCTCGTACGTGCCGTCCGCGGTGTCGACGTGCCACACGGGTGCGCCGGCGCCGGGCGCGTGGTGCCGGCGCAGGGCGCGGACCGGGGTGCCGGTGCGGATCTCGGCGCCGCGGGCGCGCACCGACTCGGCGACCGCGAGCGGCAGGGTGCCGATGCCGCCGTGCAGGCCCATGAAGACCGGGCCGGTCTGCTGGGCGGCGGCGGCCCTCGCCTGGATGCCACGGACGGCCTCGGTCAGGGAGGTGTGGGTGCGCGCGGCCTCGAACAGCTGCGGGACGGCGGCGCGCAGGGAGATGCGGTAGGCGTCGCCCGCGTAGACCCCGCCGAGCAGCGGCTCCACGAGCCGGTCGACGACCTCGCGGCCGAGCCGGGCCGCGACGTACTCGCCGACCGCGACGTCGTCGCCGATCTCGGTGCGGGGCAGCTCGGCGTCCTGCTCGATCCGGGCGAGGCCCTCGTCCGACAGCACGCCGGCGAGGGCGTCGGCGGTGCCGGGGACGCCCATGACATGGCCCTTGGGCATGGGGCGCAGGGCGCCGCGGGTCCACAGGGCGGCGGTCGCGGTGGCGGGCGGCTGGAGCCGGTCCGCGAGGCCGACGGCGCGGGCCAGGCCGACCGCCTCGGGCCGACGGGCCAGCATCGACTCGGCGCCTAGGTCGACCCGCGCGCCGGCGATCTCGCCGGGCAGCAGCTTGCCGCCTACCCGGTCCGCGGCCTCCAGGACGGTGACCCGCGCGCCGCGTTCGAGAAGCCGGTGCGCCGCGGCGAGCCCGGCGATGCCGGCCCCGATGACGACGACCCGGCCGGCGGCCGTGTGGTCCGTACCCGTTCGGGAGGTCGTGTGGTCCGTACCCCTGCCGGACGTCGTGTGGTCGTCCCTGCCCGTTCGGGAGGTCGTGTGGTCCGTACCCCTGCCGGACGTCGTGTGGTCGTCCCTGCCCGCTCGGGAGGTCGTGTGGTCCGTATCCCCACCGGTGGTGGTGGTGTCGTCCGTACCCCTGCCGGTGGTGGTGTCGTCCGTACCCCTGCCGGTGGCTGATCCGCTCATGGCTCCACCCTCTCAGACCGGGACGGGACCCGGGCGAGGGGCCGTGGACCCGGGCACAAGGGCCGGGCGGCCGGGACACGGAACCCGGCCGGCCCTGTCGCGCGCCGCCGGTGACGATCGTGACCACTTCGGAACCGTCGCGCCCAAACGCCCCGCCCCGCCCGCGCGTCGAAGGAGCGCCGAACATCAGTCACCACCACCTCCGGGGGATCCCGCCATGCGTCCACGACCGTCCGCACGACCCGTCCGCACCCTGAGCGCGCTGCTGCTGGCCGCCTCGATCGCCGTCGCCGGATGCGGGGCGGGCAGCTCCGGCGCCGACTCCGCGGGGGCCAAGGCCGCCGAACAGGCGGACAGCAAGGCGCAGGGCCCCGGGTCCGGCGGCGCGCGGTCCACGGCGACCACGGCGCCGCAACGGTCCACGGCGACCGAGGCGCCGCGGCTGACGTCGGCCGACATCGTCCGCACCGCGTCGCTGACCGTGCGGGTCGGGGACGTGGCGAAGGCGCTGGCGGCGGCCCGTACGACGACGGAGGACGCGGGCGGCTACGTCGGGGACGAGACCACCGACCGGGACTCCGCGGGCCGCGAGCACACGCGCCTGGTGCTGCGCGTGCCCAGTGGCCGCTACGACGAGGTGCTCACCGCGCTCCAGGGCGGCGGCACGCTGCTCGCCCGCACCTCGAAGGCCGAGGACGTCACCGACCAGGTCGTGGACGTCGACAGCCGGGTGAAGTCGCAGCGCGCCAGCGTGGCCCGCATCCGCGCGCTGATGGACCGGGCGGGCAAGCTCAGCGACGTGGTGGAGCTGGAGGGCGAACTGAGCAGCCGCGAGGCGGACCTGGAGTCGCTGCTGGCCCAGCAGGCGTCCCTGAAGGACCGCGTCTCCCTGGCCACGATCACCCTGACCCTGACCGAGGCCCCGGTGACGAAGGCCGCGAAGGACACCTCGCCCGGCTTCGGCGACGCCGTGGCGGGCGGCTGGGACGTCTTCGTGACGGTGTTCCGCTGGCTGGCCCTGGCCATAGGAGCGGCCCTGCCGTTCGCGGCTCTGACCGCGCTGCTCGCCGTGGCGTGGCTGCGCGTCGTACGCCCGCGCCGGGCGCCCCGCCCGGCGACCGCGACCTTGGCACCGACCGCGGGACCGACCGCGGGACCGGCACCGGCACCGGCTGCGGGACCCTTGTCGGCGGGGGGAACGCCGGAGCGCGGCGAGGGGGAATGAGCACGACCCGGTGAGCCGGGCGGTCCGGGCGGGTCCCGGTCGCGTGGTGAAGTGGCCGGTCGCCGTAGCGTGTTCGTATGGACATGACTGCGCGTACGGACATGACTGCGGCGGCAGGATCGAGGGGCGCGGGCCGGGAGCGGCTGGTCGTGATCGGGGGTGACGCGGCGGGGATGTCCGCCGCGTCGCAGGCGCGCCGGCTGCGCGGCCCGGACGAGTTGGAGATCGTGGCCTTCGAACGGGGCCACTTCACCTCCTACTCGGCCTGCGGCATCCCCTACTGGGTGGGCGGCCACGTCCAGGAGCGGGACCGGCTGATCGCCCGCACGCCCGAACAGCACCGCGCCCGCGCCATCGACCTGCGGATGCGGACCGAGGTCACCGAGATCGACGTCGACCGGCAGCGGGTGCGCGCGCGGGACGTCGACTCGGGGGCGGAGTCCTGGACGTCGTACGACCGGCTCGTGATCGCGACGGGTGCGCGGCCGGTCCGGCCGGAGATGCCCGGCGTCGACGCGCCCGGCGTGCACGGCGTGCAGACCCTCGACGACGGCCAGGCCCTGCTCGACACGCTGGCCCGCACCTCCGGGCGGCGCGCGGTGGTGGTCGGCGGCGGCTACATCGGCGTGGAGATGGCCGAGGCGCTCATCAACCACGACCACGAGGTGACGGTCGTCGACCGGGCCGACGAGCCGATGTCGACGCTCGACCCCGACATGGGCCGGCTGGTGCGCACGGCCATGGAGGGCCTCGGCATCACCATGGCCGGCGGCACCGCGGTCACCAAGGTGCTCACCGGGGACGACGGGCGGGTCCGCGCGGTCGCGACGGAGCACGCCGAGTACCCGGCGGACGTCGTCGTACTGGGCATCGGCGTACGCCCGGAGACGAGCCTCGCGCGGGCCGCCGGGCTGCCGCTGGGCGCGCACGGCGGGCTGCTGACGGACCGGGCCATGCGGGTGCGCGGGTACGAGAACATCTGGGCGGGCGGCGACTGCGTGGAGGTGCTCGACCTGGTCTCCGGACAGGAACGGCACATCGCCCTCGGGACCCACGCCAACAAGCACGGGCAGGTGATCGGCACCAACGTCGGCGGCGGGTACGCCACCTTCCCCGGCGTGGTCGGCACGGCCGTCAGCAAGGTCTGCGACCTGGAGATCGCCCGCACCGGCCTGCGGGAGAAGGACGCCCGCCGGGTGGGCCTGCGCTTCGAGACGGTCACCGTCGAGTCGACCAGCCGGGCCGGCTACTACCCCGGCGCCTCCCCGATGACGGTGAAGATGCTCGCGGAGCGCCGCACCGGCCGCCTGCTCGGGGTGCAGATCGTCGGCCGGGAGGGCGCGGCCAAGCGCGTGGACATCGCGGCGGTGGCGCTGACCGCGGGCATGACGGTGGAACAGATGACGGCCCTGGACCTCGGGTACGCGCCCCCGTTCTCCCCGGTGTGGGACCCGGTCCTGGTGGCGGCCCGCAAGGCGACGGCGAAGGTACGCGCGAGCATGTCCTGAGCGCGGTCGACCCCCGCGTCGGCCCGGGGCAGTTCCAGCCCGTCCGGCCACTCCCGCAGCCCCGGCCCAGGGCACTTCAGCCCGCCCGTAGTGCCGGCCCAGGGCACTTCAGCCCGTCCGGCGTTTGAGGACGAGGCCGTTCAGGCCGAAAGCGGGGGCCTGGGGGCGGCAGCCCCCGGAAACCGGCCACCGCGTGGGGCCCACCCCGCGACAACCCCCCTACGCCGAACCATTTATCCGCTCGATCGCCTGCCGCGCCTGCTCCGCCGGAGGCCGCGGCGGCAGCGACGACACGGACGCGGAGGCCGAGACCCCGGCGGACGGCTCGGCCGCCGTACCGGGCCGCGCGTGCGCCGCCGACGCCCGCGTCGAACGCAACCGATGGCTCACCGCCTCGTCGAGCGTCACCGGCCGCTGCATCTGCGCGGCCAGCCGCCCCGCCTCCTGGCCCAGCCGGGCCACGTCCTCCCAGGGCAGGTGGATCACGAGGGCGATCTCGGCCTCGCCGTCGGGGGTGGCATGCAGCGCAGCAACTCGGTCGGTCATCGCCTGGTCCTCACGTCGTCACGTTCGTCCCCGCGACACGCCTTCCCGCACCGCGGCCGGTCGCACAGACATACGCAGTCACGGACCGACCCGTTCACGAAAGCGCGGAACCGCGGAACCGTAGACGCGCGGAAGCGTAGACGCGCGGACGCGCCACCGCATGGCCGACGGCCTCCCGGGCAGACCTTCCTTGTGGTCATCCCCGTCCATGACGTGAACCCGGTGCGCCGCACCCCCTGGGTGACGTACGCGCTCATCGCCGCGAACTTCCTGGTCTTCCTGTCCACACCGGGGATCGCCGACAGCGTCTCGGGCGCGAGCCATCTGTCCCAGCTGTGCCGGCTCCAGGCGTTCCTCGACCACTACGCCGTGGTACCGCGGGAGTTGATCCACCATCAGCTGCCGCGGACGGTGCCGACCGGCGCCGTGGGGGTGGGCGCGCACGGCGCGGGCTGTGTGGTCGCGCCGCCGGGCTACCACAAGTCTCCGGCGCTGTCGGTGTTCACCGCCATGTTCGTGCACGGGAGTTGGCTGCACCTGCTGGGCAACATGCTGTTCCTGTACATCTTCGGGAACAACATAGAGGACCGCATGGGGCACCTACGGTTCCTCGTCTTCTACGTCGTCTGCGGCTACGCGGCCGGCTACGGCTTCGCGCTGCTGAACGAGAGTTCCGGGGCTCCGCTGATCGGCGCGTCCGGGGCGATCGCCGGGGTGCTCGGCGCCTACCTGGTGCTGTATCCGACGGCCAGGGTGTGGGTGCTGGTGCCGTTCCTGGTGTTCCTGCCGCTACGGCTGCCCGCGTGGCTGGTGCTGGGCTTCTGGTTCGTGCTCCAGGCCGTGTACTCGTCCGGCGAGGGCGTCTCCGAGGCGGGCACGGTGGCGTACGCCGCGCATGTCGTCGGCTTCCTGGCGGGCATGGTGCTCGCGCTGCCGCTCAAGCCCGGCACCCCGCCACCGCCGGAGCCGCGCCGCCTGCTGTTCGGCAGGCAGGCACGGCACACGTGGTGACCCGGTGACCCCCGCGTGGCCCGGTGACCCCCGCCGGGACGCGCGGGAGGTGACGGTCTCTCAGTTCGCGGTCTGCGTGTGGACGTACTCCACGAGACGGGTGAGCGCGTCGGGGTCGGTGGACGGCATCACACCGTGCCCGAGGTTGAAGACATGGCCCTCCAGACCGGCCGCCGCGTCCAGCACCTCGCGGGCCTTGGTCTCGACGGCGCGCGTCCCGGCGAACAGGACGGTCGGGTCGAGGTTGCCCTGGAGCGCCTTGCCGGGGCCGACGCGGCGGGCCGCCTCGTCGAGCGGCACGCGCCAGTCGACGCCCACGACGTCCGCGCCGGCCTCGCCCAGCAGGCCCAGCAGCTCGCCGGTGCCGACGCCGAAGTGGATGCGCGGGACGCCGTACCCCTCGACGGCCTTGAAGACCTTCGCGGAGGCGGAGAGCACGGAGCGGCGGTAGTCGGCGGGGGCGAGGGCGCCCGCCCACGAGTCGAAGAGCTGGACGGCGCTGGCGCCCGCCTCGATCTGCACCTTGAGGAAGCCGGCCGTGATGTCGGCGAGGCGGTCGAGCAGGTCGGCCCAGAGCTCGGGGTCGCCGTACATCATCGCCTTGGCGTTCTCGTACGTGCGCGACGGGCCGCCCTCGACGAGGTAGCTCGCGAGGGTGAACGGCGCGCCCGCGAAGCCGATCAGCGGGGTGGCGCCCAGCTCGGCGGTGAGCAGGCCGATGGCCTCGGTGACGTAGGGGACGTCGTCCGGGGTCAGGTCGCGCAGCCGGGCCAGGTCGGCGCGGGTGCGGAAGGGCTGGTCGACGACCGGGCCGACGCCGGGCTTGATGTCGAGGTCGATGCCGATGGCCCGGAGCGGGACGACGATGTCGCTGTAGTAGATCGCCGCGTCCACGCGGTGCCGGCGCACCGGCTGGAGCGTGATCTCGGCGACCAGGTCGGGCCGCTCGCAGGAGTCGAGCATCCCGATGCCCTCGCGCACCTTGAGGTACTCGGGCAGGGAGCGGCCGGCCTGGCGCATGAACCACACGGGCGTGTGCGGCACGGGTTCACGCCGGCACGCCTTGAGGAACGCGGATTCGTACGTCGCTGTCGGCTGCTGGCCCGCGGGGGCGTCGATGGCACTCACGGGGCAAGTCTCGCACGCGCCCGGGGCGCCTCCGGACGGGGCCGCGGCGACCGGCCCACCGCCCGGATCAGACCCCGGACCAGACCCCGGGCGGGCCGCACCCGGACCCCTCGGGACCCGGCCCGGTCTCGGCCGGGGCCCCGCCCGGACCCGCTCGGGACCCGCTCGGAACGCGGCCCGGACCCACTCGGGACCCGCGCGGGGCCCCGCCCGTTACCGCTCGGGACCCGGTCAGGGGCCCGCCCCGGCGCCGGTCACGGGGTGTCTAGCCCGCACCGGACGCGCCGTTCCCCTAATCTTCCCGCATGGCTGCGGCTCAGGGACGACTCTCGGACGGCGCTGACGGAATGGACGACCCGAAGGAGGGCGACCGGCATGGGACGACCCCGCCGCCTCCCTTCCGGGCGGCCGTAGAGGCGTTGCGGGCCGCGCGACTGCGGCCGCAGGTCGAGGTGGAGGCGGTACGCCCGCCGCAGCGGCTCGCCCCGTTCGCGTACGCCCTGGAGGCCACCGTCGTCGACGGCGAACAGGATCTCGCCGACGGCAGGCTGGTGCTGCTGCACGACCCGGCCGGGCACGACGCCTGGCGGGGCACCTTCCGGCTGGTGACGCTGGTGCGCTCGGAGCTGGAGCCGGAGATGGCGGCCGACCCGCTGCTGCCCGACGTGTGCTGGTCGTGGCTGACCGGCGCGCTCCAGGCCCGCGGCCTGTCGTACGGCGAGCCGAGCGGCACGGTCACGCGCGCGAGCTCCCACTACTTCGGCGGCCTCGGCAGCCGCCCGGCGGCCTCCCAGATCGAGATCCGCGCCTCCTGGACGCCCCGCGAGGGCCTCGGCGGCGTACCGGACACGGCGGCGCACCTGACCTCCTGGTGCGATCTGCTGGCCCAGGTCGCCGGCCTGCCCCCGGCCGCGCCGGGGGACGCCTCGGTGGTCACGCTGCCGCAGCGACGGGATCCGCAGTCACGCTGAGCGCGACGGGGCCGGGCGCGCCGGAACGGGGCGGGGCAAGGCCTCACGGAGGCGAGGCGAGGCAGGGCGGGGCCTGACGGGGCGAGGCACGGCAGGGCAGGGCGGGGCCTGACGGGGCGAAGCATGGCGGGGCGGTGCGGCGGACGAGGGGCGCTCGCCCCGACGTCTCCCCCGCCCGACCGGTGCACGAGGGCGCACACCTCCCGTCACCCGTGCCCCCCGTTCCCCCGTACGGGGCCCCGGGCGAGCATCCGTACCCCTGACGGCACCTTCCGGCGCTTTCCGGCGTCACTCTGACACCCACCCGTCCCCCTTCTGACGGGCACATTTGCCGTCTCTTTGTCGATTCAGCCACTCTCAATCACAAGCGACCCCTCGAACGCACTCAATCGTTCACCGAACGATCGCCCGAGTGTCCGATTTGGGCGGATTGTTACTCACTAAATCGTGATCTTTCTCTAAAGGGCCGCGGGTTTGCTGCCGAAGACGACTGTGACCTTGAAAGCCGTCCCGCACCCCAGGAGGCCTGGTGTCCGTTCTCCTCGAGCAGCCCGCAAGCCTGGTCGCCTACCGTCCCAACAAGCCGACCGCGATGGTGGTCGTGGCCGATCCGCGCGTCCGCTCCACCGTCACCCGCCACCTGTGGGCGCTCGGCGTCCGCGACGTCATCGAGGCGTCGTCCGTCGCGGAGGCCCGCCCCCGCATCGGCAACCCGCGCGACATCTGCGTCGCCGACGTCCACCTGCCCGACGGCTCCGGCCTGACCCTGCTCTCCGAGACCCGCGCGGCGGGCTGGCCGAACGGACTCGCGCTCTCCGCGGCCGACGACATCGGCGCGGTCCGCAACGCCCTCGCGGGCGGGGTCAAGGGCTACGTCGTCACCGGCACCCGCACCAACATCGGCCTCCCCTCCCGGCCGGGCGCGACCCCCCTCGGCTCCGCCGCCCGCATGCACCGCCGCCCCCCGGGTGCCCCGAGCCACCCGGGCGGCTACCGCGAGCTGTCCGGCCGCGAGGTCGAAGTGCTGAGACTGGTCGCGGAGGGCCAGTCCAACAAGGCCATCGGCGTCTCGATGGGCCTGTCCGCGCTGACCGTCAAGAGCCACCTCGCCCGCATCGCCCGCAAGCTCGGCACGGGCGACCGCGCCGGCATGGTCGCGGTCGCGCTGCGCACCGGGATCATCCACTAGTACGGCGGCCGGCAGTACGGCGTCCGTACCCGCCGCGGTACGGCAGCCGGCCCGCGGCCCGCCCCACGGGGCCCCACCCGTCACACCCCCACCCGAGCCCACCCCCACCACCCACGACACCCCACCGCACCCCCACCCCGCGCCGAGCCCCCCGAGCCCTCGCGCGCCCACGGTGACCGCGCGTCTTCGTCACGCGCG